>JAJUJC010000005.1 GCA_029267335.1 Intestinibacillus massiliensis | reverse complement strand
GTTAGAGCGCCGGCCTGTCACGCCGGAGGTCGAGGGTTCAAGTCCCTTCCGAGTCGCCACATGCTGTTGTAGCTCAGTCGGTAGAGTACATCCTTGGTAAGGATGAGGTCACCGGTTCAATCCCGGTCAACAGCTCCAAGAAAAGAACCGTTAAACAGTCTTTAAAGATTGCTTAACGGTTCTTTTTGCGTTTTATTGAACTTTTATGAGACAATAGAAGATTCCTATTCTGCGGCTGCTATACGCGTTTCCGCGTGTTATTGCGGGTATACAGGTTACAAAAGGCGGGCTTGGTGTCTACCTGCTGATTAAAGCGCTGACGGCGTCAGGCGGTGAAGCGAACCAAAAGCAATCTTCATGCGCAATCAAAAAAAGAACTGCTTTTTAGCAGTTCCTTTTTTGCGGGGATGATTATGAAAGCTCGATCGCTGCGACCGGACACCCGTCGCATGCTTCGCGCGCAGCGTCCTCTTCTGCGGCGGGCACTTCCCCGATCGCCTCCGCGACGCCGCTCTCATTCATGTGAAAGACCGCAGGGCAGGTGCCTTCGCACAGTCCGCAGCCGATGCAGGAATCGTTTACAAATGCATTCATGTTCGTTTCCTCCTTTTTTGTGGATGACGATCAGTCCAGGATCGTTCCGTCGCAGCCGATCGTCACGACCTGCCACGGAATCATCTTGCCGCACGCTTGCAGCGCCTTTTTAACGGCGAATTCGATGCCGCCGCAGCACGGCACTTCCATGCGCACCACGGTGACGCTCTTGATGTCGTTCTCCGCGAGGATGGCGGTCAGCTTGTCGGCGTAGTCGCCCTCGTCGAGCTTGGGGCAGCCGATGATCGTGATATGGTTTTTCATGAAGCGGTCGTGGAAGTCGCCGCGTGCATAGGCGGTGCAGTCCGCCGCAATGAGCAGACGGGCGCCGTCAAAGTAGGGCGCATTCACCGGCACGAGCTTGATCTGTACCGGCCACTGCATGAGCTGCGAGGGCGCATCGACGGGCGCGGTGTGCACGGGCTGTGCATGCTCGATGCGATTTGCGCGGCTGCCGGGGCATCCGCCCTGCGGCGCGGTGTGCTCGATGCGTGCGGCGCGGCTGCCCGGGCAGCCGCCCTCATGCTGCTGTGCCTGCTGCGCCATGCGCGCCTTGACGGCTTCTTCGTCGTATGCCGCCGCCTCGCGCTCCTCAAAGGTGATCGCGCCGGTCGGGCAGGTGGGCAGACAGTTGCCCAGTCCGTCACAGTAATCGTCGCGCAGCAGCTTGGCCTTGCCGTCTACCATACCGATTGCGCCTTCATGACATGCCGCCGCGCATGCGCCGCAGCCGTTGCACAGATCTTCGTTGATGTGAATGATTTTACGAATCATCGGTATGTCCTCCTTAGAATGCCACGACGAGCAGCATTTTAAACCGCTCTTTTCCGAAAACCGCATGCGGTACGCCCGCAGGCATGACGATCGCGCTGCCCTCTTCAAGGGTGTGCGGTGCGCCGTCGATCGTGACCTCGCCCGTGCCGTCCAGACACAGCACGAACGCGTCGCCGTCCGATACATGGGCGCTGATCTCCTCGCCCTTTTCAAAGGCGAACAGGGTCATATTGACCGCGGGGTTCTGCACCAGTGTCTTGCTGACCACCTGACCGTCCTGATAGTTGATCTCGTCGCGCAGACGCAGCGCCTGTGCTTTATTGATATTTTTTAAAATGCCGCTCATACTGTGCAGCTCCTTTCCGTACATCGCCGTTTCTTACTGTACCTAGGATACCACGGCGCGTGTATAGAATCCGTAACATATGTTACAAGGCGCAAAAAAAAGACGCAGTATTTGCGTCTTTTTTGAGAAGGATACATTATGCAGTTTCGATATGATAGCTGTTTTTGCCCTTGCGCTTGGCGATATACATGGCGCGGTCGGCGGCGGCGTAGAGTGTGCGCATATCGGTCGCACCGGCGCCGGTGCGTGCGACGCCGATGCTTGCGGACAAGCGCAGACCCGGCGCGTCCGTGAGCTGTACGGCGCCGATCTGGGTGACAAGCTCATGCGCCTTGCGCGCGGCGGCGTCGACATCCTCCGTGCCGTCCATGAACGCGGCAAATTCATCGCCGCCCAGTCGGCCGATGAGGTCGCGTCCGCGGAACGCACTGCGCAGCACACCTGCGATGGCGAGCAGCGCACTGTCGCCGATGATGTGCCCGCAGTCGTCGTTGACCGATTTGAAATCGTCCACGTCAAACACGAAGAAAAAGCCGGTCGCGCCCTCGCGCAGCCGTTTTTCGGTCTCCTCGCGCATGGACGCGCTGTTGAGCAGACCGGTCAGGCTATCACTCTCCGCCTGTGCGCGCAGGCGCGCCTCGCGTGCCTTGTGGGTGGAAATGTCGGTCAGCTTGCCGACGAGCAGCCGCGGCTCGTTCTTTTCGTAAATGATCTGATATTGACAGCTGCACCACCGATAGCCGCCCTGCGGCAGCCGGAAACGCGCCTCATAGCTGTCGATCGTGCCCTGCGCAAGCGGCTCGTGCCGCTTCGCGCGTACAAGGGCGAGGTCGTCCGGGTGCACGAGCGCAGATTCCTGTCCATCGCGTTCGTAATTTGTCATGCGGATGTTGATCAGCCCCAACACCTTGCTCGCGTTGCCCGACCAGACCATTGTATCGGTCGTAAAATCATACTCGAACAGCACGGTGTCGCTGAAGCGCGCGAGCAGATCATAGCGCTGCTCGCTCAGGCGCAGGCGGCGCTGCTGCCGTCCGAGTGCGTAGTACACCGCGACCATGAGCAGCGCAATGGACAGCCCGAGCAGCAGACATACGCGCACGGTATAGCGCAGGATCTTGCCGGAATGGTTTTTGATGACGCCCGCATCGCTCAGATTGAGCAGCCGCCAACCGTTGTGCCCGAGCGGCGCGGTCGCGGCGAACAGCGGTTGGGTATGGCGCACGCGGTATTGCAGCGTATACACGCCGCCCGCCTCGATCGCCTGATAGAGCGCTAAATCGGCCCCCTGTGCCTGCGTGCGGAAACGGGCATAGAGCGCGGCAGCCGCAGAATCGGGAGGAGGGGGCAGTTGCAGCGCGCCGGTGGAGTCGACCAGGTAGCTGTGCACCGAGGCGGACAAAAGGACCTGCTGCAGCGCATGGGTCAGCCGCTCGGCATCGGCCTGACAGCACACCACGCCGGTGAGCACGCCGTTCTGTCGCACAGGGGAGAGCGTGCTGAAGAAAAAATCGCCCGCGCGCTCGGTCACTTCGGTCAGCACCGTTTCCCCGCGCCGTAATTGTCCGAGCACACGGTCATACGCGGTCTTGTCGGGATAGAGCGGCGCAAGCTGCGAAAGGGGCAGATAGCGCATCGTGCAGGCGGGCTGTTTGGGCTGCACATGCTCGAGCACGCGCGCGATGCGCGCCTCGTCGAGCGGGGCGGATGCGCCAAGCACCGCGGCGACCGTGTCGGCGGAGCGCTGCATCGAGTCGATGCGCTCGCCGATCTCACTCGCCTGACTTGCGGTGTAGGTGCTCAAGCTGTCCGTGACCATGTGGGAAAATTCGCGCGTGAGCTGCGTGCGATAGCGCACAAAAGCACCCAGTGCAAATAGGATCAATAACAGTGCCCCTAGCAGCGCAATGACGCTACGCGTACCGTATTTGTTTGCGCGCATGACAGCCCTCCCTTCACCTGTGGCTTTCTGTTCTTAACCGATGCGCTCTTTGCGCTCGCGTCCGTCGCGCAGGAGCTGCCGCAGTGTATCCTCTTGTCCGCTTGCGATCGCGTCGCGGTATTCCTGCAAATGGCGCATGATCTCGTCGATCTCGCGCACGAGCGGCCCGGCGTTGCGCAGGAAAAGCTCGGTCCACATTTGCTCGTTCAGCCGCGCGACGCGGGTCAGGTCCTTGTAGGAGCCTGCGGAGTAGCCGTCGTGCCGCAGCGCCTCCGGGCTTTTGATGTACGCGCTCGATACCACATGCGCAAGCTGCGAGGTGTAGGCGATCATGTCGTCGTGCTGTGCTGCGGTGGTGCACACGATCTTGCCGAAGCCGAGCGTACGGAAAAACGCCTGCGCTTGTTCGAGCGCGGGTGTGGTAGTGCTGTCTGTCGGCACAAGGATCATGCTTGCGCCTTCGTAGAGATCATCGCGTGCATACTCAAAGCCGGAGAACTCGCGCCCTGCCATCGGGTGTCCGCCGATGAACGCCACGCCGTGCTGCTGCGCGACGGGGGACACGCGCTCACAGACATAGCCCTTGACACCGCACAGGTCGACCGCGATGCAGCCCGCACGAAAATGGGGGATGCTTTTGAGCAGGAACTCGACCGTGGGCACCGGATACAGCGCGACGAGCACGAGATCGACCTGCGCGAAATCTTCTTCGCGCGCAATATCGTCGATCACGCCGAGATAGCGCGCGTCCGACAGCACCTTTTCCGAAATATCATAGCCGAGCACGCGCACATCGGTGTGTGCCTTGATCGCTTTCGCCATGGAGCCGCCGATCAGACCCAGACCGGCGATCAGTACGGTTTTTTGCATGTTAAATCATCCTTTCGCGTTGGGAGACAGGTCGTAGAGCCGCCGCCGCACGGGAGGAAGCTGCACGGCGAGCCAGACCACGAGCGCCCCTGCGAGATTGAGGATCACGTCGTCCACGTCGCAGCTTCCGGTGCCGGTGAAGATCTGTATGATCTCGACCGCGCAGATCATGACGGTCATCCCCAGTGTGAACACCAGAAAATTGCGCGCGGGACGCCACAGCGTGGGCAGAAAGACCGCCATGGGCGCGAATGCGGCGAGATTGCCGATCAGGTTGATCGCGACCAGATTGCCCGAAATGTTGCCGTTGTGGTAGGCGCGCAGATAGTTGCGGATGGTCTTGAGCGGCTCGAGATTGATATCGACCGCGTAGAAGTTGAAGTTGGGCTGCAAGCCGTTATGCGCGCGCCCGAACGCTGCGTCAAAGAAAAGCATATTCCCGAGGATCCATAAGTAGTACAAAAACAGCGCAAGAAAATAACGGCGCATGCGCGTGCGGCCGCGCGCCGCGCTGTCGGTTGGGCACGCGCCCGTCTGCGTAAAGACGGTGAGCAGCAGCACAAAGCCCGCCGCGAACCCCAGCTTTGCGGGTACGCCGACGATATAGCGTCCGCTCAGCTCCACATATCCATTACAGCACAGAAACAGTGCAAGCAGCAGCCCTGTTCCCGTTCGTCCCCAGTTTTTCATGCCCATCCTCGTTTATTGCCTTTTCTATCGCATTGATTTTTATTATAGCATACCCCAAAACGGAAATGAAGCCGAAAGAAGGGTGAAAAACGCGGTTTGTTCTATATTTTACAAAAGGAAGCATGGATGTGCGATCCGTGAATGCGACAAAAGCCACGGCGCAAACGCGTGCGCAGTGGCTTTCGTGCGATAGAGCTTATCGGATGAAGTTTGTGAAGGTCTTGGCTTCGAGCGCGGGCGCGGGAACGGTGTCGCGGCTCGCGGCGAGCGACTGCATGACCCACGCCATGTTCTTACCGAGCACGCGCAGGATCTGCATGCCCTCGGCGTCGCCCTCAACCTCGCCGGGCTTCAGCCCGTGGATGACGTTCCAGTAGTTGGAGGTGGGGAGCACCATCTCCGAGTAGAGCAGGTAATTATTGAGCTGCTCAAACGCGGGCAGACCGCCCGAGCGGCGCACCGCAATGACCGCCGCGCCGACCTTGTGGCGCAGCAGCGAGCCATTGACCGAGGAAACATAGAAAGCGCGGTCGAGGAATGCCTTCATGCCCGCGCTGATGCCCGCATAGTGTACCGGAGAGCCGAGCAGGATGCCGTCCGCCTCGACCATTTTGGCGATCCAATCATTTACGTCGTCCTTGAGGACGCAGCACTGATCCTGATTGCGCACGCAGCTATTACAGGCGAGGCAGCTGCGCGTTTCGCGGTTGCCTACGTGGATGATCTCGGTCTCGATGCCCTGCTGTTCCAGCTCGGCGCAGACTGCCTGGAGCGCGTGGTAGGTGTTGCCCTTTGCCTTGGGGCTGCCGTTAAATGCGACGACTTTCATACTGTAAGATTCCTTTCCGTTTGTGTCCGTAATCTTTTACATGCGTTTATGGTATCACATATCGCGCGTGTGCGCAAGCACGCACTTTTTTGTAAGAAATGCGTATGTCACACCCGAATTTCCACCCGGCTGCCGCCGGTGCTTGCCTTGGTCACGACGATCTGCTTGTCGATGCGGCTTTTCAGCTCCGCGACATGCGAGATGATACCCACGAGCCGGTCGCCCTCGGTCAAGCCTGCGAGCGCCTGCATCGCCTGTGCGAGCGATTCCTCGTCGAGCGAGCCGAATCCCTCGTCGACAAACATACTGTCGAGCCGGATGCCGCCCGCCGAGGACTGGATCTCATCGGACAGACCGAGCGCGAGCGACAGCGACGCCTTGAACGCTTCGCCGCCCGACAGCGAGCGCACGCTGCGTTCCGTGCCGTTATAGTGGTCGATGACGTCGAGCGCAAGACCGCTCTGGGAGCGGTTGTTTTCCGCTTCCACGCTGCGTTTGAGTTCATATTGACCGCCCGACATGACCATGAAGCGTGTGTTTGCGCGCGCGATGACACGGTCGAAATAGGTCATTTGGATATAGGTTTCGAGCATGATCTTTTCCTTGCCCGCGAGATTGCCGTTCGCGGTCGCGGACAGCGCGCGCATCTGGCTCCACTGCGCTTCCAGATTTGTCAGCTCGTCAAACCGTGCGTGCAAATTGTCAAACGCGGTCTGATTGGTCTGCAGGCGGGCGGAAAGTGCGGTGATCGCGCGCGTACACGCTTCCTTCTCCTGCCCGCAGCGCGCCAATTCCTCGCGTTCCGCGGCAAGCGGCACCGCGGGCACGGCGGCAAGCTGCGCGCGGTATCCCTCGATCTGACCGGAAAGTGTGTCCGCCTGTGAGCGTGCGATCTGGTAGGCGGCTTGCGCACGCTCGAGCGCGGCTTGCAGCGCGTCATGCCGTGTTTGTAGGTCGCGCAGCGCGCTGACCGCCTGCGCCTTGCCCGCGAAGGGCAGCGTGCGCGCAAGCGTGTCGAGCGCGGTCTGCATGGCTTCCACACGCGCCGCCTGCGCCGCCGTTTCGCTTTCGCGCGCGGCAAGCGCCGCTTCCAATGCCTTGACCGCGGCGAAGCGCTGCGGCAGCTCCTGCGCAAGCGCCGTGCGCCGTGCCATGCGCTGCCGCACCTCGGCAAGGCTGCGCGTGGTCTCCTGCACCGCCGCGTGCATCGCGGTCTGCGCCGCGTCCACCTGCGCCGTGTAAGTCGCAGGCTCGACATCCGGGCCGAACAGCGCCGCACCCTGCTGCAAAAGCGCGGCGGTCATGGTCTCAAGCTGACCGGTCAGCCCCGCGACCACTGCGCTCGCTTCGGCGGCGGTCTGCTGCGCGTGCGTGCTCGCGCGGCGGGCGCGCTCGAGTGCCGCTTCGGTCGGCGCATGCACTGTGGTCGGCGCGGGATGCGGGTGCTCGCACGCGCCGCACACCGGACAGGGCTGTCCGGGCTGTAGGGTGTGCGCGAGCACGCCCGCCTGCTCGTCAAGAAACGCGCGGTTTTGGCGCAGATAGTCCGCGGTCAGGGCCTCCTCCTGCTGCGCAGCCGCCTGATATGCGGCGCACGCAGCGCGGTGCTTGTCCCGCAGCGCATCGCACGCCGCCAGTGCCTGCGCGAACGCGGACAGGGCGGCGGCGCGCTGCTCCTGCTGCGCCAAAAGCGCGGTCAGCTTTTCCTGTGTCGCGCCGCAGTCCTCGAGTGCGGCAAATTCGCGCTGCTGTGCCTGCAAAGCGTCGGCGGCGCGCGCCAGACGCGCACGGTCGTCGGTGCATGCGGTCTGCTGCGCGCGGTGCTTGTCGGTCTGTGCACGAAGCGCGGCGCGGGTGGTCTCCAGTTCGTCATAGCGCGGCAGCTCGCTGCGTGCGGTCGCAATCTGCGCGTGCAGCTGCTCGCGCACGGGCTGCTGCGCCTGCTGTGCGGACAGAGCGGCTTGTGCGTCCGCAAGCTGTGCGGCGATGCGCACCTGGGCTGCCTGCGCGGCTTCGAGCGCGGCGCGGGTCTTTTCCTGCTCCTCTGCCTGTGCCAGCCGCGTGGTCAGGGCGGTGATGCGCGCTTCGGTTTGGCGCAGCGTGTGCTGCTGCTGCGCCAGTGCCGCGTCATCGTCCGCAAGGAGCGCGGTGAGCAGCGCGAGGGTGTCCTCGGCGGCAAGCTGTCCGGTCTGGACGCGTGCAAGCGCGTCGCGGCGCGCGTCGTCCTCGCCTGCGAGCACCCCGGCGGCGTACTGCCGGATGCTCTGGCGCAGTGCCTCGCACTGGCTGGCAAGCGCGGCGGTGCGCGCCTTGAGCTGCTCTTGCAGCACCTGATAGGGTGCGGTCTGAAAAATCTGCCGGAAGATCGCTTTGCGTTCCTCGGTCGAGGCGAGCAGCAGCTTGAGGAAATCGCCCTGCGCGAGCATCGCGATGCGGGAAAACTGGCTGCGGTCCAGTCCGATCAGCGCGGTGACGGCTGCTGTGACCTCGCGATAACGTGTCACGATGCGTCCGTCGGGATACTGGAGCGTCGCGTCCGCTTTTTGCACAGTCGTGCCGCCGCCGCGCTTGGCGGGGCGCAGATATTCCGGATTGCGGCGCAGCATATAGGTCTTGCCGCGATAGGCGAAGAGCAGCTCGACCTCGGTCGGTGTGCCCGGCGCGGCGTACTTGGAGCGCAGCATGGAGGGATCACGGTTGTCGCCGCTCGGCTCGCCGTACAGCGCGAAGGTGATCGCGTCAAAGATGGTGGTCTTGCCCGCGCCGGTGTCGCCCGTTACGAGATATAGGCCGCGCGTGCCCAGTTTGTCCAGTTCGAGCACGGTGGTATCGGCGTACGGGCCGAACGCGGACAGGGTCAGTTTGATCGGTCTCATTGCGCATCCTCCCAAATAGATTCGATGAGCGCGGACACGCACGCGCGCTGCTCGGCGGACAGCGGCGCATTGTTCTGCTTTTCGTAAAATTCTGCGAAGAGTGTGAGCGGGGAGCGACGTTCCGTGTCCGGTGCGTCGAGGATGCACGCACCCGCACGCGTGCGGCGGTTGTCATATTCCAGCTTCATGAGGAAGGGATAGAGCACGCGCAGCTTTGCCATCGCCTCGGGTACGTCCTCCTCGTCGGTCAGCGTGATGTGCAGATAGTCTGCGGGATAGGTCGTCCCGTCGTAGAACGACTTGCGCGTGAGTTCGGCATAGGTGCCGCGCAGCGCGCGCAGCGGGCGCAGGGGATGGAGTGCCACCGTGCGCACCGCGCAGTCGCCCTTGTCGCTCAGCTCGACCACGGTGACCGTTTTTTCGTGCTTTGCCTCGGAAAACGCGTATGCGAGCGGCGTGCCGCAGTAGCGCACGCGCCCGCCGTCCAGATTCTGCGGGTTGTGCAAATGCCCGAGCGCCACATAGTCGAAGGGCGCGAACACCTCCATATCCACGTTGTCCGTGCCACCGACTGAAATTTCCTCGGACTCGCTGCGGGACGCACCGGTGACAAACTGGTGCGCGACCAAAAGGTTGCGCTGCCGCGGGTCGATGTCCATGTGTGCGATCGCGGCGCGCAGCGCATCGGTATAGGAGGCGATGTCCTCGTCGGGATAACAGTGGCGCACCAAAGCGGGCTTGAGAAACGGCAGCAGATAGAGGTTGACCGTGCCGTAAGCATCGGTGAGCGTGACCGGCGCGACCGTGCCGTTATAGACGGGCGACAGATACAGCCCGCTCGGCGCCATGAGCCGACTGCCGAACGCGATGCGCTCGGGCGAGTCGTGGTTGCCGCTGATGACAAAGGTGCGCACGCGGCACGCCGCCAGCTCGCACAAAAAATCATCGAAAAGCTGTACCGCCTCGGCGGGCGGTACGGGCTTATCATACACATCTCCTGCGATGAGCACGCCGTCCGGCTGCTCCGCACGGACGATGCCCACGATCTCGCGCAGGATATGCGCCTGATCCTCGAGCATGGAAAACGCGTTAACGCGCTTGCCGAGATGCAGATCGGATAGATGAATGAATTTCAAGACAACGTCCCTCCTTTTTGCCCCGCGACAATCAAAAAAGCCGGAAAAACCCCTTGCGTGAAAAGGCTGTCCGGCTTTTGTGTGTGGCGTCCCCGGGGCGATTTGAACGCCCGGCCCCTTGCTTAGGAGGCAAGTGCTCTATCCAGCTGAGCTACGGAGACAAATAGGCATGCGCGGGGGAAAAGTGTGTACATTTGCGATACAGTTAATCATACCGTACCCGTGCAAAAAAGTCAACAGACTTTGCCTTTGGGCATTCCGCTCAGAATTGATTTTTCTTTCGCAGCAAATTGCCAAAAAGGGTGCGGTCATATTTTACTTTGGGTGGGAATGTGGTATGATAAAATAGTTAAAGAATTGGGATTTGATTTTGTGATAGAAAATTGACAGAAGAAACGGAGTGAATCAAGAGGTGCAACTACACATCACAGAGACCGTGCTGCGTGACGCGAACCAATCGCTCATGGCAACACGGCTGCCGATGGCGGATTTCGAAGCGGCGCTCGACCTGATGGACAGCGTGGGCTACCATTCGGTGGAATGCTGGGGCGGCGCAACGTTTGACTCCTGCCTGCGGTATTTGGGCGAGGATCCATGGGAGCGGCTGCGTGTCATCCGCAAGCACATGAAGAACACCAAGCTGCAAATGCTGCTGCGCGGACAGAACCTGCTTGGGTATCATCATTATTCCGATGATACCGTGCGCCGATTCGTGCGCAAGTCCATCGAAAACGGCATGGACATCATCCGTATTTTCGATGCGCTCAACGATATGCGCAACATCGAAACTGCGGTCGATGAGTGCCTGAAAAACGGCGGTCATGCACAGGGCACAATCTGCTACACGATCAGCCCCATCCACAACCTTGAAATGTATGTCGGTTTGGGCAAGCAGATCGAGGCGATGGGCTGTAATTCGCTGTGCATCAAGGACATGGCGGGCATTATGAGCCCGCAGGTGTGCTTCGACCTTGTGACCGCGCTCAAAAAGGAAATTTCCATCCCGATCTATGTCCACACGCATGCGACGACCGGTTTGGGGGCGATGACGTACCTCAAGGCGGCGGAAGCGGGCGCGGCGGGCATCGACTGCGCGACCTCGACCTTTGCCGGCGGTACGAGCCAGCCCGCGACCGAGTCGCTCGTTTACACGCTGAGCGAAATGGGCTATGACTGCGGCGTACAGCGCGACACACTCAAAAAAGTGAACGATTTCTTCATGCCCGTCAAGGATAAGTTCATCGCGCAGGGCACGCTAGACCCCTATGTGCTCGGCACGAAGGCGGATGCGCTCGTATACCAGATCCCGGGCGGCATGCTGTCCAATCTGGTCGCACAGCTCAAGGCGCAAAACGCGATGCACCGTCTGGACGAGGTGCTGGAGGAGACCCCGCGCGTGCGCGCCGATCTGGGCTATCCGCCGCTCGTCACACCGCTGTCCCAGATGGTCGGCGTACAGGCGACCGTCAATGTGCTGCTCGGAGAGCGATACAAGAACATCGGCAAGGAGATCAAGGCATATATCCGCGGCGAATACGGCAAGGCGCCCGGCGCAATCAATGAAGAGCTCGCCCACAAGGTGCTCGGTGACGAGCGGCCCATCGAGGGACGCTATGCGGAGACCGTCGCGCCGGAATTTGACGCAGCGAAGGCATATCTGGGCGATCGGGCGCACTCCGAGGAGGACGTGCTCAGCTATATCGCCTTCCCGCAGCAGGCGGAACAGTATTTTGCCAAGCGCGACAGCGGCGTGCCGCTGCGGGTATCCTACAGCATTCGGGAGGTACAGTGATGGCAGTTGCGAAATTGAGTGCACTTGAAGCGCTTTTGATCTCGGTTTCAGGATTTTTTATCGTCTTTGTGGTACTCGCGGCGCTGTCTTTGATGATCGTGCTCATCTCGCGCGCGGCGGGTTCGCTTGCGCGTCGTCCCGCACCGGTCGGCAGCCCCGCACCCGTGCCCGCGCCCGCAGCGCGTCCTGCGACACCGCCCGCCGCGCCCGTCATGCCCGCGGCTTCGACCGCGCAGACTGCGCCGTTCGGCGGCACGGTGGCGCTGTCCGGGGTCGACGATCTGACCGCCGCGTGCATCATGGCGATCGTCAGCGACGAGACCGGCATACCGCTCGGCGAGCTGACCTTCAAGTCCATCAAGGCGATCTAATGATGCGCAAAAAGCGCATATTACGTCCGATTTTAACGTCTGGGGGAAATGAAAATGAAATATATCGTAACGCTCAACGGCAAACAGTATGAAGTCGAGGTGGACAAGGGGCAGGCGACTGCCATGCCGACCGGCGACGCGCCCGTGATCGCGGCAGCGCCCGCGCCCGCGCCCGCGCCGGCTGCTGCACCCGCCCCCGCTGCGGCGCCTGTCGCCGCTCCTGCCGGCGCGGAGACCATCTCCTCGCCGATGCCGGGCACGATCCTGCAGGTCAAGTGCGCCGCAGGCCAGGCGGTCAAGCGCGGCGACGTGCTCTTCATCCTTGAAGCGATGAAGATGGAAAACGAAATTTTTGCGCCGCATGACGGCACGGTGTCGTCGGTCGCGGTCGCGCAGGGCGCGGTGGTCGATACGGGCGCTGTGCTGTGCACGTTGTGACGGGAGGGCTGACAAATGCAGTTCTCCTTTCTGGGGGTCATGGAAAAGATCCTGCGTGAGTCGGGCTTTGCTGCGATCGCGGCGGATCCCAAGATCCTGATTATGCTCGTCATCGGCTGCGTGCTGCTCTATCTCGGCATTGTCAAAAAGTTCGAGCCGCTGCTGCTCGTGCCGATCGCGTTCGGCGTGCTCATGGCAAACTTTCCGCTGACCGGTATCCTGACCGAAAACAGCGGTCTGTTCTGGTTCTTCTATCAGGGCGTGGAAAAGGCAATCTATCCGTCGATCATCTTTCTCGGCATCGGCGCGATGACCGATTTCGGTCCGCTGATCGCGCGTCCGTCCTCGCTGCTGCTCGGTGCGGCGGCGCAGCTCGGCATTTTTGCGGCGTTCCTGCTCGCGCTCGCGCTCGGCTTCCCCGGTCCGGTCGCCGCGGCGATCGGCGTCATCGGCGGCGCGGACGGCCCGACCTCGATCCTGGTCGCGTCCCGTCTGGCGAAGGATTACCTGCCTGCGATCGCGATTGCCGCGTATTCCTATATGGCGCTCATTCCGCTCATTCAGCCGCCGATCATGCGCCTGATGACCACGAAAAAGGAACGCGAGGTCGAAATGGTGCAGCTTCGCACGGTGACCAAGACGGAAAAGATCGTATTCCCGATCGCAGTCAGCATTCTGGTTATCCTGCTCATTCCGGATACCGCGCCGCTGATCGGTATGCTCATGCTCGGCAACCTGTTCCGCGAGTGCGGCGTGGTCGACCGCCTGTCGGACACCGCGCAGAATGCGCTCATCAACATTGTGACGATCTTCCTCGGTTTGTCGGTCGGCTGCAAGGCGATCGCATCGACGTTCCTGACGTGGGACACGATCAAGATCATCATTCTCGGCCTGCTGGCATTCATGTTGTCCACAGTCGGCGGCGTGCTGTTCGGCAAGATCATGTACATCGTCACGGGCGGCAAGATCAATCCGCTCATCGGTTCGGCGGGCGTGTCCGCGGTGCCGATGGCAGCGCGCGTCTCGCAGGTCGAGGGGCAGAAGGCGAACCCCGCGAACTTCCTGCTCATGCACGCGATGGGCCCGAATGTTGCGGGCGTCATCGGCTCGGCAGTCGCGGCGGGCTTCCTGCTCAAGGTGTTCGGCGCATAAACGATTGCACGCATTTTTTCCCAAAAAGCCGGAGCTTGCTCCGGCTTTTTGCTGTTTGCACCAAATTTTCCTTGTTTTTTGCACGCATTCGCCATAAACTGAGAGTGCAAGCACAATCAGGGAGAACGAGAGAGGATCGAGCTATGGACAAAAAGCACATTTATATCGCGGATGATGACGACGCGATCCGCGAAGCGATCAAGATTTTTTTGGAAAACGACGGCTATGCCGTGACCGCGTTCGCGACGGGAGACGGGCTGCTCGCGCGGTTTCTGCAATGCGAGTGCGACCTTGTCATTCTGGATGTCATGATGCCCGGTTCGGACGGCTTCACCGTGTGCAGCCGCCTGCGCGAGAGGAGCACCGTGCCCATCATCATGCTGACCGCGCGTGATTCCGATTTCGATTATGCCAAGGGCATCAGTCTGGGCAGCGATGATTATCTGGTCAAGCCCTTTTCCCCCATGGCGCTCACGCTGCGCGTCAAGGCGATCTTCCGGCGCATCGCGTATGAGCAGCAGGGGCTGCATGCGCGGCAGAGCGCACAGCAGCTTGTCTGCGGGGATGTGACGATCGACAGCGGCGCAAAAAAAGCGTTTCTGGACGGTCGTGAACTGGGGCTTACGCCAAACGAGTTCGAGCTGCTCGCCTATCTCGCGGCGCGCCCCGAACACGCGGTGTCGCGCGAGGAACTGCTGCGCCAGGTGTGGGGCTATGAAACGCACATCGAGACCCGTGCGACCGACGACACCGTGCGCCGTCTGCGCAAAAAACTTGAGGGCAGTCGCATGCGCGTCGACGCGGTCTGGGGCTTCGGTTTCCGGCTCACGGTCGCCGGGAGCGGCACATGACCGCGCGTCATCACATTGCGCCGCGTATTTTTCTGCGGCTGCTCGCGCTCATGCTCGCGGTGTTTGCATGCATTTCACTCAGCTTTAACCTGTATTTCCGCAATTATATCTCCGAAACGGTACGCGAGCAGCTTGCCGAAGCACAGGACGATGTGCGCCGCGTACCCGGCAAGGAGCGCGGGGAAGAGGAGCACGCGCCTATGCCGGAGGGCATGCACCGGCTGCTGCCCAATCTGTCCAAGCTAGTCAAAAATAACCTGCATACCGAGGTGCGTATCTTTAACACCGATGCGGATTACCGCGTGACCGACGTCGATTCGCGCGACAGCGACACGACCGCTACCGCGCAGACCCTTGCTGCGGCGCTGCGGGACAGAGGGATGTCCCTGACCGCGACCGACCATGTGCGGCTTACGGTGGACGGGCGCGATTATTTCGTCACCGCGATCGACGACCCGCATCTCGACGCGGTGTACATGGTGCTCTATGTGGATGTGACCGACGTGGGCACGCTGCTCGCGGGCATCAACACGACGCTCGCCGCGATCGTCGCGTGCGCGCTGCTCATCTGCCTTTTTGTTGCAAATGCGATTGCGGGCACGGTCACAAGACCGCTTCGGCAGCTTGCCCAGTTTGCGGAGGAACTGGGCGGCGGCAGCTTTGCCCCGCGGGAGTTTCACTTTCAGGACGTGGAGTTCGAGCAGCTTGCGCACACGATGAACCGCGCGGCGGAGCGACTCGACGCGTATGACAAGGACCAAAAGACCTTTTTTCAGAACGTTTCACACGAGCTGCGCACGCCGCTCATGGCGATCCGCTGCTATGCCGAGGGCATCGCGTGCGGCGTGATGGAGCCGCGTGCGTACGTGCAGGTACTGCTCACGGAGACCGAGCGCTTGAGCGGCATGGTCGAGGATCTGCTCTTTCTCTCGCGCATGGACAGCCCCGCGTGGACGGTTGAAAAGCAGTGTGGCGATGTTCGCGAGACCGTCGCGCGCGCGGCCGAGCCGCTGCAAACCGTCGCGCAGGCGCAGGGACTGCACTTTGAGTACGAGTTCGACGACGAACCGGTCCTGCTGTGCTGTCATGAGGACGATCTGGAGCGCGCCGTGACCAATCTGCTGACCAATGCGCTGCGCTATGCCCACACCCGCATCACGCTGCGCGTGCAACGCGTGCCGGATGGCGTGACCATCGCGGTCGCGGACGACGGCGACGGCATCGCACCTGAGGCGCTGCCCCATGTGTTCGACCGCTTCTACAAGGGCGCGAACGGCAAAAACGGCATTGGGCTTGCGATCGTGAAGGCGGCGGTCGAGCGGCAGGGCGGCACGGCATGCGTGCGCGTGGACGGCGAAACCGTGTTCACGCTGCACTTTCCGTCCGACCAGGGCTAAAGCTGCCGCAATTTGCCGCAGCTTTGCGTATCCTTTGCGCACGGTTGGTACGCGAAAGGACACGCGCGTGCGATATGCTGTTTGCAATGAAAACACACGGCGCGCCGCACGACTGGCGCGGGAAGGGAACAGGATATGAACAGAACGATCAAGGCAGTCCTCAGCATGGGGCTGATCGGCGCGATGCTCGCGGGCTGCGGCACGCCCGCCCCGGACACGACCGCGCAGAGCGCCGTGACCGACGCAGTCGCGACCGCGCTCGCAAACTACAAGCAGGACAACACGGCGCTCACACTGGACAATACCAAATGGCAGTATGATGCCGATAACAACGTTTACTATCAGATCGGCGTGGGCTATTGCTCGAACCCCGCAACGACCGATTACGAGACCATGGGCATCTATGTGCCGGGCGCGTACATGACCGCGAAGGACAACGGCAACGGCACCTACACCTGCACGGTCAATGCGAGCGGCAAGGTGGGCAAATATACCGCAACGACCGCGCCGGTCGTGCTTCCCGTGAACACGCCCGGCTATATGGCACAGCAAGCGCCGACCGAATACAGTTATGACGGGCTGAGCGATTATCTCAAGGCGGGCTTTATCTATGTGTATGCAGGCATGCGCGGTCGCTCGAACGGCTATGACGATGCAAACAAGCTGACCTACAGCGGCGGCGCCCCGTGGGGCGTGACCGACCTCAAGGCGGCGGTGCGCTATTACCGCATGAACGCAGGCTCGCTGCCGGGCGACGTCAATCAGGTCTACAGCTTTGGCATGAGCGGCGGCGGCGCGCAGAGCGCGCTCATGGGCGCAACCGGCGACAGCACGCTCTATTACGCCTATCTGACCTCGATCGGCGCTGCGATGACCGACGCGAAGGGCAACTACATCAGCGATGCTGTGACCGGTTCCATGTGTTGGTGTCCGATTACCGCGCTCGACGAGGCGAACGAAGCGTATGAATGGAATATGGGACAGTTCTCGACGAGCGACACCCGCGCGGACGGCACCTGGACCGCGGCGCTGTCCGACGACATGGCGGCGCAGTTCGCGGAATATGTCAACACGCTTGGGCTGAAGGACAAGGACGGCAACGCGCTCACACTGGAAAAGAGCACGGACGGTATCTATCTTGCGGGCAGCTATTATCACTATCTCGTGAGCGAGATCGAGACCTCGCTCAATCACTTCCTGACGGATACGACCTTCCCGTACACCGAAAGCACGGCGTTCAACGCCTCGGGCAACTTCGGCGGCGGCGGTGGCGCGCCGCAGGGCAACGGCATCCAAGGCAGCGGCGGCGCGGCAGCGGGCGCACCGGCAGGCATGCAGGGCGGCACAAAACCCCAGGGCATGCCGCAGGGCGGCACAAAACCCGAAGGCATGCCGCAGGGCGGCCCGACCGGCGGCACGCAGACCGAAGCCAAGACCTATCAGACCGTACAGGACTACATTGCCGCGCTCAATGCGAACGGACCGTGGGTGACCTATGACGCGGCAACCAACACCGCCAAGATCACGAGCCTTGCGGATTTCGTCAAAAACTGTAAGACCGCGACCAAGAGCGTGGGTGCGTTCGATGCGCCCGACCGCTCGCAGGGTGAAAACGACCTGTTTGGCAACGACGCAAGCGATTCGCTGCATTTCGACAGTGTGATGGCGCAGCTTCTGACGACGAACAAGGAAAAATACGCCGCGCTCTCGGGCTGGAACGCGTCTTATCCGACCGATTTCACGACCGATCTGGCGCAGACCGACACGATCGGCACGTCGATGGCGGACCGCATGAACATGTATAACCCCATGTACTATGTCAGCGAAACGTACAAGGGCTACGGCGCGAGCACGCTTGCAAAATACTGGCGTATCCGCACCGGCATCGAGCAGGGCGATACCGCGCTGACCACGGAAACCAATCTTGCGCTTGCGCTGCAAATGAACAGCAATGTCAAAAATGTCGATTTCGAGACCGTGTGGGGCATGAAGCACACGCTTGCAGAACGCACGGGCGACAGCACGACGAACTTCATCGACTGGGTCAATTCCTGCGTTTCAAAGAACGCCTAAATCACATACAAACCGATTTACAGAGACCCATCCGGTATCCGGATGGGTCTCTGTATTTTTTCCGCATAAAAATGTAATGGGTTACATACGAAAGAGCAATATGGATAAAAAACATACGGCATATTTAGAAAAACTAGATGAATTTCCAAAAACGAAGCATTTAGCGGTTGCTTTTTGTGTAAGATGGTGTTAGATTAGACGTAGAACAAGGGCTTGCAGCAGGGAAATCGGCACAGGCTCTTTTCCAAAACACATAATGTAAACGCTTACATGAATGAGGGCAACCAAGTGAATCCGACCATTTATGACGTATCCCGCCTGTCCGGTGTGTCCACCGCAACGGTGTCGCGTGCCTTTTCCGATCCCTCGCGTGTGCGGGAGGACACCCGCCGCCGTGTGCTAGAAGCCGCCGAACTGCTGCACTACTCGCCCAACGCCATTGCGCGGGCGATGGCGCGGCAGCGCACGGACAAGATCGCGTTTCTCATCTGCAAGAAGGACGCGACCATTCTCGACGAATTTTACGCGGGCATCTGCGAGGGCATCATGCAGGAAACCAACCGCTCGGACTATCAGCTTGTCATCTCGACGGCGGCGGACTGGCGGCTCGCTTCGGACACCGCGCAGCGTAAGCAGATCGAGGGGGTCATCCTCGGCGGCAACGCACCCGCCGATCTGGTATCCGAGTTTCAGACGCAGCACATCGCGGTCGTGCTCGTCAACAACCGCATCCCCGGGCATGAGCTGCCCTGCATCCTGTCCGATGAGACCGACGGCGTGCGGCAGGTGCTCGCGCATCTCGTCGCGCGCGGACACCGCAAGATCGCGATGCTCGCGGGGCGGTTTTCCCCTTATATCAGCAGCGAACGCTATCACGCGTTTTTGCAGATTGCGCAGGAGCTTAACATCCCGCTGCACGCGCAGAGCATCAAAATGTGCGACCCCGAGATCGAAAGCGCGACCCGTGCGGCGCTTGAACTGCTCGGTCAGCCCGACCGACCGACCGCGATCTTTGCCGCGAACGACGTGATCGCCGCGGGCACACTCAAGGCGGCGGCGCGGCTCGGACTGCGAGTGCCGCACGATCTTGCAGTCGTCGGTTACGACGATTCCGCCATCTGTCCCCTGCTCGAGCCTGCGCTCACCTCGGTGCACAGCAAGGTGCGCAGCATGGGACGGCTGAGCGTCGAGCGCATGACCGCGCTGCTCGCAGGAGAGCCGGTCACGGAGCTTTCGACCGTACTGCCCCCCAAACTCATGGTGCGCGGCACGACCTGATCCCTATTTGACCTCAATTTGACGATACCTTGCGGCGAATCTGACATTGTGCCGCTATACTGGGAGTTGTACGGTTTTAAAAGGAGGAAAAACATGAAAAAAAGATCTGTCACGGTGGTGCGCGGTATCATTCTCGCGGTGCTGCTGTTTGTTGCGCTGTTTCCGATCTACTGGCTCATTGCCATGGCGATCCGGCCGGCAAACGAGATGACCGGACACATTGCCATCATTCCCCACACGCTGACGCTCGAGCACTTCCGGGAGCTGTTCATCGGCAGGGGCTTTGGGCAGGCGATCATCAACAGCCTGCAAACGACGAGCGTGTCGCTCGTGCTGTCGCTGTCGTTCGGACTGTGCGCGGCATACATCATTTCGCGCCGCCGGTTCCGCTTCGGCATGAAGCAGCCGCTGACCTATTGGGTGCTGCTCGTGCGTGTCCTGCCGCCGGTGGCGTTCACGATCCCGCTCTACACTATGTTCTCCAAGCTCGGTGTGCTCAACAGCAAGGTGCCGCCGACGCTCGCGTGCGTGCTCATCAATATTCCGCTCATCGTGTGGTTTATGATCAGCTTCTTTCAGGATCTGCCCGAGGACATCGAGGAAAGCGCGCAGATCGACGGCGCGACCGAATGGCAGCTTTTCCGTAAGATCGTGCTTCCGCTCGTCGCTCCGGGCATTGCCGCCATCGCAATGCTGTCGTTCATGTACGCATGGAACGAATACACCTACAGCATCATTTTTGTACGCAGCCCCAGCAACTATACGGTACCGCTTGCGCTCGCCGTGCTCAATACCGAGGACAATCTGACGAACTTCGGTCTGGTTGCGGCAGGCGGTGTGATCTCGGTCATCCCGATCACGCTGTTCGTCATTTTCGCGCAGAATTATCTCATCAGCGGACTGTCGAGCGGCGCCGTAAAGGAATAAAAAACGCACACAAAACCAATCGCATGGGTCACATCATTCACGAAACGTATAAGGAGGAGAATCATGAAAAAGCTCGTAGCAATGGCACTTGCAGGCGCAATGACACTCTCTATGGCGGCGTGCGGCAGCGGCGCGGACACGCAGCCCCAGCCCGCGACAGACACCAAGGCGGCGACGGATTCCGGCGCGCCCGCCAAGCTGACGCTTATTTTGCGCGGCGGCACCTATGCGGACGTCATCAAGGCGGCGCTGCCCGACTTTGAGAAGGCAAACAACTGCACGACCGAGGTGCTCGATCTGTCGTTCGACGATCTGCACAGCAAGATCGCGCTGGACGCGGTCAATCAGCAGGGTGCGTACGACCTGTGCATGGTCGACGGCTCGTGGATGGCGGAGTTCACCGCGAACAACGTGCTCGCGAACCTGTCCGAGATGGGCTACAGCTTTGACGACGACATCATCCCACAGACCACGACCATCTGCAAGGTAGACGACAACATTTACCTCGCGCCGTATTTCGGCAACGTTACCGTCATGCTGTATAACAAGCAGCTTGTTTCGGACGCGGGCTACAAGCCCGAGGACATCAAGACCTGGGACGACATCAAAAAGATTGCGCAGTCCGCGAACGCCGCGGGCAAGAAGGGCTTCCTCATTCGCGGCGGCAGCCCGGATAACATCGTATCCGACTTTATCCCGCACCTGCTTGCAAACGGCGGCTGGGTCGTAGACGACGCAAACAAGCCGACCGTCGACACCCCGCAGTTCAAGGCTGCCATGCAGCAGTACATCGACCTTTACAAGCTCGGTGGCACGATGGACAAGGACGACATCGTAGCGGCGATCGACAACGGCGACGCGGCGCTTGCACAGGGCTGGCCGGGCTGGTATGTCCCGAAGGCAGACAGCAAGGCAAGCTACACGGTTATCCCGACCAAACTGAATGCAAACGACACCGCCAAGAGCACCTCGATGTACGGCGTGTGGACGGTCGGTATCCCGAACAACAGTCAGAACAAGGAGCTGTCGCTCAAGCTGCTCCAGTACATCATGAGCCCCGAAGTGCAGCTTGCGTCGATCGACAACGGCGGCGTTCCCTGCCGTTACAGCTGCCTGAAGAATAAGGACGTTCTTGCGAAGTATCCGCACATGGAGATCGTATGCTCCGCACTGGAGTCCGGCGTGTATCGTCCGGTCATCGAGCAGTGGAACGATTTCACGACCACCCTCGGCACCGAGATGGACGGCATCATCCAGGGCACCAAGTCGGTGGATGACGGACTCAAGGAAGCACAGTCGCAGCTCGACACGCTGATGGCGTGACGGCACGCGACACACGTATAAAGCTGGTGGGACGGGGCGCCGCACGCAATGCGGCGCCCTAAAATGAACTGGAAACGAGAGGCAGCCCTATGGAACGAATGCTTGCAAAATCCAAAGCGCAGCGCGCGCCCCGACTGGGCGAGCGGGCGTTTCCCCGTCTGATGATCGCACCGACGCTGCTCGTGCTCATCGTGCTGACGGCATATCCGCTGATCTTCACCTTTATTTACAGCTTCACCGATTACAATTACTTAAAGGGTGCGGATTCCGCGAAATTCATCCTGCTGAAGAACTATGCGTCGCTGTTTCAAAACGGCTATTTCCGGCAGGCGGTGCTCAACACCATCGTGTTCACGATCTGCGCTGTTTTCTTTGAAATGGTGCTCGGTCTGCTCGTTGCGGTGTTTGTCAACAGCCTGCGCCGGGGACAGAAGATCGTGCGCACGCTGTTGCTGCTGCCGTATCTGCTGCCTGCGGTCACGGTCGCGCTGAGCTGGAAAATGATGCTGTCGTCCAACTACGGCATCGTCAACCAGTTCCTAAACTCGATCGGTCTGCCCGCCTTCAACTGGTTTATGGACACGCGCACCGCCTTTGGTATGATTTTGCTCATCGACATCTGGCAGAACGTTCCGTTCGTGTTCCTGCTGCTGTATGCCTCGCTGCAATCGGTCTCGGAAAGCCAGTACGAAGCCGCGCGCATCGACGGCGCGAACACCGTGCAGCAGTTCTTTTCCATCACCATCCCGAACATCAAAAACGGGCTTGCACTGTGCGCGCTGCTGCGCACGATCGACACCTTCCGCCTGTTTGAAAAGGTCAACATCCTGACCGGCGGCGGTCCTGCGGGCACGACTTCGACGATCACACAATTCCTCTACAACTACGGCATCAAGAACCTCAAGTTCGGGTTCGGCAGTGCCGGTGCAATCGTCATGACGCTGCTCGTGCTGCTGCTGTCGAGCTTCTACATTAAGAAGGCGATCAAGTAAATGGACAAGATGGAACTGACATTTGTCAATGTCGGCTATGGCGAAGCAATTTTACTCGAATGTCCGGACGACGCCTGTGCGGGTGGCGTGTTCATCGCGCTCATCGACGGCGGCGGCGCCGAGCAGACCGAGTACACGGGCGAAACCGGACGCATTCCCCTAGCGGATTATCTGGCGCAGCGCGGCGTGGAGCACATCGACCTTGCAGTCAGCACGCATATCCATGAGGATCACCTGTCGGGCATGCTGCCCGCACTGCGCCGCACGCCGCCGCGTACCTTCTGGCACACGCTGCCGGACGATCTGTGGCGCGGCATGACACCACTCGATCCCGCCCTCGCGCAGTGCCTGTCGGCGCGCAAGTTCCGGCAGGCGCTCGAAGATTATCACACACTGTGCGGCGAACTGGCCGATGCGGGCTGTACGCTCACGACTGTGCGGGCAGGGGAGCGTATCCCGCTGTGCGCGGGATTGACGGCGTACATCCTTGCGCCGAGCACCGCGCGCGAACGCGTGCTCGAGGAACGGCTGCGCGCGCTCTACACCGAGCCGGATACGGCAAAACTCGATCAGGCGGATGTCAGTATGAACAATTTCAGCATCGTTCTGCTGCTCGAGTATGGCGATACGCGCATCCTGCTCCCGGGGGACACCAACGCCGCGGGCTATCATGACATCGACAGCGCGCTGCGTGCGCATCTCTTTAAGCTGGGGCACCACGGACAGCGCGACAGCGTGACCCCTGCGCTGCTCGATGAGGTGTCCCCTGCACACGCGGTGTGCTGCGCGTCGAGCGATCGCCGCTATAACAGCGCAGAACCTACACTGCTGCACGACCTTGCCGCGCGCGGTGTCGAATGCTGGTTTTCCGACTGCCCGCCGCGCTTTGACGGCACGACCCCGCCCCCGCACCATGCGCTGACCTTTACGATCGGCATGCACGGCGACATCACAGCACAGTATGTATGAAAAAACAGGCGCTGCCGTATGCAAACGGCAGCGCCTGTTTTTATCGGAGCGGCGATAAAAGGGGCGGGAGCACAAAAAGGAGCAGCAGCGCGAGAATGACCACCATGATGCGAAACGAGCGGTTAAAGCGCACGGGCTGCTGCGGTGCGACGTGTGGCTTATTTGTGAGCGGCACATGGCAGTCGACGCATTCGGTAAAGCCCTCGCGGTATTCCGTACCGCACTTGGGGGGATCAAGCCATATAGATTGATCCTTTCTGTGGTCAAAAAAGGCTTTGGAGGTGCTCCAAAGCCTTTTTTGCTTATTTTACATCGTCAAACAGGTGCGTGAAATCAAAGGTCGCGAAATAATCCTGCGGGGTCTCCGCGCGGCGGATCAGTTCGGTCGAACCGTCCTCGCGCAGCAGGATCTCCGCAGAGCGCAGCTTGCCGTTGTAGTTGTAGCCCATCGAGAAGCCGTGTGCGCCCGCGTCGTGGATGAACAGGTAATCCCCGTCGTTCACCTCGGGCAGCATGCGGTCGATCGCGAACTTGTCGTTGTTCTCGCACAGACCGCCGGTCACGTCGTACTTGTGGTCGCATGCGGCGTGCTCCTTGCCGAGCACCGTGATGTGGTGATACGCGCCGTACATCGCGGGGCGCATGAGGTTTGCGGCGCACGCGTCGCAGCCGACGTATTCCTTGTAGGTGTGCTTGTGGTGGATGCACTGGGTCACGAGCGCACCGTAGGGCGCCATGATGAAGCGGCCCATCTCGGTGTAGATCGCGACGTCGCCCATGCCTGCGGGCACGAGGATGTCGTCGAACGCCTTGTGCACGCCCTCACCGATGGCGAGGATGTCGCTGCCCTCCTGCTCGGGGCGGTACGGAATGCCGACGCCGCCCGACAGGTTGATGAACGCGATGTGCACACCGGTCTCGCGCTGCAACTCGACCGCGGTCTCAAAGAGGATGCGGGCGAGCGCGGGGTAATATTCGTTTGCAACCGTGTTCGACGCGAGGAACGCGTGGATGCCAAAATGCTTGACGCCCTTCGCCTTGAGCTTTAAGAACGCCTCGGTCATCTGTGCGCGCGTCATGCCATATTTTGCCTCGGAGGGCGTGTCCATGATCTCATTGTTGATCTTGAAATCGCCGCCCGGGTTGAAGCGACATGACATGGTCTCCTGAAACGGCGCGATGTTGCCGTAAAAGTCGATATGGGTAATGTCATCGAAGTTGATGATCGCGCCCAGCTTTGTCGCAAGGGCAAAGTCCTCCGCGGGCGTGACGTTGGAGGAAAACATGATGTCGGAGCCGGTCAGGCCGACCGCCTCGGACATTTGCAGCTCGGTATAGCTCGAGCAGTCCGCACCGAAGCCCTCTTCCTTCAGGATCTGAAGCAGACGGGGCGTGGGGGTCGCCTTGACGGCGAAATACTCGCGGAAGCCCGGATTCCACGCAAAGGCGCGGCGGACCCGGCGGGCGTTTTCACGAATGCCCTTTTCATCGTAGAGGTGAAAAGGGGTCGGGTAGGTTTTGGCGATCTCGCGAACCTGCTCAAGCGTTACGAAAGGTTTCTTTTCCATGGGGGGACACTTCCTTTTGTGATATAGTGGAGGTGGATCACTCAGTCGTTTTTGCCTAAAATACGTTCAAAGCGGCGGCGCAGTTCGTTTTCACGTCGCTCGGTCTCCTCGAAGTCGATGCGCAAGATGTGGTCGTCCTCATATTCGACGACCATTCCCTCACCGATCATTGCAGGGGCGTTGGCGCGGGGGATATTGCGCATACCGTCTTCGGTTTCGAGCACCACAAAATCGCCCTCAAAGCGATCGACCGTGGCGATCTGTTTCATGCTGCATTCTCCTTTGGACTGGAAGCGGAGCCGGCGGGCGGCGACAGCGGCAGAACCACCGTGCCGCTCTCGGCAGTGTTGTAAATTTTCTCAACGCCCGCTTGGGACAGGCGTGTGAGTACGGATTTTTGGGGGTGACCGTAGGAATTATCTTTCCCACAGGAGATCACCGCAATACGCGGGGACATCGCCTTGAGGAACGCGGCGGTCGAAGAGGTGCTGCTGCCGTGGTGGCTGACCTTGTAAACGTCGCACGACAGGTCGAGCTTCTGCGCGACGAGCGCGCTTTCGATCTCCTTTTCCGCATCGCCGGCAAAGAGCGCGCGCTCGGTGCCGGTGTCGACCATCATGACGATGGAGTAGTTGTTGAGGTTGTCAAAGCTTGCCTTGGGCTTGGGGCTGAGGAAGGTGAGCGTCACGCCGGACACGGTCAGCTTGTCACCCGGGGTCGGGATCGTGGGCTTGACGCCCTGCTTTTCGATGCCGTCCAGCATTTTGGAAAAGACCTTGGTGTTCGCGGTCTTGTTCGGCATATAGAAGCTGTCGACCGGAAACGCTGCGAGCACCGCCGCCATGCCGCCGATGTGATCCTCGTGCGGATGGGTCGCGATGACCGCGCGCAGCCGCGTCACGCCCTGCTGTTTGAGATAGTTTACGACCGTGCTGCCCGCGTCGGTCGGACCGGCATCAATCAGCACATACTCCGAGCCGAGCTGGAGCAGCTCGCTGTCGCCCTGCCCTACATCAATAAAATGCGCGGCATAGCCGGTTTGTGCATCGGTCGCGGGCAGCGCTGCCTTGCCCCCGAGCGCGATACCGATCAGGATGACGAGTGCACCGACCACCTGCGGCACGGAAAGCTTGTAGGATTTTCTGCGAGACACGGCTTAGTCCTCGCACGCACGATAGCTGTCGAACTCCTGCGCGATGTCAGCGGAGGGCGCGGGCGTGAGTAGGCTGACGATGACGATGGCGAGCAGACCTGCAATAAAGCCCGGGACGATCTCATACAGCTCAAAGATGCCGCCGGAAAGCTGTGCCCAGACCAGATCGACCACGCCGCCGACCACGATGCCTGCAAACGCGCCATACTTGTTCGCGCGCTTCCAGAACAGGGAGCACAGAACGAGCGGGCCGAAGGTCGCGCCGAAGCCGCCCCATGCATAGGAAACCAGACCCAGGATGGTGTTGTTCGGGTTCGTCGCGATGAGCACGGCAATGAGTGCGACCGCCATGACGCAGATGCGGCTGACCCACATCAGTTCCTTTTCGTTCGCGTTCGGACGCAGCTTGGAGTGATAGAAGTCCTCTGTGATCGCGGACGCGGTGACGAGAAGCTGGCTGTCCGCAGTCGACATGATTGCCGCGAGGATCGCGGACAGGAAGATGCCGGCGACAAAGATCGGGAACAGACGGGTGACCATCGTGATGTATACGGTCTCCTGCGCGCCGCCCTGCAGCAGCACATCGCCCAGATACATACGACCGGAAATACCGATTGCGACCGCTGCGCTCAGCGAAAGGATGACCCAGACGGTTGCAATGCGGCGTGATTTTTTGATCGCCGCCGGAGAGGAGATGCCCATGAAGCGCACAAGGATGTGCGGCTGACCGAAGTAGCCCAGACCCCATGCCATGAGGGACAGGATGCCGAAACCGGTGAGCGGGGTGTTGGTCGCACCGTCGACCATGAAGTTGAGGAAGTTCGGGTTAAATTCGTTGACCTTGGCGAGGAACGCGTCCAGACCGCCGTGCGCGCCGATCGCCATGGTCGGCACCGCGAGCACGCAGAAGAACATGAGCATGCCCTGGAAAAAGTCCGTCCAGCACACCGCGAAGAAGCCCCCTGCAAAGGTGTAGGAAACGACGACGACCGCGCCGATCGCAAGGGCGACCAGATAAGGCAGACCGAATACCGACGCAAACAGCTTTGCTGCGCTGACGAAGCCCGATGCGGTATAGAACAGAAAGAAAATCAGGATGAACAGCGCGGAAACGACCGAGATCAAACCGCTGTCATCGCGAAAACGGTTCTTGAAGAACTGCGGCAGCGTGATCGCATCCCCCGCGACACGCGTATACTGGCGCAGCGGCTTTGCCACGAACAGCCAGTTGAGATAGGTGCCGATGCCCAGACCGACTGCGATCCAGCCGGAGGAAATACCGGACAGATACGCCGCGCCCGGCAGACCCATGAGCAGCCAGCCCGACATGTCGGATGCCTGCGCCGACATCGAGGTGACCCAGGAGCCGAGCTTACGGCCGCCGAGGAAGTACTCGTTCGTTGTACTGTTCTTTCCGTAGAAATACATGCCGATCGCCATCATAAATAACAGATAGATGCCGAAGGCGGCGATGAGGAACACGTTGGATGATATAGTCATGTTGACCCTCCCTGTTTTATTTGCTTGCATACACAATTATTATAATAGAAGTGCGGAGATTTTGCAAGAAAATGCCGCAGAGAAATGCAGATTTCCCTACGGCACTCCGGTGTAACCGTGTATTTATGAAAGTTGCGGTGCTCACAGCGCCATTGCGCGCGCGAGCTTGCTGCGCGGCTCAGGGCGCAGGAAGAATGCGGAGGACAGCCGCCCGCACAGTGCGCGGAAGCCCTCGTCCGTGCCGGATTTGGCCTCGAGCTCGATCTCGCACAGCGGCGCTTCGCGTGTGCCGCGCGACAGCGTGCCGGTATCGAGCGCAAGCTCCGCGACCGCGCCCTGATAGGTCAGCGTGAGCGCGCGGCGGGTGAAGTGCACGCGGCAGATCTCCGTTACCCCGGACTGCGCAAGCGCGCCGCACAGTGCGGCGGGCGCACCGACTGCGGGCAGGGCGGCGAGTCCGTGCTCGATCGTGTCCGCAGGGCACTCGTATTCCTCGCGAACGTGCTCCGCGCCTTCGGTGTGCACATCGCACTTGAGACAGCACACGCTTTCGCCGTTTTCGCGGCGGATGCGCAGTCCCGCGCGGCGCGCGGCGAGCATGCCATCCGCGGTGTCGTAGTAGCGCGCGTCCATGTCATAGCGTGTTTCCGCCGTGCACAGCGCCGCCGCCCATGCCGCCACTTCGTCGTGTAAGCGTGCGTCTGCGTGCCATTTGAGTTCGCGCTCCATGCAAAAATCCCTCCCGTCAGCGGGTCTGGCCGTTGCCGTATACGATATATTTGGTCGTGGTCAGCGCTTCCAGTCCCATCGGGCCGCGCGCGTGCAGCTTCTGCGTGGAAATGCCGATCTCCGCGCCGAAACCGAACTCGCCGCCGTCCGTGAAGCGCGTCGACGCGTTGACATAGACCGCCGCCGCGTCGACCTCGTCGAGGAAGCGCTGCGCTGCGTCGTAGTGTTCCGTGACGATGGACTCGGAGTGACCGGTGTTGTAGGTGTTAATGTGGTCGATCGCCTCGTCTAGCGAGTCGACGACCTTGACAGACAGCTCGAAGTCGAGATATTCGCGGCCCCAATCCTCTTCGGTCGCGGGGACGACCGTGCTGCCGAGGATCGCGCGCGTGCGCTCGCAGCCGTGCAGCTTGACGCCGTACGCCGCAAGACCATCCGCCGCGAGGGGCAGAAAGCGCTCCGCGACCGCCGCGTGCACGAGCAGGCTTTCCGCCGCGTTGCACACGGACGGGCGCGAGCACTTGGCGTTGACCAGAATATTTTTCGCCATTTTGAGGTCGGCGTGTTCGTCGACATAAACGTGGCAGTTGCCCGTGCCGGTCTCGATGACGGGCACGCTCGCGTTCTCCACGACCGCGCGGATGAGCCCTGCGCCGCCGCGCGGGATGAGCACGTCGAGGTAGCCGTTCAGCCGCATCATGCGATTTGCGCTGTCGCGCGAGGTGTCCTCAAGGAGGTTGATCGCGTCCGCGGGCAGTCCCTCCTCCGCGAGCGCGCCGCGCATCAGCTCCGCAAGGCAGGTGGAGGAGTGGATCGCCTCTTTGCCGCCGCGGAGCAGACAGGCCGAGCCTGCCTTGAAGCACAGCGCCGCGGCATCGACCGTGACGTTCGGGCGCGCCTCGTAGATGATGCCGATGACGCCCATGGGTACGCGCTGTGCGCCGATGCGCAGACCGTTCGGGCGCGTGCGCATCCAGAGTACCTCGCCGATGGGATCGCGCAGCGCCGCGACCTCGCGGCAGCCGTCCGCCATGCCCTTGATGCGCGCAGGGGTCAGGGTCAGGCGGTCGATCAGCCCGGGGTTCAGACCGATCTCGTGCCCGTGTGCGATGTCGCGCGCGTTCGCGTCGAGGATGTCGCGCTCGTGCGCTTCGAGTGCGTCTGCAATGGCGAGCAGTCCGCGGGTTTTGTCGTTCATGCCCAGACGGGCGACCGCGGACTTTGCCGCGCGCGCACGCTGCGCAAGGGTCAGAAGATCGGTCATGCGTCAATTCTCCTTCCGGTGTCAAACAGCGTGCCCACGGTCTCCCCGTCGACAATGCGATAGAGATCCTCGGGGCGTTCGCCGTTTGTGATGAGCATGGGGATGCCCGCGTCCATGCACAGCTCGGCGGCAGACAGCTTGGTCGCCATGCCGCCCGTGCCGCCCGGCGTGCCCGCGCCGCCCGCCACGCGCCGCAGCTTGGCGTCGATGACGCGTACCTCGGGGATGAGCTTTGCCTGCGGGTTGCGGCGCGGGTCGGAATCAAACAGCCCGTCCATGTCCGTGAAGATGACGAGCAGATCCGCGCAGCACAGCCGCGCGACGACCGCGGACAGCGTGTCGTTATCGCCGAAGGTGTCGATCGCCTCGATTTCCTCGACCGCGACCGAGTCGTTTTCGTTGACGATGGGCAGCGCACCCGTGCGGATAAGTGCGTCAAAGGTGTTGTGCAGATTGTCGCGGCGCGGCCCTTCGATGATGTCGTGCCGCGTCAGCAGGATCTGGGCGACCGTGCGCCCGTATTCCAGAAACATTTTATCGTAAATATGCATCAGTTCGCACTGACCGACCGCCGCCGCCGCCTGCTTCATGGCAAGCTCGCGCGGCTTTTCCGCAAGCCCCAGCTTGCCGACGCCCACGCCGACCGCACCCGAGGTCACCATGACCATTTCGTAGCCGCGGTTGGACAGATCGGACATGCAGCGCACGAGATGCTCGATGCGCCGGATATTGAGCGCGCCGCCCGGATAGGTCAGCGTCGAAGTGCCGACCTTGACGACGATGCGTTTGACCTGATCTAGTTCTAACAAAACAATGATCCCCCTCAAAATCCCCCGCTTGCCGCGCCGCAGGGGTGCTTCTTGCATTTTAGCACAGTTTTTCGTGCGTTACAAGCGCGAAATTCCACAGAGGATAGCGCGGGAAACGCCACATTTTGTTGGAAATTTTGCTTCGCAAACGCGCGTGAAACGTGGTATACTATATACTATCTATGGACATACGAAAAAACGACCGATTTGGCTTTTTTGGAATAGAAAATCAGGCAAGTTGTGGAGGAGAACAGGCAATGCGCAATCGAGTGACGATCCATATCGCGGGCGAGACCTATACCATGCTCGCGGAGGAGAGCGAAACCTATATGCAGGAGGTCGCGGATCTGGTGGACGCGGAGATCAGCCAGGCGCGCAAGATCCCGGGCACATCATCGCTGCAATCGGCGGTGCTCGCGGGCTGCAACCTCGCAGACCGTTACCTCAAGGCGGTCGAGGCGGCGGACAATCTGCGCGGGCAGATGAAAAATTATCTGGAGGAGGCAAGTCAGCTGCGTCGCGAACTTGCGGACGCGCAGAAACTGCTCGACGAGCTGACCGAGCCGGATCGCAAACGCCACGGAGGGAAGAAATGACGCATCCCGAGCTGCTTGCCCCCGCCGGCTCTCTGGAGGGTGTGCGCGCCGCCGTACAGAGCGGTGCGGACGCGGTCTACATGGGCTACGGCACCTTTAACGCGCGTCGCGGTGCAAAGAATTTTACGCAGCACGAGATGGCGCAGGCGATCGCCTACTGCCGCGCCCGCGGGGTCAAGACCAATATCACCTTTAATATTTTAGCGCTCGACCGCGAACGGCGGGACGCGCTTGCAGACGCGAAATTCCTACAGGACGCGGGCGCGGATGCGCTCATCGTGCAGGATCTCGGTCTGGCGCGGCTGCTGCGCGAAAGCGCGCCCGCGCTCGCGCTCCACGCGTCGACGCAAATGACCATCCACACGGTCGAGGGCGCGCGCATCGCGAAGGAACTGGGCTTTTCGCGCGTTGTGCTCTCGCGCGAGTGCACACTCGAGCAGATCGCGCGCATCACCGCACAAGCGGGCGTGGAGACCGAGGTGTTCGTGCACGGCGCGCTGTGCATGTGCTATTCCGGGCAGTGCTATCTGTCGAGCGTCATCGGGCAGCGTTCGGGCAACCGTGGTCTGTGCGCGCAGCCCTGCCGCCTTGCCTATCGCTACGGGGACGACAAAAAGACCGGCTATCCGCTGTCGCTCAAGGATCTATCCCTTGCAGACTGGCTGGGCAAGCTGTGCGATGCGGGTGTGTCCTCGCTCAAGATCGAGGGACGCATGAAACGACCGGAATACGCGGCGATCGTCACCAAGACCTATGCCGATCTGCTGCACGACGGACGGCGCGCGACAGCGCAGGAAAAAGAGACATTACAGAAAGTATTTTCTCGCAATGGTTTTACGCAAGGTTATCTGACCGGGCAGCTCGGAGATGCGATGTTCGGCACCAAGACCGACGTGCCGCTTGCCGAGGTGCAGGGGCTGTACGATGAGGCGGCGCACCGCTTCGACGAGGGGCGCGAAGTGCCGCGTGTCGGGGTCGAGCTGTCGCTGATGGCGGATGAGACCGGCATCGCGCTGTGCGGGGACGACGGCGAGACACCTGTCGTGACCGCGACCGACTCCGCGCCGGTCGAGCGCGCACAAAACCGTCCGACCACACCGGAAATGCTGGAAAAGTCGCTCGGCAAAACGGGCGGCACGCCGTTTTTTGTGCGGGACACGCATATCACACTGGCGGACGGGCTTGCCGTGCCCGCGTCGCGTGTCAATGCGCTGCGGCGGCAGGCACTCGACACGCTGCTCGCGCAGCGGGCGACTGCGCCCGCGCGTCCGTGGCACGCGACCGCTCCGGTCGAGGTGCAGCACGCACGCGCGCCGTTTGCGGGCTACACGGTCGAGGTGCGCACGCTTGCGCAGGCAACCGACACGCTGCTCGACACCGCGCCGCACGCGCTGTATGTGCCACTGACCGCGCTCGCGGGCGATCCCGCCCGCGCCGCCGCACTCGCGCAGCGGCTTCCGGTCGCGGCGGTGCTGCCACGCATTTATAAAGAAGAGGAACGCCCCGACATCGCGCGCATGCTGCAAATCGTGCACGATGCGGGCGTGACGACCGCGCTTGCGGGCAACATGGGTCATATTGAGCCGTTGCGTGCGCACGGCATGACAATCTACGGCGATTTTGGGCTGAACGTCATGAATTCCGACGCGCTTGCCGCGCTTGCCGCGCTCGGCGTGCAGCGGCAGACACTGTCGTTTGAGCTGCGCCTGTCCCAGATGCGCGATCTCGTCAAGCCGATCGAGACCGAGCTGCTTGTCTACGGCACGCTGCCGCTCATGGTTTTTGAAAACTGCGCCATTCGCCGCCGCACGGGCAAATGCACCTGCGAGCACGCGCCCTGCGCGCTGACCGACCGCACGGGACGTTCGTTTCCGCTGCTGCCCGAGTATGGCTGCCGCAACACGCTGCTCAACAGTCAGCCGCTTTATGTGGAGCGGCAGGACGAGTATGACCGTCTGGGCGTGGACTATGCGCGTATACGCTTCACAATGGAAAGCCCGTCGCGCTGCGCGGCGGTTGCAGGCGCGATCACACGGGGCGAGCCGCTGTCCTTTGACGAGGGCGCGACGCGCGGACTGTATTTTCGCGGTGTAAACTGAGTATCACACAGGAGAAAAAACATGCAACCCAAACAAGTGATTCTGGCCTCGGGTTCGCCGCGTCGACGCGAGCTGCTCGGGCTGATTTGTCAGGACTTTGTCGTGCTGCCATCGGGCGCGGACGAAACGCTGCGGGACGGTGTGCCGCTCGGAGAAGAGATCATGCGGCTTGCTGCGGAAAAAGCGCGCGATGTGCTCGGCAAAACGAGCGGGGCGCGCGCGGTCATCGGATCGGACACGATGGTCGTGCTGGACGGCGTGCCGATGGGCAAGCCGCGCGATGCGGCGGATGCACAGCGCATGCTGCGCGCGCTGTCCGGACGCACGCACGAGGTGCTGACCGGCGTCGCGGTCGTGACGGGGGACGGCGCGGTCGATGCGCGGCTGAGCACCACGTCCGTGACCTTTTATGAGCTGACGGACGACGAGATCGCGCGATATGTTGCAACGGGCGAGCCGCTCGACAAGGCGGGCGCCTACGGCATTCAGGGGCGCGGTGCGCTGCTTGTGCAAAGCATCCAAGGAGATTATTACAGCGTTATGGGGCTGCCGGTCGCGCTGCTTGCGCGCATGCTGCGCGCAGCGGACGTGATCTGACCAAAGAGAGAGGACGGCACTAAACTTGCGCAAATTTTTTTCATCGAAAACCCTGATCGTCGTGCTTACAGTGGTCGCGCTGTGCCTCGGCATGGCGGTCTACAGCGGGCTCACAGGCAACGTATCGCCGGTGTCGGCGGTGTTTGGCTTTGTCACAACGCCGCTGCAAAAGGCGGTTTCGACCGTTTCCGGTAAGGTGACGGGCATGTATGACTACGCGTTCCGCTACGAAAAGCTGCAAGAGGAGAACAACACCCTCAAAAAGCAGGTGCGCGACATGGAACAGAAGCAGCGCGACGCCGATCTTGCCCTGAGCGAGAACGACCGCCTGCGCGCGCTGCTTGGCATCAAGGAGCGCAACCGCAGCTTTGAGTTTGAGATCGCGGAGGTCGTCGCGCGCGGCCCGGGCGACTGGGCGAGCACGCTGACGCTCGATAAAGGCTCGAACGCAGGCATCGAAAAGGACGACTGCGTCATCACGGAGGACGGTATGGTCGGCTATGTGACCTCGGTCGCGCCGACCTACTGCGAGATCACGACGGTCATCGACACCGAAATGCAGGCGGGCGCGCTCATCACGCGCACGCGCGACATCACGATCGCACAGGGTGACTACGCGCTCATGGATGAGGGCACGCTCAAGCTGTCATACCTCAAAAAGGACGCGGACATCGTCATCGGCGATACGGTCGAGACCTCGGGGCGCGGCGGCGTGTTCCCCAAGGGTGTCATGATCGGCACGATCGAGCGCATCATCCCTGAGGAGCACGGCGTGTCGAACTACGCGGTTGTCAAGCCTTTCGTCGATGTCTCCACGGTCAAAAACGTGTTCGTCATCAAGAGCTTTTCCATCACGGACTAACCGAAACGGAGCGAAACTATGCAAAGAGAACACATTCCGGCGGGGAAGCTCGCGCTGTATGCCGCGATCCTTGTCGTGCTGTTCGTGCTCGAGAGCGCGAACGGACTGCCCGTGCGCGTACTGGGGCAGCGCGTCGACATCCTGCCCTTCGCAGTTGCATCGGTCGCGCTGCTCGACGGGCCGGTCGAGGGCGCGATCGTCGGGCTGCTCGCAGGCGCACTGTATGATCTGGGCTTCGGCGGCGCGGAGGGGCTGTATGCGCTGTATTATCTGCTCACCGGCATCGCGGCGGGGCTGCTCGGGCAGCGCTTTTTGCGGCGCGTCTATCCGTCCGCGCTGCTGCTCGGCACGGGCATGATGCTGCTGCTCGGGCTGTGGCGGTTCGTCATCATCTGGGTGTTCGGACGCACGAGCGAGCCGCTGCTCTATCTGCAATCCATGAGCGGGCAGACGCTGGTTGCCGCGCTGTTTTCCCCCATCGCCTATCTCGCAGTGCGCACGGTCAGCCGACGCTTCGTCAAGACCGACGCCCCGTGAGCCGTTCCGGAAGAAGGAGTATCCCGTTATGGACAACAAAACCAAGCTGCTGCGCCGCCTGATCGCGCTTTGCGGTGTGCTGCTGCTCGTCGTGGGCGGCGCGGTGACGCGGCTGTTTTCGCTGCAAATCGTCAACGGCGACCAATATCAGCTCAAGGCGCAGCGCAAGCTGACCGGCAACCTGACCGTCACCGCCTCGCGCGGCGAGATCCTCGACCGCTACGGCAGACCGCTCGTCACCAATAAAACCGTACTGTCCCTGCGCATCGACTACGCATACTGGGACAAGGAAAAGCAAAATCAGAACATTCTGACGCTCGCGCAGCTTGTGCGTGCGGACGGCAAGACCGTGGAGGACTCGCTTCCGATCAGCACGACCGCGCCGTTCACCTATACGGTGGCGGAAGATTCCGCGGAGCGTGACACGCTGAACGATTACCTCAAGAAGAAGAAAATCGCGACCACGCTCGACGCGCCCGCGCTCATTGTCGCGCTGCGCACGCTCTATGAGGTCGATCCCGCGCTGTCCGATGCGGACGCGCGCACAGTCGTCGGCGTGCGCTACGAAATGGCGAAAGCCGATTTTTCCATGTTCAATTCCTATATCTTCGCGCATGACATCAGTCTCGACCTGATCTCCAAGGTCAAGGAGCGCCATCAGGAGTTTGCGGGCGTGGACGTGGAGTCCGAACCCGTGCGCGAATACCGCACGGCGTATGCCGCGCACATCCTCGGTCGTGTCGGCAAAATGTACGCCGAGGAGTGGAAGGGACAAAACGGCGAGCAGGGCTATAAGGACAAGCCCGGCTACCGTATGAACTCGCTCGTCGGCAAGGACGGCATGGAGCTTGCCCTCGAGCAGTACCTGCACGGCACGGACGGTACGCGCGCGGTCGAGACCAATATTTCCGGCAAGGTGACCGGCGAGGAAAATCCGAATCAGCCCAAGCCCGGCGATAACTGCATCCTGACGATCGACATCGCCTTGCAGCAGGCGACCGAGCAGGCGCTTGCCAAGCGCATCAGCGAAATTCCGGAGGCAACCGCGGGCGCGGCGGTTGCCGTGCAGGTCGGTACGGGCGAGGTGCTCGCAATGGCGTCCTATCCGACCTATAACCTCGGCACATTCAATCAGGACTACGAAAAGCTGTCGAAAGACCCGCTCACGCCCATGGTCAACCGTGCGACCCGCGGTCTGTACGCGCCGGGTTCCACCTTTAAGCCGGTCACGGCGGCGGCAGCGCTCGAGGAGGGCGTCATCAGCACCGATACCCACTTCACCTGCAACCACTCAATGAAGTTCCTCAACCAGACCTTTAAGTGCACGGGCACACACGGCTCGATCAATGTCGAGACCGCCATCCAGAAATCGTGCAATATCTTCTTTTATAATGTAGGCAACCTGATGGGCAAGAATGACCCCGAGGCGCTCAGCAGCTGGGCAAAGGCGTTTGGTCTGGGCGTCAAGACCGGCATTGAGTTGGGTGAATCAACGGGTAAGATCGCAACCCCGCAGGGCAGACAGAAAATGCTCGAGGACGCGCCCTATCTCAATTCGTGGCAGCCCGGCGACTTTTTGCAGGCGGCGATCGGTCAGTCCGATAATATCTTTACCCCCATCCAGATCGCGAACTATGTCGCGACCCTTGCAGGCAACGGCAAACATTATCAGGCGCATCTGCTCAAGAGCGTCAAGACGTACGACTACAGCCAGACGGTCGTAGACGACACGCCCAAACTGCTCAATACGGTCGAGATGCAGCCGTCGACGATCGAAGCGGTCAAAACCGGCATGCACGATGTTGTTGCGGAGGGCGGTACCGCGGCAGCGGCATTCCGTGGGTATCCGATCGACCTCGCGGGCAAATCCGGTACCGCGCAGATCAAGGGAAAGGCGGATAACGGTCTTTTTGTCGCTTTTGCGCCGTATAATAATCCCGAGATCGCGGTCTGTGTCGTCATTGAGGGGGGCAAATCGGGCGGCGGCGGTGCCGCACCGGTCGTACGCTCGATCCTCGACGCATATTTTGCAACCGGCAGCGCGGCGGATAACGTACCGTCCGAGTATACGCTGCTGCACTGAGCAGCAGCACAGCATATCGGACAACGCGTGCGGTTTTTTCGCAAAATCGGCGTGAAAGCCTTGTAAACCGCGCAAATTTGGTTTATACTTTTGATATTACTAGAAGTCTCTTCAGGAGGGAAACAGATTTGAAGGTCATCGTAGTCGCGTCCGGCAAGGGCGGCACGGGGAAAACCTCGCTTTCCGCGGGTGTTTCCGCCGCACTGGCACAGCTCGGGCGGCGTGTTCTCGTCATCGACGGGGACAGCGGGCTGCGGAACCTGGACATCGTGCTGGGACTGTCGGACAGCGTCGTATTCAGCTTTGACGATGTGGCGCGCGGCGTCGTTTCGCTGCAAAAAGCAGCGGCGGCGCATCCGCTGCAGCCGGGTCTCTTTATGCTCACCGCACCGAGCAGCGTGCCTGCGCTCGCGGAGTCCGGCATTCGCTCGCTCGGCGCACAGGCGGAGGAAATGGGCTTTGACTATGTCATCATTGACGGCCCTGCCGGTCTTGCACCCGAACTGCGCGCCTTTGCCTCCATCGCGACCCAGGGCATTGTCATCACCACCCCCGAGGGCGCAAGTCTGCGCGGCGCGGAACGCGTTGCACGGCTGCTCGAGGAGGAAAATATCATGCGCATCCGTCTGGTCGTCAACCGTCTGCGCACCCAGCTTGTCCGGCATGGGCTTGCCTCCAACATTGACGACGCCATGGATACCGCCGGTCTGCCGCTGCTCGGTATCGTCCCCGAGGACGAGGACGTCATCGCCTGCGGCAACAGCGGCAAATTCGTGATCGACTGCAAACGCGCCGGCGCGGCGCTCGCTTATCGCAACATCGCCAGACGCCTTGAGGGCGAACGGCTGCCCATCATGCGTCTGTGACGCGGGGCGGATACAATCAGCCACACGGCAGAAATAGGATAATCGGGTTATGGAAAGGGGTCATAGGATATGAATATAGCGCTCATTGCACACGATCGCAAGAAGGAACTCATGGTGCAGTTCTGTATGGCATATTGCGGCATCTTATCGAAGCATACCATTTGCGCGACGGGCACGACCGGCAAGTTCGTGCAGGAGGCGACCGGTCTCAAGATCGAGAAGTTCCTTGCGGGCATGCAGGGCGGTGAGGAGCAGATCTCCGCGCGCGTCGCCTATAACGAAATCGACATGGTGCTGTTTTTCCGCGACCCGATGTCGAACTCCCAGTACGAGCCGGATGTCCATGCGCTCGCGCGGCTGTGCGACATGCATAACATCCCGATCGCGACGAACTCCGCAACGGCAGAAATGCTCATCCTCGGTCTCGACCGCGGCGATCTTGATTGGCGTAACATCGTCAACCCCAAGAGCCGCTGACACCTGCGCAACCTCAGCCCTCCCAACCGGGGGGCTTTTTGATGATAAAAATACACAACAGGAGCAAGAAACATGGAAAAAATCAAACCACGCACCCTGTCCGGCTTCATGGAGCTTCTGCCTGCGCGGCAGGCGCAGATGGAGCGCATCATGCAGACGCTGCGCGACACCTACGCGCTTTACGGCTTTACCCCGCTCGACACCCCGCTCATCGAGTCCTCTGAGGTGCTGCTTGCAAAGGGCGGCGGAGAGACCGAAAAGCAGATTTACCGCTTTACGAAGGGCGACAGCGACCTGAGCCTGCGCTTTGACCTGACGGTTCCGCTCGCGAAGTATGTCGCGCTCAACTACGGACAGCTCACGTTCCCGTTCCGCCGCTTCCAGATCGGCAAGGTCTATCGCGGCGAGCGCGCACAGCGCGGTCGTTTCCGCGAGTTCTATCAGGCGGACATCGACGTCATCGGCGACGGCGCCCTCGACATCATCAGTGAGGCGGAGATCCCGTCCATCATCTATAAAACCTTCACGGCACTCGGCTTGACGCGCTTTAAGATCCGCATCAACAACCGCAAGGTGCTCGGCGGCTTCTTCGAGATCCTCGGGCTGAGCGAGCAAGCGGGTGACGTCATGCGCACGATCGATAAGCTCGAAAAAATAGGCGCGGACAAGGTGCGCGAGATCCTGACGACAGACTTCGCCGTGCCCGCAGCGACCGCGGACGAGCTGCTCGCCTTCCTCGCGACGCCGGGCGGCACCGAGGGCATCCTCGACGCGCTCGAAGGCTACCGCGGCAGAAACGAACGCTTCGATCAGGGCGCGGACGAGCTTAGAACCGTCGCGGGCTACATGACCGCGTTCGGCGTGCCTGCCGACCACTTCGAGATTGACCTGACCATTGCGCGCGGACTGGATTACTACACCGGCACGGTGTACGAAACCGCGATGGTCGACCACCCCGAGATCGGTTCGATCTGCTCGGGTGGCCGCTATGATAATCTCGCAGAGTATTATACCGATAAAAAATTACCGGGCGTAGGTATTTCCATTGGGTTGACCCGCCTGTTCTATGTGCTCGGCGAGCAGGGCTACCTCAACGACGGCATGAACACCGCGCCCGCCGATGTGCTCATCCTGCCCATGACCGACGACCTTGCGCCCGCGATTTCGCTCGCGACCGCGCTGCGCGGCGAGGGCGTGCGCACCCAGCTTTATGGTGAAAACAAGAAGTTCAAGGCAAAGGTCGGCTATGCCGATAAGCTCGGCATTCCCTATGTCATCTTCCTCGGTGAGGACGAGATCGCGCAGAACATCGTCGCGGTCAAGGACATGGCGACCGGCGAGCAGACCAAGGACCGCTTCGAGGACGCAGTCGCGCGCATCAAGGCGGGGCTTGCCGAGCGCGCACAGGGCGCGGTTATCCTCGACACCAAAAACTGATAGTAAGGACGGATTTTTTTCATGAACGAAACCTCTATTCACGGTATGAAACGCACTCATCTGTGCGGTGACCTGCGTCTGAGCGACGCGGGGAAGGAAGTAACGGTCAACGGTTGGGTCGACCGCGTGCGCGATAACGGCGGCGTGCTGTTCCTGCTTGTGCGCGACCGTGCGGGCATCGTGCAGTGCACCTTTGACAAGTCGGTCAATGCCGAGCTGTTCGACGTGGCATTCTCCTGCCGCACCGAGTTTGTCGTTGCGGTGCGCGGCACGCTCGTCGCGCGTGACGCGGCAGCGGTCAACTCCAAAATGGCGACCGGCGAGGTCGAGCTGATCGCGGAGGAGCTGCGCATTCTGTCCAAGGCGGAGACCACGCCGTTTGAGATCACGGGTGACAAGGAGGTGGGCGACCAGATCCGTCTGAAGTACCGCTACCTCGATCTGCGCCGTCCGTCGATGCAGCGCGGTCTGATGACCCGTCACCGCATTACCCAGATCGCGCGCAATTACTTTGACGAGCATGGCTTCATCGACATCGAGACCCCGATGCTCACCAAGTCGACCCCTGAGGGCGCGCGTGACTATCTTGTGCCGTCCCGTGTCCACCCGGGCAAGTTCTACGCGCTGCCGCAGTCGCCGCAGCAGTATAAGCAGCTGCTCATGCTCGCGGGCATGGATCGCTACATTCAGATCGCGCGCTGCTTCCGCGACGAGGACCTGCGCGCCGATCGTCAGCCTGAGTTCACGCAGATCGACCTTGAAATGTCCTTCGTGGAGCAGGACGACGTAATGGAGGTCAACGAGGGCTTCATTCAGCGCGTGTTTAAGGAAGTGCTCGATGTGGACATCGCGCTGCCGCTGCCGCGCATGCCGTGGATCGAGGCGATGAACCGCTTTGGTTCGGACAAGCCCGACCTGCGCTTCGGCTTTGAGATCAAGGACATCACGGACATTGCAGCGCAGTGCTCCTTTAAGGTGTTCCACGACACCGCAGAAAACGGCGGTTCGGTGCGTCTCATCAACGTCAACGGCTATGCCGACAAGTTCCCGCGCAAGGAGATCGACAAGCTCGCGGACTTCGTCAAGACCTACCGCGCAAAGGGCCTTGCATGGCTCAAGATCGCGGAGGATGGTACAATGACCTCGTCGTTTGCCAAGTTCTTGAGCGAAGAAGAGCTGGAAGCGATCAAGGCACGCGCGAACGCACAGCCGAACGACGTGATTTTCGTCGTCGCAGACCCGAGCTGGCAGGTCGCGGCGGTCTCGCTCGGCGCGCTGCGCTGCGAGCTGGCAAAGCGTCTCGGCGTGATCGACAAGAACGACTTTAAGCTGCTGTGGGTGACCGAGTTCCCGCAGTTTGAGTATTCCGAGGAGGAAAACCGTCTGGTCGCGATGCATCATCCCTTCACCGCGCCGATGGATGAGGACATCGACAAACTCGACACCGACCCCGCTTCCGTGCGCGCGAAGGCATATGACATCGTGCTCAACGGCTGTGAGCTGGGCGGCGGCTCTATCCGTATCCACGATCCCGAGCTGCAGACCAAGATGTTCCGTTCGCTTGGCTTCAGCGAAGAGCAGGCGCAGGAGCAGTTCGGTCATCTTATCACCGCGTTCAAATTCGGCGCGCCGCCGCACGGCGGCATGGCGTACGGTCTGGATCGTCTGTGCATGCTGATGGCGGGGCTGGACTCCATCCGCGACGTCATCGCGTTCCCCAAGGTACAGAACGCGTCCGATCTCATGATGTCTTGCCCGGATGTCGTCGACGCAAAGCAGCTTGACGAGCTGTCCATCGCGCTGACCCGCACCGAGGACGAAGAATAAGCACAGTAAAAAAGGCGCTGCCGATCGGCAGTGCCTTTTTACTGTGCAAGAGAGCCGCCTGAGCATGCTCAGGCGGCTCTCTTTTTACGGTGCGTCAGAAGGTGAGCATGCTCACGCTTCTTCGCCGCAGTATTTCTTGAGGGTCGCGCGGATCGCGTGCGGTCCGGCGTTGAGTTCGTTGAACAGCTTGACAACGGTCTCGCCCACACCGATCTCAAACAGGTTGTGACCGAAGTACAGACGGGAGGACAGCAGCGGATAGAGCTGCTGCTCGCTGATCTGCTCGCCCAGCTTGACCGGCCCCATCAGTGCGCGGATGTCCGCGAGATTGGGCTCCGCACTCAGCGTGAACGGCTCGCCCTTGTCGTCAACGCCGATCAGATAACGCAGCCAGCCCGCGAGAACAAGCGGGATATAGAGCAGACGGCTCGCGCGGTGCATGGGCACGGACGAGTTGTAGTATGCATTTAGCGTGACACCGAAGCGAATCGGCAGCTTGAGCGAGGTATCTTCCGCGGTGCGCTGCGGCGTATCCGGCAGGTAGGGGTTCGGATAGCGCTGTGCGAGCACCTCGTGCAGGAACTCGAACGGGTCGATGACACCCGGGTCTGCGACCATGGGCATCGCCTCGCGCTCGCTCATGCGGGTGATGAGGGCAACAAGCTCGGGGTCCTTCATCTCGCTGCTGATCGAGGTGTAGCCGAGCATGCAGCCGAACAGGCCAAGCGCGGTATCCATTGGGTTCATGCAGGTGCATGCCTTCATGCGCGCGGATTTTTCCACGATGGCGCGGCTGGTGATGATGACGCCCGGGGTCTGCTCGAGCGGCGGGTGGCCGTTCGGGAATGCGTTCTCGATGAGCAGATACTGCGGGCGCTCGGTGTTGACGAAAGTCGCAGCGCAGGTGCCCTTGGCGGTGGTGAAGGCGCGCACGCCCTCCAGTCCGTCCGCCTCGAGGGCGCGGGTGATGCGCTCGTCCGGATGCGGGGTGATCTTGTCGATCATGGACAGCGGGTAGCTGATCTGGCAGGTCAGGTAGTTGTACTCCTCCTCGGTGAGGAAGCCGTGCTGCTTCCAGCCGTCGGCAATGTCGCGCATGGAGTAGCGCAGACGCTCGCCGTTGTTCTGGCAGTTGTCAAGCGACACGAGCGCGATCGGAGAGCCGCCTGCGCGCTGACGGTTGAGGCACAGCGTGGCAAGCTTGCCGAAGAAGCTCTCGCACGCGCCGGGACCGCGTGCAAAGTCACGCGTGATTTCGGGCAGGAAGTTGTATTCGTCGTCGCGCATGACGTAGCCCTTTTCGGTGATGGTCAGGCTGACCATCTGGAGCGACGGCGCGGCAAAGATCTCGTTGAGGCGGTCAAGGTCCTGCGACATTTTGAGACTTTCCGTGACCGAGGCGACCACTTCCTTGTTGATGCTGCCGTTGGAGTAGAGCGTGACCACGACGGAAAGGTGGTCGCACACGCGATAGCAGCGGTCGATCAGCTCCTCGTCATACGCTTCGCAGCAGATGATGCCCGACTTGGCCAGTCCTGCGGTCAGCAGACGCTGTGCAATGACGGCAGGGAATGCGCGGAACAGGCTGCCCGCGCCAAAATGCAGCCAAGTGGGATTTTCGTGCGTGTTTTTGCGCACCGCTTCAATATCGTATTGCGGAAGGCGATAGCCCTTCCAGGAAACATTGTGCTTTAAACTGTCTTTCGTCAGTTTCATAGTAGTTCACATCCTTGCTTCGTGATTCAGGGTTGTATAGGTATAGTATACCAAAAAAATGTGCACATGCATAGAGAAAATCGGAAATCTTCACAACAAAAGCGAAAACGGGCAAAAACGGACCTGCACAGCGCATAGTTTGTCCATTTCGACCCTTTGCAAACGTGGCGCGTTCGTGTACAATAAGAGCAATGCAAAGATCGAAACAAAACGGGAGGAACAGCTATGGACGCAAAGGAAAAGGCCCTCGCGGCACACGAAGCATGGGGTGGTAAGATCGAGGTCATCGCACGGTGTGAGGTCAAGACCAGAGAGGATCTGTCGGTCGCCTACACCCCGGGCGTTGCCGAGCCCTGTCTCAAGATCCGAGACAATATTGACGACAGCTACAAGTATACCCGCCGCCATAATCTGGTCGCGGTCATTACGGACGGCACGGCGGTGCTCGGTCTGGGCGACATCGGACCGGAGGCGGGCATGCCGGTCATGGAGGGCAAGTGCGCGCTGTTCAAGGCGTTTGCAGATGTCGACGCGTTCCCGCTTTGCGTCAAATCCAAGGATGTCGACGAGATCGTGCGTACGATCGAGCTGATCTCCGGCTCGTTCGGCGGCATCAACCTCGAGGACATCTCCGCGCCGCGCTGCTTTGAGATCGAGCGCCGCCTCAAGGAGGTCTGCGACATCCCGATCTTCCACGATGACCAGCACGGCACGGCAGTCACCTGCGCCGCCGCGATGATCAACGCCTGCCGCCTGACCGGACGCAAGCTCGAGGACATTCGTCTGTGCGTCAATGGCTGCGGTGCGGCGGCGATCTCGGTCACCAAGTTTCTGATGTATCTCGGCGTGCGCAACGTCATCATGTGTGAGCGCTTCGGCATCGTGTGCGAGGGGGACGAGCGGCTCAATCCCGCGCAGGCGGACATGGCGCGCGTGACCAACCGCGCGCATCTGACGGGCACGCTCGAGGATGCGGTGCGCGGCGCGGATGTGTTCTTTGGTTTGTCCGCCCCCCAGGTGCTGACGAGCGACATGGTCGCGACGATGGCGCCCGATCCGATGGTGTTCGCGATGGCGAACCCTGTGCCCGAAATCTGGCCGGAGGATGCCAAAAAGGGCGGCGCGGCAGTCGTCGGCACCGGTCGTTCGGATTATCCGAACCAGATCAACAACGTCCTCGCGTTCCCGGGCATTTTCCGCGGTGCGCTTGATGTGCGCGCAAGCGACATCAACGAGGAGATGAAGATGGCGGCGGCATACGCGATTGCACATGTCATCCCCGATGAAGAGCTGACAAGCGAGAATATTATGCCCGCCGCATTCGATGCGCGCGTCATCAATGCGGTCGCGCAGGCGGTCGCACAGGCGGCGCGGGACAGCGGTGTGGCACGCATCTGAAAACGCTCAAAAATTGTTCAAAATTTCACAAATACCGTTTGACTTTCCTGCACACTTCTTATACAATAGAGTCATAGAAAATGGGCTGCCGTGCCCGTGAGTGAAAAGTGTATGGAGGTAATGAAATATGTTAGATCCGAAGAAGGTACGCCTGGGTATTTGCCCGATCGGCTGGTCCAATGATGATATGTGGGATCTCGGCGACGAGAACACCTTCCAGCAGTGCATTTCCGAGATGAAGCTCGCAGGCTTTGACGGCTGCGAGGTCGGTCACAAGTACCCCGAGGACAAGGCTGTGCTCAAGCACATGCTCGACGTTCGCAACATGACGATCGCTTCCAAGTGGTTCTCTTCTTTCCTCGTTGACAAGCCGTACGAGGAGACCGAGCGCGAGTTCATCAAGGAGCTGGAGTATCTGTCCTATGTTGGCGCGACCGCAATCAACATTTCCGAGCAGTCCGGCTCTATCCAGGGTATGGAAGACAAGCGCGTCCTCAAGGACAAGCGCAACCTGACCGACGAGGAGTGGGATCGCTTCACGGACGGCCTGAACAAGCTGGGCAAGCTGTCCATGGAGAAGTATGGCATCCGTTCCTGCTTCCATCACCACATGGGCACGGTCTGCCAGACGGTTGAGGAGACCATCCGCCTGATGGAGAACACCGACCCGAAGTATGTGTTCCTGTGCTTTGACACCGGCCACTTCACCTTCGCGGGCGAGGATCCGGTTGCAGTTCTGAGCAAGTTTGCAAACCGTGTCGGTCACGTTCACCTGAAGAACATGCGCATGCCGATCGTTGAGAAGGTCAAGGCAGAGGACTGGTCCTTCCTGAAGGCTGTCCGCAACGGCGCGTTCACGGTTCCGGGCGATCCGGACGGCTGCGTCGACTTCGATTCCGTCTTCGAGATCCTCGACAAGGCGGGCTACGAGGGCTGGATCATGGTCGAGGCGGAGCAGGACCCCGCTAAGGCAAATCCGTTCGAGTACTCCAAGATGGGCCGTGAGTATATCACCGCGCACACCGGTCTGTGCGGTCAGGTCAAGCTCTAAGCCAAACTTTTATGCATCTAAAAAGCCGGCTCTTTCGGGAGCTGGCTTTTTTTCATACCTTGCCATGCACGCATGAATATGGTATGATAAAGCAAAACCGCTTGGGAGGAGACACACGGCATGCAGGCAAATTATGAAATCACCGCGGACGACTATCTCGCGTTCAATCTGAGTTTTCTGAAAAATGATAAGCGTTTGCGCGGACGGCTGCGGCGTTCCCAAATCATGGGTACCATTTTGATTCTTGCGGCAGGCGGCGTGTATTACGGGTTGGCACAGCACCCTTCTGGCGCGGCGCTCGGCGCGTTTGTGTTTGCGGCGTTCGTATATGCGCTGTTCATTCCGTTTTCGGTGCGCAACAGTGTGCAGAAACATGTGCTGACCGTGCTCAAAAAGGGCAGCGGTACGGCGTGCGGGGAAAAAACACTGACGCTGGAGGAAGACCAGGTGCGGCTGACCGGTGAGGGCGAGGACAGCGCGTACGATTACACCGCGATTGATCACATTGTGACCGATAAAGCGCATTACTTCCTCTTTCTCGGTCCGATGGAGGCACTCATTGTGCCGTTTCGTGCGTTTGCAGACGCGGATGAGCGTGAAGCGTTTGTGACAGCCCTGCAAAGCAAGATGGACGCAGCAAAAGCGACCGCATAACGACCGACCAATCTGATGACGGCGTGTCCCATAAACGGGGCATGCCGTTTTTTTGCTAGAACCCCTATCGTGAGATGTTTACAACGCTCTGGCAAATATGCTATACTGATATTAGCTATTTTTCACAGAAGTGGAGCAAAAAAAGGGGAAGGGAGGCTGGTCGCCTTGGAGCAATATCGCCTGATTTTGGTCGACGATGAGGAAAATCTACGCAAGGGCATCATCCACCGCATCGACTGGGAAAAACATGGCTTCGCGGTCGTCGGAGAAGCGGAAAACGGCTGCAACGGACTGGAGCTTGCCGAGCAGACCCGACCGGATGTGGTCATCAGCGACATCAAAATGCCGTTCATGGACGGACTGGAAATGAGTCGCCAGATTTTAAAGCAGCAGCCGAACGTCAAGGTCATCCTGCTGTCGGGCTTTGATGATTTTGAGTATGCGCAGGAGGCGATGACCCTCGGCATTTCGGAGTACATTTTAAAACCCATTAGTGCGGACGAACTGGAGGCGGTGCTCGACAAGCTGCACGCACGCATTACGCAGGAGGTGCAGGAGCAGCGCAGCATCGAGCGTTTGCGCGAGCATTACCGCCGCAGCTTGCCCGTGCTGCGCGAGCAGCTGCTGCACCGCATGCTTGACCGACCGCTCGAGGACGACCCGATCGCGGATATGGAGCGCTTTGAGGTCGATATGCGCGCGGGCTGCTATGCCGTCGCGTATCTGCATGCGGACGCGTCCGCGCACGGACTGGACGAGCTGCCCGAGCTTGTGCCCGTGTCGGTGCGCGAATTGGTCGAAAATCGGCTAAAAAAGACCGGATTTCGCTTTCAGTGCGTCATTCGGGGCGATTGCGCGGTGTTTATCGTGCTGCTGGACGACGCGGGGGGCATGTCCTCCCTCATCGACACGCTCGATAGCCTGTGCGCGATGGGGGAGCGCAGTCTCGGTCTGGTGCTGAGCGCGGGCGTCGGTCTGCCGGTCACCGACCCCAAAACGCTGTACCAATCGACGCAGGGCGCACGCGAAGCGCTCGGTTATCGCGCGCTCGCGGGCGCAGGGCGCGCCATTTACATCGGAGACATCGAGCCGAACCCGTCCGCGCGCTTCGCATTCGATGACCAGGCGCTCAAGCGTCTGGTCGACGATATCAAGCTCGGCAAGACCGCCCAACTGCCCGCGGACGCGGAAGCGCTCGTGCGCTGCTGCTGTGCGGAGGGCATGTCGGTGCAGCAGCACCGTTTTTGCATCATGACCATCCTGACCGAACTGGGCAAGCTGACGCAGATCTATCAGCTTGACATCAGCGGCTTCCGGCTCGAGCAGTTTCTGGAGGACGCGTCGCCCGCTGCGCTCGAGCAACAGTTGACCGCGCTCAGCCGTCAGCTTACGGCGTCGATCGGCCACGGGCGCAGCCGCTCGGCAAGCCAACTCGTCGAAAACGCGAAGGAATACGTCGCGGCGCACTATCAGGAGCCGACGCTGTCCGCGGAGCGCGTGTGCGCGCATCTGCACGTCAGCCCGTCGTACTTTTCCACCTTGTTCAAGCGCGAGACCGGCGAAAACTTTGTCGCACACTTGACGCGCATCCGACTCGAGCGCGCGGTCGAACTGCTGCGCACGACCGACGACAAGGCGTACATCATCGCGGAAAAGATCGGGCTGCTCGACCCCAACTATTTCAGCTACATTTTTAAGAAGCAATATGGCGTTTCGCCGTCGAAATATCGGGAAGGAATGCAATGAAAAAGTCACCGCGCGAGCTGTGGAAGATGCTTGGACAGGGACGGCTGCAGGTCATGCTCGCGATCTCGTTCACGGGGATGACCGCGCTCGCACTCATTGCGTTCGGGCTGTCCATCTATTTCCGGTATGCCGATCAGGTGACCGACCGCGTCGCGACCGACAACATCCGTATTGTCGGGCAGATCAGCACCTCGATCGATACCTATCTGCGCAACATGATGCGCATTTCGGATACCATGTACTACACGGTCATCAAGAATACCGATCTCGCGGAAAAATCGCTGACCGAGCAGATGAATCTGCTCTATGAATCAGGGCGTGAGCAAACGTTATCCATCGCGGTATTTGATGGCAGTGGACAGCTCATTGCGTCCGTGCCGCAGTCGCGGCTGAAAGCGAACGCCGCACCGGAAAAGCAGGAGTGGTTCCAGAGCGCATTCGGGCGCATCGAAAATTTCCACTTTTCGCTGCCGCATGTGCAAAATCTGTTTGAAACGCGCGAGCCGCGCTACCGCTGGTGCATCTCGCTCAGCCGCGCGGTCGAGCTGACGCGCGCAGGCGGGATCGGGCAGGGGCTGCTCCTCGTCGATATCGACTTCAGCAGCTTTCAACAGCTTTGCGAATCGGGCGCGCTCGCGGACTCGGGGTATCTCTACCTGATCGACGACCGCGGCAATCTGGTCTATCATCCCAATCAGCAGCTTGTGCATGCGGGGCTGTACGTCGAGAACAACGCCGCCGCCGCGAAATACGAGGATGGCAACCACGTGGAAACCTTCCACGGCGAACGGCGCATGGTGACCGTGCGCACAATCGGCTACACGGGGTGGAAACTGATCGGCGTCACGCCGCTCGCGGAACTGGAAGCGGGGCTGTTCCCAAACTGGCTGTTTTTCGTGTTCCTCATGCTGCTCGTCGTGTCGATGATGGCAGCGGCGAACACATTCCTGTCCTCGCGCATCACCGTGCCGCTGCGCAGACTCGAGCGCTCGGTCAATCAACTGGAAACGGGCGACCTGCACGCGGAGATTGCGGTCGGCGGCTCGTATGAGGTGCGCCATCTCGGGCAGGCGATCCGCTCGATGGCGGCACAGATGCGCCGCCTGATGGACGACATCGTACGCGAGCAGGAAGCAAAACGCAAAAACGAACTGGAGATACTACAGGCGCAGATCAACCCGCATTTTCTCTATAATACGCTCGACTCCATCATCTGGATGGTGGAAAACGAACGCTATGATGAGGCGATCCGCATGGTCACTGCGCTCGCGCGGCTGTTCCGCATCAGCCTGAGCAAGGGGCGCAGCGTCATCACGCTGTCGCAGGAGTTGTCCCACGCGAAAAGCTACCTGACCATTCAGAGCATGCGCTATAAGGATAAATTCATCGTGGAGACCGAGCTCGACCCGACACTGGGCGATCTGTCATGCCCCAAGCTGGTCATTCAGCCGCTGCTGGAAAACGCGATCGTGCACGGCATGGAATACATGGACGGTGACGGGCGCATCATCATTCGCACGATGCAGGTCGGGGACGAGCTGCACATCGAGATCGAGGACAACGGCATGGGCATTCGACCCGAGCTTGTGGAGGTGCTGCTCGCGCCCGATTTTCAGGGGGAGAGCGGTTCGCATCCGCGCGATCGCAAGGGCTATGGTCTGCGCAATGTGCATGACCGTGTGCGGCTATACTACGGCGAGCCTTACGGCGTGGAAATCGAGAGCGAGCCGGATCACGGCACACGGGTGCGTATCCGTCTGCCTGTGCGGCGCGACGGCGGGGGAACAACGGGAGGAACGACGTGAAGCATCGCCTGAAATATATTGTGTTTGTGCTGCTGCTGCTTGCGCTCGGCGCGGGCATGGCGTTGACCACACGAAATAACACGGAAAAACCGGTGCGCATGATGAGCCTCATCGTGCCCGAGACCACACTGCCGGAAAATACGGCGCTGCGCGAGGGTGCGCTGCGGGCAGCGGATGAGTACAAGATCGACCTGTCCATTATTACGCTCAGCCGGCAGAACGACGCGGAGGAACAGGCGCATCTGATCGCGCGCGAGGTATCAAACGGCGCACAGGCGATCCTGCTGTCCGCGGCGAGCCGCACCGCGCTCGCACCCGTGGTCGAAGCGGTGGGAGTGCCCGTCGTGACGTTCCAGTCGGGCGTGAACAGTACACATGTTGCGGCGCGCTTGTCCGCTGACCAATACGGCATGGGGACTGCGCTGGGGCGCAGCATTGCACGAAACAATCGCACGGTGGCGGTCATTTGCGCGGTCGACGGCCAAATGGCGGATCGCACGGATTACCGCAACCGGCTGCGCGGGCTGTGCGATGCGATCGCAAACGTGGGCGGCACCTGCGAGGAGCTGACGGTATCGGGCAGCGAACTGTCCACCCCGGCGTTTGCCAACCGGCTGCGGCAGCGCGGCATCACCGCAGTCGCGGCGCTCGACAGCGGCACGCTCGAGCGGCTGCTCGGCACGTTTCCCGGCGCGGGCTTGCAGCTGTATGGCTTCGGCGCGACCTCGACCCTGCTGACTGCGCTCGAAAACGACCCGAACGGCGCGCTCGTTGTGCAGGATGATTTTTCAATGGGCTTTCTTGCAGTGCGCCAGGCATACCGCATTCTGGACGGGGAAAAGGTCAAAAACGAGGGCGCGGTCGGATACCGCCTGATCACAGCGGATAATCTGTATGATTCCGCCAATCAGCAGCTTTTGTTCCCGATAGAGCAGTGAGGAGAAACGCTATGAAACGATTACTCGCAGTGGCGCTGATGCTGTGCCTGTGCACGGGCTGCGCCGCACCAAACGGCGGCGTGCGCAATCTGCGCGTCGGCATTTGCCTGTACCGGCAGGACGACACGTTCATCAGCCTAATGGCGGAGGATATGCAGCGCGCGGCAAAGGCGATCGAGCAGGAGAAAAACGTGCGCCTGACCCTGACCTTCCGCGACGCGCAGTACAGCCAGACGCTGCAAAATGAGCAGGCGTCCGCATTCCTCGAAAAGGGGTACGATGTGCTGCTCGTCAATGTCGTCGACCGCACCGCCGCCGCATCGCTCATCGACAAGGCGAAAAATGCGAATACGCCCATCATTCTCTTCAATCGGGAACCGGTCGAGGAGGATCTGCGACGCTACGACAAGGCGTATTACGTCGGCGCGGATGCGGCGGAATCCGGCACGCTCGAGGGGCAGCTGCTGAGCGACCAATATGCGGCAGACCCCGCCTCCCTCGACCGCAACGGCGACGGCAGGCTGCAATATGTCATGCTTGAGGGCGATCAGGGGCATCAGGATTCCGTCATCCGCACGGAATATGTCATCAAGCAGCTCTCGGAAGCGGGGATCAAGACCGACAAGCTTGCGACGGGTATTGCAAACTGGCAGCGCGTGCAGGCGAGCACCAAAATGGCACTCTGGCTTGAACAATATGGCGACCGCATCGAAGCGGTCATCGCAAACAATGACGATATGGCGCTCGGCGCACTCGACGCGCTCGATGCGGCAGGCATCACACGCCGTCCCGCAGTGGTCGGAATCGACGGTACGCCTGCGGGACTGGAGGCGGTCACCGCGCGCCGCATGCTCGGCACGGTCTATAACGATGCGGCGGGGCAGGCGCGCAATGTGGTTCGGCTCGCCTATGCGCTCGCACAGGACGAAGGCATCGACCGCTTCACGCTGCGCGACGGCAAATATCTCATGTCGCCCTATACCATCGTGACCCCGATCAACGTGTCACAGTACACGCCGTAAAACCGTAAAATACATAAAAAGCGCGTCTTTTTCCGATCATATCACAAAAAGGCGCGCTTTTGTGCAAAAAAATGCGAGGAAATCCTTATAACCGCACACCGGCTATAAGACGGTCAGCATATTGTGCAGCCCCATCAGGCGTGGAGATACGCAGCGCTTTTTGCAACTCCGGCGTTGCGTGCTGCATGGTCTTGGAAAGCAAAACCTTGGCCGACGTCGGCATGAGCGGACTGAGTGCTTACTGTGGCGTGGTCAGCGCGGTCTGTGCCGCGGGTTGCGGCATCGCTTATCTGCACGGCGCGGAATACGAGGCGATCAGCCATACGCGAGTCAACTCGCTTGTGATCGTGTCAGGTATCCTCTGCGACGGCGCGAAGCCAAGCTGTGCTGCCAAGATCCCGTCCAGCGTAGAGCGGGCATTTTGGAGTATTAAATGCGGCTCAGGCCTTAAATCGTGCGCACATCAAACGCATGCAAAAAAGGCGTACCGGAAACGGTACGCCTTTTTCGTGAAAAAATGGAGAAAGAGAGAAATGATGTGTGCTTACTTTTTGCGGTACTTCGACATGTCGATCGCAACTGCGACTGCGATGATGATGCCCTTGATGATCTGCTGCCACATCGGGGAGATGCCGATGAACTGCAGACCGTACTGAATGACCTGGAAGATCAGCACGCCGGACAGGATACCGGAGACCTTGCCGACGCCGCCGTTGAGCGATACGCCGCCGACGACGCACGCTGCGATCGCGTCAAGCTCGTAGCCTACGCCGTAGTTGTTCGTTGCGCCTGCGGTACGCGCTGCTTCGAGCACGCCGCCAACGCCGTACAGCGCGGAAGCCAGAATGAAGATGCCCATGATGGTCGCAAAAACGTTGATGCCGGAAACGACTGCCGCCTCGCGGTTGCCGCCGATGGCGTAAACGTTCTTGCCGAAAACCGTCTTATTGAGCACGAACCAGATGACGATGATAAAGACGATCGCGATCGGGATCAGCACCGAAATGTTCGCGAACAGCTTGCCGATGATGGGCAGATCCTTGAACCAGTCCCACTGGAGCAGACGCTTCTGACCGATGAGCGCGAAGTCGGGGCGGATGCCGCCGATCGGCTGCGAGTTGTTGGGCGGCATGTCGAAGTAGAGCGAGCATGCGCCGTAGATCATGACCTGCGTTGCCAGGGTTGCGACGAACGGATGCATATCGAACCGTGCGACAAGGAAACCGTTGAGCGCACCGAAGAGGATACACGCGATGATGCCGAGGATGATCGGGATCAGGGGCGTGATCTGCGGCAGATCGGGGAAGAAGCGGTTTGCATATTCCGCGGTCTGCATCATGGACGCCGAAATGACCGCTGACAGACCGACCATACGGCCTGCGGAAAGGTCGGTACCTGCGATCAGCAGGGTAAAGCACACGCCGAGTGCGATGATGACACGCGGGGATGCCTGCGCGAGAATGTCCTTGAGGACCTTGATCTGCATGAAGGAGTGCTCCTTGAAGCAGATGATAACGACCAGAACCGCGAGCGCGAGGATGATCGCATTATTGAGCAGAAAATCGTGCGTGCGCTGCGGGCTGAGGTGGATGACGTCCTCCGGACGGCTTTTTCTAAATCCTGCGAAACCGATGCCGAGAAATGCAACGCCGATGATGCCGATGAACCACGGAAGGTCAAACAGCACCTTGGTGAGATCGGCGGCACTCTCCGCAAAGTTGAGAAGAATACCGGCAATAAGTACTATAGCACCGATGATGATGCGCTGCATATAGTATTTTTTGCAGGAAATATCTCTTTCTTTGTCTTTTGTCATATAGAGACCCCCCAATGTTACATGAATTGTGTCGCCAGACGCATGACCTCAAGCTGGTCGGCGTCCTCTTTGTTCAGAATGCCGGACTGACGGCCTGCGCACATGACCATGACGCGGTCGCTCATGCCGAGCAGCTCGGGCATTTCGGAGGAGATCATGATGATCGCCTTGCCCTGCGCGGCGAGAGACTGCATGATGGTATAGATTTCGTATTTCGCGCCGACGTCGATGCCGCGCGTGGGTTCGTCGAGGATGAGGATGTCCGGCTCGGTCAGCAGCCAGCGGGCGAGCAGCACCTTTTGCTGGTTGCCGCCCGACAGGTTCTGTATGAGCTCTGCCATGGACGGCGTTTTGGTGCGAAGCTGCGCGTTGGATTCGCTTGCAGCCTTCATACGCGCCTTGTCATCGAGCACGCCGCCGTGTGCAAAGGTCTTTTGTGCGGCGATGACCGTGTTGTCGAGGATGGACAGACAGCCGAAGATACCGGTTGCACGGCGCTCCTCGGTGAGCAGCGCGATCTTGTGGTTTTTTGCATCCGCAACGTTCTTTGCGCGATAGGGCTGACCGTTGATGGTCATTTCGCCCGACGCAATGCCGCGCAGACCGAAGATCGCTTCGACAAGCTCGGTGCGCTGTGCGCCGACCAGACCGCCGATGCCCAGGATCTCGCCGCGGCGCAGCGTGAACGACACATCGCGGAAGGAGCGCGGCGCACTCGCCGTCAGTCCCTTGACCTCGAGGATGGTCTCATCGCTCGTTTCGTAGGTCTTGGGCGGGAAACGGTTGGTCAGTTCACGACCGACCATACGGCTGATGATGAGGTCGGTCGTCAGCTCCTTGGAGGGCCAGGTGCCGACATAAGTACCGTCACGCATGATCGTGACTTCGTCGGAGATCTTGAGGATCTCTTCCATCTTGTGCGAAATGTAGATGATCGCGCGGCCTTCGCTGCGCAGCTGGTTGATGATGCGGAAGAGACGGTCGACTTCGTCCTCCGTCAGCGAGGAAGTCGGCTCGTCCATGATGATGATCTTGGAATCGTAGCTGACCGCCTTTGCAATTTCGACAAGCTGAAGGGTCGACGCAGACAGCGTGCCCGCGAGCGCGGCAGGATCGATGTCGAGGTCGAGCTGCTGGAACAGCTTGCGCGTCTGCTCGTACATTTTTTTATGACTGACGGCGATGCCGCTTTTGGGGAAGCGGCCGAGCCAGATATTTTCCATGACCGGGCGGAACCGAATCGGGTGCAATTCCTGATGAATCATCGAGATGCCCAGATCCAGTGCCATTTTAGAGCTGGTGATATTGCGTTTTTCACCGTCGAAGATGATCTCTCCGGCATTTTCCTGATAGATTCCGAACAGGCACTTCATCAGCGTCGACTTGCCTGCGCCGTTTTCCCCCATAAGTGCGTGCACCGTGCCAGGACGCACGCGAAGCTGCACGTTCTCCAGCGCTTTCACGCCCGGAAAATACTTGCAGATGCCGTTCATCTCGAGAATATATTCTCCCATAGCTTTCCTCCTTGTTGTGAAGGTCGGGACAAATGGAACGGGAGTGCATTGACTCCCGTTCCATCGCCCGCATGCATCCCCGCGGGGATGGGGGTCACTTATTTCATATAATCCTTGTAGTTGTCAGCAGTGACCTTGACGTAGGGGATCCAGACATACTTGCCGTCGGTTACTTCATAGCCGATGGTGTCCTTGTTGATCTCCTGGCCGGCAGCAGCGGCAGCCGCGATCTTAACGGTTGCAGCGCCCTGGTTGACTGCGTCGTTCAGAACGGTGCCGAGCAGCGAGCCTTCGCTCATTGCCTGCAGCGCAGCGTCGGTCGCGTCAACGCCGACGACAGGGGTGAACTTCGCAGCGTCGCCCTTGTTGTAGCCCGCAGCCTTAAGTGCTTCGATCGCGCCGAGTGCCATGTCATCGTTGTTGCACAGGATGGCTTCAACATTCTCTACGCCCTTTGCAGCGAGCAGCGAGGTGACAAGGTCGGTCGCCTTGACCTTATCCCAGTAAGCGGTGTCTTCACCGAGCTTGTCGACTGCGATGCCGGCAGCTTCGATCGCCTTGACCGAATACTCCGTACGCAGCGTAGCATCCTGATGACCCGGCTCGCCGGTGACCATCAGATACTGCAGCTTGCCGTCCTTGTTGCGGTCTGCTTCCGGATGAGCCTTCCAGTAGTCTGCGATGATCTCGCCGGACATCGTTCCGGACTCTTCCGCCTTCGCGCCGACGTACCAGATCTTGTCGTAAGACTGCATGACGTCTGCTTCCGGCTCACGGTTGAAGAATACGATCGGCAGGCTCTCCGCCTTTGCCTTCTCAACGAGCGGAGCCGCTGCGGTACGGTCAACTGCGTTGATCGCTAGCGCGTTTACGCCCTTGGTGATGAAGGTGTCGACCTGATCGTTCTGGGTCGGCTGCTTGTTCTGGGAGTCCTGCAGGTCGATGGACGAGCCGAGCTCGCTAGAGGTGTCGCTCATCGCCTTGCGGACGTTCGTCATAAAGGTATCGTCAAACTTGTAGATGCAAGCGCCGATGGAAACCTTGGAATAATCGGCAGCAGCCGAAGCCCCCGCGGCGGAGTCGGTCTTTGCGTCGGTTGCGGGCGCGGCATCCTTGGTCGCGTCCTTTGCAGCGCCGCAGCCTGCCAGTACAGAAGTTACCATGCAGCCAGCCAGTGTCAGTGCGAGTACCTTGTTCTTGCTCATGTAATTCTCCTCCTAGTATGTCCCGTGTGTGAGAAGCGCCCCCCTCGGGTCGACTCCCTTGTTGTTGTTATCATGATAATTTAATTTTACGAAAATTACTCTATAAATTTTTACTCTCTTCCTTGAGATTTTTCGGGTACATTGTTTGTTTTTACCGGATAAAACAAACTTGAATTGGATGGAATGCACAAAAACATGGCAAAGCAGTGCTTGCAAGCAGAAGAAAAGCGCGGTATGATAACAACAGAAAGCGCAAATTACAACAAGAATTTGATAGATTTCACAACAGGCAAAGGATGGAGACATATGGCAACGCTCAAGGAACTCGCCGCATACACAGGGGTGTCGGCGGCAGCAATCTCGCGTATTTTAAATAACGACCCGACCATGAGCGTCAGTGAGGGCACGCGTGCGCGCGTGCTCGAGGCAGCCGGCAAGCTCAACTATGCCGCGACCAAGAGCCGGAAGGGACGCTCGCTCAAATGTACGCTGCGCATCGGGCTTGCCGAGATGCTTTCGCCGGTCGAGCAGCTCGACGATCCGTATTATCTTTATTTAAAGAGCTTCGTCGGCGAGGAGTGTACCGCGCGCAAGATCGAGGTCTGTCCGCTGCACCAGACCGAGCACGGCTTTGCCTATCCCGAGGAAACGACACTCGACGGCGTCATCGCGATCGGTATTTTCACACGAGGGCAGATTGCGTCGCTGCGCGAACGGAGCGACAACGTCGTATTCCTCGACTCCTCGCCGGATGAACTGCATAGTGACTCGGTCGTCATCAACTTCCGATTGGGCATCGAGACCGCGCTGTCGCATCTCTTTGCGATCGGGCATACGCGCATCGGCTTTATCGGTCCGGAGGAAAAGCTGGACGACTGGAAGCAGCCCGCGCCCGAGCTGCGGCGCACGCTGTTTATCCGCTATATGCGGCAGCGCGGGTCGTATGATGCGCAGTATCTGTTGACCGCGCCCATGAACGCGGGGGCGACCGCCGCGCGGCTGCGCGCGCACATCCAAAAGGGTGCGCCGCTGCCCACCGCTTATCTGACCGCGAACGAGGAAAACGCGATCGGCGCGGTGCGCGCGCTGCGCGAAAGCGGCCTGCGCGTGCCCGAGGACGTGTCCATCATTTCCTTCAATGACACGCCGCTGTCCGAGCTCATCGAGCCGCCGCTGACCTCGGTCTCCACCCATCTGCGCGAGATGTGCGCGACTGCGGTGCGCCTTGTCACTGAGCGTGCGCCCGCACGCGGAAGGGAGCAGCGTATTTTGCCCCAAAAGGTCGTCATTCCGCCCTCGCTCGTGCTGCGCGACAGTGTGGCGCCTCCGGCGGATTGCATAAAGAGCGAAATGCAAAACGGGTAAAACGATGAAAAAATATTTTTAGTAAAAATACGATTGCGTTTTTTATGCGGATAGAGTAGACTGTAGACAATCAGAAAAAGGAGCGTGACCACATGATTGCTACACAGATGCTGCGCGACGGACTGCGCGAGGGAAAATGGGACGCACGGCTGATAAGCCTGTACGGACAGGCACAGCCTGCGAAGGAACGCATCGAAGCGGTGCTGCACCGGTGGGAGGAAGTATTTGGCCGCACGGACTGCGCGGGCGTGTTTTCCGCACCCGGCCGCACCGAACTCGGCGGCAACCACACCGACCACCAGCACGGGCGCGTGCTTGCAGCATCGGTCAACGTCGATATGCTCGCGGTCGCCGCGCCGACCGGCACGAATGTCATTCGCGTGTGCTCGGAGGGCTACCCCGCGCTCGAGGTCGCGCTCGACGGTACCGCGCCGGTCGAGCGCGAGCGCAACACCTCCGCCGCGCTCATCCGCGGTGTCGCATGCCGCATCCGCGAACTGGGCTATCCGGTCGGCGGCTTTGATGCATATATGGTGTCCGATGTGCCCGCGGGCTCGGGTCTGTCGTCCTCCGCGGCGTATGAGGTGCTGCTCGGCACGATCATGAACCATCTGTTCTGCGGCGCGGAGATCTCCGCGGTGCGCATCGCACAGATCGGGCAGTATGCCGAGAACGTGTTCTTCGGCAAGCCGTGCGGACTGATGGATCAGACCGCGTGCGCGGTCGGCGGCGCCGTCGCGATCGACTTTGCCGACCCCGCCGCGCCTGTGGTCGAGGGCATCGGGGTCGACCTCACGCGCGAGGGTTATGCGCTGTGCATTCTCGAGTCGGGCGCGAGCCACGCCGACCTGACCGAGGAATATGCTGCGATTCCGGCCGAGATGCGTGCGGTCGCGGCCGCGCTCGGGCACGAGGTGCTGCGCGAGGTCGATGAGGACGCGTTCTTTGACGCGATCCCACGCATCCGCGCGCGCGTCGGTGACCGTGCGGTGCTGCGCGCGATCCATTTCTTCGCGGAAAACCGCCGCGCCGCCGATGAGGCGGAAGCGCTGCGGCAGGACGATTTCCCGCGTTTCCTCGCGCTCATGCGGGAGTCCGGACAGTCGTCGTACATGTATCTGCAAAACGTATCGTGTCACATGACGCCGCGCGAGCAGGCGGTCGCGGTCGCACTCGCGGTCTCCGAGCGTGCGCTTGCGGGCGAAGGCGCGTTCCGTGTGCACGGCGGCGGCTTCGCGGGCACGATCCAGGCGATCGTGCCGCTCGCGCGGCTCGACGACTTCCGCCGCCGCACCGAAGCGGTGCTCGGCGCGGGCAAGTGCCATGTCATGTCCATCCGCCCCGAGGGCGGCGTGCAGCTTCTGACGATGTAAAAGGAGGATCCAAATGTCTATTCTGGTTCTTGGCGGTGCGGGCTATATCGGTTCGCACACGGTGCGCGAGCTGATCGACGCGGGCCGCGACGTTGTCGTGGTCGATAATCTGCAAACCGGATTCCGCAAGGCGATACATCCGCTCGCGCGTTTTTATGAGGTCGATATCCGCAACCGCAGCGCGCTTGAGCACGTTTTCGCGAGCGAGGACATCGAGGGTGTCATCCACTTCGCCGCGTGCTCGCAGGTGGGGGAGTCCATGCACGACCCGCTCAAATATTATGACAACAATCTGGGCGGCACGATCACGCTTCTGCAAGCGATGATCGCAAACGGGGTCGACAAGCTGGTCTTTTCCTCGACCGCCGCGACCTACGGCGAGCCCGAGCGCGTGCCGATCCTCGAGAGCGACCGCACCGAGCCGACCAACTGCTACGGAGAGACCAAGCTGTCGATGGAAAAGATGATGCGCTGGGTTTCGTCCGCACACGGGCTGCGCTATATCGCGCTGCGCTACTTTAACGCCTGCGGCGCGCATCCGGACGGCTCGATTGGGGAGGCACATGACCCCGAGACCCATCTTGTGCCGCTGATTTTGCAGGTTCCGAACGGTCAGCGCGCAAAAATCAGCATTTTCGGGGATGACTACGCGACCAAGGACGGCACCTGCGTGCGCGACTATATCCATGTCACCGATCTGGCACAGGCGCACATCCTCGCGCTCGACCGTCTGCTTGCAGGTGGCGAAAGCGATGTCTTTAACCTCGGCAACGGGGTGGGCTTTACGGTCAAGGAAGTCATCGAGTGTGCGCGCCGCGTGACCGGACACCCGATTCCGGCGGAAATTGTGCCGCGCCGCGCGGGCGACCCCGCACAGCTCATCGCGTCCTCGGACAAGGCGAAGGACGTGCTCGGCTGGAAGCCGCAGTATGATGACCTTGACACCATCGTGTCCACCGCGTGGAAGTGGCATGCCGCCCATCCGCACGGCTTCGCGTAAAAGGAGAGGAACCGCATGATTGACCATTCCATCCGGCAGCTCGTGGATTACGGCGTGCGCACCGGACTGCTCGAGGCGTGTGACCGCGCATATGCGGTCAACGCCCTGCTCGAAGAGCTGAAGCTCGACAGCTATACCGATCCGGGTGACGTGTCGGAGGCGCCGCTGCCCGACATCCTGACCGCGCTCATGGACGATGCGCACGCGCGCGGTGTGCTGCCCGAGGATTCCATTGTCTACCGCGATCTGTTCGATACCGCGCTCATGGGACGGCTGACCCCGCGCCCGAGCGAGGTGAACCGTCGCTTCGCGGCGCTGTATGCGCAGTCGCCGGAGGCGGCGACCGACTGGTACTATGCGTTCTCGCAGGGTACGAACTACATCCGCCGCGACCGCATCGCGAAGGACGTTCAGTGGAGGGCGCCGACCGATTACGGCGAACTGGACATCACGATCAACCTGTCCAAGCCGGAAAAAGACCCGCGTGCGATCGCAGCGGCGCGCAACCTGCCCGCCGCTGCCTATCCGCGCTGTCTGCTGTGCCGCGAAAACGAGGGCTACGCGGGCAGAGTCAACCACCCCGCGCGGCAGAACCATCGCGTCGTGCCCATCACGATCAATGACAGCCCGTGGTTTTTGCAGTACTCGCCCTATGTGTACTATAATGAGCACTGCATTTGCTTCAATGCAGAGCACACCCCCATGAAGATCGACCGCGCCTGCTTCGGCAAGCTGCTCGACTTCGTGCGGCAGTTCCCACACTATTTCGTCGGCTCAAACGCCGATCTGCCGATCGTTGGCGGCTCCATTCTCGCACACGACCATTTCCAGGGCGGACGCTACGTCTTTGCGATGGAACGTGCGCCGATCGAGCACACGCTCACCTTCACGGGCTTCGAGGACATCCGTGCGGGCATTGTGCGCTGGCCGATGTCGGTCATCCGGTTGACGGGCACCGAACCTGCACGTCTGGTCGATCTTGCCGACCGCATCCTGAACCGCTGGCGCGGCTACACCGACGAAGCGGCGTGCATTTTTGCCCAGACGGACGGCGAGCCACACAATACGATCACGCCGATCGCGCGCCGCCGCGGTGTGGATTACGAGCTGGATCTCGTGCTGCGCAACAACCTGACGACCGAGGAGCATCCCCTCGGGCTGTATCATCCGCACGCCGAGCTGCACCATATCAAAAAGGAAAACATCGGGCTTATCGAGGTCATGGGACTCGCGGTGCTGCCCGCGCGGCTCAAGACCGAGCTTGCCGCGGTCGCGGACGCACTGGTTGCGGGGCGCGATCTGTCCGCCGACGAGCTGACCGCGTCGCACGCGGCGTGGGCGAGCGACTTCGCCGCGCACTACACCATCACCGCAGACAACGCGCTCGATATCGTGCACGCCGAGACCGGCAAGGTCTTTGCCAAGGTGCTCGAGCACGCGGGCGTATATGCGCGCAGCGCACAGGGCACGGAAGCTTTCCTGCGCTTTGTCGATGCCGTCAACGCGTAAGCAGAACCCAAAAATCGTTTCTATGTGATGTGCTCCCTTTCTCGTCGGCAGTCAAGCACTGTCGACGAGGAGGGGAGTATCGTTTTGTCCGAACAAAGGGAATCGGGCAGACCGGCGCGCGTCCGGATTGGAATGCAATCCCGGTAGGAAAACCGCTATTTTGTAAAATTTACGCAATTTCACGGGACAACCACCTGCTTCCTGTGCTATACTGGGCATAAGGATCGCATGGGATGGAAAAACATTGGGAAAATGTGCGACGGCATCGTCCTGCGTGACATTGACCGAGGCGATACGAACTCACACGGCGCAGCGGAAAACATCCACCCGCTGTTCGCCCTGACGCAAAGGAGCTGCACTATGGTGATCAGTATTGTCAGCCTCATCATCGCTGTGATTTTGCTGTGGTGGGTCTCGACCGACATTATGATAGAGTGCAGCCGCAGAAAATATTTCACCGCTTGTATTGTGCTCACAATCCTAATCACGATTGCGGAATTAGGCTGTATTTTAACCGATAATACGATTCCCGCGAATCGTGTGCGGTGTATCATATTCAACACCCTCGGTTTTGCGCTTTCCCCGTTTGTTTTTCTCATTGAGTCCAACTTTTACACCTACCGCAAGAATCCATTTGCCATTTTGCACAGCCTGCCCGCCCTGTTGAGCGCGGTGCTCGTGCTGCTTTCCCCCTGGCAGGGTTGGATCTTTTGGGTCAGCGCAGACTGTTCCTATGGGCGCGGTGCCTATTTTACCGTGTATCTTGCGGCGTTTCTGTACTCGATTTGTTTGTCTCTCATGCGAAAGATCCGTGCGACCCGACATCTGCCGGTGTATTTCAAAAAACGCATCCTTGTCAGCAACGCCGTGATGCTTGCCGGGGTGCTATTTCAGGTCGGGCATCCGGAGTATCACACGACGTGGATACTCATCACGTTTTTTCTGGTGCTCTACTACGCGCTGCTGTGCGAAATGGTCAGCATTCTCGACGGTTTGACCGGTCTGCTCAACCGTGCCGCGTTCAACAAGCAGCTCGCATCTTTTCGCGCGCACCCGCAGTCGGTCAATCTGCTGCTCATGGTGGATGTCAACGACTTTAAGCGGGTGAATGACGAAAAGGGGCACACCTACGGCGATCACTGCCTGCGGGCGATTGCGCATTTGCTGCAAGCGGCGTTCCCGCGGCATGCCAAGGTTTACCGCTTCGGCGGCGACGAGTTCAGTATTCTGCTGTCACTCCCATCAGAGGACGACCTGCTGCCCTACTTAGACAAATTGGATGCACAGGTTGCGCGTCAGCGGCGCGAGGACTGTGATTTCCCCTCGCTCGCCGTTGGTTTCCACGCCTTTGATCCCTCACAGTCCGCCTGCGATATCATCAATGCGGCAGATGCCCGCATGTATGAAAACAAACGAGCGCGCAAATCGTTCCGACTGCTGTAAAAAAAAGCCCCGATTTTCCTCGCCTTCTGCGAAGAAAATCGGGGCTTTTGCGGTTTTTTGAATGGTTGCAGCCTTGTGCTTACTTGCTCTTGCTGCGAATGTACTCGTCCATCGCAAGGGCAGCCTTCTTGCCGGCGCCCATTGCAAGGATAACGGTCGCCGCGCCCGTGACCGCGTCGCCGCCTGCGAACACGCCGTCCTTGGAGGTGATGCCGTGCTCCTCATCTGCGACGATGCAGCCGCGCTTGTTGGTGTCCAGACCCGGGGTGGTGTGACGGATCAGCGGGTTCGGGCTGGTGCCGATCGCCGCGATGACGCAGTCGAGATCGAGCGTGAACTCGCTGCCCTCGACCGGTACGGGACGGCAGCGACCGGACGCGTCCGGCTCGCCCAGCTCCATGCGCTGGCACTTCATGCCCGTGACGTTGTAGTTGTCATCGGTCAGAATTTCGAGCGGTGCGGTCAGGAACTGGAATACAACGCCCTCTTCCTTCGCGTGATGGATCTCCTCCAAACGCGCGGGCAGCTCTGCCTCGCCGCGGCGGTAGATGATGTAAACATCCTCTGCGCCCATGCGCTTTGCGCAGCGGCATGCGTCCATTGCAACGTTGCCGCCGCCAACGACCGCAACCTTGTGCGCGTGCTGGATCGGGGTCGGTGCGTCGGACTTGTACGCCTTCATGAGGTTGATACGGGTGAGATACTCGTTTGCGGAGTACACGCCGTTTGCGTTTTCGCCCGGTACGCCGATAAAGGTCGGCAGACCGGCACCCGAACCGACAAAGACCGCCTCATAGCCGTCTGCCATCAGTTCGTCGATGGTCTCGGAGCGACCGACGACAAAGTTCAGCACAAATTCTACGCCGAGTGCCTTCAGGCTGTCGATCTCCTTCTGGACGATCTCCTTGGGCAGACGGAATTCCGGAATGCCGTACATCAGCACGCCGCCCGCGGTGTGCAGCGCCTCGAACACCGTGACCTGATAGCCCATGCGCGCGAGATCGCCCGCACAGGTCAGACCCGCAGGGCCTGCGCCGACGATCGCGACCTTGTGACCGTTCGGCTCGGGCTTCTCGGGCAGCGCTTCGCCGTTTTCACGCGCATAATCCGCGACAAAACGCTCCAGACGGCCGATCGCGACCGCTTCGCCCTTGATGCCACGCACGCACTTACACTCGCACTGGCTCTCCTGCGGGCATACACGACCGCAGACTGCGGGCAGCGCGGAAGTTTCCTTGATCTTCGCCGCTGCCTCGAGGAACTTGCCCTCGGCAGTCAGCGCGATGAACTCGGGGATCTGCACCTGTACCGGGCAGCCGGCGACGCAGGGCTTGTTCTTGCAGTTTAAGCAGCGGGTCGCTTCCTCCATCGCCATTTCGGGCGTGTAGCCGAGGGTGACCTCGTCAAAATTCTTATTGCGGACGTCGGGCGCCTGCTCCGGCATCGGCATCTTCTTCGGATTCATGTTCGCCATCGTTTTACTTGACCTCCTGCTTCATCAGGTTGCATTCGTGACGCTCGACCGCAGACTTTTCCTGCGCCTTGTACATTGCGCCGCGACGCATCGAGCTGTCGAAATCGACCAGATGTCCGTCAAAGTCCGGACCGTCGACGCAGGCAAACTTGGTCTCGCCGCCGACTGTCAGGCGACAGCCGCCGCACATGCCGGTGCCGTCGACCATGATCGTATTCATGGAAACGATGGTCTTGATGCCATAGGGACGGGTGGTCTCGCAAACAAACTTCATCATGATCATCGGGCCGATCGCGATGACCGCGTCATATTGATTGCCCGCGTCGATGAGCTCCTTGAGCACCTGCGTAACGAGCGCCTTGCGGCCGTTCGAGCCGTCGTCCGTCACGATGTGCAGGTTGGTGCAAGCCGCCTTCATCTCATCCTCCAGGATGATGATGTCCTTGGAGCGGAAGCCCGCGATGAGATCGACCTCGCAGCCCATTTCGTGCAGCTTCTTCGCCTGCGGATACGCGATCGCGCAGCCCAGACCGCCGCCGACAACCGCGACCTTCTTCAGCCCTTCCAGCTCACTCGCCTTGCCGAGCGGTCCGACAAAATCGTGCAGGCTGTCGCCCTCGTTCATTTCGCCCAGTGCGATGGTCGTTGCGCCGACCTCCTGGAAAATAATCGTGATCGTGCCCTGCTCACGGTCGTATTCCGCGATCGTCAGCGGGATACGCTCGCCATCCTCACTCACGCGCAGAATGATGAACTGACCCGGTTCCGCCTTGCGTGCGACGTGCGGTGCGTCGATCACCATCAGTTGGGTGTTGACGTTGAGCCGCTGCTTTTTCAGAATTTTATACATCCTAATCTGTTGCCTCCTTGTGTTTTCGGTGCAAGTATCTATATTATAGCTTTCCCGAAACTACTTTGCAAGGTGTGACTATCAAATATTCATAATATCCTGAATATGGACAGCTTTACACAAATACCTTTCAATAATTTAACGTGATGTAGTCTGCGTGCGCGTACCCTTCCTCTTGTCCGTGCCGCACAAAATACCAACCGCCGCGGTTTGCAAGCACGGTCAGCGGTTCGCCGTCTGCGACCTGTGCAGTCACGGGTGCGCCCTCGTTCGGCTTGGCATGCAGCGCGAGCCGGTCCCGTTCCAGATCGACCGTTGCAGTCTGTGCACAAATCAAGCGTTGCCGGTCTGTCATCATTCATCGCCTCCTCATTTCGATCTGCATATGCCAGTGTATGCCCGCGCACGGCGGTCTGTGCGGCGGCGATAGGGGTTTACAAACCGATGCGGCTATGCTATAATAGAATTTACAAACGCGCCCGTAGCTCAGCTGGATAGAGCGTTGGACTCCGACTCCAAAGGTCGCAGATTCGAATTCTGTCGGGCGTACCATAATAATATGCTCCCTTGATCGTCAACCGTGCAATCAAACACGGTAGGAGATCAAGGGAGCATTGTTATATCCGCAGGGAAATCCTCTATTTTTGCACCACGACCAGATGGGGATAGGCGAGGTCGACCCCCGCCAGTTCGTATGCTTTTTTGACGCCTTGGAGCACATCGCTCTTCATGGCGGAAGCCGTGCCGTTATCCTGTGCCCACATCCACGCGCGCAGGATGACCGCGCTGTCTGCGAGCTTGATGACGCGCACCACGACCGGCGGCGCGCCGTTCATGCGTTCGTCGACCGTGCGGTAATCGAAGTAACTCGGGTGCTTCTGGATCTGTGCGGCGAGCACATCCTTCGCCTTCTCAATGTCGGACTCGTAAGTGATGCCGATGTCAAGAAATACGCATACCTTGCTGTCCGCGTAATCCGCATTTTCGATGATCGCATTGTTCATTTTGCTGTTGGGCACGATGACGCGCTTGTTTTCCCAGGTGCGGATGGTCGTATGATGTACCGTGATCTCCTCGACCACACCCGAAATGTCATTGTCGACATAGCGCACGACATCGCCCAGCTTGAACGGGCGAAACGCCAAAATCATGACGCCGCTCACCATGCTGCCGAGCGCCTGCTGCGAGGCAAGACCGGCGACCACGGTGAGTACGCCGCCGGCGGCGAGCAGCTTGCTCAGAATATCCGCGACGAGCGGAATGGTCGAGGACAACACACCGACCATGCTGATGGCGCTGCCCAGATAGATCAGACCGACGAGCACATGCCCGACAAAGCCCACGAGCGCGGCGCTTGCATTATCCTGCGCGCGCAAACGGGCTTCGAGTTTGTGCATCGTGCGCGCCACAATGCGCTTGAGCAGCGCCGTAATGAGAAGCACAAACAAGATCGACAGCACGATGCGCGCAACATTGCCCAGACCGCTGTTGAAAAACGCGATGATGTGCGAGCGTATCCCCTCGGGCGCAACATCGGCCACCGCGTCGACAACCTTGTCTGGTACTTGACTTTCCGGCATAAAGGACTCCTTTCTCTCAAAAAAAGCAGGTCTTTGGGCGCAAACCCGAAAGACCTGCTTTCATTCCGCCCGCAGGCGACGGTGGTGTTTCTTGCACGACGGTCGTTTTCATAAAGGGGAAAACGTCTCCCTCGTCCCGCCCGCAGGCGACAGTGGTTTTTCTTGCGCTAAGCTGCTTTTTTTCAAAAAGAAGCTTAGTAGGCGATGCCCCATACGATCATATGCTTTGCAGGCTTGCCGCAGACCGGGCACACGTCGCCGAGGTGCTCCTGCTCGAGCGGCATGCAGCGCGAGGACATGCCTGCTTCTTCCTTGACCTTTTCTTCACACGCGAGATCGCCGCACCACATGGTCTTGACAAAGCCTGCATGCTCGCCCGCGATGCGTTTCATCTCGTCGAGCGAATGCGCGGTGTAGGTGTGCTCCTCGCGGTTCTTGAGCGCCTTGTTGAAGAGCGCGGTCTGCAATTCGTCGAGCAGCTGCGGGATCATGGTCTCAAGCTCGTCGAACTTGACGACGGTCTTTTCGCGGTTGTCACGGCGCACAAGCACACACTGACCCTGCTCGATGTCGCGCGGACCGACCTCCAGACGCAGCGGAATACCCTTCATCTCGTACTCCGCAAACTTCCAGCCCGGGCTGTTGTCGGATACGTCGATCTTGGCGCGCACGCCCATGCGCTTGATGCGCTCATACAGCTCGGTCGCCTTGTCGATGACGCCCGCCTTATGTGCGGCGACCGGAATGACCACAAGCTGCGTCGGCGCGATCTTGGGCGGCAGCACAAGACCCTCGTTGTCGCCGTGCGTCATGATGATCGCACCGATCAGACGGGTGGACGCGCCCCACGAGGTCTGGTGCATATACTGAAGCTGATTGTTCTTGTCGGTGAACTGCATGCCGAAGGCACGCGCAAAGCCGTCGCCAAAATAGTGGCTCGTGCCCGATTGCAGCGCCTTGCCGTCGTGCATCATTGCCTCGATCGTGTAGGTCTCGACCGCACCCGCAAAGCGCTCCTTATCGGTCTTACGGCCCTTGATGACCGGCATCGCGAGGTACTCCTCGCAGAACTGTGCGTAAACGCCCAGCATGCGCATGGTCTCCTCGCGCGCTTCCTGCTCGGTCGCGTGCACGGTATGACCCTCCTGCCACCAGAACTCGCGCGAACGCAGGAACGGACGGGTCGTCTTTTCCCAGCGCACGACCGAGCACCACTGGTTGTACAGCTTGGGCAGGTCGCGCCACGAGCGCACGATCTTGGCATAATGCTCGCAGAACAGCGTCTCCGAGGTCGGGCGTACGCACAGACGCTCCTCGAGCTTCTCCGAGCCGCCGTGGGTGACCCACGCGACCTCGGGCGCAAAGCCCTCGACGTGATCCTTCTCCTTCTGGAGCAGCGATTCCGGAATAAAGATCGGCATTGCGACGTTCTCGTGTCCGGTCTCCTTGAACATGCCGTCAAGCGTCTTTTGGATGTTCTCCCACAGCGCCTGCGCATAGGGGCGCATGATGACGCAGCCCTTGACCGAGGAATAATCGATCATTTCTGCCTTTTTCACGATGTCGGTGTACCATTTTGCGAAATCAACGTCCATTGACGTGATTTCGGATACCATTTTCTTCTGTTCTGCCATATTGTTTTACACGCACCTTTTTTTAAGTCATTCGTAGGATGTAACGACCCGGTTTTTCGCGGGTCGGTTGTTTTTTGCTAGGGGAAGGAGCGACTGTCGTCATGAATTATAAACAGTCCTTTTATGTCAAGCCCGCTGCCCACGAGGTCGTGGAAACGACGGTTTCGCTTGCCGCGGATCAGCGTCCTGCGCTCATTGGCAACGTGGTCGGCGTGGACGGCAAGCCGGTCGACGCGGCACTCGTCACGGTCTACCGCGCGGACGCGCCGGATATGCCCATCGCCGCGCTGTACACCGATGAGCACGGGCAGTTTGCGTTCGGTCCGCTCGCGCCCGGGCAGCTGTATCAGGTCAAGGTGTTCAAACTGGGAGACGCGATCCGCGCGCTCGAGCAGCCGGGCTGAGCATGCTCAGCATGGAAGATCATCAGGCGTGCCCTCGCTCCGCACAGGAACTGGGGGACGCTTTTGGCAAGTGTCCCCCAGTGGAAATACATATGATCAGCGAACCTGATGATCGACCTCGTAAGACAGCTTTTCGACAAACTCGGACAGCGACATCACCGTGGTCTTGCCATCACGGCGGTCGCGCACAGCCACTTCGCCCGCTTCCTGCTCCTTGTCACCGAGCACGAGCATATAGGGCACTTTTTCCATCTGCGCCTGACGGATCTTGTAACCGATCTTCTCGCTGCGGTCGTCAAGTTCCACGCGGAAGCCGTTTTTCATCAGCTCTGCGCGGATGTCCGCGGCATAGTCCGCATTGCGGTCGGTCATCGGCATCACGCGCACCTGCTCCGGTGCGATCCACGTCGGCAGCGCGCCCGCGTACTTCTCGATGAGGTAAGCGAGCGTGCGCTCGTAGCAGCCGAGCGAGGTGCGGTGGATGATATACGGGGTTGCACGCTGACCGTCCTTGTCGATATACTCCATGCCGTACTTCTTTGCGAGCAGCATGTCGATCTGGATGGTGACAAGCGTATCCTCCTTGCCGAATACGTTCTTGTACTGAATATCGAGCTTCGGGCCGTAGAACGCCGCTTCGTCGATGCCGATCTCGTACTTGACGCCGAGGTGATCGAGGATGTTCGCCATGGCGGTCTGTGCTTCGTCCCACTGCTCCTTGGTGCCCTCGTACTTGTTGTTCGGGTTTGCCGGATCCCACTGGGAGAAGCGGAAGGTGCAGTCCTCGAGCAGACCGACCGTCTCGAGGCAATACTTGGCGAGGTCGAGGCAATCCTTGAACTCGGCTTCCAGCTGATCGGGGCGGAGCACGAGATGACCCTCGGAAATCGTGAACTGGCGCACGCGGATGAGTCCGTGCATCTCACCGGAATCCTCGTTGCGGAACAGCGTGGACGTTTCGCCCAGGCGCATCGGCAGGTCGCGATAAGAGCGCTGGCGGTTGAGGTAGACCTGATATTGGAACGGACAGGTCATGGGACGCAGCGCAAAACATTCCTTTTCCTCATCGTTCGGGTCGCCCATCACGAACATGCCGTCAAGATAGTGATCCCAGTGACCGGAAATCTTATACAGCTCACGCTTTGCCATGAGCGGCGTTTTGGTCAGCAGATAGCCGCGCTTTTGCTCAACATCCTCAACCCAGCGCTGCAACAGCTGAATGACGCGCGCGCCCTTGGGCAGCAGGATCGGCAGACCCTGACCGACGTAATCGACCGTCGTGAAATACTCAAGCTCGCGGCCGAGCTTGTTGTGGTCGCGCTTCTTGGCTTCTTCCTGTGCGGTCAGATAGGCGTCAAGCTCTTCCTTCTTCTGGAATGCCGTGCCGTAGATGCGCTGGAGCATTTTGCGCTTGGAGTCGCCGCGCCAGTACGCGCCGGTCGCGCTCGTCAGCTTGAAGGCGTTGCCCTTGACGCGGCTCGTGTTATCGAGGTGCGGGCCTGCGCACAGGTCGACATACTCGCCCTGCTTGTAGAACGAAATGACCGCATCGTCGGGCAGATCGTCGATCAGCTCAACCTTATACGGCTCTTCACGCTCCTCCATCAGCTTGCGCGCCTCGGCACGCGGCAGCTCAAAACGCTCCAGCGCAAGTTTTTCTTTGCAGATCTTCTTCATTTCCGCTTCGATCGCGTCAAGCTGCTCACGCGTGAAGCTGAACGGTGCATCAAAATCATAGTAGAAGCCGCTTTCGATCGCGGGACCGATCGCGAGCTTGACCTCGGGATGCAGACGCTTGACCGCCTGTGCGAGGATGTGCGAGACCGTGTGACGATAGGTGTCGCGGAATTCCTTGTTTTCAAACGTAAATTTGTTTTCTTCAGACATGGTTTTACCTCCTGATTCGTTGCGGGGCAAAAGAAAAACTCCCACCCCTGTGTATATCTCAGGGGTGAGAGCAGATTGTTCCCACGGTTCCACCCTGCTTGCAAGCCTTCGCCCCAAAACAGGGGGAACGCTGCCGCTCGGAGTCCGTAACGTGGACGAAACGTTGCAGGTTCGGCGGGGGTGCTTTTCCCTGCAAAGCTCAGGAATCGGTCAGGGTTTCGCCGCACGTGCGGCAGCTTTCAGCCCTGGGCCGCCGTTCTCTGCAATCGTGCGCACATGCGAAACGATGTTTTCCGTCATCGCTTTTGCGTGATTTGAATAGATAAGATTATATTACACCGCTATTTTGTGTTTGTCAACCGATGAAAACGACCAAATTTATCTTTTTGCGGCGCGCAAAAAATGACAGAAAATTTTTTTGCAAACCACGCATCCAAATGTGAAGTCCTTACGTCTAATAAACAAATGACATTCATTGTTACTGATAGAAGGGATGGGATCACATATGATGCAGCAAATGACTTCGCTCGCGCTTGCGGGCGTATTGACCGTAAGCGGTGCGGGCGCGATGACCCACAAAACGGAGACCAAACCGGCAGCCGCTGCGACGACGCAGACCACCGCCGCAAGCTGGCTCCCTGCCGGCACGGAGCAGAAAAAATCCGAGACCAAGGCGAATCCCGCGCTGGCAAAGGCGATTATTGACTACTACAAGATCCCGAAGGAAAACCAGGAAAAGACCAAGTATTACTACAATTACGTCGATTTGAACGGCGACGGCACGCAGGAGATCCTCGCGGTCGTCATGGGGCCGGATACGAGCGGCACGGGCGGCGATTCCATGGTATGGGTGCTGCCGAATGCAAATATGACGGTGGCGCAGTCGTTTACCCTCGTGCGCATGCCGGTTCTGGTCACAAAGGATGCGACGAACGGACAGAAGTACGGTGCGCGCGGTCTGATCGTGGAGCGTTCGGGCGGCGGTGCACCGAGCGAACTCGTCGAACTGACGAGCACGGACGGCGAATATACCAACGTATCCTCGGCTAAGGTGCTCAAAAACACGGACGGCATCACGGGTACGGCGATCCTGTGCAACGATGTTTTGGCGGACAGCGAGAGCGGTAACTATCTCACGCTTGCACAAAAGTAAATAAAATTACAGGAAAAGCCCCTGTGTTTCCGCGGAAACACAGGGGCTTTTTGAATCAAATCGACATCGTTCAACAGATCATAAAAAACGAGTGAACATTTACCAATGAACGTTCGCATGCCGATCGAGCAGGACAACCCGTCCATCCGCCGTGTGGAGAAAAAGTGCATCAAATGCGCATAATGCCGTGACATGCGCCGCGGTTCCTGTTTTGGTTTGGAGGACGGAATGGAGCGGATGTTATTTCATGGATGCTACGATGCTGTCCGCGAGCGCATCAACATCGTTGATGCTTGCATCGTTCATGGAGGAAGCGAGCGTGACCTGCTCGTCGAGGATGGTCGTGTCCTTGAGTTCATCGAGGCACGCGCGCATGAGCGAGCCCGATTTGCACGCCCAAGAGCCGTTTTCGATGATGGCGACCGTGCGCTTCTGGAGGTTGAGCGCCTTCATATCGTTGAGCAAGCTATGCATGACCGGATAGATGCCCAAATTGTAGGTGACCGACGCGAGCACGACATGGCTCAGGCGGAAGGTCTCGGAAATGAGCTGGGAAACATGGGTGTTCGATACATCGTAGACCCACACGTTGGTCATGCCGCGCTCGCACAGCTTGGCAGCGAGTACCTGCGCGGCGTTCTCCGTATTGCCGTACATCGAAGCATATGCGATCATGACGCCCTGCTCCTCAGGCTCATAGGTGCTCCACTTGATGTACTTATCGAGGAAATAGCCGATGTCGGAACGCCAGACCGGACCGTGCAGCGGGCAGATCATCTTAATGTCGATGGTCGCCGCCTTTTTGAGCAGCGCCTGCACCTGCGGGCCGTATTTGCCGACGATGTTCGTGTAGTAGCGCCGCGCGTCGTCGATCCAGTCCCGGTCAAAGTTGACCTCGTCATTAAAGAGCTTACCGTCGAGCGCGCCGAAGGAGCCGAATGCATCCGCGGAGAACAGCACACCGTTCGTCACATCGAAGGACACCATGGCTTCGGGCCAGTGCACCATCGGTGCGGCGACAAAGGTGATGGTGTGCTTACCAAAGGTGAAGGTATCGCCTTCCGCAACGGTCTCGGTGTGTCCGTCGATCGGAAAGCCGAACTGACGCATAAACAGAAACGCTTTTTCGTTGCTAATGATGCGCACCTTGGGCCAACGCAGCAGGATCTCCTCAATGGATGCGCCGTGATCGGGCTCCATGTGGTTGATGACGAGATAATCGAGCGGGCGGTCGCCGAGCAGCGCTTTGACGTTTTCCACGAGCTGACGGCTTGCTGACCAGTCGACCGTGTCAAAGAGCACGGTCTTTTCGTCGAGCAGCAGGTAGGCGTTATAGGAAACGCCGCGGGGAATGGGATGAATATTTTCAAACAGGGCGAGGCGGTGATCATTTGCGCCCACCCAGTACAGGTCATCGGTTACTTTTCGATAGCAATACATGGGATCAACCTCCTTATTTTATACCTGATAGTTTACGACTTGCGGAAAAGGGGCTTCAAACCTCAACGAAGCTTTCCTTACCTTCGCCACATTCCGGACAGATCCACTCTTCGGGCAGTTTGTCAAACAGGGTGACGGGGTAGACCTCGTTCTCCGGATCGCCGACCGCAGGATCGTATTCGTAGCCGCAGCCGTTGCAGACGTAGGTATGCCAGGAGGGCTTGACCTTGACCGGCTGGAGACGCTTCATTTTCTTCATCGGGGGCGCGGGCTGCTTGGGCTGCCCGTTGTCGAGCGCTGCGGTCAGCAGCGGAAGGATCTCCTCGACATCGCCGACGATGCCGTAGTCCGCGTTTTTAAAGATGCGCGCATTCGCGTTGTTGTTGATTGCAACGATGGTTGATGCGTCGCGGATGCCCTTGAGGTGCTGCGGTGCACCGGAAATGCCGCACGCGATGTACAGGTTCCCCTTGAACTTCTGACCGGACATGCCGACATAGCGGTCGAGCGGCACATATTGCAGCGTTTCCGCGACCGGACGGGACGAGCCGATCGCCGCGCCCGCCTGCTTGGCAAGCGCCTCGATGAGCTTCATGTTCTTTTTCGGCCCGATGCCCTTACCCGCGCTGACAACACGTTCCGCTTGGGTGATCGGTGTGTCGATCGGGATGCCGACCGTGAAATCGTGACCGTCCTTCCTGAGGGCTTCAACGAGGGTGTCGACACGCTCCTGCGCGCTGCCCTCCTTGAGGATCATGCGCTTGCGCATACCGGTCTCGGGCAGGTGCTGTGCTGACGGTGCTGCCTCAGTCTTGGGCATCTTGCCGATGATGTGCGCGGCAATAACGACACGCTGGATCTCGTTCGTGCCCTCATAGATCGTACAGATCTTGGCATCGCGGTAGGCGCGCTCGACCTCCATGCCCTTGAGGTAGCCGTTGCCGCCGAAGATCTGGAGCGCATCGTTGACGATCTCCAGACAGACGTCGGACGCGTACTGCTTCGCCATCGCGGCTTCCATGCCATACGGCTCGTGGTGCTGCTTGAGTTCTGCCGCGCTGTAGATCAGCATGCGCGCACAGCGCAGCTTGGTCGCCATGTCCGCAAGCTTGAACGCGATGATCTGCTGCTGACAGATGGGCTTGCCAAACTGGACGCGCTCCTTGGAGTACTCGAGTGCGTGCTCGTAAGCACCCTGTGCGATGCCGAGCGCCTGCGCCGCAATGCCGATACGGCCGCCGTCGAGTGTGCTCATCGCGATCTTGAAGCCGTCACCTTCCTTGCCGAGCAAATTCTCCTTGGGGACGCGCACGTCGTTGAAGATGAGCTCTGCGGTCGCGGAGGAACGGATGCCCATTTTGTCGTAGTGGTCGCCGAAGGTGAAGCCGTCCCAACCCTTTTCCACGATGAATGCAGAAATGCCCTTGGTGCCGATGCCCGGGGTCGTGACCGCAAACACGACGTAAATGTCCGCTTCGCCGCCGTTCGTGATGAAAATCTTATTGCCGTTGAGCACATAATGGTCGCCGTCGAGTACCGCGGTGGTCTCGGTGCCGCCTGCGTCCGAACCGGCGTTGGGTTCGGTCAAACCGAAGGCACCCAGCTTCTCGCCCCGTGCAAGCGGTACAAGATACTTGCGCTTTTGCTCCTCGTTGCCGAAAGCTGCGATCGGATAGGTGCCTAGGGAAGTGTGTGCCGACAGGATCACGCCCGTGCCGCCATCGACGCGGGACAGTTCCTCCACCGCGATCGCGTAGCTGAGCACGTCGCTCTCCGCGCCGCCGTATTCCGCGGGATAGGGCAGACCCATGAATCCCAGCTCTGCCATCTTGCGCACGGCTTCGTGCGGAAACTCGCTGTTCTGATCGAGCAGGAACGCGATCGGCTTGACCTCGGTCTCGGCAAATTCGCGAACCTTCGCGCGCAGCGCCTCGTGCGCGTCTGTGGTTTTGAACATCATAGTTTGACCTCCTTCGATCTTTTTGTAGCGACTCAGGAACGGAAGTCCTGAATGTGTACCTTTTGGGTATACTATAAAGCGGCATACATGGAAAGTCAATCCGAAATTAGGAAGAATGACTATTTTCGGCGGGGTGCACAGCGGAAACCATCACAAACTGTGCAACTTCAAAGCGGATGGGATGCAAGAGAAAGCAGGTCCTGCGGCAGAGGGAAGCTGTGCTGCGCGTAAAAAAAACCCGTATGAACGGCAAGTTCATACGGGTTTTAGGCGGTTACTTCATGCGGCGCAGCACTTCGAGCAGCATGGCATAGGTACGCTGCACGGAAGCGATGTGCATTTTTTCACGATAGGTGTGGATCTCGGTCAGATCGGGACCGAAGGATACACAGTCCAGACCGGGGATCTTGTCCGCAAACATGCCGCATTCGACGCCCGCGTGGATGGCTTCCACCTTGGGGTCGCGGCCGTACTGCTCGCGATACACCTCAACCATGAGCTCGCGCAGCGGCGACTCGGTCTGATATTCCCAGCCCGGATAGTCGCCGAAGATCGCGGTCGTGCCGCCCAGACGTGCGGTCAGCGCCTGCAAACGCTCGACGAGCATGCGCTTCTGGGTTTCGACGCTGCTGCGCACGCAGAAGGACGCAAGTACGCGCTTTTCCTCCGTGACGAGCACACCGAGGTTGAGCGAGGTCTGCACCAGACCGGGCATGTCCGCGCTCATGACCTGAATGCCGTTGGGCGCGCATGCGAGCAGGCACACGATGCGGTCTGTGGAGTCCTTATCCATGGGCAGGGAAGCGGCGTCCGCTGCCTCGACCGTCACAATAACGTCGGGATCGGTCGTGCGGAACTCGCTCGTGAATGCGGCGCCGAGCGTGCTGCATACGTCGCGCACCGCGTCCGCGTCCTGCGCCACGAGCACCGCGGTCGTCTCACGCGGGATCGCGTTGTCTTTAAGGCCGCCGTTTACCGAAACCAGACGGAACGCGGTCTTGCCCGCGAGCGCGCACAGGATGCGGCCGAGCAGCATGCTCGAATTCGCACGACCCTTGTCAATCTCAACGCCGGAGTGACCGCCGATCAGACCGGAAACACGCACGGTGAGCGCACTGCCCGCAAAGGCTTCGCGATAGACCGGCAGGTCGCAGCGGGTCATATTGCCGCCCGCGCAGCTCACCGTGAACACACCCTCGACCTCGGAGTCGATGTTGAGCATACGGCGCGCCTTGAGCGGGCTGACGTCGATGTCGACCGCGCCCAGCATGCCGATCTCCTCGTCGGTCGTAAAGACCGCCTCAAAGCGCGGATGTGGGATGTCGCTCGCGTCGAGCACCGCAAGTGCCATTGCGACCGCGATGCCGTCGTCGCCGCCGAGCGTCGTGCCCTTGGCGTAGACCGTGTCGCCCTCGACCGCGAGATCGAGACCCTCGGTCGCCATATCCTTCATGCAGTCCGGCGCCTTCTCGCAGACCATATCGAGATGTCCCTGCACGATGACCGGTGCGGCATTTTCATAACCCGGGGTGGCTTCCTTAATGATGATGACGTTGTTTTTATCGTCCTGATAATGTTCGAGGCCACGTTCCTCGGCAAACTTGACGCACCAATCGCTGATCGCCTTGGTGTTGGTCGAGCCGTGGGGGATCGCCGCAAGCTTCTCAAAGAAATGAAATACGTTTTTTGGCTCTAAATGCTCTAAAACTGCCATGATGTTGACCTCCTTATTTTTTAGGGACATATTTTCTCCGACCAGAGGACACGATGTACTGCTGCTCGAGCAGATAACGGGTCACCTCGCCGGTGAATTTTTTGGCATCTCCGACGCGCACGCGGCGGCGCGACCAGAACTGTCCCGCCGTCACATTTCCGATGAGCTTTGCGATTTCGTCGTCGGTGATGGATGCATGCTTTTTCAAATATTTGACCACGCGCCCTGCGCATTTATGCAGCAGCGCACGCTCAAGGTCGGCGGGCTGGGTGACACTTTTGCGCAGCCCCCAGACATAAAGGATGGCGGTCGCGACCGCGAACAGTACGACGCCGAGGGCAATGTGCAGCGTACTCACGACTCCACCTTGTCCTTTCCGTGCAGTTCTACGAAGCCGTTGTTGCGCAGGATTTTGAGATAGGTCACAAGGCGGTCGTACAGCGGCTCGGCTTCCTCACCGAAGCGCGCATGCATCAGCTCGGCAAGCTGACCCACGTTTCTGACGCCGTCGATCTGCTGCCACAGATAGCTGCCCTGCGCGTCGAGATCGACGTGGCTCACGCGCGGTTTATGGAAAAAATGCTGTGCGATCTTGTGATAAAAGCCCCGATGCACCATGTGGATCGTGACAACGCCGTCTTTTTCGTCCCAAGTGTTGCGGGGGCTGTGCAGCGGAACGAAATCCAGAAAGTTTTCGCCCTGCTCCTTTGCTTTTTTTGCCATGAAAGCCTCCTATCGGACGCAATCGGGCTGTATACCTGCGGTATACAGCCCGATTCATCAAATGCCGCTGAAAAAATTATTTCTTGTCCTTCAGGTTCTTGTTCCACAGGGTGAAACCGAGCATCGTCAGGATGAGCAAGCCAAAGAATGCGATGCCGCCGAGATTGCCCAGCGAGAAGCCGCGCGCGGAGACGTCGATGAACTTGCCAAAATTGCCGTAGTTCTTCATCGGGATGACGGCACAGACCGCCAGCAGAATGCCGATGATGCCCTCGCCCGCGATCAGACCGGAGCTGTACAGGATACCGGACTGGATCATGGACTCACGCTCGTGCTCGGAAGCAGCCTTGCGCTTTTCGAGGAGCAGACGGACCAGACCGCCGATCATGATCGGCGTGGACAGATGGATGGGGAGATACAGACCGATCGCAACGGGAAGAACCGGAATGCCCAGGATTTCGATGACGATCGCGATGAATACGCCGGTAAAGACGAGCGCCCACGGCAGGTTGCCGCCCATAACGCCCTCGACGACGAGCTTCATCAGGGTTGCCTGCGGAGCCGCCAGCTCCTTCGAGCCGAAGCCCCAAGCGCTGTTGAGCAGGTACATGATGCCGCCGATGGCAAACGCGGAAACGATAACGCCGATGATCTCACCGATCTGCTGCTTCTTCGGTGTAGCACCGACGAGGAAGCCGGTCTTGAGGTCCTGCGAAACGTCGCCCGCGATCGCGGCGATGATGCAGATGACCGAGCCGATGGTGATCGCGCCGACCATGCCCGCAGCACCGGTGTTGCCGGTCGCCTTGAGGATGATGGTCGCGATGAGAAGCGTCGCGATGGTCATACCGGAGACCGGGTTGTTCGACGAACCGATCATACCGACCATACGGGAGGATACCGTCGCGAAGAAGAAACCAAATACAACGATGATGAGCGCACTGATGAAGTTGACCGGGATCAAGGGAAGCAGCCACATCAGGATCGCGATCGCAAGCACGCCGAGCAGCAGAACCTGCATCGGGATGTCCTGCTCGGTACGAAGCACAGTAGAGCCGCTTTTGCCCTTGCCGTAGCCGCCGATCGCATCTCTAAAGGTGCGCACGATGAGCGGCAGGGACTTGATGAGGCTGATGATACCGCCCGCTGCGACCGCGCCCGCGCCGATATAACGCACGAACTTGCTCCACAGCGCCCAGGTGCCGCCGTCCGCCCAAAGCTGGGCAACGCTGACTTCCGCGGGGTAAATGGTCAGGTCACTGCCGAACAGTGCGATGAGCGGCATAATGACGAACCATGCCAGCGTACCGCCTGCAAACAGATAGGATGAAACGCGCGCGCCGCAGATATAGCCCACGCCGGCGAGTGCGGGCAGAACGTCCGCGCCGAAGCCCGCTCCCTTATAGGCGGAAATCGACCAGTCGACCTCGCTCGGGAACACCTTCAGACCGTCTGCAATAAACTTATAAAGCGCCGCGATGCCCAGACCTGCGAATACGGTGGACGCCTTGGAGCCGCCCTCCTCGCCCGCGATCAGGACTTCTGCGCACGCGCGGCCTTCCGGATATGCCAGCGTGCCGTGCTCCTGCACGATCAGCGCGTTGCGCAGCGGTACCATGAGCAGAACACCCAGCGTGCCGCCGCACATTGCGATGACCGCAATTTCGATGACCGACGGATAGTTGGTCAGACCGTCCTTCGCCCACATGAACAGGGCGGGGATGGTAAAGATCGCGCCCGCGGCGACCGATTCGCCCGCGGAGCCGATGGTCTGCACCATGTTATTTTCCAGAATGGATTCCCGCTTTAGGATGATGCGGTAAAGACCCATGGAGATAACAGCCGCAGGGATGGAAGCGGATACGGTCATACCGACGCGCAGACCGAGGTATGCGTTTGCCGCACCAAACAGGATTGCCAACAGGGAGCCCAGTACGATGGATACGATCGTGAACTCAGGCATGACCTTGTCAGCGGGGACATAGGGTTTAAACTTTTTGTCTTCCACTTTTGTCTCTTCCTCTCACTTTTAATGAATAAATACGCAGCTTCCCCCCGCGCACTTATACCGTTTATTGTACGTTACACGTGGACTTTCGTCAAGATTGTTCTGCAAAGATTTGTCGCATTTTTAGGGATTTCACCGTGTTCGGACGCATATTCTGCATGCATTGCACAAAGGTTTTACACACATTTGTCCGTCTGGGGAGATCGTTTTTTCCAATATGAAGCGGTGTACGGCACAATCGGCCCGCGGTAAAAATGACGTACATTTTGCAAAAAACAATTCTTAGGATTTGTAGCCGAAGGTGATCGGACGGACATCACCGGTCAGCGCGCGGCAGTCGTAGCCCGCGGCACGGAGCTGCTGCACCATGGATGCGACCGCGCCCGCGGTGGCGGTCTTTTCCCCGCTGTCGTGCATGAGCACAATGGGGTGCTTGGAGCGGGCAACGCCCTGGACGACGTTCTGCGTGAGCTGCGCGCTCGTCAGCTTTTTGCCTGTCGCATCCTCGGAGGATACGCTCCAGTCATAGTAGATGAAGCCGCGCCGTGTCATTTCTGCGATGATCTGCGGATAGATGCCCGCGTTGTAGCCGTTGATGCTGCCGCCGGGGAAGCGGAACAGCGTAGGATAGACGCCCGTCGCATCGTGGATGGCGGTATACACCTTGTTAAAGTCATCGAGATAAGCGTCGACCGACGCATACATCCCCTTGTAGTCGTGTGAATAGGTATGGATCGCAAGGGTATGGCCCTCGCTCACCATGCGCTTTAGGATGGCTTCGTGTCCGGGGATGTTCTTGCCGATGACGAAGAAGGTCGCATGCGCGCCCTGCGCCTTGAGCGCGTCGAGCACGGTGGTCGTGTTCTTGGACGGACCGTCGTCAAAGGTCAGATAGACCGCCTTGGGGTCGTCTGCCGCGCGCGCGGGCACGTCCTTGACGACCATTTCGGGGTATTTGTTCTGGTATTCAAAGCTGTCGTTGGCAAGCTGTATCGCGGGCACCTTTGCCGCGAGGGTCTTGTTTTCCTGCGTCAGCGTGGTCACCTGCGTGCGCAGCGATGTCAGTTCCTTGCCCATACGCGAGGCGCGCACGGTCTGCACGACGCTGAGCGCCGCGACCGCGCCGACCAAAACGACTGCAACGAGCCGTGTGGGGAGCACAAAGCCCCGCCGTCTGCCGCCATAACTGTGTTTTCTCATATCCCATATCCTCCTGCGCTTCGCGCGTTTTCGCTATTTCTTTATTATAACAAAATTTGCGCGCAGTACAACCGCACGCGCAAAAAAAGCCGACCCCGTGACAGAGTCGGCTTGTGGGTTCAGCGTCTGCCGCGCATCGCGCGGATGCGGCGGCGCTGCCGGCGCACGCGATGCCAACGATACAAGAGGAGACCGGTGAGCGAGAGCAGCACCCCCGCCCCGACCGCGATCGAGCCAATCGCAAAGGGGCTGAGCCCCTTGTGTGCGCCCGCACGGCCGATCGGGGTTTCGCCATCGGTGACGGAGCCGGACGGCGCGCCTTCGGATAGCAGCGTGAGCGGCAGGGTGAAGAGCGGCGCGTCGCCGTCGGACACGGTGAGCGCGGGTGCGTCCGCCGTGCCGGTACCCGAGAGCGTGATCGCCTTCGCCTTGTCGCCCTTGGGCAGCAGTGCGATCGTGTCGTGCAGCGCGTCGATGTTCGCGTTGGGATACGCGGTCAGCGCGGTCTCGGACTGCTCCTGCGCGGACAGCGTGACCGCGTGATACTGGTCGTAGCCGTATTGGAAGAGCGCGGCGGTGTCGGTGAGTGCTTGCTGCTTGGAGGTTTCGCACATCACGACCGCGATGAGCGTGACGTCGTCGACGCGCTTAAAGGTGACGAGCGTGTGGTGGGCGTTGGTGGTCCAGCCGTTTTTGCCGCCGAGCACATCCTTATCATACCACTGGGAGCCGGGGTTCAAAAAATTCTGCTTCGTGCCGAACTCACGGCGCTCTGCCTGCTTGTTGGTCGGCTCGATGAAGAACGAGCGTGCACCCGCGAACTCAAAAAAAGCGGGATAGGCGGTCAGTGCTTGCGCGATGAGCGCCATATCGTGCGCGGTCGTATAGTGCGCGGCGTTATCCAGACCGTTGGCGTTGACAAAATGCGTGTTTTTGCAGCCGAGCGCCGCCGCCTTGTCGTTCATCATTTGGGCAAAGCCCTCAAGCGAGCCGCCGATGTGCTCCGCGAGCACGTTGGATGCGTCGTTTGCGGACTCGACGAGCATCGCGCCCATCAGGTCGTGCAGCGTGAGCACCTCGCCCGTGTCGATCGCGATGTGGGTCGAGCCCGGCTCGATGGAGTGCACCGCGGTTTCGCTCGCGGTCGCCGTCACCGACAGGTCGGACGCGTTTTCGAGCACGACGAGCGCGGTCATCAGCTTGGTGATGGACGCGGGTGCGAGCTTTTGGTCGCCGCCCTTTTCCAGAAGGAACTGCCCGTTTTCCGCACACAGCAGCGCCGCGCTCACGCTGCCGAGCGTCGGCGCGCCCGCCGCAAGAGCGGTCGTCGGGTTGGAGAGCGCCATTGCGGCGAGGGTCTCCGGGGTGCACGGGCTGTACGGTTTGTCTTGTGCCGACGCATCCTGCGCCGCTGCACCGGACAGGCACAACAGCACGCTCAGAAGCAGGCAAAGCAGCTTTTTCAGTCGCATAGCGGGGCTCCTTCGAGTCTGGATTTTTTGATTACAATTTGATTACTTCTATCATACACTATTTAGCTGCGCTTATGCAAGCGAAACGCAAAAAGACCACACATAATTCACAGGGAAAGCCTATGCATGGCAGGAAACGATGTGATACAATACAGTGGTACGCAAAAATGAGAGGAGGCGGATAAATTGCAGTATCTGCTCATCTATCTGGGGTGTATCAATCTCGCGGGAGCGATCGCGGTCGTGCTCGACAAACGGCGCGCGAAACGCGGCGCATGGCGCGTTCCCGAGCGCACGCTGTTTGCATTTTGTGTACTCGGCGGCTGCCCGGGCGTGTACTTCGCCATGCGCGCCGTGCGGCACAAGACGCTGCACAAGCGGTTCATGCTCGGCATTCCTGCGATTTTCATATTACAGATCGCTATTATGCTGCTAATTTATTACAAAATGTATGGGGGATTTCATCTATGATGACCGGATTTCTCATTCGCCGCTTTGTGAAGGACGCGGATAACACCGCAAGCAGCGAGGTGCGCGAATGCTACGGCGTGCTCGCGGGTGCGGTCGGCATCGTGTGCAACCTGCTCCTGTTTGGGCTCAAGCTGACGATTGGGCTGCTGACTCGCTCGATCTCCATCATGGCGGACGCGGTGAACAACCTGTCCGACGGGCTGTCCTCGGTCATTTCGATCGTGGGCTTCAAGCTGTGCGGGCGCGCGCCTGACGCGCAGCATCCCTTCGGCTACGGCAGAACGGAATATATCGCGGGACTGGGCGTGTCCTTCCTCATCCTTCTTGTGGGCTTTGAATTTCTCAAAAGCTCGGTCTCGCGCATCGTCGCGCCCGAGCCGGTCGTGTTCAGCGGCACGCTGCTCGCGATTCTCGCGGTGTCGCTGCTCGTCAAGCTGTGGATGGGCACCTTTAACCGCACGCTCGGACGGCGCATCCAGTCTCCGACACTGCTCGCGGCGATGCAGGACAGCATCAATGATGTGATTACTACCTCGGTCGTCATCCTCGGCATGCTCGCGGGACGGTTCACCACGCTGCCGGTCGACGGCTACGTCGGCGTGGTCGTTGCGCTGTTCATCCTGTGGTCGGGCGTAGGCATCGCGCGCGATACGCTCAGTCCGCTGCTCGGGCAGGCGGCGGACCCCGACATCGTGCAGTCGATCGAGGATCTCGTCATGGGGATGGACGGCATCGTCGGCGTGCACGACCTCATCGTGCACAACTACGGCGCGGGCAAGTCGCTTGCCTCGCTGCACGCCGAGGTGCCGGACGACGCGGACATCGTCGCGATCCACGAAGTCATCGACGACGCGGAAAAGCTGGTCTGGAAGCAGACCGGCGTGTATCTCGTCATCCATATGGACCCGATCTCCTTAAATGACGAGCGCGTAAATTTCCTGCGCGCGCTGACCACAGACATTCTGCGCGAGATCGACGGGCGGCTGAGCATGCACGATTTTCGCGTGGTCGACGGCACGCATCACGCCAATCTGGTGTTTGATGTCATCGTGCCGTTCGATTATGATCCCGCACAGCGCGAAAAGCTGCGCGAGGACATTCAAAACCGTCTGCGCGCCCGTGACGCACGGATCAACGCGGTCATCACGCTCGATCATCAGATGTAACACAGTGAGGAGGAAATGCCATGCTTTTCATTCAAAACGGCCACATTCTTGACCCGTACACCGGAATGGATCATCTGTCGAACATCCTGATCGGAGACGACGGCACGATCGTCGACATCGGGCTGCGGCTGACCGCGCCCGAGGGCTGCCGCGTGCTCGACGCGGCGGGCAAGACCGTGTCGCCCGGTTTTGTCGACGGGCATGTGCACTTTCGCGACCCGGGACAGACGGAAAAGGAAACGCTCGAGACCGGCGCGGCAGCGGCGGCAGCAGGCGGCTACACCACGGTCATCTGCATGGCGAACACGCTGCCGACCTGTGACAACGTGGATACGCTGCGCGACATCACGGCGCGCACCGCCCGCATCACGGATGTGCATGTGCTGCAAGCGGGCGCGGTGACGCACGGCTTGCGCGGCGAGGCGCTGACCGACTTTGATGCGCTGCTCGAAGCGGGCGCGCCGTGCCTGACCGACGACGGCATCAACCTGACGGGCGCAGGGCTGTGCGAGCGCGCGATGGAACGCGCGGCGGCGTGCGGTGCGCTGCTGTCCTTTCACGAGGAGGACCCCACGCTCGTCGGCTCGCCCGGTGTCAATTTCGGCTCACCTGCCGCGCAAAAATACGGTGTGCCCGGCGCGCGCGCTTCCGCGGAGGACGCGATGATCGGGCGCGACATCGCGCTCGCGCTGCGCACGGGGGCACGGGTTTGCTTTCAGCATGTCAGCTCGGCGGTCTCGGTGCGGCTCATCCGCGCGGGCAAAGCGCTTGGCGCGCGCATTTACGCCGAGGTCACGCCCCATCACCTCAGCCTGACACAGGACGATGTGCTGACCTACGGCACGCTCGCGCGCATGAATCCGCCGCTGCGCACCGAAGCCGACCGGCAGGCGCTGATCGCGGGACTGCTCGACGGCACGCTCGACATGATCGCGACCGACCATGCGCCCCACACGGCGGCGGAAAAGGCGCGCGACTTCGCGCATGCACCCTCCGGCATTATTGGTTTGGAGACCGCGTTCTCCGTGTGCAACAGCTACCTCGTCAAAACGGGCTGCGTGCCCCGGATGTGCCTCATCGAGCGCATGAGCTGTGCGCCCGCGCGCATTTACGGGCTGGAACGCAAGGCGGTCGCGGTCGGCAACCGCGCGGAACTCGTGCTGCTCGACTGGGACGCGCCCGTGCGCTACACGACTTACCGCTCGAAATCCGCGAATTCGCCCTTCACCGATATGCCGCTCTTTGGCGCGGTACACGGCACCGTAATGGGCGACCGCATCGTGCGCTGACACAGGACGGACAAAAGATATGAACGAAGAAAGAAAGAGACGATTCACCCCGCGCGTTAAGCTGCGCATGGTACAGGCGGCGCTGCTCGTCGCGGCTGTGGTGGTCGTGTTTGCGGCGGGCGCGGTGTGGAGCCGTGCGGGCAGCGCGACGACCGTGACGAGCGATCTGCTCTCCCAGCGCATCCGTGCGGTCAGTGAGCTTGCGACGGTGGAATATCACTACACCAACATGGGAAAGTTTGAAAATCAGGTCGATTTCTACGGCTGGAAGGTACCGCTGACGCGCAAGCGCTTCATCGTGTCGTATGATGGCGTCATCAAGGCGGGCGTAAATGCGGACAAGATCGCGGTGCAGGTGCGCGGCAAGACCGTCACGGTCACGCTGCCCGCCGCCGAGGTGCTGTCCCACGAGATCGACGACGACAGCCTGCAAATCTTCGATGAGACGACCAATATTTTCAATCCTCTCAAGATCAGCGATTACACCGGCTTTGCCGCCGACCAGAAAAGCGCGGTCGAAAGCAAAGCGACCCAAAACGGACTGCTGACCGAAGCCGCCGACAAGGCACGGGATGCGGTCGCACATCTGCTCAGCCTTGCGCCGGGCATGGAGGCGTATCAGATAGAAGTCAAGACCACGGACTGACGGAGAACAGGAGAACACATGAAGATCGACGGAAACGAGCTTGCGATCAAGCAGAACGAACTTGACCGCGCGGGCAAGAAGCGCGAAGCCTACGAGATGAAAATGGAGTTTTTGCGGCAGGTGCGCGAAAACGGCGACCATTGCCCCTGTCAGGAGAAGTGTCCGCACCACGGCAACTGTTTTGAGTGCGTCACCATCCACCGCGGGCATCGCGATCATCTGCCGATGTGCATGTGGGACATGATAAACGAGCGTGTGCACGGTCTGTCCCTGCTGACGGAAGGCTCGCTCACGCAGTACGAGCAAAAGTAAAGACAGCGCCCCGAAACGCACGGCAATGTGTCGCGTGTTTCGGGGCGTTTGCATATTGCGTGGAATTTCCACATAGGATTTGCCAGAAGAAAGACAGGGAAGGGGTTTTTCATATGGCGACAGATACCGCGCCCACAGCGCGGGGGTTTTTACAGGTGCGCGTATCGACGGCGGGGGACGCACTGCCGGTCGAAAACGCGACTGTGACCATCACAGAGCAGGGACGGGGCGGCGCGGCGGGCAAGCTGCTATACAGCACGCCGACCGACCGCAGCGGCTTGACACCGATCTTTGCGCTGCCCGCGCCGCCGGCTTCGGTCGGGGAGCAGCCCGGGCGCGGCGTGCCCTATACCGAGTATCGCGTCGAGGTGACCGCGGAGCGCTTTATCAGCCAGATCTTTGAGGGAGTGCCCGTGTTCGGCGGCGTGACGACCGTGCAGCCCGCCATGCTCACGCCTGCGGGCGTGCCCCAGCCCGCGCCCGAGCGTTTTCCGCCCTATTCGTCCACGCTGTAAGGAGGGGAAGGTATGGCGATCAAAAAGCCGACCATACCGGAAACGATCGTGGTGCATCTGGGGATGCCCGAAAATAAGAATGCGCCCAATCTCACGGTCAGTTTTCCGGATTACATCAAAAACGTCGCGTCGAGCGAGATCTATCCGACGTGGCCCGAGTCCGCGATCCGCGCAAACATCTATGCGCAGGTGTCGTATGCGCTCAACCGCGTGTACACCGAATGGTACCGCTCCAAGGGCTATGATTTTGACATTACGAACTCCACACGTTACGATCAGGCATTTGTGCGCGGCAGAGATATTTTTGAAAACATCGGGCGCATCGTCGACGAGCAGTTCAACGACTATGTCGTGCGCGGCGATAATGTCGAGCCCATGTTTACGCAGTACTGTAACGGCACGACCGTCACCTGCGCAGGGATGAGCCAGTGGGGCACGGTGCCGCTTGCCGAACAGGGCAAGGCGCCTTATGAAATTTTGCAGCATTTCTACGGCGATGATATCAATCTGGTATTTGACGCGCCCGTTGTGCCCGCTATCCCGTCCTATCCGGGCAAGCCGCTGCAGCGCGGCTCGACCGGTCCGGAGGTGCGTGATCTACAGGTGCGGCTCAACCGCATTTCGACGAACTATCCCGGCATCCCGAAGATTTATCCGGTGGACGGCATCTTTGACATTGGCACGGAGGAAGCGGTTCGCACGTTCCAAAAGCTGTTCAATCTGGCGCAGGACGGCATCGTGGGGCAGGCGACGTGGTATCGGGTCATGTATCTGTACACCTCGGTGAAGAGACTGGCGGAGCTGGATTCTGAGGGGATATCGCTCGAGGAAGCGTCCCATCAGTATCCCAGTCAGCTTGCGGAAGGCTCGACCGGTATAGGCGTGCGCCTGCTGCAATATTATCTGAGCGTGCTTGCGCAGTTTTATCCCTCGATTCCCGCGCCGCCGATCGACGGTACGTTCGGCAAGGAAACGACCGCGTCCGTGCGCGCGTTCCAGCTTTGGGACGGGTTGGCGGTCGATGGTATCGTGGGGCGGCAGACATGGTATGCGCTGTATGATGCCTATCGGGCGATCGTCTCCGCCGTGCCGCAGGGCACGACGCAGGCAGGCATTCCGCTCTTTCCGGGCACCCCGCTCGTGCGCGGCGAAAGCGGGGAAAACGTGACGCGCATGCAGGAGGCGCTCAACTATATCGCGGGCACTTATCCCGAGATCGGTACTTTTCCGGTCACCGGCTATTACGGCGACCAGACCGCGCAGGCAGTCCGAAGCTTTCAGGAGCTGTTCGGGCTGGACGCCGACGGCGCGATCGGCGCGATCGGCGCGATCACATGGGATACGATCGCATCCGTCTACGCCGATCTGCAAAGCGGTACACAGGTCGCGCCGGGACAGTATCCGGGTTATATTCTGCGTGAGGAGGAAACGAAATGACCTATACCGCAGAGCAGAAGCGCGCGCATATTTACGAGGTGCAAAATGCGCTGTATGAGGTGCGGCGCAGCGGGCAGCCGCTGCCCGAACTCATCCCCGACGGCATCTACGGAGCGGAAACGACCGAGACCGTGCGCCGCTACCAAACGCTGCGCCGTCTGCCGCCGACCGGCACGGTCGACCAGACCACATGGGACACGCTGACGGCGGAATATTACCGCATTTTTGGCAAGCGCGGGCAGCCGATGCGCATCGTTCCCTATCTCTCAGGCCCGCTTGCGCTCACGAGCGGCGTCGTATCACCCGGTGTGGGCATGGCGCAGATCATGCTGTGGGCGCTCAGCGCGCACTATGAGAATATCAAGCCCGTGCCGCTGACCATGAAGCTCGACGACGCGACCTTTGAGCAGCTTCACACCGTGCAGCGCATCTCGAACCTACCCGAGCGCAATGTGCTCGACAATGCCACATGGGACGCACTGACCGCGCTCTTCAACGCGACCGCTGCGCTTTGACCAAAACGCAAACAGCCCGCGGGCAAAATGCCTGCGGGCTGTTTGTATCAATAAAGAGAGGGATCAAACTTAATAGTGACGCGCCTCGAAGAGGTGGTCTTCGATCGCCTTGCGAGCCGCCTGGACTTCGGGCTTCGTGGAAACTTCCGCGACGCCGACACGCCACCAGTTCTCATAGCCCGCGGACATCGTCTTGGGCAGGACCTTCATGTCGATGAGGGTGGAAACGGTCTGCTTCTTGGAATCCTCGATCGCAGCCTTGAGCTCGTCAAGGGTCTTGACGGTGTAGGTCTTGCAGCCGTATGCCGCGCCGATCGCCGCATAGTCGACCATGATGACCTTGCCCTTGTGGATGCCGTTCGTCACGCCGTCCTCGAGCATGTTCTTCTCGGTCGCGATGCACGCATTGCCCTGACCGACCTCAAGGTTGTTGATGCAGCCGAAGGACGCATTGTCAAACAGCATGACGTTGATCTTCTTGCCGATCTGGATGGAGGTGATCAGCTCGGAGTGCAGCATGTCGAACGAGCCGTCGCCGCACATCGCGTAAACTTCCTGATCCGGGCAAGCGATCTTTGCGCCCAGCGCGGAAGCGACCTCGTAACCCATGCAGGAGTAGCCGTACTCCATGTGATAGGTGTTGGTCTTGCGTGCACGCCACAGACCCTGCATGTCGCCCGGCAGAGAGCCAGCCGCTGCGCACACGATCGCGTCGTCGTCGATCATGTGGTTGATCGTGCCGAGCACCGTGGTCTGGCACAGCGTGCAGCCCGTATCCTCGACGAACTTCTCAACGCACGCACGGTTTGCGTCGTTGATCTCGGGGGTGAAGGAATCCTTGCCGGTGTAGACAACGCTGTCGAGACGCTCGACCTCGGTGAACCACTCCTTGCGCAGTGCCTTGACCTCTTCGGCATAGGCAGCGTCGGTGTGATAGCCGATCGCGGACAGCGCCTCGCCGATTGCGGTCAGCGCTTCGTTTGCGTCCGCGACGACCGGCGTTGCGTCCATCTTATACGCCTGGAACTCGGAGGGGTTGATGTTGACGAACTTCGCGTCGGTGCGATAGAGCCACTTGGACGCGGTCGTGAAGTCGGTGTAGCGCGTGCCCACGCCGATGACGACGTCTGCCTCGTGCGCGAGCTTGTTTGCCGCGATGCCGCCGGTCGTGCCCAGACCACCGAGGTTGAGCTCGTGGGTCCATTCAACGGCGCTCTTGCCCGCCTGCGTCTCGCCGAAAGCGATGCCAAAGTCCTCAGCAAACTTCTTAAAGACCTTGTGTGCTTCTGCATAACGTACGCCGCCGCCGCAGATGAGGAGCGGCTTCTTTGCGTTCTTGATGACTTCGACAGCCTGCTCAAGCGCATACTTCGTGATCGGGCGGCGTTCAATGCGCCACACGCGCTTCTTAAAGAAGTCGACCGGATAGTCATACGCTTCCGCCTGTACGTCCTGCGGCATGGAGATTGCAACCGCGCCCGTGTTTGCGGTATCGGTCAGCACGCGCATCGCGGAGAGCATGTCGGTCATGACCTGCTCGGGGCGGTTGATGCGGCCCCAGTACTTGGTAACAGCCTGGAATGCATCGTGCGCGGAAATGGACAGGTTCTGCGGCTGCTCCATCTGCTGGAGAACCGGATCGGGCTGACGGGAAGCGTAAATGTCGCCCGGCAGGATGAGAACCGGAATATTGTTCGCAGTCGCGGTCGCAGCGGCGGTGACCATGTTGCACGCGCCGGGGCCGACGGACGAGGTGCACGCGAAGATCTCCTTGCGGCGCATCTGCTTGGCGTAGCCGACAGCTGCGAGCGCCATGCCCTGCTCGTTCTTGCCCTGATAGACGATCATGTCCTTGAGCTCCTGCTCCACGCCGTTTGCAAAGCCGACGACATTGCCGTGGCCCGGCAGCATGAAGATGCCCTTGACGAACTTGTGCTCTACCTCATTGCCATCCATGTCGATGTAGCTGACATACTGGTTCTCGAGGAAGCGGACGATTGCCTGAGACGCGGTCAGGCGGACGGTTTCCATATGCTTCATAGGATGTTTCCTCCTTCAGTGATTGGGTGTGGTTTAGTTGCCGGTCGGGCAGTGCCAGATGTGGTCGTTTGCATCGTCCTCGAGCAGCCACAGGTGCTCGGTGTCGTCGATGCGGGTCTTGTCCCACGGATCTCCCGGCAGATGGCGGATGCCCCATGCATAGCAGCAGGAGTAGCCCGGTGCAGTGACCTGCGAGTGCATCTTGTCGGTGATGACCGCGAGACCGTTGTGGCGGGTCTCATAGATCTCACCGTTTGCCCAGCCTGCGCCGAAGCCCTGCTCGCGGTCGAAGCGGTAGAAGTAGACCTCGGGCTGCGGGTGATGATGCGGCGGGTAGGACGACCACTTGCCCGGCAGGTTGACGACTTCGCCGAGCACCATGTTGGAGTACGGCGCGTTGTCGAGGTCGAAGCAGGTGCGTACATCACGCTTGATACAGCCCATCAGCTCACCCTTGTTGCCGCGCGCCCAGGTGTCGGTATCTTCCGGCTTGTACATCTTGGACGGGAATACCTTGTCGTTCAGGGTCTTCTGCACATAAATGTGGCAGGGGCCGTGCGCCGCGATCTCGATCTTGACGCCCTTGCACACATGCAGGCAGGACGGGTTGTAGTCAAACGGATTGGGACGGTCAACATCGTAGGAGTCGTTCTCCCACTTGAGGGTGCACTTGCCGTCGAACACGAGAACCGCAACTTCCTTCTCCGCCTCTTCGATGGCGAAGGTGTCTCCGTCCTCCATGACGAGCAGGGCGACGTCCATCATGGCGTCCTTGCCGATGCCGTCTTCGAGGCGGATATACTCGTTGTAGCCGCGCTCGACCTTTTTGTCCATATACATGACACATACCTCCTAAAATAATAGTATGATTCTGTTTTGGGATGACTGCGCCGCATCCGGTGGGGCGCGTCCCGCGCACACGCACGCGATGCGTTACAGAGCGCTTGTATTATTGATTCTCTTCGTCTATAATTATAGACAGAAAAAGAAGATTTCGTCTTGCAGTATTTTCGCAAGTAATGACACGATTTTAAGCAAAAAGGAGAGGACGCTATGGACGACACCAAACGGGAAAAGCGCATCCACGGCACACACGGCTTTCCCTTCCAGATCTATCCGGCGCTCGAGGTGAGCGACCCCGATCTGGTCCCCTATCATTGGCACCCCGAAAATGAGATCATCCTGATCGGTGCGAGCGAGGTCGAGCTGACGATCGGAGACCGGAAGTACACCGGCAGACAGGGCGATGTCTATTTTGTGCGCAGCGGCGAGCTGCATGAGATCCGTGGCACGCCCGCGGGACGGTCGCAGTCCTTTGTCTTTCCGATGGATTTTTTACAGTTTTCGCGCGCAGACCTTGCACAAAGCGAGTTTCTGGCGCCGATCGCGGACGGACAGCTCGTCTTTCGCACCGCGCTGACCCACGGGCAACAGGGCAGCACCGAAATCGAAGCTGCCCTACGGGAGATCGTGCGCGCCTGCATTGACAAACACACGGGCTATGAGCTGATGGTCAAAGCGGGGCTGCTGCACATTGTGGCGACGGCGGCGTCCCTCGGTCTGCTCGTGCCGCGCGCAGGTAAGGCGGACTACAAGCAGGAGACCCTGCGCAGCATCGTCGCCTATCTTGACGCGCACTGCACCGAACACCTGCGGCTCGATGCGGTCGCCGCGAACTTCGGTCTGTCGCCCCAGTATTTTTGCACCTTTTTTAAGGAAAACCTCGGCAGGACGCTGACCCAGCACGTTAATTTCCTGCGGGTCGAGCGCGCCAGCCGCCTGCTGCGCGATACCGACGACCCGATCTCGGAGATCGCGCTGTCGGTCGGATTTGATAATTTCAGCTATTTCATCAAGCGCTTTCGCGCGTGCTTCGGCTGCACGCCGAGTGAATACCGGCGCACAGCCACCGGAAGTGTGGGCGCGTAAGCGTTATTCGTAGCGCAGATGTACCCCGTGGGAGTCGCAGAAGCGCACGTAAAGATCGGGCGGACGGCGGTCGGTGATGAAACCGGTCAGGTCTTCAAGGTGGCAGAACGAGATGACCGCGTCGCGACCGAGCTTGGAGTTGTCCGCGAGCAGGAAAATATGTGCGGCCCGCTGTACGATGCCGCGCTTGATCTCGGCTTCGAGGAAGGTCGTGTTCATCATGCCGGCATCGATCGACACACCGGTCGCCGCCATGAACGCCTTGTTAATCTTCATGGAGGACAGCGCCTCGAACGCGGACAGACCGACGAACGAATCGGTCGGGCGGGAGTAGATGCCGCCGAGCGAAATGACGTTGAGATTTTCGTACTTGGAGGCTTCGGCAAGCGCGCCGAGCGAGTGCGTTACGATCGTGATGCGCTTTTTCGTGGCAAGAAACTTGAGCATGCACACGGTGGTTGTGCCCGAGTCGATAAAGATGGTATCCCCGTCCTCAACCTCGTCGGCAGCAAGACGTCCGATCAGGGTCTTGTCGGCGGAGTGCAGGTTCGAGCGCACCGGCGTGGGCACCGCGCCGGGCGAGGAGATGGCGGTCACGCCGCCATAGACCTTCGCGATATGACCGCGCGCTTCCAGCGTGTTGAGATCGCGGCGGATGGTATTCTTAGAGACGTTGAACGCCTCGCATAGTTCGTCGATCGTGGCAGTTTCACGCGCGATGACATACTGCTCGATCGAGTTGAGTCTGCTGATTTTCAATGCAAGGACACCTCGGCTTCCTTCATATTTTGCCGTCCCCTTGGGGACGGTCCCTTTTCCCTCTGCATATGCACCTGTTTTTAATTTTATCAGAAATTGACGAAAAATCAACCAAAAACACAGTGATTTTCGGAAGGTTGCGCGAAACCATGAGAAGTGTTGCGCAACTCGCGGTAAAGATGGGTAATTTTTTCGTAAGAAAATGGAGTTCTGGCATTGAAATCCTGCACAGAAGATGATAAACTGGAGGCAGCGAAAGAAAGGGGTCCGTGCGCCTGCAGCTCGCGGACGACGCTTTGAAAACTAAGGAATAGGCAGGTGTATTTCATGCAGAAAGCAGAAAAAATGCAGCAGCTCCGCGTATTCGCACAGGAGATTAGACTGGAAACTCTCAAGACCATCGGCTCGCTCGGCTTCGGCCATGTCGGCGGCTCCATGTCGATCATTGACGCGCTGGCGGTTCTGTACGGCGATGTAATGAAGGTAGACCCGAAGAATCCGCGCTGGGAGGACCGCGACTGGTGCGTTCTGTCCAAGGGTCATGCGGGCCCGGCAATGTATGCTACCCTCGGACTCAAGGGCTTCTATCCGCTGGAGCAGGCGTATACCCTGAACCAGCCCCACACGAATTTCCCGTCCCATACCGACCGCACCAAGACGCCGGGTGTCGACCTGACGACCGGTTCGCTTGGTCAGGGTATGTCCACCGCGACAGGCGCGGCACTCGGCAACAAGATCGACGGCCGTGACAACCATGTATTTGTATTCATCGGCGACGGTGAGGCAGATGAAGGACAGGTTTGGGAGGCAGCGCAGTTTGCGGCGCACTATGAGCTCGACAACCTGATTTGCTTCGTCGACGACAATAAGTATCAGCTCGATGGTGCGTGCGACAAGATTATGCGCCACGGCAAGGGCATCGGCGCGAAGTTCGACGCGTTCGGCTGGAACGTCATCGAGCTGGCAGACGGCAACGACGTTGAGCAGATTTATGATGCCATTCAGGCGGCGTATGCCAACACCGGCAAGCCCACCTGCATCGTGCTCAATACGATCAAGGGCAAGGGCGCGACCTTTGCAGACGGTACCGGCGCGCACTCCTCTCAGCCGACCAAGGAGCAGTGGGACGAAGCCATTGCTTATGCTGAGAAGCAGCTTGCTGAGATCAAGGCACAGTAAGGGAGGGTATCAACAATGAGCTTTACTTTGATTGGAAAACACGAGAAGGATGCTCGCGCAAACCGTGACGGTTACGTCAACGCGATGCTCGAGATGATGGAAAAGGATCCGACGGTCGTTCATGTCGACTGCGACCTTGAAAACTGCATCAATACCGGCAAGCTTGAGAAGGCTTATCCGGCACGCACGATCAATGCGGGCATCGCGGAAGCAAACGCAATGGGCGTTTCCGCGGGTTTGGTCGCGACCGGCAAGAAGGTGTTTATGCACTCCTTCGGCCCGTTCGCTTCCCGCCGTTCGTTCGATCAGGCGTTTATGTCCGCGGCTTATGCACAGCTTCCGGTTCATATCGTCGGTTCTGACCCGGGCGTTTGCGCGGCATACAACGGCGGCACGCACATGCCGTTCGAGGACTGCGCACTGTATCTGTCCGTACCGAACGCGGTCGTCATCGACCCGGTCGACTACGCACAGATCTACTGCCTGACCAAGAAGCTGGCAGCATCGGAGAAGTTCTCCTATATGCGCATGATTCGCAAGACCGTCACCACGGTCTATGCGGACGGCTCGGACTTCGAGATCGGCAAGGGTGTCACCCTGCGCGAAGGCAAGGACGTTACGATCATTTCCTCCGGTATCATGGTCGACGTTGCGCTGCAGGCAGAAGAGGCACTCAAGGCTGAGGGCATCTCCGCAAAGGTCATCGACATGTTCACCTGGAAGCCGCTCGACGAGGAGCTGGTCATTGCATCCGCGAAGGAGACCGGCTGTGTCGTCACCGCCGAGAACCATCAGGTCGGCTGCGGTCTGGGCTCTGTTGTTGCAAACTGCCTCGCGAAGAACCTGCCGGTTCCGGTCGAGATGGTCGGCATCCAGAACCGCTTTGGCCAGGTCGGCGCGGAGAACTTCCTGCGCGAAGAGTACAACCTGACGGTCGCAGACGTTGTCGCGGCTGCCAAGAAGGCAATTTCGCGCAAGTAAAAAACGCATCGCAAAAGGATACGCTTCGGCGTATCCTTTTTTGTGCGTTTGGAGCAGCATTTTCTTGACAGCATGCATATTTGCGCGTATAATAATAAAACCTATGAGGGAGTAGTTGGCGCGACATGCGCGGCAGGTCAACATACTGACGGTTTTTTCGTCTGGTCTGCCTTCATTAACGAGACTCATGTGCGGAAGGCTTGCCGCACCTGTGTCTTTTTTTATGCTCAGGTGCGGAAAAACACCTGATTTTTTTGTATCTGGAGGAAGTTTGTATGGGTTTGTGGGAGTTGCTGGTCGTTGCTGTCGGGCTGTCGATGGATGCGTTCGCGGTGGCAATCGGCAAGGGGCTGACGATGCAGCGTATGCGGTGGAAGCATGCGGCGATTACGGGGTTGTGGTTCGGCGTTTTTCAAGCGGTCATGCCGCTCGTGGGATATTTTTTCGGCACGCGTTTTTCGGGTTGTATCCAGACGATCGACCACTGGATCGCGTTCGTGCTGCTCGCGCTCATCGGTGGCAATATGATCCTGGAATCGCGCAAGGGAGAGGACGCGCCGGTCGACGGTTCGTTCGCCCCATCGCGCATGCTGCCGCTCGCCGTCGCGACCTCGATCGACGCGCTCGCCGTCGGTGTGACGTTCGCATTTTTGCAGGTCGACATCGTGCCCGCTGTCACCTTGATCGGATGTACGACGTTTGTCATTTCGTTCGCAGGCGTCAAGATCGGCACGGTGTTTGGCGAGCGCTTTTCCTGCAAGGCGGAGTTTATCGGCGGTCTACTGCTTGTTTTAATGGGATGTAAGATCGTGTTACAGCATTTGGGGGTGCTGGGATAATCGCGTAAATCACATTTTATCCGACAAATTCCGGCGGGGAACTTGCCTAATCTCCTGAAATATAGTAAACTAAAATATGCAAAAGAGGTGTGCCCTCAGGGGGAGGACACACCAGACACAAACACAAAGGAGAAAGAAGCTATGGCTGCAACCATTTGGTCCCTGCTGCCGCCGATTATCGCGATCGCACTCGCCCTGCTCACCAAGGAAGTGTACATGTCGCTGATGATCGGTATTCTGTCCGGCGCTCTGCTGTTTGCGGGTTTTAATCCGCTGCATGCGGTCGAGACGACGTTTACCATCATGGGTGAAAAAATCGGCGGCAATGTCAATATTCTGGTATTTCTCGTGCTGCTCGGCATCCTTGTCGCGCTCATCACGAAGTCCGGTGCGTCCAAGGCATACGGTGAGTGGGCAAGCCGCACCATCAAGACGCGCCGCGGCGCTTTGATGGCGACTTCGCTGCTCGGCACACTGATTTTTGTGGACGATTATTTTAACTGCCTGACCGTCGGCACGGTCATGCGCCCGGTAACGGACAAGCATGGCATCACCCGCGCCAAGCTCGCGTATGTGATTGACGCGACTGCCGCGCCGGTGTGTATCATCGCCCCGATCTCGAGCTGGGCGGCGGCGGTCGGCTCTTCGCTGCCGGAGGGCAGCCATGTAGACGGCTTCAGCCTGTTTTTACAGACCATTCCGTTCAATCTGTACGCGCTGCTCACGCTCGCGTTTCTTGCGTATCTCATCATCAGCGACTTTGATTTCGGCGCGATGAAGCGCTATGAGGAGCGCGTCAAGGCGTCGGGCAAGATCGACGCGGTCGATGCGGAGGAGATCCCGATCTACGGCAACGGTCGTGTATTCGATCTCGTGCTGCCCATTCTCGTGCTCATCGGCACCTGCATCGCGGCAATGCTCTACACCGGTGGCATTCTCGAGGGCGTTGGCGTGGTCGACGCGTTTGCAAACTGCGATTCCTCGAGCAGCCTGGTGCTCGGTTCGTTCTTTACGCTGATCTTCACCTTTCTGCTCTACCTGCCGCGCAAGATTTTGACCTTCCAGCAGTTCTGTGAGAGCTTCATCGAGGGCTTCCGCGCGATGGCGCCGGCCATCATGATCCTGTCGCTCGCATGGACGCTGTCGGGCGTGTGCTCGACCGATTATCTGAACATCGGCGGCTATGTCAAGACGCTCGTCGAAAACGGCACGGGCGTGCTCACCTTCATGCCTGCGGTGTTCTTCCTCGTCGCGCTCGGTCTGGCGTTTGCGACCGGTACGTCGTGGGGTACGTTCGGTATCCTCATCCCGATCGCGTTCGCGATTTTCGGGGACAGCGCGACCAATATGCTCGTGCTGACAGTCGCGGCTTCGCTGTCCGGCGCGGTCTGCGGCGACCATGTATCCCCGATCTCGGACACGACCATCCTCGCCTCTGCGGGTGGTCAATGCAACCACATGGATCATGTATCTACGCAGATGCCCTATGCGATGATCGTCGCTGCGTGCTCCTTTGTGGGCTACATCGCCGCGGGTCTGACCGGCAACGGCTGGATCGGTCTGGTGGTCGGCTTCGGCGTGTTCCTGATCGTCACGGTTGCGATTTTTGAGCGGCTCAAGCCCCGCAAAACGGCAAAGTAAAAAAATGCATCCTCCGTCCCGCGGGACGGAGGATTTTTTTATACGAAGAGACAGCTTTAAAAACAATACGCACAAAATGACAAAAACCACTTTGCTTTGCGTGCGAAATATTGTATAATTTGGATATACAGCAGGATTGCTATTTTTCTACTATGAGGTGAATCGACCATGAATTATCTGTCTGAATACAAGCGCTGGATGGAGAGCGGCAAGCTGACCGAAGCAGAGCATGCCGAACTCGCCGCCATCGCACAGGACGAGGGAGAAATCGAAAATCGTTTTTACGCGCCGCTGTCCTTCGGAACCGCGGGTCTGCGCGGCGTGCTGGGCATGGGTCTGTTCCGTATGAACCGCTTCACGGTCGGACAGGCGACACAGGGGCTTGCCAATCTGGTTGTTGCAAACGGCGCGCAGGCGATGGAGCGCGGCGTCGCGATCGCCTATGACAGCCGTCATTTCTCGCCCGAGTTCGCGCGCATCGCCGCGTGCATCCTTGCCGCGAACGGCATCAAGGTGCGCCTGTTCGATGAGCTGCGCCCCACGCCGGAGCTGTCCTTTGCCATCCGTCACTACGGCTGCATCGCAGGCATCAATATTACAGCAAGTCATAATCCGAAGGAATATAACGGATATAAGGTGTACTGGGAGGACGGTGCACAGCTTCCGCCCAAGGAGGCGGATGTCGTCGCACAGGAGATGGCGCGCACCGATCTGTTCACGGGCGTCAAGACCGGCGCGTACGATGCGTTCCTTGCCGCTGGCATGATCACGATCCTCGGCCGCGATACCGACGAAGCGTATCTGACCCATGTGCGAGGCGTTGCCGTTAATCCGGACTGCGTGGCCAAGGTCGCGGACGAGTTCAAGCTGGTCTACACACCGTTTCACGGCGCGGGCTACCGCCTTGTACCCGAGATCCTCAAGCGCATCGGTTACAAGCACATTTTGTGCGTGCCCGAGCAGATGGTCATCGACGGCGATTTTCCGACCGTTGCCAGCCCGAACCCGGAAAATAAGGAAGGCTTCCACCTTGCGATCGCGCTCGCAAAGCAGCACGGCGTCGATCTCATCATCGGCACCGACCCTGACGCGGACCGCACGGGCATCGTGCTGCGCGACAAGACGGGCGAGTACATCACACTTTCCGGCAATCAGGTCGGGGTGCTGCTCGTCGACTACATCATCACCGCGCGCAAGCTGACCGGCACGATGCCTGCAAATCCTGCGGTGCTCAAGTCCATCGTCACGACCGAGATGGCGCGCGCCGCCGCGGAAAAGAACGGCGTTGCATGCTTCGATACCTTCACGGGCTTCAAGTTCCTTGCCGAGAAGATCAAGGAATTTGAAACGACCGGATCGCACCAGTATATTTTTGCGTTCGAGGAGTCCTACGGCTACCTGTGCGGCGATTATGCGCGCGATAAGGACGCGGTCACGGCGTCCATGTTGGTCGCGGAGATGGCGGCGTACTACCGCACGCAGGGCAAGACCCTGTACGACGCGATGGAAGAGATGTACGAAAAGTACGGCTATTTCGTGGAGCACACCATTTCAATCACCATGCCGGGCGTTTCCGGCTTGCAGCGCATGCAGGAGCTGATGGCGGAGCTGCGCGCGGAGCAGCTGACGCAGGTCGGCGCGGACAAGGTTGCGTTTATCCGCGATTATCAGCCGGGCACGCGCACCTGCCTTGCAACCGGCGCGGTCGAAAACATGGAGCTTTCCGGTCAGAATGTGCTGTATTATGAACTGGACGGCGGTACGGTGTTCATCATCCGTCCGTCCGGCACCGAGCCGAAGGTCAAGGTGTACATCATGGCGAAGGGTGATACCAAGCAGCAGGCGGCGGACAAGGTCGAGGGTCTGGTCGCGGCGGCGAAGGAAATCGTCAAGTAAACGGTCTTACACAAAGCATATCAAAATCGCCCCGTTCGCTGTCTTTCGCAAACGGGGCGATTTGTAAATTTTAAATCCAAAAACAAGAAAACCAAAAGTGGGAATAAGTATAGAGAAAAACGGTATACTAAAAGAAAAAACGCGGCATCCGACCACACTTTTGCACAGTCCGCCGCGTATTCCTTAACCAATCATGTCGTCTCTTTCGAGGCGACGAATGAATTATAACAGAAACAGCGTTCGCCAGCAATCTTCATATTCCATAAAAAACATGTAAATTTTTTGTGAATGACTGCATGAAATATACAAACCGCGAATTTTTCGCAAAATGCTTTACAAAGTACGCTGTTTATGTTAAAATACATTTAAATTTGCCCCATGTTTCGTTTTTGGGTACAGGGCGCGTGCAGCGTGCCACTTCACCAGCCGATCACGCAGCATGAGGGGACTTTCCATTTTTTATTTCAGAAAGGTGAAATTACCATGATCCGTAAGGAAAACAAGACCGCAGTCATCGAAGCAAACCGCACCCATCCGACCGACACCGGCTCGCCGGAGGTACAGGTCGCAATCCTGACCGAGCGCATCCGCGAACTGACCGAGCACCTCAAGCAGCACCCGCACGACAACCATTCCCGTCGTGGCCTGCTCAAGATGGTAGGTCAGCGCCGCTCCATGCTCGCATATCTGCAGAAGAAGGACATCGAGCGCTACAGAGAGCTCATCAAGAAGCTCGGCATCCGTAAGTAAACCGTTTTGTAAGGGGGGCAGCCATGCCCCCCTTATCCCGTGTAATCAGGGATGGATCAGCCGGAAATTCGCTTTAGCAGTTGAAGGACAAGCCGCTTTTCGCCGGCTCGCGCTTCAAGTGCTAAAGGCCAGCCGGCTGCTCTGCCCTGCCTGAACCAGAAGAAGGAGGCAGTTTTACAATGGCAATCATCAAGCAAATGGAATTCAAGAACGCGCGCACGTTTGAAACGACCTACGCGGGTCGTCCGCTCGTCATCGAGACCGGCAAAATGGCGCAGCTCGCCAATGGCTCGTGCCTCGTGCGTTACGGCGAGACCGTCGTGCTCGTCACCGCGACCGCATCTGCGAAGCCGCGCGACGGCATCGACTTTTTCCCGCTTTCGGTCGACTTTGAAGAGCGTCTGTATGCGGTAGGCCGCATCCCCGGCTCGTTCATGCGCCGCGAGGGCCGTCCGAGCGAGAAGGCGATCCTGTCCTCGCGCCAGATCGACCGCCCGATGCGTCCGCTGTTCCCGAAGGACCTGCGCAACGACGTTTCGATCGTGTGCACCGTGCTCGAGAACGATTTTGACAACTCTCCCGAGATCGCCGCGCTGCTTGGCGCGTCCATCGCGGTCTCGATTTCCGACATCCCGTTTGATTACGTCATTGCGGGCGCAAACGTCGGCATGATCGACGGCAAGGTCGTCATCAACCCGACGCAGGAGCAGCGTCAGCTCTCCCAGATGGACGTTACCCTGTGCGCGACCGCGGAAAAGATCGTCATGATCGAGGCGGGCGCGAACGAAGTGCCCGAGGATCAGATGTTTGACGCGCTCATGCAAGCCCATGAGGAGATCAAGAAGATCGTCGCGTTCATCGCGGACATCAAGGCGCAGATCGGCAAACCCAAGTTTGAGTATGAGCACCACGACATCGACCACGACCTGTTCGACAAGCTCGAGCAGGCGTGCCGCGCACGCTTCGAGCAGGCGATGGATACTGACGATAAGACCGTCCGCGACGCGGGCGTGCGCGCGATCGTCGACGCGTTCACCGCGTCGCTCGACGAGGACTACCTCGCGGAGCACGGCTCGTTCCTGAGCGAGTGTGTCGACAAGCTGCAAAAGAAGATCGTCCGTCACTGGCTCGCAAACGGCAAGCGTGTCGACGGCCGCGGCATGGAGGAGGTTCGCCCGCTCGCAAGCGAGGTCGGCGTTCTGCCCCGTGTACACGGCTCCGGTCTGTTCACACGCGGCCAGACCCAGGTGCTGACGCTGTGCACGCTGGGTACGCTGGGCGACGCGCAGGAGCTCGATACCATTTTCGAGGAAAAGTCCAAGCGTTATATCCACCACTACAACTTCCCGTCCTTCTCGGTCGGTGAGACCCGTCCGTCCCGCGGCCCCGGCCGTCGTGAGATCGGTCATGGCGCGCTTGCAGAGCGTGCGCTGCTGCCGGTCATCCCGTCCGAGACCGAGTTCCCCTATGCGCTGCGTCTGGTGTCCGAGGTCGTTTCCTCGAACGGCTCGACCTCGCAGGGTTCTGTCTGCGGCTCGACCCTCGCCCTCATGGATGCAGGCGTGCCGATCAAGGCGCCGGTCGCCGGCATTTCCTGCGGTCTGATCACGGACGGCGGTCAGGAGACCACCTTCACCGATATTCAGGGCGTTGAGGACTTCTACGGCGATATGGACTTCAAGGTCGCAGGCACCAAGAAGGGCATTACCGCGATTCAGGTCGACATCAAGGTCGACGGTCTGTCCCCGAACATCATCAAGGAAGCGTTCCGCAAGTGCCGCGACGCGCGTTACGGCATTCTGGATGAGATCATGCTCAAGGCGATCCCCGAGCCGCGCAGCGAGATGAGCCCGTGGGCACCTAAGATGATCAAGATGCACATCAATCCGGACAAAATCCGTGAGGTCATCGGCAAGGGCGGCAGTGTCATCCAGAAGATCGTCGCGGAGTCGGGCGCAAAGGTCGACATCGAGGACGACGGCACCATCATCATCGCGTCGGTCAACGCACGCGAGGGCGAGATGGCAAAGAAGATGATCGAAGCGATCGTCAAGGATCCCGAGCCGGGCGAAGTTTACTACGGCAAGGTCGTCCGCCTGATGACCTTCGGCGCATTCGTCAATCTGGTTCCGGGCAAGGACGGCATGGTCCACATCTCCAAGATGGCGGATCATCGCATCGAAAAGGTCGAGGACGCCGTTCACGAGGGCGATATGGTCTGGGTCAAGGTCATGGAGATCGACGACAAGGGCCGCATCAACCTGTCCATGAAGGACGTCAAGGAAGACGAAAAACTCAAGTAAAACACAAAGAGCCCCGAAACGTTGCGTTTCGGGGCTCTTTTTTTGCTTACAGTTGATCGATCGAGTCGGGAGAGGGGAGTTCGGGAAGGTGTTTCTTGCGGCAGCGTACAAGCTGCTCGATGATGCCGGTCAGCACCGCGAACAGTCCGGCGATCGAACCGAAGGAAAGGATGGTCGGAAGCACGCCTGCGCCGCCCTGACCTGCACCGTTGCGTGCACCGTTTCCATCACCTGCGGGTGCGAAGTCCCCGCGTGCGCCGCGCTTGCCGCCGTGGCGCGGTCCTTCCGCCGCATCGCCCTGCGGGAATTGTCCGTCCGGTGCGCCGCCTACCGCGAAGTCGCCGCGCGCGCCCTGTGCGCCCTGTTCGCTTGCGGAGAAGGGCATGGTCAGCCAACGCAGGTAGTTGGTCGTGGCGACGCTGTACAAGCCGCCGATCACGATGACCGCAGCACACACCGCTGCGACCGGCTTCGCCGCGCGTCCCAGATGGGAGAGCACCGGATGAAAGATGCCGCGCAGATAGGACAGGTGCAGCCCGACGTGGATGCCGACGAGCGCCAGACCGAGTGCGGCGGTCGTATAATGGACGACCTGCCATGGCCCGGGCACAGAGAGCGACAGCCCGAGGGTCTTGGACATGAGCACGCCGCTGACGATGGTCAGTGTCCAGCTCACCGCGAGCAGCGCGTCGACCGCCCAGCCGATGCGCGTTTTGACCGGCAGTTTTTCGTCGGTCAGCCGCCGCGTCACGCCCACGATCCATTTGCGGTTAAACAGCATATGTATGGCAAATAATCCGAAGAGTACCAGCCCTGCAACTTCGTGAAAATGTAGTGAGATCGCCTGCTTGCGATAGAGCAGCGCGACCAGTACAATCAGCACGAGGTCGAGGATGAGTTTGTGATAAGGTTTGCGTTTACCGGTCGTATCCGACATGAAAACCACTCCGATCCGTGTATTTTGATGGATTTAGTTTAGCAGATACATGTGTCGGTTTGGTGTATGCAAAACGTTGATTGCGTGATAGAATGCGCGCAATCATGCCGCAGACGGCATTTTCCTGTTTTATAATCGCATGGGGTATGCTATACTGAGACCATACAAAAATTTAATGTTTGCAAAGTGCAAAGCAGAAACGGTGGAGAATGGATATGATAGAAAAAAAGGTTTTGCCAAACGGTGTGCGTGTGCTCTCCGAGCGGCTCGACTTCGTGCGTTCCTGTTCGATCGGCATCTGGGTCGGTAACGGCAGCCGCTATGAACCCGCCGAGGTCGGCGGTATTTCCCATTTTATCGAGCACATGATCTTCAAAGGCACAGACACGCGCAGCGCGCAGCAAATTGCGATCGCGATGGACGAAATCGGCGGGCAGGTCAATGCCTTCACGACCAAGGAGTGCACATGCTATTACCTCAAGACGCTCGACACGCATCTTATGACCGGTGTCGAGATCTTGGCGGACATGTTCCTGCACTCGAAATTCGCGAACGAGGACATCGAGCTTGAACGCGGCGTCGTGCTCGAAGAGATCGACATGTACGAGGACACGCCCGAGGATGTCGCGAACGAAAAGCTGTTTGAGAGCTGCTTTGCGTCCTCCTCCCTCGGCAGACCGGTGCTCGGCACGGAGGACACGCTGCGCACCATGGACAGCGATGCGCTGCACGCCTATATGCGCGACTTCTATTCGCCCCAGGATACGGTCATCGCGCTGTCCGGCAGCTTTTCCGACGAGGCACTCGCCTATATCTGCGAGCTGTTCGGTGCGATGCGCGGCACGGGGCATAACGAGGTCGTACCCGCACAGTACGCGCAGAGCGTTCTCGTGCGGCCGAAGGACATTGAACAGTGCCATTTGTGCATGGGCTTCCCGGGCATTCCGATGCACGCGGAGGAGCGCTATGCGATGCAGATGATGAACGCCATTCTGGGCGACGGCATGTCCTCGCGGCTGTTCCAGACCGTGCGCGAGCAAAACGGTCTGTGCTACACCGTGTATTCGTTCAACGACAGCTATCAGGATACGGGTATCTTCAGCGTATATACCGCACTCGGCAAGGCGATGGAGACCCGTGCCATCGAGCTCATCGGACAGGTGCTGCGGGAGTTTGCGCAGAGCGGCCCGACCAGCGCGGAGCTGAACCGCTGCCGCGAGCAGCGCAAGACCAGTATGCTCATGGGAGTCGAGAGCACCTCGGCGCGCATGAACCACATAGGACGCAGCGAGCTGTTCCGCGGTCGTGTGCCCTCGCCGGAGGAGCTGATCGCAGGCTACGACGCCGTGACCGAGGAGCAGGTGCTGGCGCTTGCCCGCCGCGTGCTCGACTTTTCACAAGCATCGATCTGCGCCGTCGGTCAGGTCGACGATGCGGAGCACTATGCTGCGTTGCTGCACAGAGCAGGTGGGCTTTAAAGCCTGCCTGCAAGGTGCATTGGAAAAAAGCAAAAAAAGATGAAAAAAGGTGTTGACTTCCTGCTCAGGGTATGATATTATAATCAGGCAGTCGGTTGTTACGGCAAACGAAACTGCGAAACCCAAGGTTTAGAAGATATGCGCCGGTAGCTCAGCTGGATAGAGTGACTGGCTACGAACCAGTAGGTCGGGGGTTCGAGTCCCTTCCGGCGTACCATCTAAACAATGGTGAAAAACCTCAAAAGTTTAGTTTTGCTGAACTTTTGAGGTTTTTTTTGTTTGTGTGCCCTTTGGCGCACAAAACGCAAAAAAAGCAGTCGACCCTTTTCGGTCGACTGCTTTTTCTTTTGTGCGGTGTAACCGAATGACACCGGCGGCGTTTACCAAAGCGCAGGTTCGGAGATAGGCTTGGAAGTCGGTTCGTCCCCCTTTGCAGCACCCGCTGCGTGATAGCGCTCGAGATCGAGCAGCCCCTCGCTCTTTGCGACAAGGGTGGACGCGGTCGCCGCGCCGATGACGTTGGTGGCGGTGCGCGCCATGTCGACGATGCTCGAGATGGGGGTGAGCAGCACGATGATCTCGACCGGCAGACCCGCGGCAAGGAACACCGTGGTTGCGGTGATGGTCGCGGTGCCCGGTACGCCGACCGTGCCGATGGAGACCAGAACGGTCAGCACGACGAGAAAGACGTATTGCATGGGCGAGTAGTCGATGCCAAGCAGATTGATGGCAAAGACTGCGGACAGGACAGGCCAGATGCCCGCGCAACCGGGCATGCCGATGTTTGCGCCAAGCGTCGCGCCGAGGGTCGCGATGTCCTCCTGCACGCCGATCTTCTTGAGGTGATGTACCGTGACAGGGATGGTGCCGATGCTGCTCTGGGAGGTGAAGGCGACTGCGCCCGCCGGCCACATGCCTTTGAAGAATGGGATGGGGTTTAATTTACCGATCAGACGAAGCAGCAGACCTTCGACGATGAAAATCTGCACCGCGCATAAGATATACGCGAGGACAAGCACGCTGAACAGGGGGAGCAGGTCGCTGAGCGCGTTTTTGCTGACTGCGTGCGCGATGAGCGAGAGTACCGCGTAGGGCGTGAAGAAGATGATGATATTGATGACCTGACCCATGACCAGATTGCCGGAGTCTACAAAATGCTTGAACGGCAGCAGTTTTTCGGCATGCTCGGCGGAAAGCTGATTGTATGCGATCGCGATGAGCACAAAGAACAGCAGCAGCGGAAGGATCTGGTTTTCCGCCCAGTGCGCGGACAGATTTTGCGGAAACAAATTGATAATCGTATCGAGGAAAGAGGGCGCTTCGAGCTTTTTATACTCGGCAATGGGCTGGGACGCCAGGTTCGCGCCGATGCGCGTGTAGAAGGAGGCGACCAGCGTGATGGAGCTTGCGAGCAGGGTGTTGAGCGTCAGGAAGCCCGCGGTCTTGAGACCCACCTTTTTGAGTTTGTGCGTATCACCCATGCCGGTTAGGCTGGATACGATGCTGAATGCGAGCAGCGGGACGACGACCGCGGCAATCGCATGTGCGTAAATCGTGCCGACCGCGGATACATACTGGTCGTGTCCCTTAAAGACCAGACCCACGATGACGCCGAAGCCCATCGCAATGATGGTGCGCAGACCGAAGTCCATGTTTTTCTTGCGGTCGAGGTAGTACAGCACCCACATAAATGCGGCGGCGCCGAGCACGGCGAGCCAGTCGAGATAATTGATGTTCATGATTGATTTCTCCTTTGGTGTGATTCCGGATCGCAAGGCGTGCCGCGCATGCGCCGAAGAAAAGGTACAAAAAAAGCGGAAAGCCTGCCGGCTCTCCGCTTACGAAAGGACGCATTGTGCATCATGTGCCAAAATCCCTATTGCGGGATGCAGACACACCTACAATTCCTGTGCGAACAAGAGCAAAAAGCAGCCGGTGAAAAACGGGTACAACAAAACGCGGGCATCGGCATTGCCGTGTCCGTACCGCAACAACAAGAAAAACCGTGCAGCAGCTTGTTCATAATGGAACCTCCTAAAATCATATTAAACATATCTGATTTAATGCGATTATAGCATGTGTACTTTCCTCTGTCAATCCCTCTTTCTCTTAAATGTATGCGCACGCAAAAAAAAGCGTGCCTGCGCATTGCACCGCAGCAGGCGCAGAGGCACGCCCAACCGTATGAGCGGCTCGGTCGGGCGCACCCTTACGCAGCAGTTGGTTCGATAGAAAAGGGCAGCACATACACCCCGGTCTTGACCTGCAGATACAAGTCGCAAAGCACGGTCTGATGCTGTTGTCAACATACTCCGCAGCACGGGCAAACCATGTGCATGCGCCGCATGGCGCTTAAGGGCGATGCATATGCCGCACCTTCAAATTTATTGCATAAATTGCGCCAATATAGGGGGCTGTCCTTGGTCGTTTTGCGTAAAAAAGAGGAAGTAGAGGATTTATGCTTGCATTTTACACACCGGCGTGTATAATAATACTTGTTTATCAATGAAAGCAATGAGTATGCTGTTTTGGAGGAATCAAGTATGAAGAAGAGACTCGCCCTGCTGCTCGCAGGCGCAATGGTCTTGTCTGCGGCACTGACCGGCTGCGGCGCTGCAAAGACCGATGACACCCAGAAAACCGACGACAAGACCGCCGCAGCGACCGATACCGCTGCCGCAGGCGCGACCCCGACCCTCGACGCGATCAAGCAGAAGGGCGAGATCATCATGCTGACGAACGCGCAGTTCCCGCCGTTTGAGTATCTCGGTGACGACGGCACGGTCAAGGGCGTCGACCCCGATCTGGCGCAGGCTGTCGCTGACAAGCTGGGCGTCAAGCTCAAGGTCGTCGATATGGACTTTAACGGCATCGTTTCCGCGCTCAAGAGCGGCAAGGGCGACTTTGCTGCGGCGGGCATGACCGTGACCGAGGAGCGCAAGAAGGAAGTCGATTTCACCGATGAATACGTCACCTCGTCCCAGATGGTCGTCGTGCCCGCAGGCTCGACCCTGACCGCGGAGGATGCGGCGCTGTCCGGCAAGAACATCGCCGTGCAGGAAGGCACGACCGGCGACTGGTACGCTTCGGGCGACACCGAGAACACCGGCTCGACCATTAAGGACGCGAACGTTCTGCGTTACAAGTCCGGCGTGGAAGCGGGCATGATGCTTGCACAGGGCAAGGCGGATGCGATCATCATCGACCAGAAACCTGCCGAAGCGATCGTCGCTTCCCAGAACGGCAAGCTGACGCTGCTCGACAAGAAGCTGACGGACGAGAAGTACGCGTTCGCGGTCCAGAAGGGTCAGGATGACCTGCGCGACTTCATCAACGGCGTGCTCGCGGAGTACAAGGACGGTAAGGTTGACGAGCTGATTACCCAGCACATGGGCATCAAGTAAGGATCGACACGACGGCAAGGCAGCAGGAGCTGAGCGCTCCTGCTGTTTTGGTTCATACTACATAAAGGGGAGATGAGATTTGATGGGTCTTTGGGAAAAGTTTTCCGGCGCATTCCTGGAGAACGGCCGCTGGATCCTCTATTTCAAGGGACTGGGCAAAACCCTGGAGCTTGCCGCGGGTGCGGTGCTGCTCGGCATTTTGATTGGCGTTATCGTCGCCATTATCAAAGTCTCGGCGACGCAGAGCAAGCAGGGACATAAGCGCAACCCACTGCTGTGGGTGCTTGAAAAAATCTGCGACATTTATCTGACGGTCATCCGCGGCACGCCTGTCATGGTGCAGCTGCTCATTATCTACACAGGTATTTTCACCTCGATGACCGACGGCACGCTCGCGGGCATCGTGGGCTTTGGCATCAACTCCGGCGCATACGTCGCGGAGGTCATCCGCGCGGGCATCCAGTCGATCGACCGCGGTCAGACCGAAGCCGGCCGCTCGCTGGGTCTGTCGGCAGGCAAGACGATGCGTCTCATCATTCTGCCGCAGGCGGTGCGCAATATCCTGCCTGCGCTGTTCAACGAGTTCATTACGCTGCTCAAGGAAACCTCGGTCGCGGGCTATATCGCGGTGCAGGATGTGCTGAAAATGGCGACAAACATCCAGAACCGTGTGTATAACATCGCGCCGCTCATGATCACGGCGGTATTCTATCTGGTACTGGTCGTTGGCATGACGCAGGTGCAGCGGCTCATCGAAAGGAGGCTGTCCGCAAGTGATCGACGTTAAAAATTTACAGAAGGCCTTCGGACACCACGAGGTGCTGAGGGGCATCAACGAGCACATCGGCAAGGGCGAAAAGGTCGTCATCATCGGGCCGTCCGGCTCGGGCAAGTCGACCTTCCTGCGCTGCCTCAATCTGCTCGAAGAGCCGACTGGCGGCAGCATCATCTTCGAGGGACAGAATATCACCGCAAAGGAGACCGACATCAACCTCGTGCGCCGCAAGATGGGCATGGTGTTCCAGCAGTTCAACCTGTTCCCGCACCTGTCGGTCAAGGACAACATCATGCTCGCGCCCGTGCAGCTCGGCGTGATGAAGCCCGACGAGGCGGAAAAGAAAGCGATGCAGCTGCTCGAGCGCGTCGGTCTGCCCGATAAGGCGAACGCGTTCCCCAAGCAGCTCTCGGGCGGACAGCAGCAGCGCATCGCGATCGCGCGCGCGCTTGCGATGAACCCCGACGTCATGCTGTTTGACGAGCCCACCTCGGCGCTTGACCCCGAAATGGTCGGTGAAGTGCTCGAGATCATGAAGGAGCTTGCCGAGGACGGCATGACCATGGTGGTCGTCACGCACGAAATGGGCTTCGCTCGCGAAGTCGGCACGCGCGTGCTGTTCATGGACGGCGGTAACATTGTCGAGCAGAACGAGCCCAAGGCGTTCTTCGCGAACCCGCAGCATCCGCGCCTCAAGGATTTTCTTGCAAAGGTGCTCTAATCTATATATTCATGGCGCATAAAACGAAAAAAGCGTAAATCCATTGCGGATTTACGCTTTTTAATCATTATTTCTGTGGAATGTCTTGTGCCGTGCCGTGCGCGACAGTCAGACCGGATGTGCCACCCAAACGCTGCTCAATGCTTTGCAGCGCGGCGGTCGCTTCCGCCTCGGTTGCATACTCACCGACCGTGACGATGTAGTTGCCGTCTGCGGTCTTGAGCTGGGTCGGATGATCCTCAAACAGGGTCTCGCTGAGTATGCTCAGCTCCTCGCCGTAAGGGACGGCGGCGGTGCGCAGGTAGTAATAGGTGTTCTGCGCGGCCTGCTCGCTTTGGAAGAAGCGCAGCGAGAGCGATGCGGGATTTGCAAGCTCAGAGATCTCGTAATCGTAGCCGGGCTTGAGCACGATGACAAAGCCGTAGGACGAATCGTCCGCGATCATGCTGCGGTAGACGTCGCGCACCGCGTCCGCCTTGCGCAGGCTGCTCTCGATCGAGGGGAAGTCGAGCGTGCGCACACCGCTCAGCGTGAGCACCAGACGGTTGGGTGCGTTCAGATGGGTCGCGGTGTAGACCGGTGCGGTCGCGGCCGCCTGCGCGTCGGCTTCAAAGCGCAGGGAAACGGTCTGCCCCGCGGCATCGGCGGCGGTGTGCACGCCGTCGGTTTGTTCGCCGCCCGTGCCGACATGCAGCACGCGCACGAGCGTGCCGAGGATGGGCAGGTCGGCAGCGTAGGCATAAATGGGCGGAATATTGGCGGCGGTAAACAGCAGCAGCACCGCTGCGACTGCCGACGCTGTGAATTTGCGTGCGGTCTTGCGCCATGCGTCGCGCTTGTAGCGCGTGATGGCGTCGTTGATGACGATATCGAGTGCGGCCGGGATGGGAATCTCGTCATAGAACTGCTTTCCAAGGTTTGTCATAGTGAGTCGCCCTCTTTCTCCATTCGTTTGCGCATTTTGGTGAGACTGCGGTAGAGCCGTGATTTGACTGTGGCTTCCGCTTCGCGCGTCAGCTCCGCGATTTCCGCGAAGGTATAACCTTCGAAATATTTCAGAATGATGCAGGTGCGATCCTTTTCGGATAATGCGTCGAGTGCGGCGTACAGATCGAGCGTCGCCTCGGGTTCGGATACGGTCTGACCGGCAGGCAGCGTTTCGAGTACCTCGTCCTCGCACACGCTGTACCGTGCATGCTTGCGCATGTGGTCGATCGCTGTATTGATGACGATACGCGTCATCCAAGTGTCGAAATACGCGGACTCGCGCAGAGAATCCAGACGCTGCAAGCCCTTATAGGTCGCGTCGCCGATCACGTCGAGCGCGTCCTGCTCGTTCTTGACATAACAGTATGCCACACGATATAATTTTTCCTTGCTGCGCTGCAAAAGCGCGGCAAAGGTGTCGGGGTCGATGTGCTTTTGTGCCACCTTTCTCACAATCCTTCCTGTAGGGAAATTCTCGAAACCGGTTTTCGGGGACTTCTGCTTATTCGACGGCGCAGGCAGGCGGATGGTTTCAAACGGATAAAAAAAGATCCGCAGCACCCTGAAAAAGCAGGGTTTTTGCGGAAAATAACAAAGCAGACGGGCGATCCGTCTGCTTTTTATACAAAATAATCCTTGACTGGTTAGGCAAAAACATGATATAATGAAATGCTTCACGAAATAGGCGTGCAACTCCACTATCTGTCATTATGATACCACGCCGCCGCGTCAAGCGCAAGAGTCGATTTTAAATAAATGCCACGCCTCCGGGCGTATCACACATAACGGAAAAGAAACGGAGTGATGGGTACAACATGAAGGTAAGAGACGTACAGCACGGCAAGACCACCCGAAAGAGCTTTGCGCGTATCGACGAAATCCTCGAGATGCCGAACCTCATCGAGGTCCAGAAGAAGTCCTATGAGTGGTTTCTGACCGATGGGCTGCGCGAGGTCTTTAACGACGTCGCCGCCATCAGCGATTACACCGGCAACCTTGAGCTGTCCTTCCTCGACTACAAGCTCGACGACGAGCCCAAGTACAGCGTAGAGGAGTGCAAGGCGCGCGACGCGACGTATGCCTGCCCGCTCAAGGTGCGCATGCGTCTGCTCAACAAGGAGACCGGCGAAATCAAGGAGCAGGAGATCTTCATGGGTGATTTCCCCAAGATGACCGACTCCGGCACCTTCATCATCAACGGCGCGGAGCGCGCGATCGTATCGCAGCTCGTGCGTTCGCCGGGCGTGTACTACGGCCGCGAGCTCGACAAGACCGATAAGGCGATCCTGTCCACCACGGTCATCCCGTACCGCGGCGCATGGCTCGAGTATGAGACCGACGCGTCCGACGTGTTCTATGTCCGCATCGACAAGAACCGCAAGATCCCGATCACGTCCTTCATCCGCGCCATCGGCGTGACGACCGACGCGGAGATCAAGGAGCTGTTCGGTGAGGATGAGCGCATCCTCGCAACGCTCGACAAGGATCCCTCCAAGACCGCGGAGGAAGCCCTGATCGAGATCTACAAGAAGCTGCGTCCGGGCGAGCCGCCCTCGGTCGAGAGTGCACAGAGCCTGCTCAACGCGCTGTTCTTCGACGTGCGCCGCTACGATATTTCCGCAGTTGGCCGCTACAAGTTCAACAAGAAGCTCGACATCGCGCGCCGTCTGGTCGGCCGCAAGCTGCTCGAGACCGTTGTCGACCCGATGACGGGCGAGATCCTCGCGGAAGAGGACGAGATCCTGACCCGCGAAAAGGCACGCGACATCGCACGCCGCGGCGTTTACGGCACGGTCGTGGAATCGAACGAAGGCCGCGCGGTCAAGGTGTTCGGCAACGGCATGGTCAATATCGACGACTTCAGCGAGTACACCGGCTTCACCGCCGAGCAGCTCGGCATCAACGAGAAGGTACGCTTCGTCGTTCTCAAGGAGCTCGTCGAGCAGTATCAGGGCGAAGAGCTCAAGACCCAGATCAAAGAACGCATGGGCGACCTCATCCCCAAGCACATCATCGTCGACGATATGCTCGCGTCCATCTGCTATCTGCTCAACATCGGCAACGGCATCGGTACGACCGACGACATCGACCACCTCGGCAACCGCCGTCTGCGCTGCGTCGGTGAACTGCTGCAAAACCAGTTCCGCATCGGTTTCTCGCGCATGGAGCGCGTCATCCGCGAGCGCATGACGATCCAGGATCTCGACATCGTCACGCCGCAGTCGCTCATCAACATCCGCCCTGTGACCGCCGCGATCAAGGAGTTCTTTGGCTCCTCGCCGCTGTCCCAGTTCATGGATCAGAACAACCCGCTCGCAGAGCTGACGCACAAGCGCCGTATGTCCGCGCTCGGCCCCGGCGGTCTGTCGCGTGACCGCGCATCGTTCGAGGTGCGTGACGTACACTACAGCCACTACGGCCGTCTGTGCCCGATCGAGACCCCTGAAGGTCCGAACATCGGTCTGATCTCCTATCTGGCGACCTATGCGCGCATCAACGACTTCGGCTTCATCGAAGCGCCGTACCGCACGATCGACAAGGAGACCGGCAAGGTCAACGACGAGGTCCTCTATATGACCGCGGACGTTGAGGACGAGTATATCGTATGCCAGGCGAACGAGCCGCTCGACGAAAACGGCTGCCTCGAAAACGACCGTATTACCTGCCGTATGCGCGATGAGATCATCGAGGTCGACCGCAAGCAGGTCGATCTGATGGACGTCTCGCCCCGCATGATGGTCTCGGTCGCGACCGCGTTCATCCCGTTCCTCGAGCATGACGACGCAAACCGCGCACTCATGGGCGCGAACATGCAGCGTCAGGCGGTTCCGCTGCTCAAGTGCGAGGCGCCGTTCGTTGCGACTGGCATGGAGTACAAGGCTGCGGTCGACTCGGGCACGATTCCGCTGGCGGAGGGCGACGGCGTTGTCTCCTATTCGTCCGCGCGTGAAGTGCGCGTCAAGTACGACCTCGGCAACGAAAAGAGCTATCCGCTGACCAAGTTCATGCGTTCCAACCAGTCGACCTGCATCAACATGCGTCCCATCGTCGATCTGGGCGAGCGCGTCAAGAAGGGTGACGTCCTTGCGGACGGTCCCTCGACCGATAAGGGAGAGATCGCGCTCGGCAAGAACGCGCTCATCGGCTTTATGACCTGGGAAGGCTACAACTACGAGGACGCGGTCCTGCTCAACGAGCGTCTGGTCCGCGACGACGTTTACACCTCGATCCACATCGAGGAATACGAATCCGAATCGCGTGACACCAAGCTCGGGCCGGAAGAGATCACCCGCGACATCCCGAACGTCGGTGAGGACGCCCTGCGCGACCTCGACGAGCGCGGCATCATCCGCGTGGGTGCGGAAGTCCACGCAGGCGACATTCTGGTCGGCAAGGTCACGCCCAAGGGCGAGACAGAGCTGACCGCGGAGGAGCGCCTGTTGCGCGCGATCTTCGGTGAGAAGGCGCGCGAAGTGCGCGATACCTCGCTGCGCGCGCCGCACGGTGAATCGGGCATCGTCGTCGACGTCAAGGTGTTCACCCGTGAAAACGGCGACGAGCTGTCGCCCGGCGTCAACATGGTCGTACGCGTCTATATCGCACAGAAGAGAAAGATCTCGGTCGGCGATAAGATGGCAGGCCGTCACGGTAACAAGGGTGTCGTTTCGCGCATCCTGCCGCAGGAGGATATGCCTTTCCTCGCGGACGGCACGCCGCTCGACATCGTGCTCAACCCCCTCGGCGTTCCGTCGCGTATGAACATCGGACAGGTGCTCGAGGTGCATCTCGGCTTTGCCGCGAAGAAGCTCGGCTGGAAGGTCGAAACGCCCGTATTCGACGGCGCGACCCTCGACGACATCAAGGAAACCCTGGTTGCCGCAGGCGTGAGCCCGGACGGCAAGTCCACGCTGTATGACGGCCGTACCGGCGACAAGTTCGACAATCCGGTCACCGTCGGTTATATGTACTACCTCAAGCTCCATCATCTGGTCGATGATAAGATCCATGCGCGTTCGACCGGTCCGTACTCGCTCGTCACGCAGCAGCCGCTCGGCGGCAAGGCGCAGTTCGGCGGCCAGCGCTTCGGCGAGATGGAAGTCTGGGCGCTCGAGGCATACGGCGCGGCGTATACCCTGCAGGAGATCCTGACGGTCAAGTCCGACGATATTACGGGTCGTGTCAAGACCTACGAAGCAATCGTCAAGGGTCACAATGTCCCGCAGCCGGGCGTACCGGAATCCTTCAAGGTTCTGGTCAAGGAGCTGCAGAGCCTGTGCCTCGACATCCGTGTGCTCGACGAGAACATGGAAGAGATCATCCTTGCCGATGACGACGAGGACGAGGCGGATTACAGCCGTCCGCTCGCGGAGATCCCCGCGGTCGGCTCGGACGAGGAATTCAGCGCCGCGGGCTTTGCCATCAACGACGCAGAGGAAGGCGACACCGACCTGTTCGATCTGGACAGCGAGGGTGACGACGACGACGCGGACGACGACTTCGGCGACGACGCAGAGGAGTAAGGCGGGAGTGTATCCGGCTCCTACGGGAGCCGGGATTCCGTTGGGAATACACTCAGTCATGGAAGGAGCATCTTAATCTATGGGATACAATACGTTCAATGCCATTAAAATCGGCCTTGCTTCCCCTGAACTCATCCGCGAATGGAGCTACGGTGAAGTCAAGAAGCCGGAAACCATCAACTATAGAACCCTCAAGCCCGAGCGCGACGGTCTGTTCTGCGAGCGCATCTTTGGGCCGACCAAGGACTGGGAATGCCACTGCGGCAAGTACAAGAAGGTCCGCTATAAGGGTAAGGTGTGCGACAAGTGCGGCGTAGAAGTGACGCGCGCCAAGGTTCGCCGCGAGCGCATGGGTCACATCGAGCTTGCAGCGCCGGTCTCGCACATCTGGTACTTCAAGGGCATCCCGTCCCGTATGGGTCTGATCCTCGATATGTCCCCGCGTCTGCTCGAGAAGGTACTGTATTTTGCCTCCTACATCGTCACCGATCCGGGAGACACGCCGCTCATCAAGAAGCAGATCCTGTCCGAGAAGGAATATCGCGACATGGTCGAGAAGTACGAGGACGACTTCAAGGCATCCATGGGCGCGGAAGCGATCAAGGAACTGCTGCACGCGCTTGACCTTGAAAAGCTGTCCGTCGAGCTGCGCAACGAACTGCGCGACGCGTCCGGTCAGAAGCGCATGCGCATCATCAAGCGCCTCGAGGTCGTCGAGTCCTTCCGTCTGTCCGGCAACAAGCCGGAGTGGATGATCATGGACGTTGTACCGGTCATCCCGCCGGAGATCCGCCCGATGGTACAGCTTGACGGCGGCCGTTTTGCGACGAGCGACCTGAACGATCTCTATCGCCGCGTCATCAACCGCAACAACCGTCTCAAGCGTCTGCTCGAGCTCGGCGCACCGGACATTATTGTGCGCAATGAGAAGCGTATGCTGCAGGAAGCGGTCGATGCCCTGATCGACAACGGCCGCCGCGGTCGTCCGGTCACCGGCCCGAACAACCGCGCGCTCAAGAGCCTGTCCGACATGCTCAAGGGCAAGCAGGGCCGTTTCCGTCAGAACCTGCTCGGCAAGCGCGTCGACTACTCCGGCCGTTCGGTTATCGTCGTCGGTCCGGATCTCAAGATCTATCAGTGCGGTCTGCCGAAGGAAATGGCGCTCGAGCTGTTTAAGCCTTTTGTCATGAAGAAGCTGGTCGAGGACGGTCTTGCATCCAACATCAAGTCCGCCAAGAAGATGGTCGAGCATGCCAAGACCGAGGTCTGGGATGTGCTCGAGGGCATCATCAAGGGACATCCGGTCATGCTGAACCGTGCGCCGACGCTGCACCGTCTGGGCATTCAGGCGTTCGAGCCGATCCTCGTCGAGGGGCGTGCGATCCGTCTGCATCCGCTTGTTTGTACCGCATTCAACGCGGACTTCGACGGCGACCAGATGGCAGTCCACGTTCCGCTGTCCGCAGAGGCACAGGCGGAAGCCCGTCTGCTCATGCTGTCCGCGAACAACCTGCTCAAGCCGCAGGACGGCAAGCCGGTCACCATTCCTTCGCAGGATATGGTCCTCGGTTCCTACTACCTGACCATCGACCGCGACACCGAGGCGGGCGCGGGAAAGGTCTTTGCATCGCCTGAAGAGGCGCTCATGGCGTACGATCAGGGCTGCGTGGGCATTCACGCACCGATCAAGGTGCGTATGGAGCGCGTCGTCGACGGTCAGCGCGTGCGCGGCATCGTCAACGCGACGCCGGGCCGTCTGATCTTCAACGAGCGCATTCCGCAGGATTTGGGCTTCGTCGAGCGCGACGGCACCAACCCGCTCGAGCTGGAGATTCAGTTCACCTGCGGCAAGAAGGAGCTTGGCAAGATCATCGACCGCTGCATCCGTGTGCACGGCTTCAACAAGACCGCCGAGGTGCTCGACTCCATCAAGGCGATGGGCTACAAGTACTCCACCAAGGGCGCGCTGACCGTTGCGGTCGCCGACATGCTCGTGCCAGACGAAAAGCAGACGCTGATCGCCGAGTCCGAGAAGAAGGTCGCGCAGATCGACAAGAAATACAAGCGCGGCTTCATCACGGACGACGAGCGCTATCGTCTGACCGTCGCCGAGTGGGAAGGCACGACCAAGAAGGTTACCGCGAAGCTGCAGGAAAACATGCAGGCGCAGCGCTTTAACCCCATCCATATGATGGCAGACTCCGGTGCGCGTGGTTCGATCAACCAGATTCGTCAGCTCGCAGGTATGCGTGGTCTGATGGCATCCACCTCCGGTAAAACCATTGAGATCCCGATTAAGTCCAACTTCCGTGAGGGTCTGTCCGTGCTCGAGTACTTCATCTCGGCGCGAGGCGCTCGTAAGGGCTTGGCGGATACCGCACTGCGTACCGCGGACTCCGGTTACCTGACCCGCCGTCTGGTCGACGTTTCGCAGGATGTCATCATCCGCGAGGAGGACTGCGGCGCGACCAAGGGTATCTGGGTCGAGGATATTCGAGAAGGCAACCAGATCATCGAGCAGTTCCGCGAGCGTCTGCTCGGCCGTTATCCGGTCGACGATGTGGTCGATCCGGCGACCGGCGAGATCATCGTGTCTAAGGACACCATGATGACCGATGCGGAATCCGATCGTATCGTGGCGGCGGGCATCACCCGTTTGCAGGTGCGCTCCGTGCTCGAATGCCGCGCGCGCAAGGGCGTGTGCGCGCACTGCTACGGCATGAACCTTGCGGCAGGCACGACCTGCGGCATCGGTGAAGCGGTCGGCATCATCGCGGCACAGTCCATCGGCGAGCCGGGCACCCAGCTCACCATGCGTACGTTCCATACCGGCGGTGTCGCAGGTTCGGATATTACGCAGGGTCTTCCCCGTGTCGAAGAGCTCTTCGAGGCGCGCAAGCCCAAGAAGGTCGCGACATTGTCGGAGATCTCCGGTATCGTCTCGATCGAGGAGTCCAAGCGCACTACGGTCAAGACCGTCAACATCACCAACCGCGAGAACGGCGAGCTGAGAAGCTATCAGCTGGCATCCTCCTCGGGCATCCGCGTCGCGGACGGCGACGAGGTCACGCAGGGTCAGCAGCTCAACGAGGGCGCGCTCAGCCCGCATGACATCCTGCGCATCCTTGACCCGCGTGCCGTACACGACTACGAGATCAAGGAAGTCCAGAAGGTCTACCGTCAGCAGGGCGTTGACATCAACGATAAGCATATCGAAGTCATTGTGCGTCAGATGATGCGCAAGGTCAAGATTGAGGACGCAGGCGATGCCGAGGTACTGCCGGGTGCGGTCATCGACGCGCTCGAGTTCGAGGATCTCAACGCGCAGGTGCAAAAGCGTATGGACGCAGGCGAAGAAAATCTGCGCTTTGCGACCTGCTCGCCCACGCTCATGGGTATCACCAAGGCTTCGCTCGCAACCGAGTCCTTCCTGTCTGCGGCATCCTTCCAGGAGACGACGCGCGTGCTGACCGAAGCGGCCATCAAGGGCAAGGTCGATCCGCTGCTCGGACTTAAGGAAAACGTCATCATCGGTAAGCTCATCCCTGCCGGTTCCGGCATGGAGGAGTACCGCAGCGGTCACTACGAAAAGACCGTCGATCTCGACGAGAACGCCAAGATCGCAGAGAAAGTATAAACAAATCCGTTCGGCACACACTAAGGGAATGACCGCGTCATTCCCTTAGTGTCGTTTCGTAAAAAGTCAAAAATCTTGCGCTTTCTACTTGACGAGTGCCGAATGTGGGCGTATAATGTACAGGTATGCGGTATAGGAGGTCCATCTATGCTATCACAGCTTAAAACGGCGCCCAAGGTCGTCGGCGTAAAGCAGTCGAAAAAGGCGATCCGCGACGGCAGCGCAGCGGCAGTTTTCGTCGCAGCGGATGCGGAAGCCCGCGTCACGCGCCCGATCTGCGAGCTTTGCAGCGAGCAGCATATCGAAGTGACCACAGTCGAAACCATGCAGGAGCTGGGACACGCCGCCGGTATCGAAATCGGCGCGGCAGTCGTTGTAATGCTCCGTACACAGCCGTAATTACGCTAGTTAAGGGCAAAAGGCCCTTAATATAGAATATTTTACAAAGAAGGAGGAAACATAATGCCAACCTTTAACCAGCTCGTACGCAAGGGCCGCGAGGTAGTCGTGTACAAGTCGACCGCACCGGCGCTTCAGGTGGGTTACAACTCCCAGAAGAAGCAGGCGACCGATCAGTCCGCGCCCCAGAAGAGAGGCGTGTGCACCACGGTCAAGACCATGACCCCGAAGAAGCCGAACTCCGCGCTTCGTAAGGTCGCCCGTGTCAAGCTGACCAACGGCATGGAGGTATCTGCCTACATCCCCGGCGTCGGCCACAACCTGCAGGAGCACTCGGTTGTTATGGTGCGCGGCGGTCGTGTCAAGGATCTTCCTGGCGTCCGTTACCACATCATCCGCGGCACTCTGGATACCCAGGGCGTTGCAAACCGCAAGCAGGCTCGCTCCAAGTACGGCGCAAAGCGCCCGAAGGCAGGCAAGTAATTCGCGTTTTTGCGCGTAATACTGCTTTAGCGACTCAAAGACTTTGAATGGAACTTCGTTTCAGCAAAGCAACCGGACGGAGCATAGTCTGTCCACCCGCTTTGTCCTGAGCGTTTTTAGAATAGATGCATCGCATCTTCGGAAAACCTCGGACAGGCGCCACACGAAGGCGCTGCAAAGCGCCGTTCGAGTACCTATGAAATCATACTTTATATGAAGGAGGGAAGTAAAGTGCCAAGAAGAGGTAATGTCCCGAAGAGAGACGTTCTGGCGGATCCCCTGTACAATTCTAAGCTCGTCACCAAGCTGGTCAACTCGATCATGCTCGACGGCAAGAAGGGTGTGTCCCAGAAGGTCGTTTATGGTGCTTTTGAGATCGTCCGTGAAAAGAGCGGTCGTGAACCGCTGGAGGTTTTCACTGAGGCGATGGAAAACATTATGCCGTCGCTGGAGGTCAAGGCTCGCCGTGTAGGCGGCGCGACCTATCAGGTCCCGATGGAAGTTCGCCCGGAGCGTCGTCAGACCCTGGGCCTGCGCTGGCTGACCAAGTATTCTCGTGCGAGAAGCGAAAAGACCATGCGCGAAAAGCTTGCAGGTGAGATCCTGGATGCTTGCAACAATCTCGGCGGCTCCGTAAAGAAGCGCGAGGACACACACAAGATGGCCGAAGCGAACAAGGCGTTCGCGCACTATCGTTATTGATTTGTGCCGGTCTGCGCCGCGTGAGTTTCTTGCGCGGCGTTTAAGTCCATGTGTGTAACTTCAAGCTTACGAAAGGAGAGCAATATGCCTAGAGAGTATTCTCTTGAAAATACCAGAAACATCGGTATCATGGCGCATATCGACGCCGGTAAAACGACGACGACCGAGCGTATCCTGTATTATACCGGTGTAAACCATAAGATCGGTGAGACCCATGACGGTTCCGCGACGATGGACTGGATGGAGCAGGAGCAGGAGCGTGGCATCACGATCACCTCTGCTGCGACGACCTGTCACTGGGCTGGTTCTCAGCACCAGTTCCCGGAAAACCGCATCAACATCATCGACACCCCGGGCCACGTTGACTTTACGGTCGAAGTAGAGCGCTCGCTGCGCGTACTCGACGGTTCTGTCACCGTATTCTGCGCAAAGGGCGGCGTTGAGCCGCAGTCTGAGACCGTTTGGCATCAGGCGGACAAGTATAAGGTTCCGCGTATGGCGTTCGTCAACAAGATGGACATCATGGGCGCAGACTTCTACAACGTTGTCACAATGATGAAGGACCGCCTCAAGTGCAACGCAGTCCCGATCCAGCTTCCGATCGGCGCGGAAGAGACCTTCAAGGGCATCATCGATCTGATCACGATGCGCGCGGAAGTCTACTACGACGATCTGGGAAAGGATGTCCGTGACGAAGAAATTCCGGAGGACATGAAGGACAAGGCGCAGGAGTATCACGATGCACTGCTCGAAGCGGTCGCAGAGCTTGACGAGGACCTCATGATGAAGTACCTCGAGGGCGAAGAGCTGACCATTCCGGAGATCAAGGCTGCACTGCGTAAGGGCGTGTGCAACGTTGCGATCATTCCGGTTCTGTGCGGCACTGCATACCGCAACAAGGGCGTACAGATGCTGCTCGACGCAGTTATCGAGTATATGCCTGCTCCGACCGATATCGCCGCGATCAAGGGTATCAACCCGCAGACCGACGAAGAGGATTCCCGTCCGGCAGACGACAACGCGCCGTTCTCGGCACTTGCGTTTAAGATCATGACCGACCCCTATGTCGGCAAGCTGTGCTTCTTCCGTGTCTATTCCGGCACGATCAATGCAGGCACCGCAGTGCTCAACTCGACGAAGGGCAACCGCGAGCGTCTGGGCCGTATCCTCCAGATGCACGCAAACCACCGTGCGGATATCGACACCGTTTACTCGGGCGACATTGCGGCGGCGGTTGGCTTCAAGAACACCACGACCGGTGATACGCTGTGCGATGAAAAGTACCCGATCATCCTCGAGTCCATGGAGTTCCCGGAGCCGGTTATCCGTGTTGCGATCGAGCCGAAGACCAAGGCGGGTCAGGAAAAGATGGGCATCGCACTGTCGAAGCTCGCTGAAGAAGATCCGACCTTCCGCACCTACACCGACGAAGAGACCGGTCAAACGATCATCGCCGGCATGGGTGAGCTGCACCTCGAAATTATCGTCGACCGTCTGCTCCGTGAGTTTAAGGTAGAGGCGAACGTCGGTAATCCGCAGGTTGCTTACAAGGAAACCATTCGCCGCTCGGCAGACGTCGACCAGAAGTACGCACGTCAGTCCGGTGGTAAGGGCCAGTACGGCCATTGTAAGATCATTGTTGAGCCGAACGAGTCCGGTAAGGGCTATGAGTTCATCAACAAGGTCGTCGGCGGTGCGATTCCGAAGGAATACATCGAGCCGATCAATCAGGGTATCCAGGGCGCAATGCAGTCCGGTATCCTCGCGGGCTATCCGGTCGTTGACGTAAAGGTCACGCTGTATGATGGCTCCTACCACGAAGTCGACTCCTCTGAAATGGCATTTAAGATCGCCGGTTCTATGGCGTTCAAGGAAGCGATGAAGAAGGCGGATCCGGTTCTGATGGAGCCGATCATGCAGGTCGACGTTATGGTTCCGGAGGAGTACATGGGCGACGTTATCGGCGACCTGAACTCCCGCCGTGGCCAGATCCAGGGCATGGAGCCGCGCGGCGGCGTGCAGGCCATTGGCGCTGCCGTTCCGCTGAGCGAAATGTTCGGCTATGCGACCACGCTGCGTTCGCGCACGCAGGGCCGCGGCCAGTACACCATGCAGCCCAGCCACTACACCGAAGTGCCGAAGTCCATTCAGGAAAAAATTATGGACTCCCGCAACAAAAACGACTAACTAACAGTTGCATTTTCTAAGGTTATCCTTTAAAATGGTATTATCATGACTGTTGGATCAACACACGAGGAGGAATATCAAAATGGCAAAGGCAAAATTTGAAAGAAATAAGCCGCACGTTAACATCGGCACCATTGGTCACGTCGACCATGGCAAGACCACTCTGACCGCTGCAATCACCAAGGTTCTGGCGATGAAGGGCGAGGCTGAGTTCAAGGCATATGACCAGATCGACGGCGCACCGGAAGAGAAGGAGCGCGGCATTACCATCAACACCGCACACGTCGAGTATCAGACCGAGGCTCGTCACTATGCGCACGTTGACTGCCCGGGTCACGCCGACTACGTTAAGAACATGATCACCGGCGCTGCTCAGATGGACGGCGCGATCCTGGTTGTTTCTTCTGCAGACGGCCCGATGCCCCAGACCCGTGAGCACATCCTGCTCGCTCGTCAGGTAGGCGTTCCCTATATCGTTGTCTTCATGAACAAGGTTGACCAGGTTGACGATCCCGAGCTGCTCGACCTCGTCGAGATGGAGATCCGCGAGCTGCTGTCCACCTACGAGTTCCCGGGCGATGACATCCCGGTCATCCGTGGTTCTGCGCTGCACGTTCTGACCTGCGACTCCACCGATGCTGACGCACCGGAGTACGCTTGCATCCACGAGCTGATGAAGGCTGTTGACGAGTATATCCCGACTCCGGAGCGCAAGGCTGACCTGCCGTTCCTGATGCCGGTCGAGGACGTATTCTCCATCACCGGTCGTGGCACCGTTGCTACCGGCCGTGTTGAGCGTGGCCAGATCAAGATGGCAGACGAAGTTGAAATCGTCGGCCTGATGGAGGCTCCCCGCAAGACCGTTGTTACCGGTATCGAAATGTTCCGCAAGCTGCTGGATTACGCTGAAGCTGGCGACAACATCGGCACCCTGCTGCGCGGCATCCAGAAGACCGACATCGAGCGCGGTCAGGTTCTGGCAAAGCCGGGCACCATCCACCCGCACACCAAGTTCCGCGGCCAGGTCTACGTCCTGAAGAAGGAAGAGGGCGGCCGTCACACCCCGTTCTTCAACAACTATCGTCCCCAGTTCTATTTCCGTACCACCGACGTTACCGGTGTTATCTCTCTGCCGGAAGGCGTTGAGATGTGCATGCCGGGCGACAACGTCGAAATGGACGTTGAGCTGATCACCCCGATCGCGATCGAGGAAGGCCTGCGTTTCGCTATCCGTGAGGGTGGCCGTACGGTTGGTTCTGGCGTCGTTATCAAGGTCAACGCGTAAGCTTTGCCTTTGATTGGGACATCCCAATGAACTTAAAAGCCCCGTCTGCTTGTCAGACGGGGCTTTTTTGCGCGCAAAAATGGAGAGGATGTGACATCCTCTCCATAAATTCAGGGATTCTCGGGGGAAGGGGCGGATACGGGACGCGAAGCGTCGAGCGGCGGCACGGAGGCGGGTGGGTTTGCGCGGTCGCGGAGCGGCGCAGGTGCGTTTTCCGTGGTTGCAGCCGCGTCGGTGGAGATCGCTTCCGCGTTTGTATCTGCGGTAGGCTGCGCCGGATCGTGCTGCTTGCCCGTATGGGGTCGGGGGAGCAGCGGGGGGAACGGCACAGCGGTAGGATCAGCGGGCTGCTGCGCTTCGGTGTCCAGTGGTGCGGCGGTTTCCCCCACCGCCGCACGATCCGTGGGCGATGGATCTGCCTGTGGGAGATCGGTAGAAGCAGCCGACGCAGTCGTGTTTTTTGCGCTTTTTGTTTTGTCTTTGCGGGGTGTGCGCGTGATTTTGCGTTGTTTTTCCGAGGGTGTGACCGTATCCGTCGTGCCGGAAGAGGCAGCACCCTGCACACGGTCGTTCTGCAAAGCCGTTTGTGGGGCAGGTGCGGCGGCTCCGGTGTCCGTGCTTGCGGATGCTGCATTGGATGCTGCGGTATCCGCAGACCCGTTTGCCCCGGGCTGCGCGGCTGCTTTTTCTGCCTTCCGGCGCGCTTTGCGTTCCGCTGCGGTAATCTCATGCACGGAGCGTCCCAGCCACGCATCCGCATCAAAATCCGAGGAGGTACCGATCGCGTCGTGCAGCTGCCGCACCAAATACAGCTTGCCCGGGGACACTCCCTTTTTTCGTGCTTCCTTGGAAAGGGTTTCGTCTGCTGCGATCGACTGTATTTCGACCGCACTGGAACCTGTCTGCGCAGAGGTTTGGAGCGTGCGCGCAAGCTGCGCCGCCTGGCCGCCGCTGACTGATAGCACCACCACGCCATCGGTGTTGCTTTCGCGCTGCATTTCCTGCACGGTCAAACCTACCGCGTGCTCTACCGAGCGCCCGCGTACCGTGTCCTTGACCTGTGCGACGAGTGCACCAGAAGCGGCATCCAGTGCCCGCACGCCAATCACACGATGAAAAATATTGACGGAATAGGTCAGGGAGGAGGTTCCGTCCAGACTGACGTCGGCGTAGGGCACCGCATAGGCGGCAACGCCCGAGCACACGGCGAGCGCCGCGGCAACGGCGCAAATGGTGCGGCGCACAAGCCGTCCGGACGCGCGGTGTGTCAGTGTGATCTGCTGTCCGATGGCATAGTCGTGGTTTACGACGATGCGTACACATCCGCTTTCGTCGAGTGCGGCGGCGCGGCGGCCGCGTAATTCTACAATGACGGCATTCAAGAGTCCCCCTCCTTTTTGACAGACTGAAAATATGCGGCGAGCCCGGGGTACTCGCCATGTAAAATGAGGCTTGCCGCAATGACATACCGCCGATGCCGGTCGAGCAGCTTGCGCGGCAAGCCGGTGCGCTCGATCAGTGCCTGAAGCGGCAGCCGGTGTGTTTTTTGCAGCTCCGGAACGAGCGGGGGCGGCGTCAACATGGCGCGAATGGCAGCAAAGCAGCCGTGACGTGTCGCGGTCGACTTGGGGGAGCAGTCTGCAAGGTCAAAAAACGAAAAGCCGTATGCGGACAGCTCCTGCCCGATCGCTTCGATCTCATCACGCAGGGTCGTATCGACTGAAACACCTGCGGCATCGCGCACCTGACATTGCACGGAAAGATTTCCCTCGCTGTCGTCGACCTCGCCGTCAAAGGCGGCAGGCTGCACCGCGATCTCGCGCGCATGCCGCGCTTGGCTGCGGTAGAGATCTGTCAGACGGCTCTTGATGACGAGTGCGGCATAGCTCCAGAACGCGCCGCGCGTTTCGTCATAGTCGTCGATCGCCTGCGAGACCGCGAGCAGCGCGACGCTCCATTCGTCGTCGCTGCGCGTAATGGGTCGGCGTGCCAGCGTGCTCGTCAGACGGCGGATGTGCTCCTCCTCACGGAGGAGGAACCGGTCGCGCGCGCGGGCGTTTTGTCGGGCACGAAGCACCGAACGGTTTTCCTCGGTCACGCGCGCTCACTCCTCTTGCAAAGAATTGTTGCTATCAGTATAGCACACTCTGCATTTTGCGCCAATCCTTTCCGCAAAAGTAAGCAAGAAGGGCGGGGAAGATGCCCCGCCCTTTGGGATAGAAACTCAGGTGCCGGAGGTTGCGGTTGTTGTGGTCGTCGTGCAGTAGATCGGCTCGATGCCCGCGCTGCGCAGCGCCGCATACAGTGCGTCACGCGCGGTCTTGACCGCATCGCACAGCGTGCGCTTTTCGGTTTCAGTCGCGGTCGAGGACACGTTCTGCTCCGCAGTCAGCGCGGTCTGGTATGCCGTGAGCAGGGTAGTGAGGCTGCTCTTGGTGTCACCGTCATTGAGTGCGGCGATCGCGGATGCGATTTCGGTGCTTGTCATGCAGCGGTTACCGGAGGCAGTGATGCCCGCGTCGGTCAGTGCGGTACGCAGTGCTTCGCGTGCGGTGCGGACTGCGTCGCGCGCAGCCTGCTTCTCGGCGTCTGTCGCGGTGGAGGCAAGGTTCTGCTCCGCGGTCAGTGCGGTCTGGTAGGCGGCGAGCGCAGACTGAAGCTGCGTCTTGGTATCGCTATCCGCGAGCGCGGCGATCGCTGCCGTGAGCGTGTCCACGTTCATGCCGCGACCGCTGCCGTCCTTGCTGCCCATGCGGTCGCCTCTGCCCATCGGAGCGAGGTTCGCGTCGGTCAGTGCGTCGCGCAGTGCTTCGCGCGCGGTTCTGACGGCATCGAGAAGCGCCTGCTTTTCGGTCGAGGTCGTCGTGGAGGAAATGCCCTGCGCAGCGGTCACGGCAGCCTCATATGCATCGAGCAGGGACGCAAGGTTGGTCTTTGCCGTGCTGTCTGCAAGCGCGTCGATCGCAGTGGAAAGCGCTTCGGTGTCCATGCCGCGCATCATGCCGGGCTTGCCGTCCGCCGTACGATTTGCCGCCTTTTGCGCCTTTTGCGCCTTTTGCGTCGAGCCGGTTACGCTCGCGGTGACCGCCGCACTGCCCGATGCGCCTCCTCGTCCGCCGCCATGACCGCCGCCAAATGCAAATGCCTGTGTACTCATACCGGCCGCGAGCGCTGCGGCAAGCAGCATGCTGCCTGCACGTTTCAAAGTCTGCTTGTTCATAAGATCATACTCCTTTGCAATCCATCATTTCATTCGTAGGATGCTGCGGGCTTCCCCCGCTGTAAGAGTAATACGAAGTGGCGAAAGCAAAAATGGGGGTCGCGCGAAAAACTTTTTAAATTTATTTTGCCGCGCGTCACGGTGCGTCGGCATGCACCCTCCATAGCCGTCGCTGCATAGGATGACGCAAGGAGGGATGACATGTGAGCATTTGGCTCGAATGCGTGATCGGGATCTTTGCGGCGGTCGGACTGATTTGCATTTTGAAAGCGGTCTATGATATAATCTTTACAGGTTATTTTCGGATCGACGGGCAGACCGAGCTGTTTCTGTATGCCAGCGGCACAGACCCCAAGGTCGAACAGCTCATTGCCACGGCGGCACAGATCAGGCGGCTGTATTTGCCCGCACTGGTCGTCGTTTTTGTGGAAAACGGGGAGGCGGACCCCGAAAAATTCAACTATGCCAAGGCGCTGTGCGTGCGGCGGCATATGGAGTATATCGAATAGCGGTGGAATAAAGATGCAGGAAAGCGTGCAATATTTTACAATGAGCGGCACGGTGGAGCAGGTCGTGTTTCAGAACACGGACAATGGCTACGCCGTGCTGCGCCTGCTCACGGACAGCGGGGAGGAGGTCACGACGACCGGCTGCATCCCCAATGTCGGCGTGGGCGAGGAACTGACCCTGTGCGGACAGTGGACGACCCATCCAAGCTACGGCGAGCAGTTCGCGGCGGATACCTTTGAACGCACGCTGCCCTCTACGGTGAGCGGCATCGCGGATTATCTCGGATCGGGGCTCATCAAGGGCATCGGCCCTAAGCTTGCGCGCAAGCTTGCGGAGCTGTTCGGGGAGGATACGTTCGACGTGCTCGCGAACGAACCCGACCGGCTGACGCACATTCGCGGCATCACCGAGCAAAAGGCGCGCGCCATTCAGCGGCAGTTTCTCGAGCAGAGCGAAATGCGTCTGCTCATGGATTTTTTGACGGAAAACGGATTGCCGCTCAGCCTGACGCCGCCGCTCTATAAGCGGCTCGGCGGCGAGGCGATCGACGCGCTTACCGAGAACCCCTATCTGCTGTGTGACGACTATTATGAGGTCGATTTTCACCTTGCGGACAGTCTGGCGCTCGCGCTCGGTCTGTCGCGCGTCAGTCCGGAGCGTGTAGACGCGGGACTGCTCTACACGCTGACCTTCAATCTCGGCAACGGACATACCTTTATTCCGGTCGAAAAACTGCTCACGGCAACCTGCGGGCTGCTCGCGGACGACGGGGACGAGCCGTTTGACGCGGCACGCGTCGAGGAGGGGCTGGCGCGGCTCGAAAGCGAGGGACAGCTTGTGCGCGAGTTCATCTGCGGCCGGGACGCGGTCTATCTGCGGCAGATGTACGAGGCGGAGGATTATCTCGCGCAAACGCTGCGCCGCATGGCGGAGCACAACTATGAATATGATTTCGATGTGGACGAGCTGCTCACCGCGCTTGAGGACGGTTCCGACGTCGAATATGCGCCGCTTCAGCGCGAGGCCATCGCCGCGGCGGCAAAAAACGGTCTGGTCATCCTGACCGGCGGCCCCGGCACGGGCAAAACGACGACCGTGCGCGGCATGCTGCGCGTGTTCGAGGCGATCGGGCTGCGCGTCGAGCTTGCCGCGCCGACCGGCAGAGCCGCGAAGCGCCTATCCGAGCTGTGCGGCATGGAGGCGCGCACAATCCACCGCCTGCTCGAGGCGGGGTACGGCGCGGGCGGTCATCTCGCGTTTCAGCGCAGCGCGACGAATCCGCTCGACTGTGATGTCGTCGTGCTCGACGAGGTGTCCATGGTCGATATTGCGCTCATGCGCTCGCTCGTCGAAGCGCTGCCCTATGGCGCGCGGCTCGTGCTCGTGGGCGACGCGGATCAGCTTCCGCCGGTCGGACCGGGCAATTTTCTGCGCGACACCATCGCTTCGGGCATGGTGCCGACGATTCGCCTGACCGAAATTTTCCGGCAGGCGCAGAAAAGCGACATTGTCATGAACGCGCACGCGATCAATGAGGGGCGGCAGCCCCATCCCTCCGGCAAGGACGGTGACTTTTTTCTGCTCAAAAAGGCGGACCCCGCGGAGGTCGTGCGCACGGTGTGCGAGCTGTGCCGTGACCGTCTGCCGCGCTATTACGGCATGACGCCGTCGCAGATCCAGGTGCTTTCGCCCGCAAAACGGCAGGGTGCAGGCACGTTTGCACTCAACCGCGCGTTGCAGGACACGCTCAATCCCCCCGCCGAGGGCAAGGCGGAAAAGCGCTTTGGGGACACGATCTTTCGCGAAGGTGATCGCGTCATGCAGATCCGCAACAACTATGACATTCTGTGGGAAAGCGCGGACGGCAAGGACGCGGGCAGCGGCATGTTCAACGGCGACGTGGGCGAGATCGTGCAGATTTTTCCCGGGCAGGAGTGCCTGCTCGTGAAATTCGATGAAAAACTGGCGACCTATACCTTTGACATGCTCGGAGAGCTTGATCTTGCCTATGCGATGACCGTGCACAAGGCACAGGGCAGCGAGTTCGACGCAGTCGTCGTCGCGCTGTCTGCGGGCGTGCCGCGTCGCCTGCTGACACGCAATATCCTCTATACCGCGATCACACGCGCCAAGCGGCTGCTCGTCATCGTCGGCGCGCAGGAGGTCGTGACCTATATGGTTGACAACAATACCAAGGGCAAACGCTACAGTGCCCTGCGCGCGCGGCTGACGCAGGAGGAAAATCCGTGAGCATGCTCAGCTTACTTTTCCCAAAGCGTTGTGTCCTGTGCCGCGAACACCTGCCGCTTGCAGGGGGGGCGATGCTGTGTGCAGCCTGCCAGACCGTGGTGCGGCGCGAATACCGCCAAACAGACGAGGTGCGCGTGCGGGGAGCGGACGATGCCGCGGCAGCGCTGCGTTATACCGGCGCAGTCCGCCGCGCGCTTGTGCGCTATAAATTTCAGCATTATAAAAGCTACGCGCGGTGGTTTGCCGCGCAGACCGCGCCCGTGCTCGCCGCACACCTCAAAACATGGCAGCCGGACGCGCTGACCTATGTGCCGACGGGCTGGCTGTCGCGCCGCATGCGCGGGTATGACCAGAGCGGCTATGTCGCGGCGATGCTCGGCGCGCAGTTTGGGCTTCCGGTCGTGCCGCTGCTGCACAAGCGCAGTTTCGCGCGCAAACAGTCCCGTCTGCGGGGCAGCGAACGCGCGTACAATGCGGCGCGCGCCTACAGGATGCGTCCCAACAGAGACGCACAGGGAAAGCGGCTCGTTCTGGTCGATGATGTGCTGACGAGCGGCGCGACCATGGCGGTGTGCGTACAGCTTTTGCGCGGCGCGGGAGCATCCGCCGTGTTTGCGCTCGCTGTGACAAAAACACCGCGGTAAATATAGGTAAAACTGTGAAATTCGATATTTTTTATGAAATTATGCGCGGTATACTTGCAAAATGAAATAAATCCGATATAATATTGAATAGTATGCCGCAAAGTATTTTGTTTGCTCCATAAATTTCCGTGATATAGATTGGTTGAGGTGTCAAAATGAGTGATCTGGGTATTGATCTGGGTACCGCGTCGGTGCTCGTTTATGTAAAGGGTAAGGGCATCGTGCTCAACGAGCCTTCGGTTGTCGCAGTGGACAAGCAGTCCGGCAAGATCCTGTCGGTCGGTGCGGACGCGCAGAAGATGCTCGGCAGAACGCCGGGCAACATTGTAGCAATCCGTCCGCTGCGCGAGGGCGTCATCTCGGACTATGAGATGACCGAGCGCATGATCAAGGAATTCATCCGCAAGGTGCTCGGTGCGCGCCTGTTCAAGCCCAATGTCGTTATGTGCGTGCCCTCGGTCATCACCGAGGTCGAAGAGCGCGCGGTCATCGACGCGGGCACGCAGGCGGGCGCGAAGCGCGTGTTCCTCGTCGAAGAGCCGGTCGCCGCAGCCATCGGCGCGGGCATCGACATTGCCAAGCCGAACGGCAACATGATCGTCGACATCGGCGGCGGCACGACCGACGTTGCGGTCATTTCGCTCGGCGGCATCGTCGAGTCCACCTCGATCAAGATCGCGGGCGACAAATTCGACGAGGCGATCGTCAAGTACATCCGCCGCAAGCACAACGTGCTCATCGGCGAGCGCACCGCAGAGGAGATCAAGAAGGAAGTTGGCTGCGTCTATCCGCGTCCCGAGGAAGTCTCCCTCGAGATCAAGGGCCGCTGCCTGATGACCGGTCTGCCGCGTGTCTTTACGGTCACCTCGACCGAGGTGCTCGAGGCGTTTGAAGAGGTCACGGCACGCATCGTGGAAGCGATTCACGCGGTGCTCGAGCGCACGCCCCCGGAGCTCGTCGGCGATATTTCCACGAACGGCATCGTCATGACCGGCGGCGGCTCGATGGTCTGGGGCTTTGACAAGCTCGTCGCGTCCAAGACCGGCATCCCCACCCGCGTGGCGGACGATGCGGTCTCCTGCGTCGCTTACGGCACGGGCAACTGCCTTGACAATCTCGACGCGATGCAGGACGGTACGATGAACCTGTCCCGCCGCCGTCAGATGATGACCTGATTTCTTGGAAACCGGCTGAAACATTGCGTTTTCAGCCGGTTTTTGTATATTGGCAAGCGCTTTCGCGCACACTAAGCGCGGAAGGGGAAATGACACTTGATATTGCTGCGCAAGGTCTGTAAAATCTATGATAAGGGCAGCGTGTGCGCGCTGCGCGACATTGATCTCGACATCGAACAGGGTGAGTATGTATCCATTGTGGGGGCGTCCGGTTCGGGCAAGACCACGCTCATGCACATTCTCGGCTGCATGGATACGCCGACGAGCGGACAGTATGTGCTCGGCGGACGCGATGTCGGTGCACTTGATGCGGATGCGCTCGCGCGTATTCGCGGGCGCGAGATCGGATTTGTGTTTCAGTCGTTCCGGCTGTCGACCGACCTGACCGCACTGCAAAATGTTGCGCTGCCGCTGCTGTTTCGCGGCATGGCGCGTCGGGAGCGCGAACGCTATGCCGCCGCCGCACTTGAACGGGTTGGGCTGGCACATCGTATGCAGCACCGACCGGATATGCTGTCGGGCGGGCAGCAGCAGCGCGTTGCGATCGCGCGCGCGGTGTGCGCGCAGCCGTCGGTGCTGCTTGCGGACGAGCCGACCGGCAATCTCGATCCCGCATCGGCGCGCGAAGTGCTCACGCTTTTTGACGAGCTGCACGACGCGGGGCACACGATTGTGCTGATTACACATGACAATACGGTTGCCGCGCGGGCGCACCGCCGCGTGACGATCGAGGACGGCAGGCTGACCGAAGCGTAGTCTGTCAGACAGGAGGACAACCATGACAAGACGGGATAAAATCAACTACTATTTGGATATGGCGCAGGTCGCACTGGAACGCGGCACCTGTCTGCGCCGCAACTTTGGAGCGGTCATCGTCAAAAATGATTCCATCGTCTCGACCGGCTACACCGGCGCGCCGCGCGGTCGGGCAAACTGCATTGATCTGGGCACCTGCGTGAGAGAGCAGATGAACATTCCGCGCGGCACGCGCTATGAGTTCTGCCGCAGCGTGCATGCAGAGGCGAACGCCATCATCGCCGCGTCCCGCGAGCAGATGATCGGCGCGACGCTCTATCTGGTCGGACGCGACATGAAGACCGGCGAGATCATGCGCGACGCGAACTCGTGCACGATGTGCAAGCGCATGGTCATCAACGCGGGCATCGAACGCGTGATTATCCGCCGCGACGCGGATACTTACGAGGAAATCCCGGTCGAGGAATGGGTTGAACACGACGACATTCTGAGCGGAGAAAGCGGATATTAACGCAAAAAAGCGCTGCATCAGGACAGATGCAGCGCTTTTTATCACTTTTGCAGTACAAGCGCCTCATAGGGACGCAGGGTCAGTCGCTCACCGATCGCAGGCGCATCGCCGCAGCTGTCGAGCAGCACCTGCCAACGCGTCTGCTCCGCGGGAAGCGAAACGGCGAGCGTGTCGCCGGTTAGATTGCACAGCACGAGGAGCGCATCGTCGCCCAGCGTGCGATAGTAGCCGAGTAGACCGGGAATTTCCATGCCGTAGAACGCGATCTCGCCTTCCGCGATGACCGGAAGCCGCTTGCGCAGCGCGATCAGGGTCTTATAATAGTGCAGGATAGAATCCGGATCGGCGCACGCTTCCGCGACGTGGATGGTGCGGTAGGTATCGGACGGGGCAAGCCACGGCGTGCCCGTGGAAAAGCCTGCGTGCGGAGCATCGCTCCACTGCATGGGCGTGCGCCCGTTATCACGGGAGCGCGCCGCAAGCACGGCAAGCGCCTCGGCGGGGGTGCTGCCGCTTTCACATAAAATCCGGTAATAATTGCGGCTTTCGACATCGGCGTATTGCTCGATCGAGGTATAGTGTGCGTTGGTCATGCCGATCTCTTCGCCCTGATACACATAGGGCGTGCCGCGCAGCAGATGGATCGCGGTCGCGAGCATTTTTGCGGAGCGCTTGCGATAGACGCCCTCATCGCCCAGACGGGAAACGATGCGCGGCTGATCGTGATTGCACCAAAAGGTAGCGTTCCAACCGTTCTGCGCCTGCATTTCGGTCTGCCAGCGGCAGAGCAGCCGCTTGAGCTTTTCCAGATCGGGCGGCATGAGCTGCCATTTGTCACCGCCACGGTAATCAATTTTTAAATGATGAAAGTTGAAGCACATGGACAGCTCACGCTCTGCGGGATTGGAATAAAGCACACAGTTTTCGATCGTGGTGGAGGACATTTCGCCGACCGTGACCAGATCGGCAATGCCGGTATCTGCGACGAGTTCGCGCAGATACGCGTGCACATGCGGTCCGTCGGTGTAAAAACGCCGGCCGTCGCCCTCGGTATCATCGCAAAACTGCGCGGGCTTGGAGATGAGATTCACGACATCGAACCGGAATCCCTGCACGCCCTTGCGTTTCCAAAAGCGGATGACCGACTTCAGCTCCTCGCGCACGGCGGGATTATCCCAGTTGAGATCCGCTTGGGTCACGTCGAACAGATGCAGATACCATTTGCCGAGCGCGGGGACATATTCCCACGCCGAACCGCCGAATTTGGAGACCCAGTTGGTCGGCGGCGTATCCGGCGTACCGTTGCGAAAAATATAGTACTCCTGATACTTCTTCTCACCTGCAAGGGCGCGCTGAAACCATTCGTGAGCGGTCGATGTGTGGTTGAACACCATGTCGAGCATGATGCCCATGCCGCGGTCGCGGGCGTCGTCGATCAGCGCCTCCACATCCACCATCGTGCCGAAGCGCGGATCGACACGGCAATAATCCGCAACATCGTAGCCGTTATCCCGCTGCGGAGAAACGAAAAAGGGAGTCAGCCAGATGAGATCAATGCCGAGCGATTGCAGATAGTCTAGCTTGGCACGCACACCGCGCAGATCACCAATGCCGTCGCCGTCGAAATCATAAAACGATTTGGGATAGATCTGATATACGACCTTATCGTGAAAAGAAGCCATGAAAAATGAGTCCTCCTTCAAATGCTGCCTGTGTTACCTGCGGAAGGAACAGGACAAAACTTAATAAATGCCTTTCTTTTTGCCTACCACCATGGTCAGAACGAAGGGAACGACGATCGCGATCGCCATTGCGATAGCGAACAGTCCCATATATGCGGGCTGAATGGACAGGATACCGGGCAGACCGCCTACGCCGATCGCGTTTGCGGTGACATGGAACGCCACGCTGAACACCGCTGCACACGAGGAACCGATCATCGCGCAGATGAACGGGAACTTATACTTGAGGTTGACGCCGAACATCGCAGGTTCCGTGACGCCGAGGTAGCACGAAATGCATGCGGGCACGGCGATTTCCTGCGCCTGCGCATTTTTGCGCTGCAAACGGCTCATGGCAAGCACTGCCGAGCCTTGCGCAATGTTGGAAAGCGCAATCATCGGCCACAGCATCGTTCCCTGAAAATCTGCGATGAGCTGCAGGTCGATGGCGTTGCTCATGTGGTGCAGACCGGTGATGACGAGCGGCGCATAGAAGAAGCCGAATACCGCGGCGAACACCACCTTGAAGCTGCCGACCATACCGGCATAGACCACTGCGGAGATTGCTGAGCCGATCTTCCAGCCAATCGGGCCGACAATGAAATGCGCGCACATGACGGAAAGTGTGAGGGAGAAGAAGGGCACCAGAATCATTTTCAGCACATTGGGAACGATCTTGGTAAAGAAGCGTTCCAGATAGACCAGTACAAAGGCGGCGAGGATCGCGGGGAGCACCTGCGCCTGATAACCGATCATTTTGACCTGCGCAAAGCCGAAGTTCCAGAATGGAATATCGGCGGCGGCAGTCGATGCCACCGCATATGCGTTGAGCAGTTGACCGGATACCAGCGTGAGTCCCAAAATGATGCCGAGGATCTGGGTCGTGCCCATTTTCTTGGTTACAGACCAGCAGATGCCGACCGGCAGCATGTGAAAGACTGCCTCACCGATGAGCCAAAGGAAGCTGTCTACACCCGACCAGAACTGGGACAGATCGCACAGCGTCTTGGTGCCGTTTTCAAAGAGATAAAGAGAGTCGATACAGTTGCGGAAGCCCAGAATCAGACCGCCGACAATGATCGCGGGGATGAGCGGTGCAAAAATTTCGGAGATGTTGGTCATGATGCGCTGGAGGGCGTTTTGGTTCTGCTTGGCAGCGGCCTTTGCCGCCTCCTTGCTCACGCCTTCGATGCCGGAGATCTGCTGAAAATCATTGAAAAAAGTTGCGACATCCGTGCCGATAATCACTTGGAACTGACCTGCCTGCGTAAAGGAACCTTTGACCGATTTGAGCGCTTCAATTGCCGGAATATCCGCTTTGGAGGGATCGTTGAGTACAAAACGCATGCGCGTGACGCAGTGCATCACCGCGTTGATGTTCTCTCTTCCCCCGAGCAGTTCGAGCAGACTTTGGCAATCGGCTGTGTACTTACCCATAGTGTTCTCTCCTTTTATCTTTTGTAAAGCGTCAAACTTGTTCGAACAAGATGATTATAACTTGTTCAAACAAGTTCGTCTATTGCTGGAATGGACAGAATATTGCGGGGGGATTTGTGCAGGCTGCTCGTCGGTGCGCCGTTCGCATTGACTTCCGAAGGGCAAAAGGCTATACTGATAACACAACCGAAACAGAGCAATAAGGAGCATATCTATGCCAAACTCAAAATATACAGCCATCTATGAAAGCCTGCGGCACAGGATTGAAACCGGAGAATACCGGTATGAGGAGCTTTTGCCGTCAGAAAATATGCTGGTCGGGGAGTTCGGCTGCGCACGCGGCACGATCCGGCGCGCCCTCAATGAATTGGGGCTGCAGGGCTATGTGCAGAGTATCCACGGCAAGGGGGTACGCGTGCTCTATCGTCCGACGGCACAGGCGCAGTTTACGGTGGGAAACATCGAATCGTACGAAGAATCTGCGCTGCGCAATCACCGCGTACCGGGCACACACGTCATCCGGTTCGAGCGGCTGACTGCGGACGAAGCGGTGCACAGCCGCACGGGATTTGCCGTGGGAACCGAACTGGTTTATATCGAACGGGTGCGTATGCTCAATGAATTACCGCTCATTTTCGACATCAACTTTTTTCGCGCGGACATCGCCGCCGGTCTGACGCAGGAGATTGCGTCGCACTCCATCTATCGCTATCTGGAGCAGGAACTGGGGGTCGCCATCGGCTCGACGCGGCGTGTGATCACGGTTGAGCGCTGTACTGCGCTCGATCAGCAGTATATCGATCTCGAGGATTATAACTGCATGGCGGTCATCACGAGCTCGACCTATACCGCAGACGGGATTCTCTTTGAGTACACGCAGTCGCGGCATCGGCCGGATCAGTTTCTGTTCGTCAGTCAGGCACAGCGCAAGAAGAACCGGCGATAACCCCGCATGAAAAAATGTGCACTCTTATGAAAATTATAAAACTGTTCATGCCTTTTGTAGAAATTTCAACAGACGGTTCGTGTGTGCGGGCATACAATCATAGTACCACAACAAGCAGCAGAGAGGAGTGCAAAAAAGTATGAAATCACACTGGATCACGGCAGGATTGGTGCCGTTATTGTTCTGCACAGGCTGTAATGCTGCTCCCATAGGTGCGGCGAAAGCAAAGCGCGTGCAGGCACAGCAGGCCACACACGGACGCGCGGACATCACCGAACCCGAGCGCGTAAGGAGCAAGGAAAAAACCGAACAGAAAGTGATCTATCTGGCGGGCGGTTGTTTCTGGGGCATGGAAAAGCTGATGCAGTCCATTCCCGGCGTGACCGATGTCGTCAGCGGCTACGCCAACGGCACGGGCGAGCAGGATGCGCAGTATGAGACCGTCGTGCGCGGCAACACCGGCTTCCGTGAGACCGTACGCGTGACCTACGACCCGAGCAAGGTCAGCCTGGACGCACTTCTGCTCGCATATTTTTATGTAATCGACCCGACGGTCGAAAACCGGCAGGGCAACGATGTGGGCACACAGTACCAGACGGGCATCTACTATACGGACGACGACGCTAAGGCGACGGTGGAGCGCATCGCGGCGGTCGAAAAGCGCCGCGTGGACAAGTTCTCGGTCGAACTCAAACCGCTCGAGAATTTCTACCCCGCGGAGGAATACCACCAGCACTATTTGGACAAACATCCGGGTGGCTACTGCCATATCCCGACCGATGAGATCGAACTGTTTGCGAAGCTGCAAATCGACCCCGGCGACTATTGCAAGCCCGCGGAAGAGCTCATCCGCGACAAGCTGACAGAGGAACAGTATCAGGTGACACAAAACAGCGCGACCGAGCGCCCGTTTACGAACGCCTACTGGGATTCTCACGAGAAGGGGATCTATGCCGATGTTGTGACCGGAGAACCGCTCTTTTCCTCACTCGATAAGTATGATAGCTCGTGCGGCTGGCCGTCGTTCTCCGCGCCGATCGAAGCACCGGCGGTTGTGACCAAGGTTGACACTTCTCACGGTATGCTGCGCACCGAGGTACGCAGCCGCGCGGGGGACTCGCATCTCGGGCATGTGTTCGAGAACGATCCGGAATCACCGAACGGCACGCGCTACTGCATCAACAGCGCGTCGCTGCGTTTCGTGCCGTATGACGAAATGGAAGCGCAGGGCTACGGCTATCTGCGTAACATTTTTGAGTGACATAAAAAAACACGCTATCAAAATTTGATAGCGTGTTTTTGCGTTTGCAATTATTCCGCGGTGAACGGCAGCAGCGCGATGTGACGCGCACGCTTGATCGCCTCGGTCAGCTGACGCTGATGCTTGGCGCAGGTACCGGTCATACGACGGGGCAGGATCTTGCCGCGCTCAGACATATACTTCTTGAGCTTGAAAGAATCCTTATAATCGATCTGATCGACCTTGTCTACGCAGAAGGTGCAAACCTTTCTGCGGCGACGGCCACCGCCACGGCGCTCGCCGCGATCCGGACGGGGGGTATATTCCTTCTTTTCTTCCATTGCCTAGAAACCTCCTTCTTTGTTGTGGATTCAGAACGGAACGTCGCTGTCATCGTCCGCCAACTCGCTGAAATCCGAGCCGCCGGTGGGGAGATCGAATGCGGGAGCGGGCTGTGCGCCGCTCGTCTCCGGACGAATCTGAGAACCGCTGTCGTAGCTGCCGTATCCGGAGCCGCCACCGCCGTTCGATTCGCGGGATTTCTTGGTTTCGCCAAAGGAAACCTCGTCGCAGTTGATCTCGATCGAGACACGCTTGTTGCCGTTTTTGTCTTCCCAGTTACGGGACTGGATGCGGCCTACCACAATCGCCATCATACCCTTGGTAAACCACTGCTGTACAAACTCCGCGGTGCGGTTCCATGCGACACAGTCGATGAAATCGCTCTGGCGTTCGCCGTTCGGACCCTTGCGGTCGCGGTCGATCGCAAGCGTGAACGAGCAGACGGGCATGTTGGACTGGGTGTGGCGCAGCTCCGGGTCGCGGGTGAGGCGGCCCATCAGAATTGCCTTGTTGAGCATTTCGTTACACCAGCCTTAGTCTCTGGAAATGATCAGGGAACGCATGATGCCGTCGGTGATCTTGAAGATACGGTCCAGCTCAGCCGGGAACTCCGGCTTAGACTCAAACTGTACCAGGGTGTAGTAGCCCTCGGTCAGGTCGTTGATCGGATAAGCGAAGCGACGCTTGCCCCAATCGTCAACAGACTCGATCGTACCGTTAGCTTCGATGAGCGCCTTGAACTTGTCCACAACGGAAGCAACTGCTTCCTCACCGAGAGTGGGGTTGACAATGAAGATCGTCTCATACTTGCCTGTGATTTTTGCCATGTTTAGCACCTCCTTTTGGACTTTGGCCCATGCTCCTGGCATGAGCAAGGATACCTTACTATTATATACCGCCCAGAACAAAAGTCAAGAAATATTTTTGCGTTTTTTGCAAAAAAAATTAAAATAGGAATTGACGAACGCGAAAAGCTGTGATAAAATAATCAAGTCGACGGCGAAAGCCCGAGATTTGCTGGTGTGGCTCAGTTGGTAGAGCAGCGCATTCGTAATGCGCAGGTCATCGGTTCGAGTCCGATCACCAGCTCCAAAAACCTTTCCGTTTTTCGGAAAGGTTTTTTTATTGCCCTGCGGTACGGGAAGGAACTGCTGCACGGCAGATGATTGCATGTTCTGCCAAAAACTGATAAAACAAACACAAGGCGCAGCCGAAAACGGTTGGCGGTTACTTCACCTTACCCTGCATAGAGGGGAGGTGATGCCCATGGCAACACATGAGGAATAGGCAATGGAGAAATCGCGCAAGGAATGCGCGGAATATTGCGCCGCAAGCAGCAGATCAGGCGGTATTTGGAAAGTATCGTCAAACCGGATTTCCATACTGCCGTGCGTGGTCTGTGGGTCGGAGGACACGAGGGTCGCTTTCACATCATAGACGTGCAAATGTGCACGATGTCCGTCGGAAAGCCACCCGATCTTGTCAGGCATGGTGTGCGGAACCGCGTTGCCCAGAATAAACGATATTAGAACGATCGCATCCACTACTGCATAAATGAAGTATTTTGGCTTTAAACCTGGTTTTTGCAGCCAAGACATGCTGTTTTGCCTTCTCTCTGGGCGTTAAACGAGGTGTACGAACCGAAGATGCGATCGCGGAGCAGACTGTTTCGCATTTGTGCATATAAGCGGTCAAACGTGTTTTTGCTGCGTCCGGGCGATTTCCTCGTGTGCTTCCTGCAGGATGCGCACGGTGTCGCGATGCAGATCGAGGGTGTGACCGCGGTGAAAAAACTGGTCGGAAAACGCAAAATGAGAAAAACCCGTGTGATACAATATCACGCGGGTTTTTTGTCCGTTTATTTGCGGTAGGTTTCCTTGAATTCGAGGAATTCGTCATAGGTGCAGGGCTTGTCGAGCACGCCCTCCTCGCGAATTTCGATGATGCGGTTTGCGATGGTCTGCAAAAACTCATGGTCGTGCGAGGCAAACAGGATGTTGCCCTTGAAGTCGATCATGCCGTTGTTGACCGCGGTGATGGATTCCAGGTCGAGGTGGTTCGTCGGCTGATCGACGACGAGCACGTTCGAGCCGAACAGCATCATGCGCGCGAGCATCATGCGCACCTTTTCGCCGCCCGAGAGCACATCGACCGACTTGTACACATCGTCGCCCGAGAACAGCATGCGGCCGAGGAAGGAGCGCAGCGTGGACTCGAGCGTGTCCTTGGAGTAGGGCGCGAGCCAGTCGAGCATGTTTTCCTTGTGACCGTTAAAGTAGGTCGAGTTGTCCTTGGGGAAGTAAGACTGCGAAGTGGTCTGTCCCCATTTGAAGGTGCCCTCGTCGGGCTCGAGCTCGCCCGTGAGGATCTGGAAGAGCGTGGTCGTCGCAAGCTCATTGTCTGCGAGGAAGCCGATCTTGTCACCCTTGGACACGATGAAGGAGACATTATTGAGCACCTTTTCGCCGTCGATGGTCTTGGAGATGCCCTTGACCTCAAGGATGTCCTTGCCTGCTTCGCGATCCATCGTAAAGCCCACCCACGGATAGCGGCGGCTCGACGCAGGCAGCTCCTCGACCGACAGCTTATCGATCAGCTTGCGGCGGCTGGTCGCCTGACGTGCCTTGGACTTGTTCGCGGAGAAGCGCTGAATAAAGTTTTGCAGCTCCTTGATCTTGTCCTCATTTTTCTTGTTCTGGTCGCGGATCATGCGCTGCGTGATCTGGCTCGCCTCATACCAGAATTCGTAGTTGCCGACGTAGACCTGTACCTTGCCAAAGTCGATGTCGACGATGTGGGTACAAACGTTGTTGAGGAAGTGACGGTCATGCGAAACGACGATGACCGTGCCGATGAAGTCAAACAGGAAATCCTCCAGCCAGTGGATGGAGTGCACATCCAAATGGTTCGTCGGCTCGTCAAGCAGGATGATGTCGGGCTTGCCGAACAGCGCCTGCGCGAGCAGAATCTTGACCTTTTCGCTGTCACCGAGCGTGCGCATCTGGCGATAGAGCAGCTCGCTCGAATCGAGGCCCAGGCCCTCGAGCAGCTGACCCGCCTCGGTGTCCGCGTTCCAGCCGTCCATCTCGGCGAACTCCGCCTCAAGGTCGGCGGCGCGGTTGCCATCCTCCTCGGTGAAGGGGTCCTTGGCATAGAGCGCGTCCTTTTCCTGCATGATCTGATACAGGCGGGCGTTGCCCTGAATGATCGTGTCGAGCACGGTGAAGTCGTCGAACGCGAAGTGATCCTGACGCAGCACGGACATACGCGTGCCGGGCTTGATGGATACCTCGCCGGTCGTCGAATCGAGGTCGCCCGACAGCACGCGCAGGAAGGTGGACTTGCCCGCGCCGTTTGCACCGATGACACCGTAGCAGTTGCCCTCGGTGAACTTGATATTGACGTCCTTAAAGAGCGGCTCGCCGCTGAAGTTAACGCTGAGATTGGATACCGTAATCATTGGAAATACCTCCGTCGCATTTTCAATCAGCCATCATTATATCATAGAATGTGCCTTTTGTAAGGTGGATTTTGCAAAATTCACAGAAAGTTTTGCACCTGACTTGCAAGCGAGACTTGTACGCATTATACTAAAATATAGAAAGAACATCGTCACACGCACGAACGGGAGGTAACTTCTATGAACGAAATTCTCAAGGTCATTCGCGAGCGCCGGTCGACCCGCGCGTTCAAGCCTGCACAGCTGCCGTTGGATACCGTCGAGCGCATCCTCGAAGCGGGCACTTGGGCGCCGAGCGGCATGGGGCTGCAAGGCTGGCACTTTGTTGCGGTGCATTCCGCGGAAAAGACGCTCGCGCTTGCCAAGGTCGTCGCAGAGGCGGACAACCGCGGCGCGGACTACAATTTTTACGGCGCACCCACGATGATTGTAGTATCCTGCCCGCGCGGACATGTGCATGCGTTCCTTGACGGTAGCGCGGCGATTCAGAATATGCTGCTCATGGCGCAGTCGCTCGGTGTCGGCTCGTGCTGGATCAACCAGGTGCGCGCGACGTGCGAGCAGCCTGCTGTGCGCGAGATGCTGCACACGCTCGGCGTGCCGGACGATCATGAGGTGGTCGGCTCGATCGCACTCGGCTATATCGCGAAGGAGACCCCTGCAAAGGCGCGCAAGGAAGGGCTTATCACGATCGTGGAATGACCGCAAACAGTGGAGGAGGCACGGGCATCATGCAGGACAGTATCGAAACGCTTAAACAATGGGTGAACAGCAGCAACAATATCGTCTTTTTCGGCGGTGCGGGCGTGTCGACCGAAAGCGGGATCCCGGATTTTCGCTCGGTCGATGGGCTGTATCATCAGCACTATGCCTACCCGCCCGAAACCATCCTGAGCCACACGTTTTTTGAGCGGCATACCGCGGAATTTTATGAATTTTATCACGACAAGATGCTTACGCTCGACGCAAAGCCCAATGCCGCGCACAAAAAGCTCGCGGAGTGGGAACATGCGGGCAAGCTGCGCGCCATCGTGACACAGAACATCGACGGACTGCATCAGGCGGCGGGTAGCAAGACCGTGTACGAGCTGCACGGCTCGGTACACCGCAACTACTGCACGCGCTGCCACAAATTTTACGATGCCGCGTATATCAAGCAGGCGCACGGCATTCCGCTTTGTGCCTGCGGCGGACTCATCAAGCCCGACGTGGTGCTGTATGAGGAGGGGCTGGACGAGAATACCATTGCCCACAGCATCGAAGCCATCCGCAGCGCAGACATGCTCATCATCGGCGGCACCTCGCTCGTGGTCTATCCCGCGGCGGGGCTCATCAACTACTACCGCGGCAGTAAGCTCGTGCTCGTCAACAAGCAGGAGACCTCTGCGGACAGCCGCGCCGATCTTGTGCTGCACGGCGCAATCGGCGAGATCTTTTCCCAGTTGTAAATTTTTTGAGAAAAGCCGTTTTTTCGGCTTTTCTTTTTCTATGCGTTCGTGTATGCTGAAATCGGATCATTTTAAGAGCAAGGAAACCGATCATAGGACAGGAGGGTATTATGTCTGAGCAAATCTGCGGCTGCACAGGCGGGTGTGCACAAAACGATTGCGCCGCGCGCGGGAGCAGCGGCTGCGGAAGCTGCGGCGGCTGTGGTCTGTGCTGCGGCAAGACCGAACCCGTCACACTGGACGCGCCGCGCAAAGAATTTTTGGTGGAACTTGAAACGCACGGGTATCTGCCTGTCACGCGTTTCGTGCGCACGAGCAGCGTATCGGATGAAACCTATGCGGTCGCGCTCGAACCGGTCTATCTGTTCTCGACAGGCGATACGATCGAAACCGTGCGCGAGACCGGCGCATTCCTGTCTGCAATGGCGCAGGAGGGGCTGATCTCGCTCGATTACGGCACGCCGCTCGAAGGCTACCCCTATTTTGAATATACGACCTCCGCGCTCTATCAGGCGTTCGTCAAGGCGACGCGCCGCGGTGGAGACTGCGAGGGCGACACACCCTATCTGGAACTCGGCAGCATCGCGCCGACGGCAAAGGCGCGGTTGTCCCTTGCCGTTTCGTGAGGGCAAAAAAGGTTTCCTCTCGCAAAACTGCGCATCGGTATTGCGATCATTGCCATAAAAAAAAGCCGATCACAACCGTGATCGGCTTTTTTTATACACGCTTTTCAAATAGATAATCATCCATGACGTAGCCGCCGCCGATGTCCGCGTCTTGCGTACCGTAATTGGTAAAGCCCATGCGTTCGTAGCTGCGGATCGATGCGGTGTTCCCGCGGTTGACGGTGAGCCACACGCGGGACAGACCCGCGCCGCGCGCCCAGCCCTCGACGAATGCCATCACGTCGCGTCCGATGCGGTTGCCCCGGCAGTTGCGGCGTACATATAGCTTGCTTAGGAAAAGTGCGCCGTCCTTGATCTGAATGCCGAGATAACCCGCGGTCACGCCGTCCAGACGCAGGAAAAAGTAGCGGTAGCCGCCGTGGTCGAGTTGGCGGCGCATGGGCGCTGCGCTTTGAAAGTGGGCAAGCATGTACTCGATTTGCTCTGCACCGAGCAGCGGCATGTAGTATTCCGTCCAAATCTCGCGCGCGAGTGCGGCAAGCGCGGCAACATCTTCGTCCGTGCGGGCCTCCACAAAGGTCGTCATAGGGATCATCCTTTCCGGTTTCCGTGTTTTTACCATTGTAGCGCGAAAAAGAGCAAAAGGCAAGAACGTAAAAACAGCGCACAAAATCGCGACGATTCCGCTTCTTTTTTGGCAAAGGATGTGATATAATACTACTTAATTGGGTCGCTGTCGACCCATGAAGGTCCGATACAGGGAGGAACATTCCACTATGGCACAGCAGAGAATCGAAAAATTTACATGTCCGCACTGCAAAAACGAGCGTCAACGTCCGGTTTTGGAGCACATTAACGTTGACCTTGAGCCGGAAATGCGCGAAAAAGTGCGTGACTTGTCCTGCTTTGAGTGGCGCTGCCCGATCTGCGGCAAAACGACGCTCGTGCTCGACCCCTGCCTGTATCATGATATGTCGAACCAGTTCATGGTCTGGCTGTGGACGGAGGAGGGCGATACGCCCGACGCCTCCGGTTTTGATCCGCTGACCGGCTATACGCTGCGCCGTGTCGACAGTCCGAACGCCTTTCGCGAGAAGATCGCGATTTTGGAAACTGGATTGGATGATCGCGCGATCGAGATCATGAAGCTGCTGCTTGCGATGCAGTTACAGCGCAGCATGGACATTGTCGACCTGCTGTTCCACGCGTATGACGAGCGTGCCGCGAGTTTCCGTTTCGCGGTCGTGCTGTCCGACGGGTCGGAGCAGTATGCCGCGATGCAGGGCGAGACCTATACGCGCATTGCGCGCGATGTGGAGGAGCGCCTGTTTACCCCGGCAAAGGATTTCATCAAGATCGACCTCGATTGGGCGACCGAAGCGCTCGAGTTGCTGCGCGACGCATAAAAAAGCTCCCTCACGAAGAGGGAGCTTGCGATTGCGCGGTGTGCTCAAAGCAGCGGAAAGAGGAACTGAACAAGCGTGCCGCCAACCACCGCAACGAGATAGGTCGCGCCGACGATGCGCAGAGCGTCCTTACGGGAACTGCCTTCCCCGAAGAGCAGCACATAGCCGAAGCCTGCACCGGTCGACAGACCCGCGATGACCGCGCCGAAGCTGATCGTGCCGCCGAGGAAAAGCTGCGTCAGCAGCACCGAGATCGCACAGCCCGGGATGAGACCGATGAGCGCGCACAGTGCGGGCTGCAGCAGACTGCCCGAGAGCAGCACATGGGACAGGGTATCCTCACCGACCAGATAGACCGCCGCATTGATGACAAACATCGTGACGAGCAGGAAGAGCGTGGTCTTGACCGTGCGTCCGACGATCGCGCCGAGCGGGGAAGGCCCGCAGCACGAGCAGCCCTCCATGTCGATCTCGATCGCCTCGCGGCGTACCGTGTCGCGGCGGAACAGCGTCCATTGCAGGATATAGCCGCCAATGACCGCAAGCACGATCTTGCATACGACCAGAAGCACGACATTGCGCCCCGCATCGGGGTTGGCAAGCATGAGCGGGATCGCCTCGTCCGAGGTCGAAACGAACACCGCAACGAGCGTTGCGGGTGCGAGCCAGCCGCTGTTATACAGCGTGGCCGCCGCCGCGGAGAAACCGCACTGCGGCAGAGAGCCCGCGAGCGCACCGAAGAACGGGCCGAGCTGCTGCGCGCGCTCAAGCATGCGCGGCGTCGACCGCAGGCGGGTCTCGATCAGGTAGAGCAGGGCGTATACCCCGAGCAGAATGGGCACGGTCTTGAGAATATCCAGACAGGATTCCAGTAAAACATCCAACAAAGTCATTTACCTCGCGTACATTAGAATGATTCTCATTATAGCATAGCGCGCCTGACAGTGCAAGCGCGTCTTTTGTGTGCGCGTCAAACAAAGGAGTCACCATGAAATTTAACGAACTCAATATCAGCGAGCCGATCTTAAGGGCACTCGACGAGGTGGGCTATCAGGAGCCGACTCCCATCCAGCAGCAGGCGATCCCGCCGGTGCTCGAGGGACGCGATGTGCTCGGCTGCGCGCAGACCGGAACGGGCAAGACCGCCGCGTTTGCGGTGCCGATCCTGCAAAATCTTGGTCGTCCGCGGGAAAAGCAGGCAAAAGGCCGTCCGATCCGCGCGCTGATCCTGACGCCGACCCGCGAGCTTGCGCTGCAAATTTTCGAGAACTTTGAGCAGTACGGAAGACACACTGAGCGCACGAGTGCGGTCATTTTCGGCGGCGTATCACAGATGCCGCAGGTCGAGCAGCTCAAAAAGGGCGTCGATGTGCTCATTGCCACCCCGGGACGGCTGTGGGATCTGATGGGACAGAAGCAGGTGTCGCTGGCCGCGGTCGAGTGTTTCGTGCTTGATGAGGCGGATCGCATGCTCGATATGGGCTTTTTCCCCGACGTCAAGCGCATCATCCGCGCGCTGCCCGAAAAGCGGCAGACGCTGCTGTTTTCCGCAACGATGCCGCCGGAGATCCAGGGGCTTGCAGACAGTCTGCTGACCGATCCCGTGCACATTTCGGTCACGCCCGCCGCAACGCCGGTCGAGGCGATCCACCAGAGTGTGTATATGGTCGACCGGTGCAACAAGCGCGCGCTGCTTGCGCATGTCATTCGCGAGCGCGGTGCCGAGCAGGCACTGGTCTTTACGCGCACCAAACACGGCGCGGATCGCGTCGCGCGGGAACTGAAAAAGAACGGCATATCCGCCGATTCCATTCACGGCGACAAGTCGCAGGGCGCGCGGCAGCGTGCGCTGAGCGACTTTAAGGCGGGACGCGTCAGCGTGCTCGTCGCGACCGATATTGCCGCGCGCGGCATCGACATCAGCGGACTGCCGCTCGTCATCAACTTCGACCTGCCCGAGATTCCGGAGACCTATGTCCACCGCATCGGCCGCACTGGTCGCGCGGGCCTGGAGGGTACTGCAATCTCATTCTGCGACGGCGCACAGACCAGCTATCTCATCGACATCGAAGAGCTGACCGGCAGACGCATCGAGGAGGTCGAGGAGCATCCCTTCCCGATGACCGGTGAGCAGCCCGCCGAGCCGGAACCCAAGCCCGAGCAGCGCCGCAGAACGAACGGCGACCGCCGTACGCGCCGCGACGCACCGCGTACGCAGCCCAAGAAGCCCGCGACGCCGCCGCAGGAAAAGAAACTGCCCGCGGAAAAGCGCGCGCCGCGCACCGAGGGCGAGCAGCCCGCCGCGCGTCCGGCACGTCAGCCGCGTGCGCAGCAGCCGCGCAGCGAGCAGCTGCCCAAGACCGAGCGTCAGCCGCGTGCGGAGGGACAGCCCAAGCAGCAGCGTGCAAAATCCGTACAGCCCAAGCCCGCACAGAACGTACAGCCCAAGCCCGCACAGAATGAGCAGGCGCATACAACGGAAGCCCCCCATCCGGTGCAGCCCCGCAAGGCGGGAAATCGCGGCGGACGCGGTGGCAGACGCGTGATCGACAACGACCGCGCACAGACGCAGACCAAGCCGCTGCCCGCGCGTGAACTGTCCCCGTCGCTGCGCGAGCGCATCGCAGCAAAGGTTGCGGCAGTGCTGGGCATGAAGCAGCCCGCGGTACCGGTGCGCGAGGAGCTGCCGACCGAAGGCGGGGATGCCGCTCCCCCGAAGCGCCGCCGCCGCGGCGGCAGAGGCCGCGGAAAAAAGACGAGCGATACGGGCAACAAAACGCAGGAGTAATACGTCTAATAGGCAATGAGCAAACACAGAAAGAGACAGGGGATGCGCCGCACACGCGGCGCACATCCACCGGGAGGTCGGGATATGAACCGCGCGGCAAAGTTTGGTCTGAGCATGCTGACAGCAATTCTGTTCGGGCTGACGATCCTTTATCCGTTTTGTCTGTACACGCAGAACCCCGTTGTCGCCAAATGGCGCACCCTTTATATCGAGACAGCGATGTCGACCCTGAGCCACCAGTGGCTTGCGACGACGTTCATTCCGCAGAGCATCATCGACGAGGTGATGAAAAGCCGCTATATGTCGCAGGATCTGCAGGACGGCAAGCAGAGCCAGTGGGATATGTCCGGCGAGACCGTGCAGCAGCGCGTTGAGGAATACACCGACGAGCAGCAGCGCTTTTTCGCGCAGTTCGACGAGCTTGACCGCGACAGCTTTTTCGCGTTTGCCAAGGAGCATCCGGACGCGACGGCGGACGGTTACGACCGCATCGACATCGACTACTGCGGCCGCAAGGACGACGTGACCGGCATCAAGACCACGCAGGGCGACGACGTGCGCGCGATCAACGCGCAGGCGGGCATCCTGATCGTCGAGGTCAAGGATGATGACTATAACGGTCGTCTGGCGTTCATCAAGGACGCGTCGCGCGTGTCGGTCGGCACAACGAAGTCGCTGTTCAGCCACGGTCAGTTCGTGCGCAACATCGCAGACCGCTATAGTGCGCTGCTCGCCATCAACGCTTCGGGGTTTGAAGATCCGGGCGGCAACGGCAACGGCGGCACACCCTACGGCTTCGTCAAGTCGCAGGGCAGCAAGAAGCGCAGCGCGGTCGGCGGCGACTATAAGATCATCGGCTTTGACGAGCAAAACCGGCTGCGCATCGGCCGCTTCAGCGATACCTCGCAGTTCCGCGATGCGGTCGAGTTCACACCCGCGCTCATCATCGACGGCGAACGACTCGTCAGGGATTCCGCGGGGTGGGGACTCCAGCCCCGCAGCGCGATCGGTCAGAAGGAAGATCAGACCGTCATGCTGCTCGTTGTCGACGGTCGTCAGCCCGGTCACAGTCTGGGCTGTACGGTCAATGACTGCGCGAGCATCTTCGAGCGGTACGGCGCGGTGCAGGCGTCCAATCTGGACGGCGGCTCCTCCTCGGTCATGTACTATAACGGTCGCGAGATCACACGTCCGACCACCGCGAGCATGAATGAAGAAGGGCGTTACCTGCCCGATGCGTTCATCGTTACATAACGGACAGTGAAACGGCGTCCCCAGCCTGTGCAAAACAGGTGCGGGACGCCGTTTTTTGGTATTCAGGTCGCGGGTTTGGTCTGTGTGTCGTCGGATGCGCCCTTGGGAGCGGCAGAGGGATCCGGCGTGTCCGCCGCGGCATCCTCCTGCGCGGGCGCGGGAGCAGTCTTGCCCGGCTGTTCCTGCTTGGGCGCGGCGGTCTGTGTAGACGGATGCTCCGCAATGCCGTGCGTAAAGCCGTTTGTGTCCGCCGAACTGACATCCGCCGCGATCACGCGATTTTTATAGAGCACAAGGCTCGCGGTCACATCCTTGGCGTCGCCCGGATAGTTTTGCAGGGGATAGCTGTACAGCATGACGCGCTTGCCGCGATACTTCGCAAGATCAAGCCCCTGCTTCTGTTGGAGCGCGTTATACTCCGTGTAGGCTTCGTCAAATTCTTTGGGAATCTGCACCTCCATTTCGACCTCCGGTGCCGCAGCCGGCTCCCAGCCGAAGGAACGCAGATACGCGATCCGTTCGTCGTTGGTTTCCAGTTTCTGCGCGATCTCACCGGTGTTCGCCGCGACCGACTGCGCGGCACGGGGCGTCAGCGTGCTGATCCCCCAGACCACTGCACATAACGCCGCAAGCCCGAGCGCGATCTTTTTGACCGATACCTTGGCTGCAAATACGATCATTTTCCTGTCCCTCCCGTTACGATGTCCTTAACCCATTCTATGGACAGGCGAGGGGAGATAGAACGATGGATTTCCACAAACAAAAAAATACGAACTGCTATTAAAATAATACTAATAGCAGTTCGTATTATATTTGTGCGAATTATTCGTCGTCTACCAGACGGTCCTTGCTCTCCGCAATGATCTTTTCCTGCACCGGTGCGGGCGCTTCGTCATAGCGCTCGAACTGGGAGGTAAAGCTGCCGCGTCCCTGTGTCATGGAGCGCAGCGTGATCGCGTAGTCCGACAGCTCGCTCATCGGCGCTTCCGCCATGATCTGCTGTCCGCCGTCGTCCGTCGGATCCATGCCCATGATACGACCGCGGCGCTTGTTGAGATCGCCGATCACGTCGCCCATGTAGCTGTCTGGCACAACGACCTTGAGCGAGCAAATAGGCTCAAGCAGCACAGGGCTTGCCTGCGGGATGCCCGCCTTATACGCGATACGCGCCGCCATCTTAAAGGAAAGCTCGTTGGAGTCAACATCGTGATAAGAGCCGTCGATCAGCGTTGCGTGCAGTCCGACAAGCGGATAGCCTGCGAGCACGCCGCGCTCCATCGCCTCGCGGATGCCCTTGTCGACCGCCGGGTGGAAGTTCTTCGGGACAGAGCCGCCAAAGATGCGCTCGTCGAACAGATAATCGCCCTCAGAATACGGCTCAAATTCCATCTTGACGTGACCGTACTGACCATGACCGCCCGACTGCTTCTTGTGCTTGCCTTCGACCGTGACCTTTTTGCGGATCTTCTCGCGATAGGGGACGATCGGTGCGACCAGCAGGACCTCTGCGCCGAACTTGCTCTTGAGCTTGGAGCAAATGACGTCCAGATGGATGTCGCCCGCGCCGGAGATGATCTGCTGCTTGGTTTCCGGATTGAAGTAGGTATCAAAGCTCGGATCCTCGTCGCGCAGCTTGGCAAGACCCGCGGCGATTTTTTCTTCCGCGCCCTTGACCTTGGCGACGATCGCCTGCGAGTAGCACGGTGCGGCGATCTCGAAGCTGTCGAGCTGTACGCGGCGCACCGACATGGACAGGGTGTCGCCGGTCTTGGTCGTGACGAGCTTGGAGACTGCGCCGATGTCGCCGCAGCCGATCTCGTCGACCTCGGTCGTCTTTTTGCCGCAGACGGTGAAGATGTGGCTGAGTTTTTCGTTCGCATCCGCGCGCTTATTGACGAGCGTCATGTCGCGCTTGACCGTGCCGCTGAACACCTTGAAGAACGAGAAGCGGCCGTACTGATCCGCGGTGGTTTTAAAGACAAAGGCGCAGGTCGAGCCATTCGGCGTGCAGGCGATCTCGATCAGGTCGCCCTTTTCATCCTCGCATACTTCGACCGGGGACTCGTCCGGCGACGGCATGTAGTCCGCAATGCCCTTGAGCAGCGCATAAGAGCCGATGCCGCTCAGCGCGGAGCCGCAGAATACCGGTGCGATGACCTGGTCGCGCACGCCCTGACGGATGCCCGCGATCAGCTCGTCGTCGGAGAACTCTTCACCTGCGAAATAGCGCTCCATGAGATCCTCGGACAGCTCCGCGATGTTTTCGCACAGCGCGGCGCGGTGCTGATTGACGCGGTCGACCATGTTGTCCGGAATCGGGATCTCGACGCGCTCGGTGCCCTTCATTTCATAGGCCTTGCGGATGACGCAGTCGACAACGCCGACGGTCTCGCGGTTGCCTTCAAAGATCGGGACGACGATCGGGCAGACCGACGGGCCGAATGCTTTCTGTAATTTATGTAGCGACGTATAATAGTCGGAATTTTCTTCATCAATGCGGGAAATGTAGAACATACGCGGCAATTTGCGCTCAATCACGCGCTTCCATGCCTTTTCGGTGCCGACCGACGGACCGGACTTGCCGGGAACGACGATCAGACCGCTGTCGCTCACACGCAGCGCGGCGCGCACTTCGCTTTCAAAGTCGAAGAAGCCCGGTGTGTCGAGCAGGTTGATCTTGCAATCCATAAACGTCAGCGGTGCGACCGCCGTGCTGATGGTAAACTGTCTCTTTGCTTCTTCAGGATCAAAATCGCATACGGTGTTGCCATCGGAGACCTTGCCGACGCGATCTGTAACACCGGCAGTGAACAGCAGACTTTCGACGAGCGAGGTCTTGCCGTCACTGCCATGTCCCATTACGCAGACGTTCCTGATTTTGCTGACCGAAAAACTAGCCATAAATTAACACTCTCCCTGCGAATTGACTTGCCCTGCACCCAAAGGACACAGGCTGTTTTGTGGGGGGACATAAAATCCTTGTTGTAATTGTACACTATTTTGCGTGTGAGTGCAACGTATTTTTTGTATATTCCGAACAAACTACAAGAAATTCTCAAAATCGAGTGTACACGCATCGGCACGCAATCGCGCGCGAAAAAAGAGACCGGCAACAAAACCGGTCTCTTGGGGTGCAGAAACGCAAAAAATATCACCAAAAACCAATCAAATACGCTTTCTGGTGCTGAGCGTCATGAGGAATACGGGGAGATACCACAGCAGCAGATAGAGCAGCAGATTCTTGGGCTGCAGCGCCTCGAACGCCGCAAGGTGATCCAGATAGAACACGAGCAGCACGCCACATACGCCGGAAAACACGCCGAGCGACAGATTGGTACGAACCGCCGCGCCCAGCCGTTCGCAGCTGTGCAAAAGCTGTGCAAAGGGGACGATGCCGTCGTGCGACAGGATGCCGCAGATGGTGTCCTTGTCGGTGCACTGCGGCGGGTCGGCAATCTCCTGCGTCGTGCCGGAGCGCAGCTCGAACAGGCTGTCCACCATGGCGGGTGTGATGTTGAAGTCGCGCGTGGTGAGCACGGGCTTGATGTGCAGGCGGCACAGCGCGTGCAGCGCGCTGTAGGTCTGTGCGGACGGGTGGTAAGTCAGTGCAAACGCGCCCGCGACCTGATTATTGATGACGACGAACACGCCGTTTTCGATGCCATGGATGTCGCGCACGCGAATGTGCAGCTTCATGAGGAACGCTGCCGTGCCGACGAGCACGCTGTCGCCGCCGATGTCTGCGGACAGACCGCCGCTCTCATATTGCAGGACATTTGTCGCCTTGACCGGCCGACCGTACTGCTCGCGCAGGGATTCCGAGAACACGCGGCCGATTTCCAGACCGCGTCCGCTCGTGACCGCCGCGGCATAGGACAGCAGCTTTTCCGGGCTGTAGTTGCCGTAGTTGCGCATGCCGTCGATCGTGATCGAGCCAGCGGGGAACAGGTCCCAGTCGGTCAGGACCGCCTGTTTGGAGCGGCGCAGCATGCCCGCGCTGTGCGTGCCCGCGATCGCGGCACCTTCGGTGAGCAGACGGCGCGACACGTTGCGATACGCCGGACCGGAGGCACACAGCAGACCAATCGGCGCGCTCATCGTGAGCAGACCGGACAGCGCCCAGAAGAAACGCGAGGGTACGCCCTGCGCGACCGAAACGACGAGTGCGAAGATGATCGACGCGGCGAGCATGACCGGCGCATAGACCGAAGAAAACCGCTGCGCGACGTCGGGCTTTTCCATTTCCGTGAGGAAGGGAGTCGCGTCCGGCAGGTCGGTCTTGAGTGCGGTGCGCGGCGCTTTTTTGCCGTCGCGGTGCATGAAGATGCCCGTGGGCTGCGTCGCGAGCGTCGCCGCCTTGAACGCGCGCTGCCGCCCGGCATACCGCGCTTTTTCGTCCTGCATCGCCGCGAGGAGCAGCAGCAGCGAGAGTGCACAGTAGGGCAGCAGCCCGCCCCAGGTGGGCTTGAGGATGATACTCACGCCGTGCGCGAGCGTGGACAGGCACGCGCACGAAACCAGTGTGCGGCGATCGGGTGCGCCCGTGAAGAGCACATACAGTCCGCCCCCGATGATGTCAACTGCGACGAGCATGGCGATGAATTCCATGACGAGCATGGCGAGCACGGTCGTGACCGTCGCGGTCTCATAGGTCAGCAGTGCGGGTACGGGCCAGCCCATGCCGCCTGCAAGGGTCAGGTAGGTGACGCCGAGGAATAACAGCGCAACAAGCGCGCTGCGTCCCGCGAGGGAGCGCGCACGGCGCAGGCAGGAGGTCTGTGCGACCCGGGGATCGCGCGGCTCATAGACCGGCTCGTCCTCCTGCACGCGGTGCGCCTGTTTTTCCTGCTTTTTGCGGCGCTTTTCCTGCTTGCAATATTTCTTTTCGGATAATTCCTTTTCGGGTTCGTCGACAAGCTGCGGCGCAGACCGTACCGGCGCAGGGGGAGGCGTTTGCGGCGCAGCGGCGGGCACAGGCGGCACCTGTGCCGCGGGAATGTCCGTCACAGATGGGGCGTTCGGCATAGAAGGCGCACCGGTTAGCGGTGTCTCTACGACGCGGAAACGCGCGCGCTGCTCCGCGGTGGAAGCTGGTTCGACGCGGGATTGGGGAGACTGCGCCGCGTGCAGGTTTTCCACACGCTGTTGCTTACCCTGTTCAATGTCACGAACCGTGCCCTCGACCTCCGCGATGATCGCGTCGATGTTGAAGCCCTCGCTGTCGGTGGTGTCGGGCGCAGACGCGTCACCAATCAGCTTGCGAATCTCGGAGAGATCCTGTGTGTCCATGATATTTTTTTTCATGTCTGTTCCATCTCCTGCTTGCCGTGGGTGCGCCGGCGCACCGCCTCATAGAGCAGGACAGCCGCCGCGTTGGATGCGTTGAGCGAGTTGACCCGTCCACGCATGGGAATACTCACGATAAAATCGCACTTTTCGCGCACGATACGGGACAGTCCCGCGCCCTCGGAGCCGATGACGAGCGCTGCCGCACCCGCGAAATCCGCATTGTAGAGCGATACGTTGCCGTCCGCCTCCGCGCCGAAGATCCACACGCCGCGTTCCTTGAGTTCGTCGATGGTCTGCGCGAGATTGGTCGCCTTGTGTACTGCGATGTGCTCGAGTGCACCCGCCGAAGCACGCGCGGCAACCGCGGTCAGTCCCGCGGCGCGGCGCTTGGGGATGATGACGCCATGTGCGCCCGCGGATTCCGCCGAGCGGATGATCGCGCCGAGATTATGCGGATCTTCAATGCCGTCGCACACGACGAAGAGCGGCGCTTCGCCCGCTGCCTGCGCCGCGTCGAACAACGCGTCGAGCGTGGCGTATTCGTGTGCCGCCGCCTGTGCGATGACACCTTGATGCGCGTGTGTCACGCTCATTGCGTCGAGTTTGCGGCGGTCACATTCCTGCACGGGGATGCCGCGCGATTTTGCCAGTGCGTACACGTCCTGCATGCGTCCGCTCTGTCCGGACGCGAGGAACAGCTTGTCGACCGGTCGCTCGGAGCGCAGCAGTTCGAGCACGGCGTTGCGGCCCTCGATGAGCGCGCCCTCCGCGTCCAGTTCGGGCGCTTCGCGGCGCGGGCGGTCGTTTGAGCGGTGCGGTCGTTTGTTTTCATTCATTTTTATCGTCTCCGTTGTCGGTGATGGTTTCTTAAAAAAGATCACTGTCATTGATATACTTTGTTATTATAGCACAAACGCCGCGCCCGATACAACGGGCGCGGCGCGAAATGCACGAAAAACGGATTTAATTGTTGAAGAACTTATCGTGGATTGCCTTGACAGCGCGCTCGCTGTCTTCCTCGTTGATAAGAACGGAAATTTTGATCTCCGAGGTCGAGATCATGCGGATGTTGATGTTCGCGCCTGCGAGCGCCTCGAACATCTTTGCGGCAACCCCCGGATTGGACGCCATGCCCGCGCCGACGATCGACACCTTGGCGACCTTGGTGTTGACGCTGACCGCCTCGTAGCCGAGCATTTCCTTGTTTTCCTCGATGAGCGCCTTGACCATGTCTGCGTTGTCCTCGGGGATGGTGAAGGAGATGGACTTTTTGCCGTTCTTGCCGACCGACTGGAGAATGATGTCGACGTTGACCTGATGCTTTGCGAGCAGAGAGAATACCTTAAATGCGACGCCCGGCGTGTCGTCGAGGTTGATAATCGCGACACGCGCGCACTTATTGTCACGGGCAACACCGCTGACGATCATTTTTTCCATGTTAGAGCCCTCCTTGACTTTGGTACCCGGATTGCGGGTAAAGCTGGATACGACCTCGAGGTCGACATTGTACTTCTTTGCCATTTCGACGGAGCGATTGTGCAGCACCTGCGCGCCGAGCGACGCAAGCTCCAGCATTTCGTCGTATGTGATCTCTTCGAGCTTGCGCGCGTTGGGCACGATACGCGGGTCGGCGGTGTACACGCCGTCGACATCGGTGTAGATCTGGCACAGATCCGCACCCAGTGTCGCCGCGATCGCGACAGCGGAGGTGTCCGAGCCGCCGCGGCCGAGTGTGGTCACGTCACCGAACTTGTTGATACCCTGAAAGCCCGATACAATGACGATGCGCTTCTGGTCAAGTTCGTTGCGGATGCGCTCGGCATTCACGCGGTGGATGCGCGCGTCGCCATAGGTACTGTTGGTCTCCATGCCCGCCTGCCAGCCGGTCAGCGATACGACGGGGAAGCCCAGTCCTTCGATCGTCATCGCGAGCAGCGACATGGAGATGAGTTCGCCGGTGTGCAGCAGAACGTCCATCTCGCGCTTGGAGGGCTTTTCGTTCAGCTCCATCGCCTTTTCGATGAGATCGTCCGTTGTATCGCCCTGCGCGGAAACGACGACGACCATATCATTGCCCTTGCGATAATACGAGGTGACGATGTCCGCCACCTTGCGCAGGCGCTCGGCGTTTGCCACCGAAGTACCGCCGAATTTTTGCACAATCATGCTCATAGTAACCTTTTATCCTCCTTCAACGAACCAGAGAGTTCGCCTTGTGTATCCGTGATAGCCCCGTCAGATGATCTCCGCGCGTGCGCCGGTCTCGTCGCAGTGCAGGCAGATGGGTGTCCACGCCGGAAAATTCTGCTGGCAATACATCTGCGCGCGGGACAGATAGGTCTTGTCGTGCGCGTCGACGATCGCGATGATGGACGGACCTGCGCCCGAGATGAACGCGCCCAGCGCGCCCATTGCCTTTGCCGCGTGCACGACATCGCGCCCGTTCGGGATGAGGTCGAAGCGGTAGGGCTGATGCAGACAGTCACCGACTGCGACGCCGAGATTTTCGAGCTTGCCCGTCGTCAGCGAACCCGCGAGCAGCGCGGCGCGCGACAGGTTAAAGACCGCGTCGTGATGCGCGACGGTCTTGGGGAGCACACCGCGCGCTTTTTCGGTCGACAGCTCGAAATTCGGGATGAACGTGATAAAATCGACCTTGCCGTTCATCGGCACGCGCACGCTCCATACCTTGCCGTACTCGAGCAGGGCGACGCAGAAGCCGCCTAGGATCGCGGGGGTCGAGTTGTCGGGATGCCCCTCGATCGACGCGGCGAGATCGAGCACGTTCTGCTCGTCCAACGGGCCGCCGAGCAGCGCGTTTGCGCCCAGAATGCCTGCGACCGTGCACGCGGAGGACGAACCCAGTCCGCGTGTCTGCGGGATCGCGCAGTCCTCGACGATTTTCAGTCCGGAGAGCGATTTGCCACAAATATCATACACCTTTTTTGCACATTGGTAAATCAGATTATTTTCATCTTTCGGAATATCCGCGCCCGACACATCGGAAATGTCGATGCGGTCGCTCTCCTCGAAGGTGATCGTGTTGTACAGGTCAAGGGCGATGCCGATGCTGTCATACCCCGAGCCCATGTTGGCGCTGGTCGCCGGAACCGTTACTTTTACCATGATCTGTTCCCCTTTATTTACAGCATACGCATCGCGTTTGCAATCGTGCCTTTTTCTGCGAGCAGCGCCAGACGGCGGCGCAGCTCGGCGGTCGCGCAGCGGCGTGTGACCGCGACGACCTCATCCCCGCGGTCGGTCACGCTGTCGACCGGCAGGAACGCCTCGAGATCGCTCTTTGCGCCCGAGAAGCGCACATACCAGCGCGATTCAAACGTATCGAGCGGGCGCAGCAGGTGCTGCGAACCGTCGCCCCAGAAGATCTGGCGGCGGCGATCCTTGTGGAACGCGCAGTCCATCATATCCGCAACGACGGCGGAGGCGGTCGCGAGCTTGCCCGCGCCCTTGCCATAGAACATGACGTCGCCCGTCGCGTTGCCGTCGATCATGACCGCGTTAAACACGTCCTCGACCGAGGCGAGCAGGTTGGACTTGGGCACGAGATGGGGCGCGACGAACGCGTATGCCGTGCCGTCGTCGCAGCGCACCGCGCGGCCGATCAGCTTGATGGCGCAGCCGAGCTTGTCGGCGGCGGCAACGTCGCGCAGTGTGATCTTCGTGATGCCCTCGCACTCGACCTCCTCAGGGTCGAACTTGTCACCGAACGCGATGTCGGACAGAATGCAGATCTTGCGGCACGCGTCGTGTCCCTCGACATCGGCAGTCGGATCTTTTTCCGCGTAGCCGTTTTCCTGCGCCTGGCGCAGCGCATCCTCAAAGGACACGCCGCTGTGGATCATCTGGGTCAGGATATAGTTGGTGGTACCGTTGAGGATACCGCAGATTTCCACGATCTCATTGCCCGCGAGGCACTGGAGCATGGGGCGGATGAGCGGGATGCCGCCGCCGACCGAGGCTTCAAACATGTAGCCGACGTTGTGCTCGCGGGCGATGGCGAGCAGCTCCTCACCGTGCATCGCGACCAGCTCCTTGTTGGAGGTGCACACGCTCTTGCCTGCGCACAGCAGGCGCTTGGTGAACTCGAACGCCGCGCCGACGCCGCCCATGACCTCCGCGACGACCGAGATCTCCGGGTCGTTTTCGAGCACCGTGAAGTCCTTCACGAATTTATCGGCATAGGACAGCTGCGAAAAATCGCGCAGATCGAGCACATATTTAACTTCGACTGGCTCGCCGAGCGCGCGGGCGATCTTGTCGGCGTTCATCTGAAATACTTCGTAAACGCCCGAGCCGACCGTGCCGTGTCCCATGATTGCAACTTTGATCATATCATTCATCCTCCACAGGTTCTATTCTATTCCGAAGCGAGTATTTCGATCCGCAGCACGCCGTCGAGCGCCTCGACGCGTGTCATAAGCGTTTCGACCGAGCAGTTCATGCTGTCCGTGCGTGCGGCGATCGTGACCGACGCCTGTCCGCTCATCGGGATGGATTGGTTGATCGTCAGCAGGTTCGCACCCGAGCGGGCAAACAGCCCGAGAATGTTCGACAACACGCCGGCTTTGTCGCTCAGCATGAGGTGGAACGTCACGATGCGGTCGGTCGTCACCTCGAAAAAGGGACGAATGCCGTCCTTGTACTTGTAAAACGCGCTGCGCGACAGTCCGACGCTGGCTGCCGCTTCCGCCGCCGTGCGGCATTGTCCGGTCTTGAGTGCGGTATTCGCTTCGACGACCTTCTGGAAAACCTCGGGCAGAAGCGTGCGCTCGACCAGGTAATATTTTGGTTGTGTATTCACGCGTGTCCTCCTACCGTGTACATCTGTCTTTGCAATGCCTCTATAGCATACCACATTCCCTGCGGGCATGCAAGGGAATAATCCATGAAATGCACGGGTTTTGGGAGGTATCTTTGTGCATGTTGACATTTTGAAAAGAATGGCAAACTGTACAAAGCGCTTTTTGCGTACAAAGACAAGCGTCCATGTACAGCGGACGCGGTTTTACTTGTTCTTTCGACACTTTCATGATATACTATCAAACGGTGCTTTCATTTTGAAAATTAACCACCACCGGAGGTTTTTTATGCAGCATGCTCCTAAAAATGGCACGTTTTCCAGCAAGATCGGATTTGTGCTTGCCGCGGTCGGTTCCGCAGTCGGCATGGGCAACATCTGGCTGTTCCCGTATCGCGTCGGTCAGTACGGCGGTGCGGCGTTTTTGATCCCTTATCTGCTGTTTGTCGCGCTGTTCGGCTATGTCGGACTGTCGGGTGAGTTCGCGTTCGGACGGCTGACCGGCACGGGGCCGATCGGTTCCTATGAATATGCGATGTGCGCGCGCGGCAAGCGCGGCGGCTCGGTGCTCGGCGCGATCCCGCTGTTCGGCTCGCTCGGCATCGCCATCGGCTATGCCATCATCGTAGGTTGGGTCGTGCGCGGCGCGGCAGGCGCGCTGACCGGTTCACTCATGTCGACCGAGCCGGAAGTATTCTTCAACCAAATGACCGATCATCATCTGAGCAGTGTGCCGTGGCATGTGATCGTCGTGCTGCTGACCGTGTTCATCCTGATCGGCGGCGTATCCGGCGGCATCGAAAAGATCAATAAGGTCATGATGCCCGCATTTTTCGTCCTGTTTATCGTCATTGCAGTGCGCGTTGCCTTCCTGCCCGGCGCGGCGGAGGGCTACAAGTACCTGCTCGTGCCGCATTGGGAGGCGCTCTTTAACCTGAAAACGTGGATCATGGCGATGGGACAGGCGTTCTTCTCGCTTTCGGTCACGGGTTCGGGCATGATCATCTACGGCAGCTATCTCAGCCGCAAGGAGGATGTGGTGCACTCGTCGGTCATGACCGCGGTGCTCGACACCTGTGCAGCGATGCTTGCGGGCTTCGCCATCCTGCCCGCCGTGTTTGCCTTCGGGCTTGACCCGCAGGCAGGCCCCAAGCTGCTGTTTATCACGCTGCCGCGTGTGTTCCAGCAGATGCCTGCCGGTCGCGTGTTTGCGTTCCTGTTCTTTGTTTCGGTGCTGTTTGCGGGCATCACTTCGCTGGCCAACATGCTCGAAGTCGTATCGGAGGCAGCGCAGAGCCGTCTGGGGCTCAAGCGGCGCACGGCGGTGGTGCTGACCGGTGCGGCGACGCTTGCAGTCGGTCTGTTCATCGAATACGAACCGCTCATGGGACGTTGGATGGACATTATCACGATCTATGTCGTGCCGATCGGCGCGATTCTGGGCGCGGTCATGATCTATTGGGTGCTTGGCGTGCCCGCCATCCGCGCAGAGCTGATGAACGGCCGCACGAAGCCGCTCAGCCGCGCGTTCGGCTTCCTCGCGAAGTATGTCTATGTGCTGCTCGCGGCGGCGGTCGTCATTTGCAGTTTTGTCATTCCGGGCGGCATCGGCTGATGCGCCTATAATAAAAAGCCCGCAGGTTATACCTGCGGGCTTTTTATTATTTATGCGTTGGGTTCTGGATGCTGTGTGGGTGCGTCCTGCATGGGGGCGGATTCGATCGTGAGATCGATCCCTACGGTCTTGTCAGCGACTTCCTCGCCTGCAAAGACCTTTTCAAAGGTTTCGCCGTCCATGGTCTCATTGCGAATAAGGTATTCTGCAACGCGGTGCAGCTCCTCCATATGGGTGCGGATGAGCGCATCGCACGAGACATACGCCTCGTGGATAATGCGATGGATCTCGTCGTCGATCTCCGCGGCCTTGACCTCGGAATATGCCTTGCCTGCGGCAAACTCGCGGCCGAGGAACACCTCGCCGGAATCCGAGCCGTAGTCGATCGGGCCGATCTTATCGCTCATGCCGTAGGTCATGACCATGGAGCGCGCCATATTGGTCACCTGCTGGATGTCGCCCGATGCACCGGTCGAAATATCGCCGAGCACGAGCGCTTCTGCAACGCGGCCGCCCAGGCACACCACAAGGTATTCCTGCATATAGGTGCGCGTGCGATAGGATTTGTCCTCCATGGGCATGGGCATGGTAAAGCCGCCTGCGCCCGAGGAACGGGGGATGATCGTGACATGGTGCACGGGATCCTGTGTCGGCAGCAGCTTAAAGCACAGCGCGTGACCGGCTTCGTGATAAGCGGTCAGCTTTTTGTCGTTCTCGGTGATGATGTGGCTCTTCTTTTCCACGCCCATGACCACCTTGAGCAGCGCCTGCTCGATCTCTTCCTGCGTGATGAACTTCTTGTTGCGGCGCGCTGCGAGCAGAGCGGCCTCGTTCAGCAGGTTTTCCAGATCCGCGCCGGTGAAGCCCGCCGTGGTCTTGGCGATCTCGTCGAACTTGACGTCCGGCTCGAACTGCTTGTTGCGTGCGTGGATGCGCAGGATCGCTTCACGACCCTTGACATCGGGTGCGCCGACATAGACCTGACGGTCGAAACGACCCGGACGCAGCAGTGCGCGGTCGAGGATGTCGGGACGGTTGGTCGCCGCGATGATGATGACGCCTTCGTTCGCGCCGAAGCCGTCCATTTCGACGAGCAGCTGGTTGAGCGTCTGCTCGCGCTCGTCATGACCGCCGCCGAGACCTGCGCCGCGCTGACGGCCAACCGCGTCGATCTCGTCAATAAAGACGATCGCAGGCGCGTTTTTCTTCGCCTGCTCGAACAGGTCGCGCACGCGGCTTGCGCCTACGCCGACATACAGCTCGACAAAGTCGGAACCGGAAATCGACAGGAAGGGCACGCCGGCTTCGCCCGCGACCGCGCGTGCGATCAGGGTCTTACCCGTGCCGGGAGGGCCGACGAGCAGCACACCCTTGGGGATGCGCGCACCGATCTCCATGAACTTCTGCGGGTTCTTGAGAAATTCGACGATCTCCTGCAATTCCGCCTTTTCCTCGTCTGCACCGGCAACGTCCCCGAAGGTGACCTTGCGGCGGTCATCGGTCGCAAGCTTGGCGCGTGCTTTGCCGAACTGCATGGGATTGCCGCCTCCGCCGCCCTGCTTGTTCATCATGAAATACCAGAACACGAGCAGCAGACCGATGAGCACGAGATAGGGCAGGAAATTCATCCACCACGGGATCTGCTGCGTCTTATATTCATAATCCGTCAGGATACCCGCTTTTTTCTGCTCGTAGATGGTATTGCCCAGATCGTTGTAGAAAATGCTCCGCCCCAGATCGCCTGCGAGCTGGTACTGCACCTGTTCGCCGGTTTTGAGCTTGAGCTTGACCGTATCGTTGTCCATTTCGAACGACGTGACCTTTTCGTTCTGGAAATAGCCCACGACATCACTGTACTTGACCGCTTCCGTGCCGGTCTGCGTCTGCCCCAGCACGACGCTGACCGCGGTCAACAGCACCAAAAGGATCACCAGATAAAGGCCGAGGCCTCTCATTTTGCCTTTCAAGCGTGTATCACACCTTTCGTTGGGGAATTATTTACCGCCGTACACCTCGGGCTTAAGGATGCCGATGTAGGGCAGATTGCGGTAGGTTTCGTCATAGTCCAGACCGTAGCCGACGACGAACTCATCCGGCACTTCAAAGCCGAGATAGTCGATCGGTACGTCGATCTTGCGGCGTTCGGGCTTGGACAGCAGGGTGCACAGGCGGATGGAATTGACGCCGCGCGCCTGCAGGATCTTCATGAGGTAGCTCAGCGTGACGCCGCTGTCGAGGATGTCCTCGACGATGATGAGGTCGCGCCCCTCGATCTTGCTGCCGATGTCCTTGATGATCTGCACCTCGCCCGAGGTCTTGGTGCCGCTGCCGTAGCTCGACACGACCATGAAGTCGATGTTGCACTTGGTGTCGATCTGGCGGGTCAGGTCCGCCATGAATACGTAAGAGCCCTTGAGCACGCTGACGATCAGCGGGTTTTTGCCCTGATAGTCTGCGGTGATGCGTGCGCCCAGCTCCGCGACCTTTTCACGCAGCTGCTCCTCTGTAAACAGTACCTCGAGAATGTCTTGCTTCATAACTTTTTAAATCCCTTTCAGTTTTATAATGAGCGCGCAGCCGGTTTGAGCGGCGCGTTCGATATCGGTTCCGATGCTTTCTGCGGCAATGACGCCGTTTTTGTCCGCGATGACCGCGAGGGTATCGCGCGTGTCGCGCGGGATGCGGCGGTCGATCATCAGGCGCTTGAGCGTGCGGGAGCCGCCGCCCTCGGTCAGCCGGATGGCGTCGCCGGTGCGGCGCGTGCGCACGCAAAGCGTGTCAGCATCTATTTTATCACAATTAAGCGAAAAAGTATTGAACGTTTTGTAAAAATCCTGCGCGTGATCAGTGTAAAAAACCGTCAATGTCGCACGGTTATCCCATAGGAGCGGGGGGGCATCCGCGTGCAGCGGTGTGTCCTGCGGCGGGGTATGGGTAGTGGCACGCCCGAAAAACAGCGCGTCGTAACGCCGCGCAGCGGTCAGACCATCCGGCAGGTCGAGAGACGCCGAAGGGGAGCGTGCGGAAAGCAGCGCTTCCAACCGGTCGATGAGGTCGGCGGTGCACTCCGACATGGGCATGCCGGCGTCGCGCAGTGCGCCGCGCAGCACGCGGGTGCGCAGCGCGGCATGTGCCGCACGCAGGCCGTCGCACCGCAGGAGCACGCCGCCATCACAGGGCAATGTGAGGGTATCACGCAGCGCAGCCGCCTGTGCGGACAGACAGTCCTCGTCGGTGCGCAGCAGCCGCGCCGCGCGCCCCGCCGCCTGCGCGCAGCGCGGATTGAGCTGCCGCAGCACGGGCACAATGTCGTGCCGGATGCGGTTGCGGGTGTAATCCGTGTCGGCATTCGAGCTGTCGGTCATATAGGGCTGCCCGAGGACGGACAGATAGTCCTCGATCTGCGCGCGCGTCACGCCGAGCAGCGGACGCACGAACGCCTCGCGCACGGGCGGGATGCCCGCCAGACCGCGCGTGCCCGTGCCGCGGGCGAGGTGAAAGAGCATGGTCTCAAGATTGTCGTCGAGCGTGTGCGCGAGCGCGATCTTAGTCGCGCCCTGTATATGTGCGACACTTTGCAGGGCGTCATAGCGCACGACGCGCGCGGCTTCCTCGATGCCGAGACCGTGCGCCTTGGCGTAGGCAGACACGTCACGCTGCACGATTTCACACGGCACGCCGTGCGCCGCGCACAAATCGCGTACAAACGCCGCGTCGCGGTCAGCTTCCGCGCCGCGCAGCCCGTGATGCACATGACAGGCGCACAGCGAAATGCCGAGCGTATCGCGCAGGGTGAGCAGCACGCGCAGCAGCGCGACCGAGTCCGCGCCGCCCGAGACCGCACACAGCACGGTATCGCCCGCGCACAGCAGGTCGCGCGCCGCCTGCACGATGCGCGCGGAAAAGGCGTTATCCATGGATGCGGTCCTGATTGGAGAATGTCGTGTACTGACCGATCCATTGCAGGTTGACCGTGCCGGTCGCGCCGTGACGGTTTTTCGCAATGATGATCTCCGCGACGTTTTTGTCCTCGCTGTCCTCATTATAGTAGTCATCGCGATAAATGAAGAGCACGATGTCCGCGTCCTGCTCGATCGCGCCCGATTCACGCAGGTCGGACAGCATGGGGCGCTTGTCAGCGCGCTGCTCGGATGCACGCGAAAGCTGTGACAGACACACGACCGGCACATTGAGCTCTTTCGCCATGATCTTCAGTCCGCGGGAGATCTCCGCGACCTCCTGCGTGCGGTTGTCGTTGCGGCGCCCGCCCGACTGCATGAGCTGCAAATAGTCGATGACGATCAGTCCAAGACCCTCACCCAGACGGCGGCACTTCGCCTTGATCTCCGCGACCGTGATGGCGGGATTATCGTCGACGTAGATGCGGGTCTTGGCGAGCACGTTGGATGCGCGCGCGATCTTGACCCAGTCGTCCTGCTCGAGGTTACCGGTTTTGAGTTTTTGTGATTCGATGAGTGCCTCGTTGGACAGAAACCGCGCGGCGAGCTGATCCTTGCTCATTTCAAGCTGGAACACGACGACGTCCTTTTTGGAGGATTTCGCGGCATTGAGCGCGAGATTGAGCGCGAACGCGGTCTTGCCCATGCCGGGACGCGCCGCGATGAGGATGAGGTCGGACTTGTTGAGACCGGTCAGCGCGTGATCGAGGTCGTGGAAGCCGGTGGGGATGCCAGGAATGTCATTGCCGGACTGGCTGAGCTCATCGAGCTTGGCGTACAAGTCCATAATGACGTTCTTAATGTGCGACAGACCCTTGATCTCGCGTCCGTGGCGCACGTTGTAGATTTTCTGCTCGGCAAGCTCCGCGATGTCCGCGGCGCTGCCCGCGCCCTCGAACGCGAGGGACTGGATTTCGCTCGCCGCGCCCGCGATCGCACGCAGCATGCTCTTGTCGCGTACGATCTTGGCGTATTCGCGCACATTGGCGGCGGTCGGCGTGACATCCATAAGCTGCATGAGATACGCGCGCCCGCCCGCCTCGTCGTATGCGCCTTGCGCGCGCAGTTCTTCAAGCACGGTGACCGCGTCGATCTTGAGCGCGCTGTTGAACATCGAGTAGATGGTTTCAAAGATGCGGCGGTTTTCATCGGCATAGAAATCGTCTGGCCGCAGCTGCTCGATGACCTCGGGGATGCAGGCGGGGTCGATCAGCATGGAGCCGATGACTGCCTGTTCCGCCTCGGTCGACTGCGGCATCTGCCGCGCGAGAAGTTCGTCCATGCTGTAGCACCTCCGTTTCAACAAAACCGCGCATCGGACGGACTGCCCGATGCGCGAGTTTCAAAAATTACGCTTCGATGACCTTAACGTTGATGTCGCCCGTGATCTCGGGATAGAGCTTCGCCTTGATCGCATAGCTGCCGAACGCCTTGATCGGTTCTGCGAGCACGATCTTGTGCTTGTCGATGTCGAGCGCGTGCTGCTCCTTCAGGCTATCGGAGATTTCCTTTGCGGTGATCGCGCCGAATAGACGACCGCCCTGACCTGCCTTGGCGCGCACGAGCACCTGCAGTGTGGTCAACTTTTCCGCGGTGTCGCGTGCCGCCTGCTTCTCGAGCTCGATGCGGCGTGCCTTGGCGGCGTCCGCCTGCTTCATGGTGTTGATGTTATCCGCGGTCGCAAGCGTCGCAAGACCGCGCGGCAGCAGGAAGTTGCGGCCGTAGCCTTCACTCACTTCCACGAGTTCGCCCTTTTTGCCCTGTCCCTTGACGTCGGCTTTTAAAATGACCTTCATGTGTAATGTCCTCCGTTTTATAATGTTTTGGTTTTGTTTTCTTCAAAATACTGCGTGACAGCCGCCTTGATGCGACCCTCCGCCTCTTCCAGCGCCACGCCCTCCAGCTGTGCGCCCGCCGAGGCGAGCGTACCGCCGCCACCCAGCTTTTCCATGAGAATCTGGACGTTGATCTTGCCGAGCGAGCGTGCGGACACGATGGTATCGTTCCCTGAGCGGAACGCGACGATGCTCGCGTGCACACCTATGATGCCGAGCAGCTCGTCGGCTGCCTTCGCGGCGACCGCGCGGTCGGTTTCGACGTTCGACACCGCGACCACAACACCGCTGCCGCAGTTGCGTGCGGACGAAATGATGCGCTGCCGCGTCATATATTCGTCGAAGGTGCTCTGAAACAGCTTTTTCACCGCGACCATGTCCGCGCCTGCGCGCTTGAGGTAGGCGGCTGCTTCAAAGGTGCGCACACCCGCCTTGATCGTAAAGCCCTTGGTGTCGAGATAGATGCCCGCGAGGATGCATTCTGCCTCTTCACGCAGGATGGTGCGGTTTGGCACCATGTATTGCAGCAGCTCCGCGACGAGTTCACAGGTCGAGGAAGCGTAAGGCTCGTGCAGATTGAGCGCGGAATTATCAATATAATCCGCTGCGCGGCGGTGGTGGTCGATGACCGCGATCTTGTTGATGGATTCGAGCAGCGGCTGCGACTCGACATAGTCCGGGCGGTTGGTGTCGACCACAATGAGCAGGGTGTTGAAGTCGCACATGATCATGGCTTCCTCAGGGCTCACAAAGACATCGTGGTAGGCAGGCAGCTCCTGGATCTTGCGCATCAAGTCGCCCGCAAGGGTGCGCTCGCTGTTGATGACGATGTGCACGGGCTTTTCGCGGCTGCGCACTGCGCACACCATGCCGATCGCCGCGCCGAGCGAGTCGATGTCGCTCATGGTGTGGCCCATGACAAGCACCTGAGAGGAATCGCGGATGAGCTGACCGAGCGCGCTTGCGACGACGCGGGTCTTGACCTTGGTGCGTTTTTCGACCTCTTTCGACAGACCGCCGAAGAAGTCAAATGAGTATTTATTTTTGATGACCGCCTGATCGCCCCCGCGAGAGAGCGCCATTTCGAGCGCAAGCCCGGCGAAGCGGTAGGTCTCCTCAAAGTTTTCGCCGTCCTTGCCCACGCCGATTGACAGCGTTGCGGTGATGCCCTCGCGGTTTTGCAGCGTGCGCACATCGTCGAGCACCGCGAATTTGCATTCCGAAAGGTGGTCGAGCGTTTTTTCGTCGAGCACAAAAATGTACTTGTCGCGGTCGAATTTGCGCAGCAGCGCCCCACTGCCTGCGGTCCATGCCCCAATCTTTTTGTCGATCTCCGCGAGAATGGCGGATTTTTCCGAGTCGCTCTCGTTCTTGGTCAGTTCTTCGTAGTTGTCGATCGAAATGACGGACACCACGGGACGGGAGGATTCAAATCGTGTGCGCAGCTCGACCATCTCCGTGCAGGGGATGAAGTAGAGCACCATGAGCGCGGTCGTGTGCTTGCGGTCGCGCACGAGATTGCCGTAGACCAGAAAGTAGCGGTCGCCAATCTTGAGTTCGCCGGGGTACTGCTTCCTGCCCTCGCGCATCCAGTGCATGTTGAAATCAGGCGCGATGTCCTGTAAACGCTGCGAAAGCGCGCATTCCTTTTTGCCAGTCTCTTCCTCAAACAGCTCGTTGCACCACAGGATCTCGCCCGTTGTCGACAGCGCGACGAGGGTGGACATCGGAAAATTGACCAGCGTATCGCGTGAGGTGCTGTCTACGTCGGTGTTCAGGTTTTGCAGGTACTCCGCGACCGCATGCTTGCGGCTGCGCATACGCAAACTATAAATGAGAAAGCACAGCCCGTCGACCACCAGACCGATATAAGTGACGAGCGGCGAAATGAAAGCACAGGCGAGTACGAATGCCAAAAAAACAATGAAAAAAATGCCGAATCCCGGCTGGATGAGTCTGCCCAGTCGTTTATCCAAGCACTTCGCCTCCTTTCACGCACAAATATCCAGATACAGTATAACAAAAGTGGGGCAGTCTGTAAAGTGTGCTTGCGGAACATCCACAGATATGATAGGATATTCTCGAAGAACCCCACCCGAAAAGGAGACTTTTTGTCATGTCTTTCACTTTTGCACATAATAACATCAATGTGGCAGACCTCGATCGTGCGCTGTCGTTCTATGAAAACGCGCTCGGACTCGTCGAAACGCGCCGCATCTCCGCGCCGGACGGCAGCTTTGTGCTCGTCTATCTCGGCGACGGTGTCACGCCGCATCTGCTCGAACTGACGTGGCTGCGCGAACATCCGCAGGCGTACAATCTGGGGGAGAACGAGTTCCACATCGCGCTCGCCGCGGACGATTTCGAGGAAGCGCACCGCAAGCATCAGGAAATGGGCTGCATTTGCTTTGAAAATGCGGCAATGGGTATTTATTTCATCGCGGATCCCGACGGCTACTGGATCGAGATCGTTCCCAAAAAATAAGCACACACAAAGCGCGGTCTTTTCGACAGGGAAGACCGCGCTTTGTATACTTTGTGAAAGAATTGGCAAATTGACAGCCAAAAAATCAACTTTTTCACGAAAACCTATTGTGCAAAATGCAAAAAAGTGTTACGATATATTTTATATTATAGGAAAAGCGACGAATGGAGGGTGAGGAATGACATCCGAACGGTTGGATAAAGTCCTTGCAGGTCTGGGGGCGGGGTCTCGGCGCGAGATCGCGGCACTGGCTCGCGCGGGCAAAATCACCGTGAATGGAGACATTTGCCGCACGCCTGACCGCAAGATCAACCCCGAACAGGACAAACTGAGTGTAGACGGGCAGCCGCTCGTCTATCGCGCGCACTGGTATCTCATGCTCAACAAGCCCGCCGGCGTTGTCACCGCGACTGAGGACAATTTTCAGCGCACCGTGCTCGACCTGCTGCCCGAGCAGCTGCGCCGCGCAGGTATCTTTCCGGTCGGACGGCTGGACAAGGACACGGAGGGGCTGCTGCTGCTGACCACGGACGGTGCTTTCGGACATGCGCTCATGTCGCCGCGCCGCCATGTTTCCAAGGTGTATGAGGCGCGCTTTGACGGCACGCTCGCACCGGATGCGGCAGCGCGTTTCGCCGCAGGGCTGACGCTTGCGGACGGGACAGTCTGCCGTCCCGCGACGCTCGAGCCGCTGGGCGGGGATCGCGCACGCATTACGCTGTGCGAGGGAAAATTCCACCAGGTCAAACGCATGCTGCGCGCGGTCGGCGGTACGGTCACGGCGCTGCGCCGTGAACAAATCGGCACGCTGCCGCTCGATCCGGCGCTTGCGCCGGGCGCCTTTCGCGAACTGCGGGAGGACGAGCGGGCGGCTCTGACTGTCGACCGGGAACATGCGCAAAATACAAAAAATGGAATTTCTCAAAAATAAACAAAGTTTCTGAAAAGATTTTGTACAAAAAATGCGCCGACTATGATATAATGTCGTGAAATAGCGAGGGGTATCGAAGGATTCTTGTGAACAATGCTCGGATGTGTCCGCAGACGTCGAAATGACGTGCAAACGAGCAGAGCAGGAAGCGTTCGATAAAGAGAAGTAGAGTTAGGAAAGGTGATGGAGATGGCTTCTAGATTGTTCCAGTCGATTATCCTCCAAATGAAAGACACGGTCGATCGCACGATCGGCATCGTAGACGCGACGGGGGCGGTCATTGCATGTACCGATCTGCCGCGCATCGGTGAGATGCGCGAAGATGCGGTGACAGAACTCGGCTATGCCGGCGACATGATCCGTTTCGGCGGGTATACATACCGCTCGGTATCCGATCGTAGCACGCGCTTTGAGTATGCTGTGTTCGTGCAGGGGGAGGACGAGCTTGCACGCAGCGTGTGCGCACTGGCTTCGGTCGCAATCAACAACATCAAGACGCTGTATGACGAAAAGCACGACAAGGCAACGTTCGTCAAAAACATCATCCTCGATAATATTCTGCCCGGAGATATCTATATCAAGTCGCGCGAGCTGCACTTTGGCAGCGATGTCCCGCGCGTCGTGTTCCTCGTGCGCCAGATCGAGCGCGCGGACATCGCGGCAATCGACGTGATTCAGGGTCTGTTCCCCGACAAGCAGAAGGACTTCGTGCTGCACATTTCCGAAAACGACATCGTGCTCGTCAAGGAGATCAAACCCGGCAGCGAGATCAAGGATCTTGCCAAGGTCGCAAAGTCCATTGAGGATGCGCTGTCCTCCGAACTGCTCGTCAAGACGATCATTGGCATCGGCTCGATCTCGGTGCAGATGAAGGACATTGCAAAGTCGTTTAAGGAAGCGCAGGTCGCTATCGAGGTCGGCGGTGTATTCGACACGGAAAAGTCGATCATCAGCTTTGAAAATCTGGGCATCGGTCGTCTGATCTATCAGCTTCCCACAACGCTGTGCGAAATGTTCCTGACCGAAGTGTTCAAAAAGGGCTCGATCGACGCGCTCGATCAGGAGACCCTGTTTACCATTCAGAAGTTCTTTGAAAACAACCTCAACGTGTCGGAGACCTCGCGCAAGCTGTTTGTTCACCGCAACACGCTGGTGTACCGTCTGGAAAAGATCAAGAAGCTGACCGGACTCGACCTGCGGGAATTCGACCACGCGATCGTCTTTAAGGTCGCGCTCATGGTGCGCAAGTATCTGGCGAGCCGCGAGGAAGGCAGCAACACTTGACCTCTTGTAGCAAAGGAGCTTGAAACACAGTGATCAGAATGAGCGATGTCAGCATGGTGTACGAAAACGGTACCCGTGCTGTCCAAAAAGCGACGTTTCGCATCGACGAGGGCGAATTTGTGTTCCTCGTCGGTTCGTCGGGGTCGGGAAAATCCACCCTGATCAAACTGCTGATCGGCGAGATCCGTCCCACCGAGGGACGCATCGTCGTCAACAACTATAATATCGGCACGCTCAAAAAACGCGAAGTGCCCTATCTGCGCCGTACGCTCGGCGTTGTGTTTCAGGATTTTCGCCTGATCGACAAAAAAACCGTATACGAGAACGTCGCGTTCGCGATGCGCGCGGTCGGTGCGACGAGCCGCGCGATCCGTAAGCGCGTGCCCTATGTGCTCGAACTGGTCGGGCTGACCGAAAAGGCGAATGTGCGCCCGCTCGAGTTGTCCGGCGGCGAGCAGCAGCGTGTGGCAATCGCGCGCGCGCTCGTCAACAACCCGCGTCTGATCATCGCGGACGAACCGACCGGCAACCTCGATCCGGCGCGCTCGCTCGAGCTGATGACCCTGTTTGAAAAGATCAACCAGCTTGGGACGACCATTTTGATCGTCACACACGAAAAAGAGCTTGTGGACAAATTCTCCAAGCGTGTCATCGTGATCGACAAGGGTGAGATTATCAGCGACCAGACAGGTGGGTATTACGAATATGAAAAACCGAACGAGCTTTAAATATTTCTGGAAGGAGGGCGTCCAGAATATTTTTCTGCACGGATTTATGAGCTTTGCTGCGGTCAGCATCATCCTTGCAATGCTGCTCATCACAGGCTCGGTCGCCCTGATCTCTTACAATATCGACTTGCAGATCATTAAATTGCAGCAGGAGAGCGAGGTCGTCATTTTTGTGGGCGAGGATCTCGACGCGGCGCAGACAAAGGAAATCGGGGACAAGCTGCGCGCCATCGGCAACGTGCGCGAAGCGACGTTCCAGTCGCGCGAGCAGGCGCTCGAAGAATACCGCGCGAAGCTCGGCAACAACGCCGAGCTGCTCGACGGCTTCGACCGCACGAACAATCCGCTGCGCGACGCGTATCACATCACCTTACGGGATGTGACGCTTGTCCAAAGCACCGTTGAGGAGATCAAAAGCGTGCAGGGCGTTGCAAACGTGCGCGTCAACGAGGACACGATCGCCATGCTCGTCAAGGTGCAGCGTGTGTTCCAGATCATTTCGGTCGCACTGGTCGTCGCGCTCGGTCTGATCTCCATTTTCATCATCTCCAACACGGTCAAACTCGCAATGTTTACGCGGCGCAACGAGATCGCGATACAAAAAATGGTCGGTGCGACCAACTGGTTCATCCGATGGCCGTTCGTCATCGAGGGCATGCTACTTGGTCTTGCCGCGGGCGCGCTCGCGTTCTTTACGGAATGGGGCGTGTATGCCAAGCTGTCCGATGTGGTCTCGGGCGTGCTGCCGTCCTTCAGTATGGTGCCGTTTGCCGAGATCCGCATGCTCGTGCTCGGCGTGTATCTCGCCGCGGGTGTGGTCGTCGGTGTGGGCGGCTCGGTACTGACCATCCGCCGGTTTATGGACGTTTAAGGCTTTCGACAGAAATGAGGTTATTTCCGACATGATGCGCAATAAGACAGCCAAGATCATCGCGGGTGCGGTCGCACTGCTGCTCGCGGTTCTCATGATTTTCTCGGCGCTCGCCTCCGGTCTATCCTACGCCGGTGCGGCGGGCGGCATCTCGAGCCTGAAAAAACAGCTTTCCTCCATCGAGAGCCAGAAAGCTGCGGTCAAACGCGAGATCGCGGCGCTCGGCAACAAGATTGACGCGGCAAGCGAGCGTAAAGCCGCGCTCGATAAGCAGATGGAACTGACGCAGGACGAGATCGACACGACCAAGGCGCTCATTCGCAGCCTGAAGGAGCAGATCGGCGTAAAGTCGGACGAGCTTGACGAAGCGGAGCGCGCGCTCGACGAGAAAACCGAGCTGTTTGAAACGCGTGTGCGCGTCATGTATGAAAACGGCGACATCAGCTATCTCGATGTGCTGCTCAGCTCCGACAGCTTCTCCGACATGCTGTCGAATCTCGAGATCGTCAGCCAGATCATGGATTACGATAAAAAGGTCGTACGCGATTATACCGCGGCGAAAAAGGATATTGAGGTCAAAAAAGCCTCGCTCGAGTCCGATAAAAAGGATGAAGAGACCTATCAGAATTCTCTGGAGAGCAAGTACAGTGCGCTCGACGACCAGAAGTCCGAGCAGCAGAAAATCATCACCGAGCTGAACGCCAACATGGACGCCAAGAAGGCGCAGGCGGAAAAAATGGAAGCCGAGCAGGAATCCATCAATTCCGAGATTGAGCGTCTGAGCCGTGAGGCAGCAGAGCGCGCAGCAGCGGAAGCGGCGGCACGCAGAAAACAGCAGCAGCAGAGCGGTTCGTCGTCCTCATCCTCCTCGGAGGACAGCGGCGTGGTCATCCCGACAAGCGGCACGTTTGTCTGGCCGCTGCCCGATTATGGCACGGACCGCATCTCCTCGCCTTATGGCTACCGCACGCACCCGATCACGGGCAAGCGCAAGCTGCACGCGGGCATTGACGTGGGTGTGCCGTGCGGCGCGACCATCGTTGCGGCGGCTTCCGGTACGGTTGTGCGCAGCTACATGTCGAGCTCTTACGGCAACTATACGGTCATCGACCATGGCGGCGGCGTCATGACCGCCTACGCGCACCAGTCCAAGCGACTGGTCTCCGCGGGCGAGCATGTTTCCGCGGGACAGAAGATCGGTCTGGTCGGCTCGACCGGCAACTCGACCGGTAACCATCTGCACTTTGAAGTGTATGTCAACGGTTCGACGGTCAATCCGATGCGGTATTTCAACTAATGTCAAAAAACGGGGAGGGGAATCAAAACGGTTCCGCTCCCTGTTTTTTCGTAGGAGGCAATGTTTGATGAAAAAACACATCACCCCGGGTACGACAGCGGCGCTGTGCCTGCTGACCGCAGTCGCGACCGCGAATGTCACGCTGCTTGCAAGCAACCGCAGCTTCAACGCCGCGATGCCGGAATATGCCGCGCAGCAAAAGCTGTACGGCAAGCTCAGCGAGTTACAGCATGTCATCGACGAACGCTATGTCGGAGAATATGACCCACAAAAAGCGCTCGACACTGCAGCGACCGGTTTTGTGCTCGGTGTGGGCGATAAATGGAGCTATTATGTCTCCAAGGAGGACTATGCGGCGTATAAACTGCGGCTCGACGGCGAGATGGTAGGCATCGGCACGCAGGTCACGATGAGCGACGGCACGATCCGTATTTTTGAGGTGTACCCCGACTCGCCGGCGGCAAAAGCGGGTCTCGTCGCGGGCGACGTCATCGTGGGTGCGGATGATAAAACGGTGGGCAAACAGTACACCGCCGCCGAGGTCGTGGACGCGGTGCGCGGCAAGGCGGGCACGACGCTCACGCTTCAGGTGCGCCACGCGGACGGCAGCGAGCAGACCTATTCCATCAAACGCGCAACAGTCAAGCGCACCGCGATCCGCAGCCGAATGCTGGACGGGAACGTCGGCTACATTGCGATCTCGGATTTTGACGGCGGCGCGGATACCGAATTTTTAAACGCGCTCGATACGCTGCAAAAGCAGGACGCCGAGGGCTTTATTTTCGATGTGCGCTTCAACGGAGGAGGCTCGGTCGATGTGCTGTCGAAGATGCTCGATCCGCTGCTGCCCGAAGGACCGATCATCAGCCTGCGCGACAAAACGGGGGAGGAGACCGTGCTCAAATCGGATGCAAATGCGCTCGATCTGCCGATGGCGGTGCTTGTGAACGACCAGTCGATCAGCGCGGCGGAGTTTTTCCCCGCGGCGCTGCAGGAATACGGCAAGGCGGTCATCGTGGGCGACCACACGACGGGCAAGGGCTACTCACAACGCTCCTATGAGCTGTCGGACGGCTCGGCGATCATCCTGTCTGACCGCACCTATTACACCCCAAAAGGCAAGAATCTCGCAGGCATCGGCATCAAACCCGATGTTTTGGTCTCGCTGAGCGAGGAAAACTACAAAAACTTCTTCGGCATGCAGTCAAGCGAGGACACCCAGCTCCAAGCGGCATACAAAGCGGTCAAGGAAGGGAAATAGTCGTTCTAGCGCGGGGAAATGCTGCATATTCTGTCTCAAAACGTGCAGGAGGGGACAGGTTATGCAGGGGATCATCCGAATCCGGGTGGATGGGGACGCGCCGCGTGCGCGCATCGAGCGCATGGAGACCATCGGCGGTGTGCGATTTCAGACCGCGCTGCTGCAAATGCGCAGCGAGGACGGCATGCTCGACAACCTGATGCTGCGGCAGAGCGTGCGCCTGCTCGCACTGCGCGGTGTGACCCGTGTGGCAGCGCCCGATACGCCATACATGAAGTCCGTGCTCGCGCGGTATCATATAGATGCAGCGCCGCACACGGCATTGCTGCGCGCGCTTGCGCCGCGGGTGCTCGCGCATGTGCTGCGCGGCACGCCGAACAGCGCGGTACTGCTCTATGCCCGCGGACTGGACAGCGACGTGCTCGCCGCCGCGCGCTATGCCGCGCAGCATTGCCGGCAGCTTGTGCTCGATTTCGGCGCGCGCGGGGAATCGGTGCGCCGCCGTTTGATGGACGAGACCGGCGCGGCGGCACTGCTCGACCAGGTCGGCGTGCACGCGTCCAAAACCGCAGTGCTGCTCTTTGATCGGCCGCATCCGACCTTTCGCGTGCGGCTGCCGCATCCGGTCACGGTCGCTCTGTGCGAGGGCGGCGCGCCCGCCGCGGACTTTGACGACGCCCATGTTGCAGGCGGTCTTTACGAGCCGCTCGTAGACACCGACCGTGAAGGGGTGCTGAGTATGGTCGTTTCTCATGACCGGGCGGCGTGCAGCGCACTGGAAATCGTCGATTTGATAAAAAAATAAGAACCTTTTGGTCGATTGCTTGACATTGGCAGGAAGCGTCCATATAATAAGACGTAATGTAATGGACCCAGAAACAGAATTTTCATATAGAGAGGATAGCGTGAAAAATGGCAAAGGAATTCAAGCTGACACAGGAAAGCCTTGACAAGCTCAAAGAGGAGCTGGAATATTTAAAGACCGTCCGCGAGCACGAAGTCGCGGAGCAGATCAAGGAGGCGCGCTCCTTCGGTGACCTGTCGGAGAACAGCGAATACGACGAGGCGAAGAACGAGCAGGGCAAGGTTTTCTCGCGTATGGCGGAGATTGAAAACGTGCTCGCGCATGCGGTCGTCATCACCGACGACATGTATGCAGCGGACGAGGTTTCCCCCGGATGCCGCTTCGTTGTAAAGGATCTGGAGCTGGATGAGGAAGAGGAATATCACTTCGTCGGCTCGCAGGAAGCCGACCCGATGGATGGCAAGATTTCCGACGAGTCCCCGTTCGGCAAGGCGATGCTCGGCAAGAAAATCGGCACGGTCGTTGAGGTCGAAGCGCCGGACGGCACGATCAAGTATCAGATCGTCGATATTAAAAAGTAAGAAACGCACTTTCATAGATAAATTTTGATTAGGGTGAGATGAGAATGGCAGAAAATAATCAGCAGGAGCAGCACGAGCAGACCGCAGAGGAACTTCACGAGCTGCGCCGTATCCGCCGCGAGAAGCTGCAGGAATTACAGGACGCGGGCAACGATCCGTTCGCGCGCGTGCGCTTTGACCGCACGCACTACACCACCGACATTACGGGTGACTATGACGCGTTCGAGGGCAAAAAGGTCGCGCTCGCGGGCCGCATGATGTCCAAACGCATCATGGGCAAGGCGTCCTTTTCCGACCTGTCCGACCGTTTCGGCCGGATCCAGCTCTATGTCAAGCGCGACGTGCTCGGCGTAGACGAGTATCAGGCGTTTAAGAAGCTCGACATCGGCGATCTGGTCGGCGTCGAGGGCGATGTGTTCCGCACCCAGAAGGGTGAGATTTCCATCATGGTGGACAAGCTGACGCTGCTGTCGAAGAACCTGATCCCGCTGCCGGAAAAGTGGCATGGCCTGAAGGACACCGACATGCGCTATCGTCAGCGCTATGTCGATCTCATCATCAACCCCGATGTGCGTGATACCTTCGAAAAGCGCTCCAAGATCGTGCGCGAGATTCGCGCGTTCATGGATGGCCGCGGCTTCATGGAGGTCGAGACCCCGTGCCTGAACACCATCCCGGGCGGCGCGTCCGCGCGTCCGTTCGTCACGCATCACAACGCGCTCGACATCGACATGTATATGCGCATTGCGACCGAGCTGCACCTCAAGCGCCTGATCGTCGGCGGCCTGGAGCAGGTCTATGAGATCGGCCGTATCTTCCGCAACGAGGGCATGGACACCAAGCACAATCCGGAGTTCACCTCGATCGAGCTGTATCAGGCATACACCGACTATAACGGCATGATGGACATCACCGAGGATATGGTCGTGCATGTGTGCGATAAGGTGCTCGGCACGACGCGTGTCACCTATCAGGGTGTCGACATCGACTTTGCCAAGGGCTGGAAACGCCTGACCATGGCGGACGCGGTCAAAGAATACGCCGGCATCGACTTCATGGCGATCGACGGCGAGGAGGCTCTGCGCCAGATGCACGCCAAGGGCATCGAGACCGAAAAGGGCAAGGAAAGCTGGGGCGATTTGCTCGCGCAGTGCTTCGACGAGTTCGTCGAGGACAAGCTGACGCAGCCGACCTTCATCACCGATTATCCGGTTGAGGTTTCGCCGCTTGCCAAGCGCAAGCCGACCGATGCACGCCTGACCGAGCGTTTTGAGCTGTTCGTCGTCGGACGCGAGCTTGCAAACGCGTTCTCCGAGCTGAACGACCCCATCGACCAGAAGGCACGTTTCGAGCGTCAGGTCGCCCTGCGCGATGCGGGCGACGACGAAGCGAGCATGATGGACGAGGATTACGTCAACGCGCTCGAGTACGGCATGCCGCCGACCGGCGGTATGGGCATGGGCATCGACCGTCTGGTCATGCTGCTGACCGACAGCGCGTCCATCCGCGACGTGCTGCTGTTCCCCACGATGAAGCCGCTTTCTGAGTAAGCACCGAAATAGCCTGGACGCCGTTTGACAGTGTTCAGGCTTTTCGCCGTGTAGCGGCGGGAAAGAAGGATTTGTTTGTACATGAATTTTGTGCAGAAGCATGTTGCACGCGTAAAAAAGAAAGGGAAGCGGGTCAAGCCGACGCAGATCGTCGGCGTGGGCTTTTTCCTCATCATTCTGACTGGTGCGCTTCTGCTTATGCTTCCGATCTCCTCACGCACCGGTGAGTGGACGGATTTTGTCACGGCGCTGTTCACCTCCACGAGCGCGACCTGCGTCACCGGTCTGATCGTCGTCGATACCTATACCCACTGGAGCGGCTTCGGGCAGAGCGTCATTTTGCTGCTCATCCAGATCGGCGGTCTGGGCTTTATGAGTATCGCGACGCTGTTTTCCTTCCTCGTGCGGCGCACCATTACGATGCGCGAACGCATGATCATGACCACCTCGCTCAATGTCGACGACATGTCGGGCATCGTGCGCATGACGCGTCGCGTGCTACTCGGCACACTGCTGTTTGAGGGCATCGGCGCGATCGTGCTGTCGCTGCGTTTCATGAGCGATTATGGCGTGGCGGACGGCATCAAAAAGGGTGTATTCCACTCGGTCTCCGCATTTTGTAACGCGGGATTTGACCTGCTCGGACAGACCAAGCCCTTTTCCTCACTTGGGCTTTATGTCACCGACCCCATCGTCAACCTGACGATCATGCTGCTCATCGTCATTGGCGGTATCGGTTTTTATGTCTGGAACGACCTGTATGAGCACCATCGCTTCCGCCATCTGCGGCTGCACACCAAGCTTGTGCTCATCACGACCGCCATGCTGATTTTCGGCGGCGCGCTTTTCATCTGCGTTTTTGAGTGGAATAATCCTCGTTCGCTTGGTCAACTGCCTCTTTGGGCACGACCGATGGCGGCGCTCTTCGAGTCGGTCACACTGCGTACCGCGGGCTTTGAAACCATTCCGCAGGGCGCGATGACCAGCCAGACCCATGCGGTCGGCATCCTGCTCATGCTCATCGGCGGCTCCCCCGGCTCGACCGCGGGCGGTATCAAGACGGTCACGCTCGCCGTGCTCGTGCTCACCGCGCGCAGCGCGATGAAGGGACAGCGCGAGGTCACGGTGTTCGGGCGCACACTCGGCACGCGCAACATCGTCAACGCTGTCACCATGCTCATCATCGGTGTCACGCTGATTTTTGCAGGCGCCATCGTACTGCTCACCTTCGACAACGCCCCGTTTTCCGCGAGCCTGTTTGAGGCGACCTCGGCGTTCTGCACAGTTGGTCTGACGATCGGCATCACCGCACAGCTCGGTGTTGTATCCCATCTGACGCTCATTGCGCTCATGTTCCTCGGTCGCGTCGGCGTGCTCACGCTCGGCGTTGCGGTGCTCATGGGACAGCAGAGCGAAGCGAGCATCCACTATCCCGAGACACAGGTTTTCGTCGGATAAAACGGTCGCACGCGATCGGTTATTTTTGAGAAGAAAGTCCGCGTGCAGCAAGGACGGCGCGCGGCATAAGGGGAAATACAGTATGAAATCTTTTGCAATTATTGGTATGGGCCGGTTTGGCGCAGCGGTCGCGCGCGAGCTATACAGCCGCGGCAATGAAGTGCTTGCACTCGACAGCAATGAGGACACCATTCAGCGCATCAAGGACGAGGTCACGCACGCCATCGTGGGCGACGCGACAGAGGAAAGCGTACTGCGCGCGGTCGGCGTGCGCAACTTTGACGTTGCGATCGTGGCGATTGCGTCCGACATTCAGGACAGCGTGCTCGTCACGCTGCTGCTCAAGGAGCTAGGCGTGAAATTCGTCATCGCCAAGGCGCAGAGCGCGCTGCACGCGAAGGTGCTCGACCGCATCGGCGCGGACAAGGTCGTATTTCCGGAGAGCGACATGGGGCAACGCCTCGCGCAGACATTGTCAAATGACAGCATCATCGACTTTATCGAGCTGTCACCCGATTTCAGCATCGTCGAGATCGTACCGCCCGAAAAGTGGAACGGCAAAACGCTCGCAGAGCTGAACGTGCGCGCGCGCTACGGCGTCAATGTTCTCGCGCTGCGCGGCGCGGATGGCAAGATCATTACGATCTCCCCGTCGGCGGATCAGGTCATCCATACGGGCGATATGCTGATCGTAGTCGGTGAAAACGCGACCATCGAGCAGCTCGATAAAATGCGATGACCACGATCGAAAGCCGGCAAAACGGTACACTCAAACATTTGGCGCGGCTCGCGCGCGATAAGAAATACCGGCAAAATGCGGGTGAAATGTTGTGCGAGGGCGAAAAAATGCTCGGTGAGGCGTTATCGTCCGGGGCACGGGTCAAGACCGTGCTCACCCGCGAGGGCGCGGCGGTCGACGCTGCGCTGCTGCGGCGCGCCGAGCAGGCGGGGGCGGTGCTGTTCTGCGCACCTGCTGCGCTGTTTGCACAGGCGAGCGACGTCGAGACCCCGCAGCCTGTGCTGTTTGCGTGCGAGCCGCGCGCGTGCGGCGCGGATACGCTTGCGGGCGCGCGACGGGTGCTCGTGCTCGACAGCTTGCAGGACCCCGGCAATCTGGGTACCATTTTGCGCACGGCGGACGCGTTCGCCATCGACGCGGTCGTGCTCACGCCGGGCTGTGTCGATCCCTGTTCACCCAAGGTCGTGCGCGCGACGATGGGCGCGATCTTCCGGTTGCCGGTCGTGCGTCTGCCGCTCGCGGACGCGATCGCGCGGCTGCACGCCGAGGGTCTGCCGGTCTATGCCGCCGCGCTCACGGACGATGCGCTGCCCGTCGGCCGCGTACCGCTCACGGAGAGCGCGGTCATCATCGGCAATGAGGGGCGCGGTGTGTCCGAGGAAGCGCTTGCGCTGTCCGACCGACGTGTCATTCTGCCCATGCAGGGCTGCGCGGAATCGCTCAACGCGGGCGTTGCCGCGTCCATCTTCCTGTGGGAGATGTCAAAACGATCATAGACGATCGAAAATGGGCAATACGCGCTGTATTGTCTATTTTCGACTGCCGATGCACAGAGCGCGGTGCGCTCTGACACTGTGAAAGGAGTGGATGCGATGTCCGCACGCAGCCTATGGCTCTGGCTCGCCTCGCGGGGCACGGTATCGCCGCGGCTCGCCGCGGAGCTGCTGTCCTCCTTTGGCACGGTCGAGCGCATTTACGCCGCCGATCGGCACACGCTGACCCAGACCGAGGGTCTGACCAAGGCACAGGTCGACGCGCTCTGCGACAAGGATACCCGCGCCGCCGACCGCATCGCTGCGGACTGCGACCGTCTGGGCGTGACCATCCTGGCGCAGACCGACGCGGGCTATCCCGACCGGCTGCGACAGATCGCGGATCCTCCCGTCGTACTGTATGTGCGCGGCGCGCTGCCTGATCTTGACCGTGTGGCGTGTGTGTCCGTCGTGGGCAAACGCAAAGCGTCCGCTTACGGGCTGGTCGCCGCGCGCAAGCTGTCCGCCGCGCTTTCCCGCGCGGGCTTCGTCATCGTGTCGGGCATGGCGGCGGGCGTGGATGGGGCGGCAAACCGCGCCGCCATCGAAGCGGGCGGCACGACGGTCGCGGTGCTCGGCTGCGGCATCGATGTGTGCTATCCGCCCGAACACCGGCGGCTCATGGAGGACATCGCGCTCTCCGGCGCGCTCGTCAGCGAATATCCGCCTGGCACGCCGCCCGAGCGGCATCATTTTCCCGCGCGCAACCGCATCATCAGCGGCATGACGCCCGGTACGCTCGTCATCGAGGCGGGACGCGGCGCAGGCTCGCTCATCACGGCGGACTGCGCGCTCGAGCAGGGTCGCGACGTGTTCGCTGTGCCCGGACTGATCGACATGCCGAGCTTTGAGGGCTCGAACGATCTCATCGCGTCGGGCGCGGCGCGGCTCGTGCAGGATGCGCGTCCGATCATCCGCGAATACGCGGCGTTTTTGCCCGACACCCCGCTTGAGCAGCGCGTACACCGCGCCTTTGTGCGGCAGGTCGGTGGGCCGCCGCCGCACGATCCCGCCCGTTGGGAGCGCATGCTGCGCGAGGATGCGCCCGCGCCCGCCGCGCCGCCTCCGCCGGAGGACGATGCGCTGAGCGACGAGGAGCGCGCGATTGTTGCAGCCGTGCGCGCAGGCGCGTCGTCGGTCGATGAGATCGTCGAGCGCAGCGAACTGTCCGCGCCGCGTGTTAGCGCGCTGCTGACCATGCTTGAACTTGACGGGGTGCTGACCCGCGCGCACGGCAGACTGACCGTGCCCGACCGCTGAGCACCGCCGTTTCCCAACGCTATCGAACGAAAGGAATACCATTTATGTCTAAGCTGGTAATCGTCGAGTCCCCGGCCAAAGCCAAGACCATCGGCAAATACTTGGGTCCGGACTACGTCGTAAAGGCCTCTATGGGCCATCTGCGCGATCTTCCAAAAAAGAAGATGGGCGTAGATATAGAACATGATTTCAAGCCCCAGTACATCCCCATCGAGGGCAAGGAAAAAATGATAAACGAGCTGCGCGCCGCCGCAGACGAGAGCGACTTCGTCTATCTCGCAACTGACCCTGACCGTGAAGGAGAAGCGATCTCGTGGCATCTCAAGGAGCTGCTCATGCTGGGCGATCATCGCTCGCAGCGTGTCACCTTTAACGAGATTACGAAGCAGGCGGTCAAGTACGGTATCGAGCACCCACGCGACATCGACATCGACCTTGTCAACGCGCAGCAGGCGCGCCGCATCCTAGACCGCGTCGTGGGCTATGAGCTTTCGCCTTTTCTGTGGCGCAAGGTCAAGCGCGGACTGAGCGCAGGCCGTGTGCAGTCGGTAGCGACGCGTCTGGTCGTCGACCGCGAGAACGAAATCCGCGCGTTTGTGCCCGAGGAATACTGGACGATCGAGGCCGCGCTGCGCACCGCGCAGGGCGGACAGTTCACCGCGCGCTTTTACGGCGACGCGGAGGGCAAGATCGAGCTGACCAATGAGGAAACGACCATGGGCATCGTGTCCGCCGTGCAGGGAAAGCCCTTTACGGTTGGTCCGATCAAAAAGGGGAAGAAGAAAAAATCTCCCGCCGCGCCGTTCATTACCTCGACGCTCCAACAGGAGGCGTCGCGTAAACTCAACATGACCCCGCGCCGCACGATGAGCGTCGCGCAGGAGCTGTATGAGGGTGTCGAGATCGAGGGACACGGTCTGACCGGTCTCATCACTTACATGAGAACCGACTCCCTGCGCCTGGCGGACGAGGCAACCGCCGCCGCCGCGGAGTTCATCAAAAGCCGCTACGGTGCGCCGTATTATCCGGGCAAGGTACGCGTTTACAAGACCAAGGGCGGTGCGCAGGACGCACATGAAGCGATCCGCCCGTCGCACATCGAGCTGGAGCCGGACATGATCCACGACTCGCTGACCGCCGACCAGTATAAGCTGTACAAGCTCATCTGGTCGCGCTTTGTCGCGTGCCAGATGGCAGACGCCATCCTTGACACGGTGTCCGCCGACCTTTATGCCGACCGCTATACCTTCCGCGCAAGCGGCTATACGGTCGCGTTCGCGGGCTTCACCGCGGTCTACGTCGAGTCGACCGACGACGAAAAGAAGGATTCCGGCACGGGTAAGGCGCTGCCCGCGTTTGCCGAGGGAGACGTGCTGACCGCGGAGAAGATCGACCCCGCGCAGCATTTCACCCAGCCGCCTGCACGCTACACGGAAGCGTCGCTCATCCGCGCGATGGAGGAACGCGGAATCGGTCGTCCGTCGACCTACGCGCCAACGATCTCCACGATCGAGGCACGCGACTATGTGACCAAGGAGAGCCGCGCGCTGCGTCCGACCCCGCTCGGCGAGGGCGTGACCGGTCTGCTCGTCGATCGCTTTATGGTCATCGCAGACTACGAATTTACCGCGCACATGGAAAACGAGCTTGACGAGGTCGAAGCGGGTCGATTGGATTATGTTACCCTGCTCAAAAACTTCTACAAGGGCTTCGAGGGTGCGCTGCGCGACGCGGAAACCGCGCTCGAAGGGCAGCGTATCAAGATCGAGGACGAGGTGACGGACGTGATCTGCGACAAGTGCGGACGCAACATGGTCATCAAAAACGGCCGCTTCGGCAAGTTCCTCGCGTGCCCGGGCTATCCCGAGTGCACAAACACCAAGGCGATCACCGAGGATACGGGCGCCGCGTGTCCGGTCTGCGGCGCGAAGGTCGTCAAGAAGAAGTCCGCGCGCGGCTATGTCTACTATAGCTGCGACAAATACCCGGAATGCTCGTTCATCACATGGGACAAACCGCTCAAAACCAAGTGCCCGGTGTGCGACTCGTCGCTCTTCCGCCACACCGACCGCGACTCCAAGGAGGTCAAGGACGTGTGCCTGCGCGAGGGCTGCGGCTATGCCGAACTGGTCAAGGAGGGCGTATCGCCCGAGGAGGCGGAGAAGAACCGCCTGCGCCGGGAAGCGCGTGCCGCCAAGGCAAAGGAACGCGAGGAGGAACGCGCCCGCGAGGAAGCCGAGGGCAAGGCGGCAAAGAAGGCGGCGAAAAAGACGACCGCCAAAAAGACCGCGACGAAGACCGCCGCAAAGAAAACCACAAAAAAGACCGCGGAAAAGACCGAGAAGAAGCCCGCGGCGAAAAAGACGACGGCGAGCAAGACGGCCGCCGCGAAGAAAACCACCACGAGAAAGACCACGAAGAAGGCAAAGCAGGAGGACACGGATGGAGCAGCAGAATAAGGTCGTCGTGATCGGGGCAGGGCTTGCGGGATGCGAGGCGGCATGGCAGCTCGCGCAGCGCGGCATTGCGGTCGAGCTGCACGAAATGAAGCCCGAAAAGCGCACACCCGCGCACCATTCCGATGCGTTCGGGGAGCTTGTGTGCTCGAACTCCCTGCGCTCGAACGAGCTGACGAACGCCGCAGGACTGCTCAAAGAGGAACTGCGCCGGCTCGGCGGTCTGGTGATCGCGTGCGCGGACGAGACCGAAACGCCCGCGGGCGGTGCGCTTGCGGTCGACCGCGAGGCATTTGCCGCGCGCATCACCGAAAAGATCACGAGCCATCCGAACATCACGGTCGTGCACGGCGAGGTCACACGCGTGCCGCGCGAGGGCAAGGTCATCGTCGCGACCGGCCCGCTGACCTCGGATGCGCTTTTTGAGGACATCCACACGCTCGTCGGCGGGGAGTTCCTGCATTTTTACGATGCTGCCGCGCCGATCGTCACGTTTGACAGCATCGACATGGACAGCGCGTACTTTGCCTCGCGTTACGACAAGGGCACGCCGGATTACATCAACTGCCCCCTGTCCCGCGAGGAGTATGACGCGTTCTGGAACGCGCTGACGACCGCGCAGGAAGCACCCGTGCACGGCTTTGAGGACTCCAAGGTGTTTGAGGGCTGCATGCCGGTCGAGGTCATGGGACGGCGCGGCTTCGATACGCTGCTGTTCGGCTCTTTAAAGCCGGTCGGTCTGCCTGACCCCAAGACCGGAAAAGATCCGTTTGCGGTGCTGCAGCTGCGGCGTGACAACGCGCAGGGCACGCTGTACAATCTGGTCGGCTGCCAGACGCACCTAAAATTCGGGGAGCAAAAGCGCGTGTTTTCCATGATTCCCGCGCTGCGCGATGCGGAATATGTGCGCTATGGCGTGATGCATCGCAACACCTTCCTTGACTCGCCGCGTCTGCTCGATCACAACTATGCGCTGCGCGCGCATCCCGATGTGCGCTTTGCCGGACAGATGACCGGCGTCGAGGGCTATATCGAGTCCAACGCGTCGGGTTTCCTTGCGGGGCTTGCGACTGCGTGCGAGTTGACCGGCGCGCCCGCGCCCGATTTCCCCGCGACGACCGCGATCGGTGCGCTCGGACGCTATATTTCCAACCAGACCGTGACCAAGTTCCAGCCGATGAACATCAATTTCGGCATCCTTGACCCGCTCGATTACCGTGTCAAGGGCAAGAACAAAAAACGCGAAAAGAATCTCGCCATCTCGGCGCGCGCGCTTGAGGTGTTGCAGGGCATCATGGAGGAACAAAAATGAAGATTCTGCTCGATGCAATGGGCGGTGACAACGCCCCCGCAGCCTGCGTTGCGGGCGCTGTGCTCGCCGCGCAGGAATACGGAGAAGAGATCGTGCTCGTCGGGGACGAGGGCAAGCTGCGCGAGCTGCTGAAAACACAGAACGCGCAGAGCGTGCCGCATCTGTCCATCGTGCATGCGCCCGATGCGGTCGATATGCACGATGACCCTGCGACCGCGCTGCGGCGCCGTCCGGAAAGCTCGATGGCGGTCGCGCTCAAGATGCTCAAAGCGGGCGAGGGCGACGCGGTCGTGTCCGCGGGCAACACGGGCGCGCTGCTGTCCGGCGCTACGCTGTATGGTGGCCGCATCAAGGGCATCCGCCGCGCCGCGCTCGCGCCGCTGCTGCCGTGCAGCGGCGGTCAGTTCATGCTGGTCGACGCGGGGGCGAACACGGAGTGCACACCGGAATATCTGCTACAATTCGGATTTTTGGGCAGCCTGTATATGGAGAAGATCGTCGGCGTGGCAAAGCCGCGCGTGGGACTCGTTAACAACGGCGCGGAGGACTCCAAGGGCGATCCGCTGCGCCGAGAGGCGTATGCGCTGCTGCAAAAGGCAGGCGACGAGGGCTTTATCAACTGGGTCGGCAACGTCGAGGGACGCGATGTGCCGCTCGGCGCGTGCGACGTGGCAGTCATCGACGGTTTCGCGGGCAACGTCATGCTCAAGACCATCGAGGGCGTGGCAAAGTTCATGGGCGGTGCGATCAAGGACGTGTTTATGCACAACGCGCTGACCAAGCTGAGCTACCTCGCGTGCAAATCCGGCATGGACGACTTCCGCGACCTGTTCAATCAGGACAAGGTCGGCGGCGCGCCGTTCCTCGGTATCGCGCGTCCGGTCATCAAGGCGCACGGCTCGTCGAATGAAATGGCGTTTAAAAATGCCGTGCGTCAGGCGATCGCGTACACCAAGAGCGGCATGATCGAAGCGGTGCAGCAAAACATCGCGCACATGACCGTCACACAGGACTGAGAAATCGCGCCTTTCCCTCTTGACAGCGTGCACGGCACACACTATTATCAGAAATGAGAAATGGCATGCGCCGCGTGAAACGGCGCGTAAAGCGGAGGGAAAATAATATGGTATTCGAAAAGCTGTGTGAGCTCATTGCGGAGCAGTTTGGTGTCGAAATCGAAGAGCTGACCATGGACACCTCGCTCGAGGACGACCTCGGCGCGGATTCGCTCGATCTGGTCGAGCTGTCCATGGCGCTCGAAGAGGAGTTCGACACCGGAGAGATCACCGAAGCGCGCGCCGCGGGCGTGCGCACGATCGGAGACATCGTCCGGCTGCTCGGAGATGCCGAGGATTGAAAGCAATAGGACGGAACGTGCGGGCAGGAGCCTTTTTCACAAGGCTCCTGCGCGTTTTCCGCCAGCAGAAAAGGAGAAGAACCCATGCTGATGGACAAGATCGGCTATCATTTTCAAAACGACGCGCTGTTTCAAACCGCGATGACCCATTCCTCCTATGCCAATGAGCATCGGGAGCGCCGTCTGCACCATAACGAGCGGCTGGAGTTCCTTGGCGATTCCGTACTCGGCTTTGTTACCGCCGACTACCTGTTCAACAAATATCCCGAACTGCCCGAGGGCGAGCTCACCAAGCTGCGCGCGGCAGTCGTTTGCGAACAGGCACTGTATGAAATCGCCAAAGAACTCGGCATCGATGGGGAAATCAAGCTCGGACACGGCGAGGAGACCGGTGGCGGACGGCAGCGTCCCTCCATCCTCGCGGATGCGACCGAGGCCCTGCTCGGCGCGATTTATCTCGACGGCGGCATCGAACCCGCACGCGCATTCGTGCTCGATTTCGTGCCGCGCAAGGCGGAGCACGCACGTCGCGGCGGGATGTTCAAGGACTACAAGACCATGCTGCAGGAAATCGTGCAGAAGAGCAAGCAGGAAACGCTCGAATACCGCCTTGCCGGCGAGGAAGGTCCCGACCACGACAAGACGTTTACGATGCAGCTGCTGCTCAACAGCAACATTTTCGCCACCGGTGCGGGCCGCAGCAAAAAGGAAGCCGAGCAGATGGCGGCAAAGCAGGCGCTCGAGCTGATGGGTGAAGTATAAACGCAAAAGCCGGAAGTAGCTTCCGGCTTTTTTCATCTCAAATCGCGTAAAACACGCATAAACCACAAATTTCGTAGCCCATCGCATTGCGCCGGACTGGGGAACGTGATAAACTGAAAGTAATCATTTGATGAGAGGTGCCGCATGGTTCTCAAAAGCTTGCAGCTTCAGGGCTTCAAGTCCTTTCCGGATAAAACCGAAATACAGTTTCTCGGGGGTTTGACAGCGATCGTCGGCCCGAACGGCAGCGGCAAGTCCAATATTTCCGACGCAATCCGCTGGGTGCTCGGCGAGCAGTCCTCCCGCAGCCTGCGCGGTGCAAAAATGGAGGATGTCATTTTCGGCGGCACGGTCAAACGCGGACCGGTCGGCTTTGCCGAGGTCTCGCTCATTTTGGACAATGCGGCGCATGTGTTCCGCTCGGATTTTTCCGAGATTATGGTCACCCGCCGCTACTATCGCTCGGGCGAGAGCGAATATTCCATCAACAAAAAACACTGCCGTCTGCGCGATATCCATGAACTGTTCATGGACACCGGTTTGGGGCGAGATGGCTATTCCATCATCGGGCAGGGACGTATCGACGAAATTTTGTCGCTCAAGAGCGAGGATCGCCGCGAGGTCTTTGAGGAGGCGGCGGGCATCACGAAGTTCCGCTACCGCAAGGAAGAGGCGGAGCGCCGCCTTGCCGCGACCGAGGACAATCTTGCACGCATCCGCGACATTTATGCGGAACTGGAAAACCAGAAGGAGCCGCTCGAGAAGCAGGCGGAAAAGGCGAAGCAGTATCTGCTGCTGCGCGATGAGCTGCGCGTGCTCGAGGTGTCACTGTGGCTGGTCGGGCTGGAGCGCCTGCGCACCGACACGGCGAAAAACGCCGCGGACACGCAGGTCTGCGCCGATCAGCTCGCGCGGGAGACCGCCGCACGCGATACGCTGTATGCGCGCAGCGAAACGCTTGCCGCCGACCTGCACCGGATCGACGCGGAGACCGAGCGGCTGCGCGTGCAGCTGCGCGAGCATGAGCAGCGCATCGCGGGACACGAGAGCCGCTGCGCCGTGCTTGCCGCGAGCATCCGCAACCACGAGGAAAATATCGAGCGCACCGAGCGCGAAAGCACGCGGCAAGCGGAGCAGGCGCGCTCACTCGAAGCGCAGCTTGCAGAGCGCCGTACACGGTGCGGCACGCTCGACGCGCAGATTGCGACACTGTCTGCGCAGCGCGACGCGTGCATCGCCCGGGACGATGATCTGCGTGCGCAAACCGAACAGGTGCGCGCGCGCATTGCAGCGGAGGAGGACGCGCGGCAGGCACATACCCAGGCGCGCTTTGCGCTCGAACTGGAACGCACCGCCGCGCGCACTGCGCTCGACAATCTGGGTACGCGGCGCGACACGATCGCGGGCGACATCGCACGCGCGGCGCAGCAGCTTGCGCAGGAGGAACGCACCGGACAGCAGCTCGAACACGAACTTGCCGCGTGCGAGGGCATCCTTGCCGGCTGCCGCAACAAACTCGCGGGCGTGACGCTCAAGGCGGACAGCCGCCGCAAAAAGGTGGAAACACTCGAAGCGGACAGCCGCCGTCTTGCCGCGGCATGCACCGACTGCGACAACCGCGTGCGTATGCTGCGTGAGATGCAGAAGGATTACGAGGGATTTTCCCGCAGCGTCAAGACCATCATGACCCGCGCGGCGCGCGGCGCGATGCCGGGCGTACACGGGCCGGTGTCCGCACTGATCGACGTGCCCGATGAATACATTCTCGCGGTCGAGACCGCGCTTGGTGCGGCGGCATCGAACATCGTCGTCGACACCCCTCGCGTTGGTCGTGACGCCATCGAATACTTAAAACGCGCCGACGGCGGACGCGCGACTTTTCTGCCGCTGGATACGATCCGTCCGTCCATACTGCGCGAGCAGGGGCTGGAGCGTGCACGCGGCTTTTGCGGTACGGCGGATACGCTCGTGCAGTGTGCGCCCGCATATCGCGATGTGCTTTCCAACCTACTCGGACGTACGGTCGTTGCAGACACGCTCGATAACGCGCTCGCGCTTGCGAAGGCGTACGGCAACCGTTTTCGCATCGTCACGAAGGACGGACAAATTTTGCAGGCGGGCGGCGCGATGACCGGTGGCTCGGCGTCCAAGTCGACCGGCGTGCTTGCGCGCGCGGCAAAACTGCGCACACTCGAGGAGCAGCAGCGCACGCTGAACGCACAGCGCGAACAGGCGGAAGCTGCGCTTGCGAGTGCGCGGCACGAGCTTGCCGCGCTCGATTTTGACAGTAAGGCGATCGACGCGGAACGGGTGCGCGCGCAGGAAGATCACACGCGTCTGACCGCCGTGCTCGGACAGCGCGCCGCGCTGCTCGACAACCTGCGGCAGCGGCACGATGCACTCGTGCTCGAGCGCGACGACCTCGCGGCGGCACGCACGCGCTATGAGCAGACCGCTGCGCAAAAAACCGAAGCGCTTGCGGCGCTCGATACGCAGCTTGCCGCATGCGTGCAGCGCATTGCGCAGGAGCACGCCGCGCTGCACGCGCTTCAGACGCAGCAGGAACAAAACGACGATACGCTCACAAATCTGACGACCGCGCTGACCGAAGCACGCACCGAAGCCGCGGCGGAACGCCGCGCGCTGACCGATCTCGAAGCGGTGCGGCGCGACATGGCGGACACGCTGACCGGAAACGAGGACGCGGTCGCGGGTTTCCGTGCGGAGATCGCGCGCATGCGGGACGAACTGTCCCACGCGGACGAGACCAAGGCACGCGACACGCAGACGGCGGAGGAGCTGCGCGGTCTGATTGCTTCTTCGGCGCAGCAGCGGCTGCGTGTCGAGGGCGATAAAACCACGGTCGACAAGGAGATCCAGACGCAGGGCGACACCATTCTCGCGCTCGAACGCGAGCACGCGCGACTGGAAACGCAGGGCGTGCAGTTAAAAAGCGAAGAGACGCAAATTTTGGATAAAATGTGGGAAAGCTATGAATTGACACCCACACCCGCCGCGCTCGTTGCGCAGCCGCTTGCCGATGTGGCGCAGGCGGAAAAGGACGCGGCGAACCTCAAGACCCGTCTGCGTGCGCTCGGCAACGTCAACCTTGACGCGGTCGAGGAGTACGAAAAGCTGCGCGAGCGGTATGAGTTCCTCGGCACGCAAAAGGACGATCTGGAAAAGGCGCAGCGCGAGCTGTACAAGGTCATCGACCAGCTCACCGAAAATATGAAGGAGATCTTCGCGAGCGAGTTTGCCAAGCTGAACGCGTATTTCGGCGAGACCTTCCGCGAGATCTTCGGCGGCGGCCACGCGGAGCTGCAACTGGAGGACACCTCGGATATTCTGGGCTGCGGCATTGAAATCCGCGTCTCCCCGCCGGGCAAGGCGCTCAAGACCATCACGCTGTTATCGGGCGGTGAAAAGGCATTTGTCGCGATCGCGCTGTATTTTGCGATCCTCAAGGTGCGTCCGACACCGTTCTGCGTGCTCGACGAGATCGAAGCCGCGCTCGACGACGTCAATGTCGCGCGCTATGCGCAGTACATCCGCCGTCTGTCGGACAACACGCAGTTCATCGTCATCACGCATCGACGCGGCACGATGGAAGAGGCGGATATGCTCTACGGTGTGACGATGCAGGAGCAGGGCGTGTCCAAAATGCTCATGCTCAACCTCACGGAGGCGGAGGAACGACTGGGCATCAAGATCAAATGACAAGCACAAGGAGGCAATAATGGGCTTTTTTGATAAAATCAAGCAGGGGCTGAAGCGCACGACCGAAGCGGTCACGGAAAAAATGAGCGACGTCATGGCGACGTTCGTCAAGGTCGATGCGGACCTGCTCGACGAACTGGAAGAGGCAATGATTCTCGCAGATCTGGGCGCAACGGTCGCGGCAAAGGCGGTGGCGACGCTCGAGCAGCGCGCGAAGCGTCAGAAAATCAATACCTCCGCCGAGCTGCGCGCGGTGCTCAAGGAAATCCTCATCGAGGAGATGCAGGAGAACACGCCGCTCGATCTGTCGGGCGCGCCCGCGGTCGTGCTCGTCATCGGTGTCAACGGCGTGGGCAAGACGACCTCCATCGGCAAGCTCGCGGCGCGCTACGTTGCGGACGGCAAGCGCGTCATGCTCGCGGCGGCGGATACTTTCCGCGCGGCAGCAGCGGATCAGCTTGAAATCTGGGCGAAGCGCGCGGGCGCAGACATCGTGCGCCACGGCGAGGGCGCAGACCCCGCGGCAGTTGTGTTCGATGCGGTCGCGGCGGCAAAGGCGCGCGGCGCGGACATCATTATTATCGACACGGCGGGACGGCTGCACAACAAGGCAAACCTGATGAACGAGCTTGCCAAGATCGACCGTATCCTGACGCGCGAGCTGCCGGATTCCAGCCGCGAAACGCTGCTCGTGCTCGACGCGACGACCGGACAGAACGCGGTGCATCAGGCGGAGGAATTCAACAAGGCGGCAAAGCTGACCGGTATCATCCTGACCAAACTCGACGGCACCGCCAAGGGCGGCATCGTCGTGGCGATCTCGGCGGGACTGGGCGTGCCGGTCAAGCTCGTCGGCGTGGGCGAGGGCTTGGACGATCTCATGGACTTTGACCGCGACGACTTTATCGAAGCGCTGCTTCCCGCAGTGCAGGCAACAGACGAACACGAGGGCTGACCGAAAGGAGAAGCATTTTGGCAAGACCGGATTTGAGAAGAAACGACGAGATGCGGCGCGTGAAGATCACGCCGCACTATACGATGCACGCGGAGGGCTCGGTGCTCATTGAGGTGGGCAACACCAAGGTCATCTGCAACGCGACCGTCGAGCAGAGCGTGCCGCCGCATGTATACGGCACGGGCTGCGGATGGGTGACGGCGGAATATGCGATGCTGCCGCGCGCGACAAACACGCGCTCCAAACGCGATATTTCCAAGCTCAAGCTGAACGGACGCGCCGCGGAGATTCAGCGGCTGATCGGCCGTTCACTGCGCGCGGTCACCGATATGGAAGCGCTCGGCGAGCGCCAGATCGTGGTCGACTGCGACGTCATTCAGGCGGACGGCGGCACACGCTGTGCGTCGATCACAGGCGGCTTTGTCGCGCTGTGGCTCGCGTGCAAGAAGCTGATGGACGACGGCGTCATTCGCAAAATGCCGCTGCGCACGCATGTCAGTGCGGTCAGCGCGGGCATTTTCGAGGACGAAGCGATCCTCGATCTCAACTATGCCGAGGATTCTCACGCGATCGTCGACTGCAACATCATCATGACCGGTGAGGGCGAGTTCGTCGAGGTGCAGGGTACGGGCGAGGGTCGTCCGTTCAAAAAGGACGAGCTGCAAAAGCTGCTCTCGCTCGGACGCAAGGGCACGACAAAGCTGTGCCGCGAGCAGAAGAAGATTACGGGTGAGCTGTGAGCATGGAGTTTGTACTTGCCTCGCACAACCGAAAAAAACTCGCGGAGCTGCGCGACATCCTGAGCATGCTCAGCATTTCCGTGCAGCCGCTGCCTGAGCACGCACCCGAGCCGGTCGAGGACGGCGAGAGTTTTGAAGAAAACGCGCTCATTAAGGCGCGCGCGGCGTGCCGCCTGACCGGAAAGCCCGCGCTCGCAGACGATTCCGGTCTGTGCGTCGACGCGCTCGGTGGCGCACCCGGCGTGTATTCTGCGCGCTATTGCGCGGGTACGGATACCGACCGCACGCAGTTTTTGCTGCGCAACATGGAAACCGTGCCCGACGGACAGCGCACCGCGCGCTTTGTGTCTGCGGTCGCGTGCGTCTTTCCGGACGGCACGGAATTTACCGTGCGCGGCGCATGCGACGGCGTAATCGCGCGTACTATGCTCGGTGCGGGCGGTTTCGGCTACGATCCGGTGTTTTATGTTCCGGAATATGACTGCACCTTCGGCGAATTGCCGCAGGAAGTGAAAAATCAGATCTCCCACCGCGCCCGCGCATTGGGAGCATGCCGCGAAAAGCTGGCGGAACGACTGTCCGCCGCCCACCACGACTGAATAGGAGAAAAAGAACTATGCTGACCAGTAAACAACGCGCCCAACTCCGCAAGCTGGCAAATCCGCTGCCTACGACGCTGCAAATCGGCAAGGACGGCATCACGCAGGGCGTGATCGACCAGCTTTCCGATCAACTGGAATGCCATGAGCTCGTCAAGGTGCGCGTGCTCGAAAACTCGTTCCTGACCGTGCGCGGCGCACAGGAGGAACTGTGCGAGACCCTGCACGCCGAGCCGGTACAGTGCATCGGCACACGACTTGTCGTGTACCGCCAGGCTTCGGACAAGGACAAGCGCCGTATCGTACTCGAGAAGTAATGAAACGGCTGGGCATCATGGGCGGGACGTTCAATCCCCCGCATCTCGGACATCTGGAGGCAGCGCGTCATGCGCACGAGGAGCTGGGGCTCGAACGTGTGCTCTTTATCCCGACGAACGTCCCCGCGCACAAGCCGCTGCCGCAGGGCAGCGCGAGCGCGGTGCAGCGCTGTGACATGGTGCGGCTCATGCTCGAAAACGAGCCGTGGGCGGAGCTGTCGACAATGGAGATCGAGCGCGGTGGTGTGAGCTACACGGTCGACACACTGCGTGCGCTCGAGCATGCGGCGGAGGAACGCTTTTTAATTGTGGGCACCGATATGCTGCTGACGCTTGAAAAGTGGCGAAAATACCGCGAAATCTGCCGTTTGGCGGTGTTTGCGGTCGTCGCACGCAAGGAGGATGACCGGGCGGCACTTGAGACACACGCGGCGCGTCTGCGGGAACTTTGCGACGCGGACATCCGTCTCATCCATTGTCCCGCTTTGCCCCTTTCCTCGACCGAGCTGCGTGAAACCGGCGCGCTCGAGGGCAAGGTGCCCCCTGCCGTCGCACGATATATCTACGCAAACCGTTTGTATGAGTAGACCCTTTTAGATAGACATCAAAATGGACGGAAAGGCGGTTTTTCATATGTTATGGGACGAAACGATTCGGCAGAGCGTGCTGGAGAGGCTGTCGGGCTACCGCTATACGCACACACTCGGTGTGGAGCGCGCGGCGATACGGCTTGCCGAGCGGTATGGCGGCGATGTGCAAAAAAGCGCAGTGGCGGCGTGTTTACATGACATTACAAAACGCCTTTCTCGGGAAGAACAGTTGTATTTGTGCGAAAAGTACGATATAATACCGAGTGACGTTGAAAAAAACGAGTGGAAAATGCTGCACGGAAAGACCGCGGCGGGGATCGCGGCGCATGAATACGGCGCACCGCGCGACGTGGTCGATGCGATCGCCTATCATACGACCGGACGTGCGGGCATGAGCCTGCTTGACAAGATCGTGTATCTTGCCGACTACATCGAGGAAAACCGCGTTTTCGACGGCGTTGAACAGGCGCGTCAGCTCGCGAAGGAAGATATCGACAAAGCAATGCTGTACTGCTTTGACAGCTCTCTCATGGAGCTGATCGAACGCGGTAAGCTCATCCATGCCGATACGCTCGCCGCGCGCAATGATCTGCTTGCACAGGGCGTTACCTGGCGTGTCCCTGTGCCGGTGATGGGATAACTAGACGGAGGCATCAAAAACAAACACATGAAAGTATTCGGCAACGGAAATAGCAGCGGCGATGGCACACCCAAGGCGCCTAAGCCCAAGAAAACCAAGAAAACGCTGACGAAAAAGCAAAAGATCCAGCGCGCTGTCATTGCGGTCGCCGTGGTGCTCGCACTGGGCGTGACGGGTGCGGCGCTGTGGAACACGATCGTCAGCCCCCCGAATCCTGCAAATAAGCCCAACAATACGACAATCAACGACGCGCAGAACGGCGATGCGCCCGACGCCGCCAATATGGGCGATCGCGTTGCGGATTATTTCACGTTCCTCGTCGGCGCAGTCGATGAGGACGAAACGCGCACCGATGCGCTGATGGTCTGTGGCTTTGATACCAAGACGCAGAAGATTAATATCCTAAATATTCCGCGCGATACGATGTCCGATGTGGCGCGCAAGGGGGCGGCAAAGAAGATCAACGCCGCCTATGGTACCAAAAAAGGCATCGAAGAGACCAAGGCAGAGGTGCAGAAGGTCATCGGCTTTGCACCCGACTACTATATTATTGTGAACTTTAAGGGCATTGCGGATATCGTCGACGCGATCGGCGGCGTGGATTACGAAGTTCCGTTCCGCATGTACTATAAGGACCCCTCGCAGAACCTGAACATCGACTTTGAACCGGGTATGACGCACATGAACGGACAGCAGGTCGTCGAGTTCCTGCGCTGGCGCAAGAACAACGGCGGCGTCAAGACCGGCGACCCGCATTACACCGGCAGCGATGAGGAGCGTATCACGAAGCAGCAGGACTTCCTCAAGTATCTTGCTTCGCAGGTGCTGCAGCCCTCGAATCTCGTCAACATCAATAAGATTACCGACGCGGTATTCAAGAACGTCAAGACCGATCTGACCGCGGGCAATATGCTCTGGATGGGTATGAAGGCGATGGGCACGACGGGCGAAAGCATCAAAATGCATACACTGCCCGGCGATTTTGCCTATTCCTATGCGGGAACAAGCTGGTACGGCTCGTTCTTCTTCCCGGACGAAACCAAGACGCTCGCGCTCGTCAACGAGTACTTTAACCCGTATGTCAACAAGCTGACCGATCTCGATGTGGTGTCCGGTCCGGACAAGGCGTCGGGGGGGGATTCGGAGAGCAGTTCGTCTAGCAGTTCTTCCTCCTCGAAAAAGCAAAAAAAGCCCACGACGGACAGTGAAAACAGCGATACAAGCGATAAGACCACCACGGAGAAGGACACCGGCAGCACGGGCAGCAAGCACGAAGCGGCAGCGACCGATCCCGAGACCAAGCCGTCGACCGGCGACAGCGGCACGACCACAGAACCCAAGCCGTCGACCGGCGACAGCAGCACGACGACCGAGCAGCCGACCACGTCTTCGACCGAAGATACGACGGGCGGCTCGTCCTCGGGCGGCACCTCGGAGAGCGGCGGCACGACCGCGCCTGCAACGCCCCCCGCTGCGACCGCCGATCCGGAAGCATGATAGAAAAGGAGTATTACAATATGAACCAACCGCAGGAAACCGTCAAATATATTTGTCAGGCGCTGCTTGAAAAAAAGGGACGCGAGCTTCAGGTGCTCTACGTTGAGCAGAAAACCTCGCTGACCGAGTATTTCGTCATTTGCTCTGCGACCTCGACCACACAGGTCAAGGCGCTCGCGGACAATGTTGAGTGGCATCTCAAGACCGATCACGGTCTCATGCCGCACCACACCGAGGGCTTTGAATCCGCACAGTGGATCCTGCTCGATTACGGTTCGGTGCTCGTGCATGTGTTCATGCCCGAAGCGCGCGAATTTTATAAGCTCGAAAATCTGTGGAAGGACAGCCAGCGCGTTGCGCTTGCCGACCTCGGCATCACAGACGACGAAGCCTGAGAAGGGACAGCCGGAAGCCCGCCGTGCGGGCGTTCCGGTTTTTCCCGTTCTATATTCTAAAAAATGGGGGAAAATCCATTGAAGTACGAGTATCAGCAGATTGAAAAGAAATGGCAGGACATCTGGGACGAAAAGCACTGCTTCGAAGCGGAAAACGGCAGCGAAAAGGAAAAATTCTATGCGCTTGTCGAGTTCCCCTATCCGTCCGGACAGGGTCTGCACGTCGGACATCCGCGCTCCTATACCGCGCTCGACATCGTCGCGCGCAAGAAGCGCATGGAGGGCAAGAACGTCCTGTACCCGATGGGTTGGGATGCGTTCGGTCTGCCGACTGAGAATTTCGCGATCAAGAACCATATCCATCCCGCGATCGTTACGAAGAACAACATCGCGCGCTTCAAGAGCCAGCTCAAGGCGCTCGGTCTGTCCTTTGACTGGTCGCGTGAGATCAATACCACCGACCCGCAGTATTATAAGTGGACGCAGTGGATCTTCCAGCAGCTCTTCAAGAAGGGGCTTGCCTACAAGAAGGAAATGAGCGTCAACTGGTGCACCTCGTGCAAGTGCGTCCTTGCAAACGAAGAGGTCGTGAACGGCGTGTGTGAGCGCTGCGGCTCGACCGTGGTACACAAGACCAAGAGCCAGTGGATGCTTGCCATCACCAAGTATGCGCAGCGTCTGATCGACGACCTCGACGAGGTCGATTTCATCGAGCGTGTCAAGATCCAGCAGAAGAACTGGATCGGTCGATCGACCGGCGCAGAGGTTGACTTCCGCACCACCGAGGGCGATGCGCTGACCGTTTACACCACGCGTCCCGATACGCTCTTCGGCGCGACCTACATGGTCATTTCGCCCGAGCACCCGATCATCGAGAGCTGGGCGGACAAACTGAAAAATATCGACGCGGTGCGCGCTTATCGTGAGGAAGCGGCGCGCAAGTCGGATTTCGAGCGCACCGAGCTCAACAAGGACAAGACCGGCGTGCGTCTGGACGGCGTATGCGCGATCAATCCGGTCAACGGCACGCAGATCCCGATTTTTGTGTCCGACTACGTGCTGATGGGCTACGGCACGGGCGCGATCATGGCGGTTCCCGCGCACGACGACCGTGACTGGGACTTCGCCAAGGCGTTCGATCTGCCGATCATCGAGGTCATCGCGGGCGGCAGCGTGCAGGAAGCGCCCTTCACCGACGTTGCGACCGGCAAGCTCGTCAACTCCGATTTCCTCAACGGCATGACCGTGGAAGAGGCGAAGAAGGCGATCATCGCGTGGCTGACCGAGAAGGGCATCGGTCACGAAAAGGTCAACTTTAAGCTGCGCGACTGGGTATTCTCCCGTCAGCGTTACTGGGGCGAGCCCATCCCGCTCGTCTATTGCGACAAGTGCGGCTGGGTGCCCGTGCCCGAGGAGCAGCTCCCGCTGACCCTGCCCGACGTCGAAAGCTACGAGCCGACCGAAAACGGCGAGTCCCCGCTCGCCAAGATGACCGATTGGGTCAATACCACCTGTCCGCACTGTGGCGGCCCCGCCAAGCGCGAAACCGACACCATGCCCCAGTGGGCAGGCTCGTCGTGGTACTTCCTGCGCTATATGGATCCGCATAACGAGGACGCGCTCGCGTCCAAGGAAGCGCTCGAATACTGGTCGCCCGTCGACTGGTACAACGGCGGCATGGAACACACGACGCTGCATCTGCTGTACAGCCGTTTCTGGCACAAGTTTCTGTATGACATCGGCGTCGTGCCGACCAAGGAGCCGTATCAGAAGCGCACCTCGCACGGCATGATCCTGGGCGAAAACGGCGAAAAGATGTCCAAGTCGCGCGGCAACGTCGTTAACCCCGACGAGATCGTCGACAGCTACGGCGCGGATACCATGCGCCTGTATGAGATGTTCATCGGCGACTTTGAAAAGGCTGCGCCGTGGTCGCCCAAGTCCATCAAGGGCTGCCGCCGCTTCCTTGAGCGCGTTTGGAATCTGTCCGAGCAGGTCACAGAGGGTGACAGCTATTCCGCACAGCACGAGGTGCTCATGCACAAGACCATTAAAAAGATCGGTGAGGACATCGAAAACCTCAAGGCGAACACCGCGATCGCCGCGCTCATGAGCATGGTCAACGAGTTCTACGACAAGGGCGTCAACCGCGCGGAGTACAAGACGCTGCTCGCGCTGCTGTGCCCGTTCGCGCCGCATATCGCGGAGGAGCTGTGGCAGGAATGCGGCTACGGCTACGAGAGCGCATTCGGTGTGCTGTCGCGTGAGCCGTGGCCGACCTACGACGACGACAAGACCGTGGAGTCCTCGGTCGAGATCGCGGTGCAGGTGTGCGGCAAGCTCAAGAGCACGATTAAGCTGCCGATGGACTGCGAGCAGCAGCTCGCCATCGATACCGCAATGGCGGACGAAAAGGTGCAGCGCGCGCTTGACGGCAAGCAGGTCGTGAAAACGATTGTGGTCAAGAATAAGATCGTCAATATTGTTGCAAAATAAATTGCCGGTTACTCTTGACAAAAACCGATAAAAACGATATAATAACCTTACGGTTTTGTGCAGGGACGTAGTGTCTCTACACCCCGTAATCTAAAAAGGTCGCAACCGCGCCTTTTATGCGTTCATCCGGAACGCGCGGAGGGAGGGAAAACGATGTCGGAAATCCGCATTAAGGAAAATGAATCCATCGACAGCGCTCTGCGCCGATTCAAGAGATCCTGCGCCAAGGCGGGTACGCTTTCCGAGCTCCGCAAGCGCGAGCACTATGAGAGCCCGAGCGTCAAGCGCCGCAAGAAGTCTGAGGCGGCACGCGCAAAGAAGAAAAAGTTCAAGTAAGAACCCATTAAAAGGCGAAGCTGCAAAGCTTCGCCTTTTTGTGTATGTAAGCTACGAACCCACTCGTTTGTGGAGAGTTTGTTGCAAAATGTCAACCGTTTGTTTGGAAAGTGTTCGCATTTTTGACAAACTTTCTTCACATCCATGCGGTATCATAAATACAGATCGAAGGGAACGGCATTCCCTGAGGCAGCAACCCCTTTTTTAAATCTGCCAGTCCGGTCGTGGGACGGAATACCGCGCGGCCAAGGGATTTGGCAGTCCAACAACAACGGGGCGGGACACGGCAAAAGCAAGGATGAGGTACGGTGCGCCGCATAAAAGCGGGGTTTCACTCCTTTGCCCCGCCGCCCCTTCAAACGCAAGACGCCCGCGAAGCAATGCGCTTCGGGGCGTCTTTTTGGTGTGTTTATTGGCTGCGGATGCCCGGACGGAACAGCTTGCGGTACAGCACTTTGGCATCAAATGGCACGAGCGGATAGAGATAGCTTGTGCCTGCAAAGGTTTTGGTACACAACAGCAGGGCACAGATGAGCACCAGCCCCACGATCAGCCCCCAGAGATCAAAGGCATAGACTGCGATGAGCAGTCCGACGCGCATGAACTTGAACGCGTAGCCCAGCTCCCACGAGGGTTGGTTGTAGCTGCCGAGGGCGACGATCGCCATATAGAGCATCGGCTCCGCGGAGAACCAACCGCTTTTGACCGCAAAATCACCGACCACGATGCCCGCAACGACTGACAGGGAGGTCGTAAGCATGCTCGGGGTGTTGATGGTCGCGAGTTTGAGCCCATCGATGCCGATCTCGAGCAGAATGAGCTGCCAGAACACCGGTACAAACGGATTTTCCCGCAGCGCGACGAAGGAAAGCCAGTCGGGCGCCCACTGCGGATTCTGCGTGAGCAGCAGCCAGCACGGCGTGAGCAGCAGCATGAGCAGCAACACAAAGAAACGGGTTAAACGCAGATAGGTGCCGGTCACGGGTGGGAAATAATAGTCGTTTGCCTCCTCCATGATGTCGAAAATCGAGGTTGGCAGCATGATGGCAGCGGGGGAGTTGTCCACAAGCAGGATGATGTCACCCTCGAGCACCTGCGCCGCCGCCGTGTCCGGTCGCTCGGAATATTTGAATTTCGGCAGCGGATTCCACCATTTATGCGGCAGCAGAACCTCGGCAAGGCTTTCCTGATTCATCGTCAGCGCATCGACCCGCGCGTTCTCCAGTTTGCACTTGATTTTGCCGAGCAGCTCCTTATCGACGCGATCGTCCATATAACATACGGTCACGTCGGTTTTGGAGGTCGTGCCGACCGAGAAGGTCTCGAAGCACAGCAGCGGAGAGCGGATGCGCCGCCGGATGAGTGCACAGTTGAGCACCATCGTTTCCACGAAGCCGTCGCGCGAGCCGCGAAAGGTCTTGTCCTTTTCGGGCTCAGCGGTGTCTCGCTGCGGGTAGGTGCGAATGTCGAGCAGGATCGCCTGCTCGAAGCCGTTGATGAGCAGCGCGGTCTGCCCGCTCAAAATGGCGGTGATGAGTTTGTTCTCACACGGCTCGAGCGCGACCTCGCAGTAGGGCATGCCCTGCCGGGAAAAGGTATCCGCAGAGGTGAACGCGCTTTCATCCAGCCCGTAAAGAAATTCCATGATTTTTTCAAACAGCGTGTCCTTCACAAAGCCGTCTATGAGGAAAAACGCCGCCTGCCGTCCGCCGGCAAAGGTCACGTCGCGTACAATGACGTCAAAATTGCGGTCGGTATGCAGCAGCCCGCGCAGACGCGGTTCGCTGACCGACAGACTCGGATAGAGTTTGGGCAATCAAATCAGTCCTTTTATGAAAGAAGGGCAGCGATACCGCCCTATGTAAGACTCCAGGACAGCAGCAGCAGCAGCGGCACGCCTGCCGGTCCGAGCAGCGCGACGACCAGTGTGTTCACCAGATTGACGCCGACCGTCACCCCGAGAAAGGAGCCGAACACGTTTGCGACGAGCAGGCCGAGGAATCCAAGCCCCATGTGGATGCATGCCTTGAACGCCCAACGCAGCGGTGCGAACAGCGCGCCGAATGCGAGCAGGATAAAAAGCCCCAGAATGCCATATACCAAGCAGGAACCGATGTCCATTTGCCGTGCCCCCTTCCGCTATAGAATATGAAAAAAACGGCACGGTTATGCGCGGTGGACCGCATGTGATTTGACGAAGCAGGAAAAATAGATTATAATAAGTTTATCTGTGAATAAATAGGTGAATTGGATGAAAAAAAGTACCACACAATACGGAAACGACAGCATCTCCTCGCTCAAGGGTGCGGACCGTGTCCGCAAGCGCCCGGGCGTCATCTTTGGCTCGGACGGGCTCGAGGGCTGTGAGCACGCGGTATTTGAGATTTTGTCGAACTCGATCGACGAGGCGCGCGAAGGCTATGGCGACTGCATCACGGTCACACGCTACGAGGACGCGTCCATCGAGGTCGAGGACCGCGGCCGCGGCATTCCGGTCGACTGGAACCCGAACGAGCAGCGCTATAACTGGGAGCTGGTCTTTTGCGAGCTGTATGCGGGCGGCAAATATAAGAACGACACCGGCGAAAACTATGAGTTCTCGCTCGGTCTGAACGGTCTGGGCACCTGCGCGACACAGTACGCCTCGGCGTATATGGATGTGTCCATCGTGCGCGACGGCTACGAATATACGCTGCACTTCGAGAAGGGAGAAAACCGCACCGGCACCGAGGAGGGCTATATCAAAAAGCGGACCGACAGCAGGAAAACCGGCACGGTCATTCGCTGGAAGCCCGATCTCGAGGTCTTTACCGACATCAACATCCCGGTCGACTACTATCTCGACGTGCTCAAGCGGCAGGCGGTCGTCAACAACCGGCTGCGCTTTGTGCTGCGCAATCAGGTCGGCGGCAAATTTGAGACGACCGAGTTCTGCTATCAGAACGGCATCGTAGATTACGTCACTGAGCTTGCGGGGGAAAACCCGCTGACGAGCGTACAGTTCTATGAGGCGGAAAAACGCGGACGCGATCGCGCGGACAAGCCCGAATACAAGGTCAAGCTGTCGTGCGCGTTCTGCTTTTCGTCCGCGATCAGCCACATCGAGTATTATCACAACTCCTCGTGGCTCGAGTACGGCGGCGCGCCCGACAAGGCGGTGCGCTCGGCGTTCGTCTCCGCGATCGACGGCTATCTCAAGCAGAACAACAAGTACCAGAAAAATGAGAGCAAGGTATCCTATCAGGACGTGTTTGACAGCCTGATTTTGATCACCAACTGCTTTTCGACCTATACCTCCTACGAAAATCAGACCAAAAAGGCGATCACAAACAAGTTTATCCAGGAGGCGATGACCGAATACCTCAAGGCGGGGCTGGAAGTCTATTTCATCGAGAACAAGGCGGAAGCGGACAAGATCGCGGAGCAGATCCTCATCAACAAGCGCAGCCGCGAACAGGCGGAAAAGGCGCGTCTGAATATCAAAAAGAAGCTGTCCGGCAATCTGGATGTCGCAAACCGCGTGCAGAAGTTCGTCGACTGTCGCACCAAGGACGTCGCGCGCCGCGAGCTGTACATCGTCGAGGGCGATTCCGCACTCGGCTCGGTCAAGCAGGGGCGTGACAGCGAATTTCAGGCGATCATGCCCGTGCGCGGTAAGATCCTCAACTGCCTGAAGGCGGATTTCGATAAGATTTTCAAAAACGACATCATCACCGACCTCATCAAGGTGCTCGGCTGTGGTGTGGAGGTGCGCGGTAAGGCGGCGAAGGACCTCGCGTCGTTCGATCTCGCATCGCTGCGCTGGAACAAGATCATCATCTGCACCGATGCCGACGTCGACGGCTTCCAGATCCGCACGCTCATCCTGACGATGATCTATCGCCTTGCGCCCACGCTCATCGAGCAGGGGTACGTCTATATCGCGGAATCGCCGCTTTATGAGATCGAGTACAAGGGCAAGAGCTATTTTGCCTTTGACGAAGGCGAAAAAGCCGCGATCCTCAAAAAATTTGAGGGCAAAAAGCTGCTCATTCAGCGTTCCAAGGGCTTGGGCGAAAACGAAGGTGACATGATGTGGGAGACCACGATGAACCCGGAAACGCGCCGCCTCATCCGTGTGTGCCCCGAAGAGGCGCAGGCGACAAGCGATATGTTCGATCTGCTGCTCGGCGACAACCTCGCGGGGCGCAAGGAATATATTGCGGAAAACGGCTATCAATATCTTGATTTTGCCGACATCAGTTAAGTTAAGGTGAAAATAAATGCCTAAAAAACCCGAACAGAAAACCTACCGCGAGCATCCGTCAAGCGATCAGCGCATCACGGACACCCTGCGGGAAAACTATATGCCCTACGCGATGAGCGTCATCGTGTCGCGCGCTATCCCCGAACTGGACGGCTTCAAGCCCTCGCACCGCAAGCTGCTCTTCACGATGTACAAAAAAGGGCTGCTGAACGGCAACCGCACCAAGTCCGCGAACATCGTCGGTGAGACCATGAAGCTGAACCCGCACGGCGATCAGGCGATCTATGAGACCATGGTGCGTCTGACACGCGGCAACGAGTCGCTGCTCACGCCGTTCGTCGACTCCAAGGGCAACTTCGGCAAGGTCTATTCGCGCGATATGGCGTATGCCGCCGCGCGTTACACCGAGGCGAAACTCGACGGCATCTGCACCGAACTGTTCCGCGACATCGACTGCAATGCGGTCGACTTTATCGACAACTACGACGGCACGATGCAGGAACCCACGCTGCTGCCCACGACCTTCCCCAATATTCTGGTGTCCGCAAACACGGGCATCGCAGTCGGCATGGCGTCGAACTTCTGCGGCTTCAACCTGCACGAGACCTGCCGCACGGCGATCGAGTGCATCAAAAATCCGGAGCATGACCTGCTGAGCACGCTGCCCGCGCCGGATTTTTCGACCGGCGGCGAGATCGTGTTCGACGAGGACGAAATGCGCCGCATCTACGCAAGCGGGCGCGGCTCGTTCAAGGTGCGCGCGAAGTGGCAGTATATTAAAAAAGAAAACATCATTGAGGTCACGGAAATTCCGTACACGACGACGATCGAAGCGATCATCGACAAGCTGGCGGATCTCATCAAGACCGGTAAAATTCGCGAGATCTCCGATGTGCGTGACGAGACCGACCTGAGCGGTCTGAAAATTGCGATCGACCTCAAGCGCGGTGTCGACCCGGACAAACTCATGACCAAGCTCATGAAAATGACGCCGCTCATGGATTCCTTTGCGTGCAACTTCAACGTGCTCATCGGCGGCATGCCTAAAGTGCTTGGCGTGCGCGAGCTTCTTGAGGAATGGACGTCGTGGCGTACGGAGAGCATCCGCCGCCGCGTGGCGTACGACCTGAAGAAAAAGCAGGAAAAGCTGCATCTGCTGCAAGGTCTTTCGAAGATTTTGCTCGACATCGACCGTGCCATCGCCATCATCCGCGAGACCGAAGAGGACGCGGAGGTCGTACCGAACCTGATGATCGGCTTCGGCATCGACGAGGCACAGGCGGATTTCATCGCGGATATTCGTCTGCGGCATATTAATAAGGAATATATCCTCAAGCGTTTGCAGGAAACGAGCGAACTGGAGGCGGAAATCAAGCGGCTGCAAGATATTCTGGGCAGCGCAGCGAAGATTCGCGCCATCATCATCAAAGAGCTTGAGGCAGTCATCAAGAAATATCCTGCGCCGCGCCGCAGCGAGATCGTGCATGCGCACGAGGTCGAGACCTACGACGAAAACGAGCACATTGAGGACTATCCTGTGCTTGTGTTCCTGACGCGTGAGGGCTATTTCAAGAAGATCACGCCGCAGTCCTTCCGTATGGGCTCGGAGCACAAATTAAAGGAAGGCGACGAGGTCGTTTGGCAGCTTGAAACCACCAACAAGACCGAGATCATCTTCCTGACCGACAAGCAGCAGGCATATAAGGCGCGCCTGCATGATTTCGACGACTGCAAGGCATCCGTACTCGGTGACTTCCTGCCGCAAAAGCTCGGCATGGACGAGGGAGAAACACCGGTATTTGCGTTCCTGCCGGACGATTATAAGGGCACGCTCGTCGTGGTCTTTGAAAACGGCAAGGCGGCACGCTTCTCGCTCGAGAGCTTCGAGACCAAGCAAAACCGCCGCCGCCTGACCGGTGCGTATTCCGATAAGGCGCGCGCAGTTGCGTTTTTCCTTGCGGGCGATGAGGAGGAGATCACGCTGTTCTCTTCTGCAAACCGTGCGCTGACTTTCTCGGTCGGAGCCCTCGACGTCAAGGCGACGCGCTCGACGCAGGGCGTGCAGGCGATGGTGCTGCGCGGTAAGCACACGATCACACGTGCATGCCGCATGGAAGACGCGGGGCTCGTCGACAACGGACGCTACCGCTGCCGCACCATTCCGTCGATCGGCGCGATCCTGCGTGACGAGGATTTGCCGGAAACCCAGCTCACATTATCCTAAAAAAAGAAAAGTTGACCGTTCGCGGTCAACTTTTTTTGTTTTCGCACCGGTTTATAAGGAGGTGCGAAAATGGAGATTCAAACCAAGCGGGCGAATCCCGCAAATTATGCGGCGGACAGTGTGCGCAAGCCCCACGATATCCGCTATGTGGTCGTGCACTACACGGGAAACGACGGCGACAGCGCCCGCGCAAACGCGCAGTATTTCGCGACCGCGCAGCCGGGCGTGTCGGCGCATTACTTTGTGGATGCGCAGGAAATCTGGAACAGCGTGCCAGAGGACTGCGTTGCATGGCACTGCGGTACACGCGGCGCGTATTATCATCCGTTTTGTCGCAACCGCAATGCAATCGGCGTCGAGCTGTGCGCCTATCGCGACGCAAAGGGACGGTTTTGCTTTCGGGAGGGCACGCTCGATCATGCAGCGGCGCTGCTGCGTGAACTGATGACACGGTATGCGATTCCGGTAGAAAATGTGCTGCGGCATTACGATGTCACGCACAAATGCTGTCCGGAACCGTTTGTGCGCGACGCAGATGCATGGGTAAGATTCCAGAAACGACTGAAAGGGGAAGAGGACATGACAATTTACAAAACGTGGGCGGATATTCCGGATTGGGCGCGTGACACGGTTGCCAAACTGACGCGCAAGGGGTTCCTGCGGGGGGATAACGAATACCTCAATCTCGAGCATAATGCGCTTCGCAATCTGGTCATCAATGACCGCGCAGGGTTGTACGGCGTATAAAAAAGGTCGACAGCGGGCGTACGGTATGATACAATACCGGAAAGTCAAAATCATCGCCGAACCGGAAAGGAAGCGAAAAAGATGTCACAGATCGAGAAAATTTTGCGATTTAATCGCGCATTCGTCGAGGAAAAAGCCTATGAAAAATATCATACGACCAAATATCCAAGCAAGAAAATTGCGATTTTGACCTGTATGGACACGCGCCTGACCGAATTGCTGCCCGCCGCGCTCAACGTGCAAAACGGCGATGTGAAAATGATTAAGAACGCGGGTGCGCTCATCACCAATCCGTTTGGCAGTGTCATGCGCAGTTTGATCGTCGCTATTTACGAACTGGGCGTGGAAGAGATTCTGGTCATCAATCACTATGATTGCGGTATGCAGAACCTCAACGTGCAGGCGTTGGTCGATAAAATGACCGCACGCGGCGTCGATCCCACGCAGCTTGCGCTCATGCAGTATTTGGGCGTGGATATGCACCGCTGGCTCAAGGGCTTTGAAAATCCTTGCGACTCGGTGCGCGAAACGGTCAAAACCATTCGGACGCACCCGCTGATTCCGCAAGATGTCGCGGTATACGGATTCCTGATGGATCCTGAAACCGGTCGGCTGGATGCGGTCACACCATAAAAAGAAAAGCACCGATCAACGATCGGTGCTTTTCTTTTTGGAGCGGCTGACGAGGCTCGAGCGCGTTATCACGCCCCGTAAAAGACGAGCTTTCACGGGGACCCCACCTCGATTGAAAAGGTGGAGGCAGCGAGCGCAAGCAATGAAAAAAGCACCTGTCATTTGACAGGTGCTTGGATGATGGAGCGGCTGACGAGGCTCGAACTCGCTACCTCCACCTTGGCAAGGTGGCGCTCTACCAGATGAGCTACAGCCGCATATTGGTGCCTCCGGGCGGAATCGAACCACCGACACGGGGATTTTCAGTCCCCTGCTCTACCGACTGAGCTACAGAGGCAGGTAATTGCACTTTAAAAAGAAAATGGCGACTCGGAAGGGACTTGAACCCTCGACCTCCGGCGTGACAGGCCGGCGCTCTAACCAACTGAGCTACCGAGCCATCTCGTTTCGCGAGTGCCTATTTAATATACAACAGATTTCGCCCAATGTCAACATCTTTTTTTAAAAAATTTCATTTTCCAAAAGCGGCGCTTCCTTGACGGTGTGCGGCGGGAATGCTATCCTAAAAGCAACGGCAAAAGGAGGGCAAACAGCATGCGCATCATTACAGGACGGGCGGGCAGCGGCAAGACCGCACGCATACTCGAGGAGATCACACGCGCGGCGCGCGCAGGGCAGGGCAGACAACTGCTGCTCGTGCCCGAACTGTATTCGCACGATTATGAGCGGCGGCTTGCAGCGGCAAGCGGCAACCGCGGCGCATCGACCGCGGAGGTCGTAACCTTTTCGCGGCTGACCGGCCGTGTGTTTGCCGAGGTCGGCGGCCTGGCAGATACCGTGCTCACGCCCGCGGGACGGCTGCTTACCCTGCAGGAGGCGGTGCGGCGTGTGTCGTCCGGTTTGCGGGTGTATGCGGGTGCGGCAGACCGTGCGGAGACTGTGCGCGAATTGCTGCGCGCGATTGACGAGTTCAAATGCTACGAGGTCGCGCCGGAGCAGCTCTTTTCCGTTTTGGAGGAACTTGACCCGCAGGAGGATGCCGCACTGGCAGACAAACTGCGTGATCTCGGACAGATTGCGACGATGTACGACCGTCTGTGTGCGGAGAACCTGCCCGACCCGCGCGATGCGCTTGCGTTGCTCGCCGCGCGCCTACCCGAAAGCCGCGTGCTGGCGGGTACGACGATTTATCTGGATGCGTTCAACGGTCTGACACCACAGGAGCTTGACATCGTCGAGCAACTGTTGCGGCTCGGGCTGCCGCTGACCGCGGCGATCACCTGCGACGAGAGCGAGCCGGAAATTTTTGTGTCAGGCTGCAAGCTCGCCGCGACGCTGCGCCGCATGGGGGAGCGCATGGGTCTGCGCGTGGAGCAGCTTGCGCTCGGGGATAGCCGCCGCGCGCGCCCGGCCGACCTCGCTGTGCTCGAGCGCGAAGGGCTGCTGCCCGCGCGCCCGTCCCGCCCCTCGGACGGACACAGTGTGCATTTATATGCTGCTGCAAGTCCCTTCGACGAGTGTGAGCACGCCGCTGCGATCATCCGCCGCCGTGTGCGCGAGGAGGGAGCGCGCTATCGCGACTTCGTCATCGCCGCACGCGATATGAGCGCCTACCGCGCACCACTGCAAATGGCGATGGCGCGCTACGAAGTGCCGGTTTTCATCAGCGAAAAGAGCGATCTCATGCAAAAACCGCCGCTCGCACTCGTCACGCTTGCGCTTGAGACCGTGACGGGTGGCTGGCGGTATGAGGACTTTTTCGGCTGTCTTAAAACCGGACTGTGCGACCTGACACCCGAGGAGATCGACCGCTTGGAAAATTACGCGTTGACTTGGCGCGTGCAGGGCGGTGCATGGCGCAGACCGTTTACCGGACATCCCGACGGATACGGTCTGCCGTTCGATGATGCCTCTCGCACGGCACTTGCGGTGCTCAACGACCTGCGCGAGCGCGCGAGCGCACCGTTTGCGGCGTTTGCCGCGGCACTGAATGAGGCACAGACTGCGACACAGTACGCGGCGGCGCTCTATGATTTTTTGGAGGCGGTGGGTGCGCCCGACCGGATGGCGGCGCGTGCGCAGGCGCATGAGGACGCGGGGCGGTTGCAGCTTGCGGAGGAATATCGGCAGCTTTGGGAGATTCTCGTGGGCGCGCTCGAGCAGTTCGCGTGGACCTGTGGCGATGCGCCCATGGACGCGAAGCGGTTCGCGCAGCTTTTCACACTGGTGCTCGGTGAATATGATGTGGGCACGATCCCCGTGTCGCTCGACCGCGTGACCTGCGGCAGTCTGGAGCGCGTGACCGGTTCGTATGCCAAGCACCTCATTGTGCTTGGGGTCAATGACGGCGTGCTGCCGCAGACTCCTGCGGCGGGCGGCGTGTTGACCGAGACCGACCGGCTGATCCTCGACAACTGGGGGGTCAAGTTGTCCGCGTCGGGCGCGGAGCGTATGCTTATGGAGCAGGAAATGCTCTATCACATGCTTGCATGCCCGACCGAGTCGCTGCTGCTGTGCTGGCATGAAAGTGACGCGGGCGGCGCGCAGACCCGGCCGTCGTATTTGATCGGCAGCGTGCGCACGCTGCTCGAGGGCGTGCCGTTTACGAGCCATGCGGCGCAGGGCGGATGTGACCGGCTGGAAGCGGAGAGGCCGTGCGTCGATCTCGCGTGCGCCTATCTGAGCGGTGCGGACACACCTGCCGCGCGCGCGGCGTATGCGCACTATCAAAAGGACGAGCGCGTGCGCCGTGCCGCGACCACCCGGGTGGAGCGCGGGCCGCTGACCCGACGTGACACGGTCGCGGGGCTGTACGGGCGCACGCTGGGTCTGACCGCGTCGCGCGTCGACACCTTTTACTCTTGCCGGTTTGCATTCTTTATGCAGTACGGTCTGCGGGCAAAGGCGCGCCGCGTCGCGCAGTTTGACGCACCCGAAGCGGGCACGTTCATCCATTTTGTACTTGAAAACACATTGGGAGAGCTGGGAAACCGCGAGGGCGGCGCGGCGCAGGCGTCGATGGACGAGGCGCGTGCCATCATGAAACGCTATGTTACCCAATATATTGAGGAGCAACTCGGCGGGCTGGAAAACAAGCCGGCACGTTTTCAGTATCTGTTTCGCCGGCTCATCAAGACCATGGAGAGCATCCTCGAGAACGTGCTCGAGGAACTGCGCGTGTCGGACTTTGCCCCCATCGACTATGAGCTTGATTTTTCCCTGTCCGGCGATCTGCCCCCGATCGCGGTGACAGACGGTGAGACTGAAGCGCAGCTCTCCGGCAAGGTCGACCGCGTGGACGGCTATCTCAAGGACGGACGGCTGTATGTACGCGTGATGGACTATAAAAGCGGCAAAAAGGCATTTTCACTGTCGGATATTTGGTACGGGCTCAATATGCAGCTTGTGCTGTATCTCTACGCGCTACAGGACGAGGGCTTGGAGCGTTACCGCGAAAAGCTGTCGCGCGCACTCTATGAAATTGTGCCCGCGGGCGTGCTCTATGTGCCTGCGCGGGATGAACTGCTCGATGCAGACCGTGAAGAGGACGCAGACACCCTGCGCGCGCTGCGCGAAAAGCTGCTGCGCCGTTCCGGTCTGGTGACGGACGACATGGACATCCTCGAAGCGATGGAGCACGGCCTGTCGGGCGACGGCCGCTTCATCCCGGTCAAGCTGACCAAACCCAAAAAGGGTGAGGAGGTCAGTGTGGTCGGAGGCGTGGCGGATCTCGCGCGCTTCGGGCGGCTCGCGCGGTATGCACAGGGCAAACTGCTCGAAATGGGACGCGCGCTCGCCGCGGGCGATGTGCGTGCCGACCCGTACCGCAACGGACAGCACGACTACTGCCAGTGGTGCGAGTTCCGCGCGGCATGCCAGTTTGACGAATGGGCGGGCGACCGCGCGCGTGTGCTGCGCACGGTGAGCGAGCAGGAATTTTGGACAAATGTGGAGGGAGGACAACCGCATGGCGACACAGTGGACTGAGGAGCAGCGCGAAGCGATCGAAAATCGGGGCGGCACGCTGCTTGTGTCGGCGGCCGCTGGCAGCGGCAAGACCGCCGTGCTCGTTGAGCGCGTACTGCGCCGCCTGACCGACGACACAAACCCGGTCGACATCGACCGCTTTCTCATGGTCACCTATACCAATGCCGCGGCCGCCGAGCTGCGCGGCAAGCTGTCCGACGCGCTGACTGCCCGTGCAGCGGCTGCGCCGGAGGATAAGCGGCTGCGCCGTCAGCTCTTTCTTGTGCACCGCGCACAGATTACGACGGTCCACGCGTTTTGTCTGTCGCTCGCGCGCGATCAGTTTGCCGCACTTGACCTGACACCGGATTTTCGCGTCGCGGACGAGAGCGAGACCGGTCCCATCCTCGACGAGACCATGGAAGCGCTGCTCGAAGCACGCTATGAAGCGGGCGACGCGGCTTTTCTCGCGCTGAGTGATCTGCTGACCGCGGGACGCGACGACAAACAGCTGCACGAGGTCATTTTGGAGACCTATCATAAGATACAGGCGCATCCCGAGCCGCATGCTTTTCTCGAGCATGTGCGGCAGGGCTACGAGCAGCCGATCGGTGCGCTCGCGGACACGCCGCACGGCAAGGTGCTGCTCGAAGAGGCGCGCGTCGCGGTCGAATACGGCGCGGGGCGATTGGATCGCGCAATCGCGGACATGGAGGGGGACGATGTGCTGCGCGACGCATACCTGCCCGCGTTTCTCGCGGACCGCGCGCGTGCGGGCAGGCTGCTCGACACCATCGCCGCCGGAGACTGGGACGGTGCGGTCGCGGGCGCGCAGGAGGTCGCATTCGACCGTCTGGGCAGCACGCGCGGCTATGAGGACAAGGAGCATCTCGAAGCGCTCAAGGCGCTGCGCGAGGAGTGGAAAAGCGTGGTTAAAAAGCTGCGCGAACGCATTTTATGCGTGACAGAAGCGCAGGCAGAGGACGATCGCGTGCGCACTGCGCCCGCCATGGGCGCACTCATTGACGCGGTCGAGGATTTTACAGCGGCGTACAGCGCGGAAAAACGGCGGCGCGGTCTGGTCGATTTCGGCGATCTCGAGCACTTTGCGATTCGTCTATTATATGAAGGGGGACAACCGAGCGCCCTTGCACGCACCCTGTCGCGCGGCTTTGTCGAGGTGCTCGTCGACGAGTATCAGGACACGAACGCCGTGCAGGACGCGATTTTCCGCGCGGTCTCGGACGACGGCGCGCGGCTGTTCATGGTCGGCGACGTCAAGCAAAGCATCTACTCCTTTCGCCTTGCCAACCCGTACATCTTTCTGCAAAAATATCTGACATTTACGGACGCTGCCCAAGCGGGCGAGGGACAGCCGCGCCGCGTTGTGCTGTCGCGCAACTTCCGCTCGCGTGCACAGGTGCTCCAAGCGGCAAACGCGGTGTTCCGTGCGGTGATGAGCGCGTCGGTCGGAGACGTCGAATACGGCGCGCGCGAAGCGCTTTATCCGGGTGCGGATTATCCCGATGCGGAAAACCCGTGTTACGATACCGAGGTGTGCGTGGTCGATCTGTCCAAGGATGAGGACGGTAATGCGCCCGACAAGACCGAGGCAGAGGCGCGCGTGGTCGCACAGCGCATCGCGCAGCTGCTGCACGAGGGTTTCCTCGTTTATGATAAGGCGCTCGGGCGACAGCGTCCGGCGGTCGCGTCGGACTGCACGATTCTGCTGCGCTCGGTCAAGCGCAAGGCAGCGGTGTATGCCGCTGCACTCGAAGCAGTCGGGTTGGCCGCACAGACCGACGACTCGACCGGGTTGCTCGCTGCGACCGAGGTGCGCGCGGTCCTGTCGCTGCTGTCGGTGATCGACAATCCGCGGCAGGATATCGAACTGATCGGCGCGCTGCGTTCGCCCCTGCTCGGCTTCACCGAGCAGCAGCTTGCGGACATCCATTTGCACGCGCGTGATGCGTGCTTTTATGATGCGCTCGTGCTCGCCGCCGCAGAGGATGAACACGCGGCGCTGTTTTTGCAGCAGCTTGCACGCTGGCGGCTGCTTGCCGCAGACCTACCCATGTGGCAGATGATCGAACTGCTCTACGATGAGACCGGTGCGATGGGAATTTACGGCGCACTGCCAAACGGCGCAAGACGGCAGGCGAATCTGCTCGCGTTTTTTGAGCGTGCGCGTGCCTATGAAGCGCAGGGGCATCGCGGGCTGTTTCGTTTTCTGTGCCTGGTGCGCGGCATGCTCGCAAACGGGGAGGACTTTCCTGCACCCACGCCCTCGGCAGACGGCGGCGCGGTGCGCATCCTATCCATCCACAAGTCCAAGGGGCTGGAGTTTCCCGTCGTCTTTCTTGCCGACTGCGCCAAAACCTTTAATGAGACCGATCTATATGCGCCCATATTGGTTCATTCCGAACTGGGTTTTGGCCCAAAATGCCGGGATATGGAACGCGGTATCCAATACCCTTCGCTGTGGCGGCTCGCCATCGCGGCGCAGGCACGGCGCGAACAGGTCAGCGAGGAACTGCGTATCTTATATGTCGGCATGACGCGTGCCCGCGATAAAATGGTCATCACCTGCGCATCCGGCTCTGCAGCATCGTCGCTGCGCAAGTGGGCGCCGCTCGCGCAGGAGGAGCGTATCCCTCCCTATGCGCTCGGCGCGGCGCGCTCCACCGCGCTGTGGCTGCTTGCGCCGCTGCTGCGTCATCCGCAGGCACAGCCGCTGCGTGACCTGGCGGGGGTGACGCTCGCACCCGCACCTGATTTGCCGGAATGCTTTTCCTTTGCCTGCGTGCGCGTGCAGTCCGACGAGCAAAACGAACAAGACCAAGCGGAGAACGAGACTGCACACGAGCAGACCGCAAACGCGCTGCGCGTGCCGGCAACACAGCCCTACGAAGCCGCGTTTTTGCAGGACATTCCGGCAAAGCTGACCGCGACCGGCGTGAAAAAAGGCTTCAAAGCGGAAGAAGCGTCCGAGGATGCTCCGCCTGCGGTCAAGCCCGAACGTGTGCTGCGTCGTCCGTTCTTTGACCGTGCCGCGCGGGGGCTGACACCCTCCGAGGTCGGCACCGCGCATCATCTGTTCATGCAGTTTGCGGATTTTGCCGCGTGCGAGACCGTGGAAGGCGTGCAGGCGGAGTGCGCGCGGCTCGCGGACAAGCACATTCTGGCGCGCGAGCAGGCGGATGCGATCGACGCATCGCGCATCGCCGCATTTTTCGGCAGCGCATTGTATCAGGAACAGATGAAGCGGGGCAGGGTGCGCCGCGAATTTAAGTTCTCGGTGCTCGCCCCCGCTGCGCGCTTTTATCCGGTGGCGCAGAGCACGCCGGACGAGCAGGTGTTACTGCAAGGCGTCATCGACTGCATGATCGAGCACGAGGACGGCATGTGCATCGTGGATTTTAAGAACGATCGGGTGCACGCGGGCAACGCTGCCGAACGCGCAGAAAGCTATCGCGCACAGCTTGATGCCTATGCCTATGCGGTCGAGCAGATCTTTGATAAACCGGTAAAACAAAAATATTTATACTTTTTTGCCACAAAACAAAGCTATTTGCTTGATTGAAATGCAATTCGAGGCGCATTTAATACATCAGTTAAATGCGCCTTGAATTTTGTCAAAAAAACTTGTAAAAACTTGTTGACAAACGGCGGAATGGTTGGTATACTAAACAAGCTGCTTCGGTGAGGCGGCCGCGAGGGAGACAAAATGACCAGAACTTAAACAAGATTCGAAAAGAATTTGAAAAAAGTTCTTGACAGACTGGCTTCTGAGTGAT
>JAJUJC010000008.1 GCA_029267335.1 Intestinibacillus massiliensis | reverse complement strand
TTGGTGACGAGGGTACACCTGTTCCCATTCCGAACACAGTAGTTAAGCTCGTTTACGGTGACAATACTTGGCTGGCGACGGCCCGGGAAGATAACACAGCGCGCACATCAAAGACGGTAACGTAAGTTGCCGTCTTTTTTTGTGCGTTCACGAAACTTTTTCACGGAAGTACACGTCATACTCAAAGAGTGCAAACGAGAGTTGTTTTGACATTTGAAAGAAACTATGGTATGCTCACGCTACAGGATACAGATTATAGCGTGACAGGGAGGTGCAAAACGTTGAAAATACGACATAAAATGCTGTTGTTGCTTCTATTTCTCGGTGTTTTTGTGCATACATGGGTGCTTGCGGCGGACACAGTCGCTTTGCCGCAAGTCCTTGGGGTATCGAGAGCCGCCGACATAACGGCCATCGAATGCACCGCAGACACACAGTTTCAGGCATTTCGCCATGGGAAACTCACTTTGACCAAAGAGTCGCAGATCGCGGCATTTTATGAGCAGATTTCCGATATACAGGTGCAGCGTAAGCTGCTTGCACCGCTTTCCGCACGTACAAACGGTATTCGTGCGGTTTTTTCACTGAAAAATGGCAATACCGTGGAATATCGGGAAGGCGTGGGCTTTGTAACGGGGAGCGAGCAGGGAAAAACGGTGGTCTATCGGGAACTCAAGCGCGGAGACTACCAAATGGATGCGGCGCTTCGTACACTGCGTGACAACGCGCTGGCAGAAGAAAATAAAGCATTTTTGAACCTGTTTCCCGTGAAAAAGACGTTTGCACAGGCAACCGGACTCAACTATGTGATAGACCGTGTCGATTCGGTCAAGATCGCGAGCGGCAACACCGGCAGCTATACCATTTTGACCGACCGCGCAACGATCCGCGCGTTGTACGACGCGCTGCGTGAGCTGCCGCTCACCCGTGCGCTGTATGAGCCGGACAGCGGCTATGGTTATGCGCTCTATTTCCGTGAGAACAGCCGCGGTTTGGCTTCGTTTACCCAGTCGGCGTATGGCACTTTGGCGCAAACGATCAATGACAATTTGGCGGTCGTGTACCGTTTGGAAGATCCCGCAGCGATTACGGCATTTGAAAAAGCGGTGCAGCCGTGTTTTGCAGCGGGGCTGCTGCGGGAGAACGACACGACAAGTACGTGGGCACGCAGTGATATTACGCGTGCGGGCAGCGCTAATCTGATTCCTGATCGTCTGGCGGGAGAGAACATGCAGGCGAGTATTCCGCGGTGGAAGTTTGCGGAACTGTTGGCGCAGCTCATTCAGGTGCGCGCACCGCATGCAGAGCCTAAGCCGATTGAGAGTTGTCCCTATGACGGCTACACCGCCGAGGTGACGGCGTGGCGATACGGGTTGCTCGAAGGGCGTGGAGGTGGCTTTGCGAGCAATGACATCCTGACCCGTCAGGAATGCGCAGTGCTGCTGTCGCGTGCACTCACGCTCTATGGCGGCAGCGGTACAGCGCGTACCTATGCCGATGCGGCGCAGGCGGCACCTTGGGCACGCAGCGCATTGACACGCTGCGGCGTGATCTTCGCAGGCGACACGAACGGGAATTTTCGTCCGAACGATCCCATGCGCGTGGAGGAGGCGATCATTGCGGTCATGCGTCTCTATCAGCAAATCAAATGATACAATAGAAATCTATACAAACAAAATAACAACAGGTCGACCACAGAACGCGGTCGACCTGTTCGTATGTCCGCTTCACAGGGAAGCAAGTGCAGCATTGAAGAGCGTGATATGGTGCTCCTCATCCGCGATGATGCGCTCGAGCAGTGCGCGTGCGGAGGGGGCATCCTGCATATAGGTCAGGGTGCGGCGATAGTCTGCGATGGCGGCTTGCTCGCCTGCGATCGCATTTTTCAGCATGTTTGCGGGCTGCTTATCGTAGCTGAGATAGCCGCCAGACCACCATGCGGTACGTCCGTTGGGCTGATAGGCGAGAAAGCCCGGGTCGCCCCCATAGGCAAGGATGAGCTCACCGAGCAACTCGAGATGGTGCATCTCGACGCGCGACACGCACGCGAATAGATCGCCTACTGCGCGTGCCCCCGCAACGGGTGCGAGCAGGCTGTTGTAAAAATACTGCCCGACCGCGGTCAGCTCGCCGCCGCTGCCGGCATACGCCGCGAGCAACCGCCGCGCAACGGCGGGATCGGGCTTGATTTCGCTTGCCGGCGCAGGGTAGGGCGCGGGCAGCATATAGGGTGCGCAGGAATGATTCATAAGGCATACCTCCTGCTACAGTTTATGTCTGTCAAGTGTCGGCGTGACAATAGCTGCTCAAATTAAAACTGCAGGTTTCGGCTATTTCGCTGAAAGAGTTGTCGCCTCCTTGACAAGCGCAAGGGGGCGCGATACAATAATACTACACTGCCCCACAAGATATTGTATGGGGCAGATTGTTTGTGTCACTATTTTGCTAAAAGCGCGCTTCGCGTGGGTTTTGGTATGGTTTAGAAGGAGTATGGAAATGATAAGGGAAATCGTCAAAAGGGACGGTAGAAGAGCGCCGTTTGAGCTGGATAAGATTGCAAACGCGATCTTTAAGGCAGCGCAGGCATCGGGCGGACAGGACTACCAGATGGCATATGAGCTTGCACAGCAGGTGGAACGTTGCCTTGACGAAGACCCCTCGACCCACGAGCCGACCGTCGAACAGGTACAGGATATGGTGGAAAAAGTGCTCGTCAAGGACGGACATGCCCGCACCGCCAAGAAGTATATCCTCTACCGCAACGAGCGCACCCGCGTGCGCGAGATGAACACGCGGCTTATGAAGGTCTATGAGGATCTGACGTTCCAGTCCTCACTCGAGAACGATGTGAAGCGCGAAAACGCCAATATTGACGGCGATACCGCGATGGGCACGATGCTCAAGTACGGCTCTGAGGGCGCGAAGCAGTTTTACGAGATGTTCATCCTCGACCCCGACCATGCCAAGGCGCACCGTGAGGGCGACATCCACATCCACGACCTCGATTTCCTGACGCTCACGACGACCTGCTGCCAGATCGATCTGCTCAAGCTGTTTGACAGTGGTTTTTCGACCGGTCATGGTTTCCTGCGTGAGCCGAACGACATTCGCTCCTACTCCGCACTTGCATGCATCGCGATCCAGTCTAACCAGAACGATCAGCACGGCGGACAGTCCGTTCCGAACTTTGATTATTCCATGGCACCGGGCGTCAAAAAGACCTATCACAAATTGTATCGGCAGAACCTCGCCAAGGCGCTTGAGGTTTATGCCGAGCTTGACGAGCCCGAGTTGACCGCGCGCACGCTGACGATGCGTGCCGAGGATGTGACCGGCAAATGGGCATGCCTTGCCGCGGACAACGGCTTTGACGAGGCACTGCGTCAGGTGATCGCCGCAGAATACGACGAGCCTATCGCGGAAAAATGCGTCAAGTTCGCGCGCAAGTACGCCATGAAGGAAACGCGCAAGGCGACGTATCAGGCGATGGAAGCACTTGTGCACAACCTCAACACGATGCACTCGCGTGCGGGCGCGCAGATCCCGTTCTCGTCGCTCAACTACGGCACCGATGTTTCGCCCGAGGGTCGTCTGGTCGTTGAGAATCTGCTGCTCGCAACCGAAGCCGGTCTGGGCAACGGAGAGACCTCGATCTTCCCGATCCATATTTTCAAGGTGAAGGAAGGCATCAACTTCAACGAGGGCGAGCCGAACTACGATTTGTTCCGTCTGGCGTGCCGGGTATCTGCCAAGCGCATGTTCCCGAATTTCTCGTTTATCGACGCGCCGTTCAATCTGCAATACTATAAGCCGGGTCACCCCGAGACCGAGGCATCCTATATGGGCTGTCGCACCCGCGTGGTCGGTAACATCTACGACCCGACACGCGAGATCGTAAGCGGACGGGGCAATCTGTCGTTTACCTCGATCAACCTGCCACGCATCGGCATCCGCAGCCACGGCGATCTCGATTTCTTCTTCGAGGATCTCGACCGCAAGATCGACCTGTGCATCGACCAGCTGCTCGCACGCTTCCAGATCCAGTCGCACAAGCGCGTGCGCAATTATCCCTTCCTCATGGGCGAGGGGATCTGGATGGATTCGGACAAGCTCGGACCGGATGATGAGGTCGGTGAGGTGCTCAAGCACGGCACGCTGACGATCGGTTTCATCGGTCTGGCGGAATGCCTCAAGGCGCTCATCGGCGTGCACCACGGCGAGAGCGAAGAGGCACAGAACCTCGGTCTGGAGATTGTGGGTCACATGCGTGCGCGTATGGACGCGGCAGCACAGCAGTACAAGCTTAATTTCTCCGTTATCGGCACACCGGCAGAGGGCCTGTCCGGACGCTTCATCAAACTCGATCGTGAGCGCTACGGCGTGATCGAGGGTGTGACCGATCGGGATTATTATACAAACTCGTTCCATGTACCGGTTTATTATCCGATCTCGGCGTATGAAAAGCTGCGCCGCGAGGCGCCCTATCACGCGCTGACAAACGGCGGTCATATCAGCTACATCGAGCTCGACGGTGACCCGACCCAGAACCTCGAAGCATTCGAGGCGGTCGTGCGCTGCATGAAGGAAGTCGGCATCGGCTACGGTGCGATCAACCACCCGATCGACCGCGATCCGGTGTGCGGTTATACCGGCATCATCGACGACGTTTGCCCGCGCTGCGGGCGACATGAGGGCGAGGGCGTGGCATTGTCCAAGCTGCGCGCACTGGGCATTCGCAAGTACATGAACGCGGACACGCTCGGCTATCACGGCGACCTCGCGGAAGAAGCGGACCGCATGCCAAACTCACTGTCTGACCATATACAGGAATCGTGAAAGGAAGAGAAAAATGAAAAACAACGTACAGAGTATGCAAAACGAAGAACTGATCGGTGAAGGCGTAGGCTTCGAGCGTATCCGCCGTATCACGGGCTATCTGGTCGGCACGCTGGACCGTTTTAACAACGCCAAGCGCGCGGAGGAGCACGATCGGGTCAAGCACAACACCGCGTGCTGCTCGCTTGACGAGACCCGCTCGGCATAAGCCATGGACGGAACACTGCGTGTCGCCGGTACGATCGGCGAGTCTATCGTGGACGGTCCCGGCATTCGCTATGTGATCTTCACACAGGGCTGTCCGCACCGCTGTCCGGGGTGTCATAATACCAAGACGCATGATTTCGACGGCGGCGTTGTACTGACGCTCGACGCGCTGTATGGCGATATTCTGCGCAACCCGATGCTGTCCGGCGTGACGTTTTCGGGCGGCGAGCCGTTCTGCCAGCCTGCCCCGCTCGCGACGCTTGCCGCTGCGCTGCACGAAAAGGGTAAGAACATCATGGTCTACTCGGGTTACACATACGAGCAACTGCTTGAGCTGGGCGATGACGCGATGGCGCTGCTGCAGCAGGCGGATCTGCTGGTTGACGGTCCCTATCTCGAGGCAGTGCGCGATCTGTCGCTGCGCTTTCGCGGCAGCCGCAACCAGCGCGTGCTTGATGTGCCGCTGTCGCTCAAAACCGGCGCGCCGGTCTGGGCGAAGGGCTACCAGCAGGAGGCCGCAAGCAACGACTTTTGAAGTCGTTCAGCCATTATAACGAATTGACATGAAAACAGAGAGTATTACTCTCTGTTTTCTTTTTCCCGCCAAGAAAAGGAGAACCCACATGCAATATCTCGTACCGCAGCGCACGGAAAGCTGCTTTTTAGACGGCCGACAGCCGCGCTTGCGTCATTTGGATCACCGCACAGGCGGCAGCAGCCGCTTGCCCCGTGCACTGCATCTGCACGCCAACTGCGCGGAAATTTCGTTTGTCTATGCGGGCGGCGGCGTGCATGCGATCGGAGATGAACGCTATTACAGCCGACCGGGGGATGTGCTGCTCTACAATGCGGGCGTACCGCATGATGAACGCTCAGTAGGGGACGACGGGCTGTGCTGCTATACGCTCGGCATCACGGCGCTGCGCCTGCGCGGTCTGCCCGAGAATGCGGTCCTCAGCGCACGGCACGAGCCGCTGCTGCATGCGGGCGCGGCGGCAGACCGGCTGCACACCCTGTGCGGCTATCTGCATGACGAGCTGCTGCGCGGGCGCACGCTGACCGCCGACCTGTGCCGCCATTTTATGATGACGCTGCTGTTTGATACGTTGGAGCTGATTCGCGTGCAGGCGACCCCGCGTGTGCACGGGGAGGAGGATCTCGCCATCCGCATCAAACGCTATATTGATGCACGTTACCGCGACAATCTGACCCTGACGGAGGTATCGGAAGCACTCGGCGTGAGCGCCTATCATCTCGGACGCATCTTTAAGGAGCGCACCGGCTATTCGCCCGTGCAGTATATCATTCAGCGGCGCATGGGCGAGGCGCAGACGCTGCTCACCTCCACCGAGGCGTCCGTCATCAGCATTGCAGAAGGCGTGGGCTATGAAAATGCAAATTATTTCAATCTGTTGTTTAAAAAACACATTGGTGTGACCCCAGGGCAGTACCGAAAAATCACACGGGAAGTCCAGTAATTTAGGATAAAATACACAAACACATTTCACATGAATTATGCAGAAAATACACAGTGATTTTACACAAATCAGATTTTCACTATTTAGCGAAAAGAGCCAAATACCGCAAGAATCTTTAGTTGATATAAAATAAGACATAAATATACCCAAGATAGTGGCATAAAAGCATACGAAAGAAAGCAAGAATGTAGATTGCGATATTTTTGACAATTCGATATAATCACAAAGGAATCGGGAGTGCGTGCACGGTATATCACTCGTTTTTGCAGCATATGGAAGCAGAAAAGTGCTTTGACAGATGTTTGCGAAAGGAGTTATCACGTTTTCGCATTTTTGATATGCTTTGTGACCTCTTTTTAGGGGATCCATTTCGATTGCATTTCGGACATACGCGTGAGGGTAAGCGTGTGTATGGCCGCAGCGATATGCATAAATAAAAAAAGGGGAAAAAGAAAATGAATTTTGTCAATTCCATCGCGTTCACGGCGATCACTTTCGTGGCGTTCACCGCGCTCGTGGCAATTATCTCCTGGTGGAAAACCCGTGGAGATCAGTTGGATACGCAGGACGGCTACTATCTGGCAGGCCGTGACCTGACGGGCCCGGTCATCGCGGGTTCGCTGCTGATGACCAACCTGTCGGCGGAGCAGCTGGTAGGCAACAACGGTCAGGCGGTGCGTGTTGGTATGAGTACCATGGGCTGGGAGGTCACGTCCGCGATCGCGCTCGTCATTCTGGCGTTCGTGCTCATGCCGAAGTACCTCAAGACTGGTCTGACCACTGTGCCGCAGTTCTTCGAGCAGCGTTATGACGCGGGCACGCGTCGCATGGTCTCGATCATCGTGCTGCTGAGCTATGTCGTGATCATGCTGCCGAACATCCTGTACGCAGGCGCACAGGTATTCGTCAACATCTTCGGTCTGGACAAGATGCTGGGCATCAGCTATTTCTCGGCGATCGCCATTGTGTGCGTCGCGACCGCGATTGTCGGCTCGATCTATGCGATTTTTGGTGGTCTGAAGGCGATCGCGCTGTCTGACTCGATCAACGGTCTGGGCCTGATCGTCGGCGGTCTGCTCGTGCCGATCTTCGGCATGATGTTCCTGTCGGGTCAGCTCGGCGGCGACGGCAGCTTCTTCGACGGTCTGGATAAGTTCCTGCACACCGATCCCGCAATGCTCAATGCGATCAATGAGCCGTCCTCGCCCGAGCCGTGGCTTCCGTGGCCGCTGCTGCTGACCGGTCTGCTCATCAACAACATGTACTACTGGGCAACCAACCAGTCCATCATTCAGCGCGCGTTCGGCGCGAAGAACCTGAAGGAAGCGCAGAAGGGTGCCGTATTCGCGGGCTTCCTCAAGATCATGACCCCGCTCATCATTGTTATCCCGGGCGTCATCTGCTCGATGGCGTATCAGGGTCAGGACTGGGGCAACGGCGACGCGGCTTACCCGATGCTGGTCGCGCAGGTTATGCCCAAGCCGGTGCTCGGCTTCTTCGCGGCGGTCATGTTCGGCGCGATCCTGTCCTCGTTCAACTCGGTGCTCAACTCGGCATCAACCATTTATGCACTGGATATTCACCGCCCCATGTTCAACCCGGAGGCTTCCGATGCACGCATGGTCAAGGTCGGTCAGAACTTCGGTACGGTCGTCGCGATCATTTCCACCGTGATGAGCCCGTTCATGCTCTATATGGGCGGCATCACGACCTTCGTAAACTCGATGTTCGCAGCGTTCAACACGCCGATCTTCGTATGCCTCATCTGCGGCTTCTTCTGGAAGAAGGTACCGTCGAATGCGGCAAAGATCGTCATTCCGGTGCACGTGGTACTGTACTTCGCGCTGCAGTTCGGTCTGCGCAATATGCTGCCCGCACTCAATAGCATCCACTATCTGTACTTCACGGCGATCCTGTTTGTCTTTGATATGATCGTGATGTGGTTCATCGTCAAGAAGAACCCGCGCCCGACCGATTTCGAGCTGCACGATGCCAAGGCGGTCGATATGACCCCGTGGAAGCACGGCAAGTTCTGGGCAACGCTCACGCTGCTCATCATGGTACTGGCGTATATCGTGTTCTCCCCGCTCGGCTTCGGCAAGAGCGACACGACCACTTATCAGCGTTCGCTTACAAATCAGCAGACAACGAGCGCGCAGCAAAAGTAAACGCAACTTTCTACCTCTTCTTCCAAAAACCCCGACGCAAGTCGGGGTTTTTATTTTGAGCGGGGTGTGTTATGATGAAGAAAAAGCAAATCGGAGGAATGGAACAATGAAGGAACATTATCGGGGGTTGGGTCACATCGCGATCCATACGCAGGACATGGACGCGAGCATTGCATTCTATGAAAAGATCGGCGGTGCGCTTGCGCAGCGCGACGCGGTGACGACACCGGACGGCGAGAAGAAGCTTGCGCTCGTTTCGTTCGGCGGGTTTACGCTCGAGCTCATCGAGTCGCCGGTGCCCGCGCCGATGACAGAGGGCAACATCCCGCACTTTGCGGTCTATGTGGATGATCTCGATGCGACAGCGGATGCGCTGCGCGCCGCAGGCGTGGAAACCTTCACCGAGCCGCAAAAGAAGGTGCTGCCGAATACCTTCGGCGGACTGCAAAACTGGTTCTTCACCGGCCCCTCCGGCGAACAGATCGAACTGCTGCAAATGTTGTAAAGCCGCGCATGCAAAAAACCCCGACCTGCCGAAAAGCAGATCGGGGTTTTGCATTGGGGAAAAACGGGAAACTTACAGATACAGGGTGTTGCCCTTGAGGGTGACGGGCTTGCCCTCGAGCAGCAGATTGAACAGCTCGGCGGGTGCCCAGCTCGTGCCGTTCTTCTCATACGCCGCCGCGCCGAGCGGAGAGGGCGCGCTCATACCGACCGCACCGCGGATCGCGGTGGCCATATAGTAGCTGTCCTGTCCCATCGTGATCGAGGTCTGCACCGTGCCGTTCGTCAGATGCACGCTGTTTTCCTTGCCGTTCCAGGTCACCTGGAAGCCGAGCGCTTCCGCCGTCTTGCGCAGCGGCACCATGACGACGCCATGCTCCAGCTTTGCCTCACCGATCGCGATGTCGCCCTCATGGACGATCGTGATGGTGTCCTCGGTCTCCTGCTGCGGCAGGATGACTGCCTTTGCGGTCGATGCCTGACCCGGCATGGACAGCGCGACAACGTCATACCACGCAAAGAAGCGGGTGCCCATGCGGATGTCGGTGTTCTTGACGACATTTTTCGTGCGATACGGTGCGACTGCGGCGTCCGCGGGGACGGTCAGCAGCAGCGTGCCGTTTTCCGCGAGTACGGTCACGCTGCCGTCGACGTTCTGCGTGACCGATTCCGCGGTCAGCAGCTTCGCGGCGGAGTGATCCTTCTCCAGATTGATGACGATCGCTTCACATGCGGTCTGTGCGGGGATGCTGCGCGTCATCGCGGGGCTGTAATAAGCGTAGATTTGGTCGCCCTTCTTGACCTCGCTCAGCGAAGCGGCAATGCCAGTCTTGGTGTCGAGCACCACGGTCTCCGCGCTCACATTGAGCTGCAGGATCTGCTTGTCGGTCGTTTCGATCGTGATGGACGGATGCTCGCCGGTCAGGTCGAGCGCGGTCACGGTCGCCTGTGCGCCCAGACGATAGGGCGCGGTCTGCGCGGGGTCCACCGCAACGGTCTGCTGTGCAGCGGGCGTATTTGCCGTGGTGTTGTCTGCTGCGAGCGCCGCCGCACCTGCCGTCAATACCATTGCAGCGCTAAGTACCGCCGCCATTGTTCTCTTCATATTCATCACTGAGATTCTCCTTTCGGTCGTCCGTCTGTGTTATTTTTGTGGGTGTTTGTCTGATTAGACGGCGGTCTTTCCAAAAGGTTCCCAGTTTGCTGTAATTTTTTCAGCGCACGGCGCGCAGCTCGTTTAAAAAGTCGTTCGCGTCGAGCAGATTGGTCAAATGATAGGTCTGCACGATGCGATCCTCCGGCGTGCTGCCGTCGGGTGCACCGCTAGACTCCACCGTCAGCCCGAGGGCAGCGAGCCGCGCACACATTTCCGCAGACGGCGCGGGACATGCGTCCATCGTGCACAGTGAGGTCAGCTCCTCCGCCATTTTGGTGAGCAGTTGTGCACAGCCAAGCAGGTAAGCGGCTTCGCGCTCCTGCTCGATTCGGCGCGCGGTGCGATGGCGCAGTCCGAGCACAGGCTGCTGCGCAAAGATCGCAAGCTCATCGTCGAGCGTGCGCAGCGTGCGGTGCAGCTCGGTCAGGTCGGGATAGCGGCAGTGCAGCACGCGTTCCTCGAGATACGCGGGAAAGCGGCGCTGTGTGCGCTCGATCATACCCGCGATCTTGTTGCGGTTGTTATAGGGCTTGATCGCGAGGTTGATCGCGAGCGCGGTCACGAGGCCGATCGAGGTATCAAGCAGGCGGTTTACGCCGTAGAGCACAAAGTCCTTGGACGAGTCGAGCAGGCACACGGACACGAACACGATGCACGACAGCGGCACCGCGAACTCGAGCCGCAGCAGGTTGCATGCGAGAATGACGAGCACGATGCCCACGCCGACTTCCCAAACGAAGTAACCCGGCGTGAGATATTGGAACATCCACCCGATAAGCACGCCGCAGGTGATGCCCGCAAGCTGGGTCAGGCACGCGCGCACCGCGTCCTGCCAAGCGCGGCTCATCGCGACAATCGCGCCGATGGCGGCAAAAATGGGGGCAGGGCTGTCGCGCATGCCCGCAAAGAGCAGCGCAAGCGCGACGGCGAGCCCGGTCTTGACGGTGCGCAGACCGATATGATAACGATTCATGGCTTCCTCCGAAAAACGCACAGTGGGATTCATGCCAGTAATTGTAGCATATTTTTCGCGCGCATGATACAATAAAAGAAAGAATTTCGGTCAAGGGAGTGTTCGATCAATGAAGCAATACAAGCTGGGCGTGCTCGGCGCGGGCAATATGGGTATGGCGATTGCGGAGGGCGCGGTCGGCGCGGGGCTTTTTGCACGCGGCGACATCCTGCTCTTCAATCGCACCGCGGAAAAGCGCGCGGAAAAGGCGGCGCTCGGATATGCGGTCACGGACGACATGACGCGCGTGTATACGGACTGCGACCGCGTCATCTTCGGTGTCAAGCCCCAGAACTTTGCCGAGCTGCTGCCGCTGCTCGCCGCCGCGCCGCTCGAGGGCAAGCCGCTCGTCATTTCCATCGCGGCGGGCGTGACCTTTGCCAAAATGGAAGCCGCGCTCGGTACGGACTGTCCCATCGTGCGCGTGATGCCCAACACGCCGCTGCTGCTCGGGATGGGCGCGAGCGCGCTCGTCGGCAACGCGGCGGCAGGTGCGGCACAGATCGAGGAAACGCGTGCGCTGTTCGCGTCGATGGGTGACGCGGTTGTGTTCGATCGGGAGGACATGCTCAACGAGGTCATTCCTTTTAACGGCAGCCTGCCTGCGTTCGCGTATCAGTTCATCGACGCTTTTGCGCGCGCTGCCGAGGCGCACGGCATCGAGCGCGCCGCCGCGCTGCCGCTCATCTGCAAAACGGTCGCAGGCTCCGCGGAAATGGTGCTGCGCGCAGGCAAGACCCCGGAGGAACTCATCCGCGCGGTGTGCTCGCCCGGCGGCACGACCATTGAGGGCGTGCGTGTGTTTGAGGAACGCGGGCTGTACGACATCGTCGCGCAGGCGAGCGACAAGACGATCGCGCGCGCATACGAGCTCGGTAAATAATGCCCAAACCGTGAACCCGAAGTGAATTTTCCCCCGCGTTTCTTGACAGCCCGCGTGTGCTGTGATAGAGTGTTTTATACAAGAAACGAACGTGACTTTCCTAAATGAGGTGAAAGAAATGGATAAAAACGTGAAAAAAGCCAAAACGCATTTTGCGCTCGGTTTCACGCTCGCTGGTGTGGCGATCGGCGCGGGTGCGGCGCTTGCCGCGATCTGGCGGCAGAAGCAGCGCGAGCAGGTCTACCACGAGGCGGAGATCAAGGCGATGAGCGAACTCGATGACCTGATGGCGGAGAACGAGACCGCGTGCGCTTCGTGCGACTGCATGGAGGACTGCGCGGCACAGGGCGGCGACTGCCATGCAGGCGAGCAGCTCGATATTTTTGAAGCAGACGATCAGCCCGAGCCGCCTTCGGCGCAGCCCGAGCAGCCGGCTGAGGACGACAAGCCCTTTACCGAAGAATGACATCACGACGGGTGGGACAACGGTTCCACCCGTTTATTTTGCAGCAAAAGGAGAATTCCCATGATTGAATATGAAGGCCGTGTTTTTCGTCCGCCCTCCGAGGCGTACAGCCTGATCGTGCAGGTCACGATCGGATGCAGCCACAACAAATGCACATTCTGCGACATGTATAAGGAAAAGCGCTTCCGTGTGCGTCCGCTTGAGGAAGTCAAGGCGGACTTCGACGAGGCGCGCCGCCAGTACCGGCAGGTCGACCGCATTTTTCTCGCGGACGGCGACGCGCTCATGTGCCGCGCTGAGCACATGGCGGACATCCTGCGCTACATCCGGCAGGTGTTCCCGGAGTGCGAGCGCGTGACCTCCTACGGCTCGCCCGCGTCCATCCTGTGCAAAACGCAGGAAGAGCTCAACCTGCTTCACGAGCTTGGGCTCGATATGATCTATCTCGGCTTGGAGTCGGGCTCGGACGAGGTGCTGCGCCGCATCAACAAGGGCGAGACCGCAGACGAGATCGTACGCGCGGGTCTCATGGTAAAGGAAGCGGGCATGAAGCTGTCCGTCACCTGCATCGCGGGGCTTGGCTCGCTCGAACTGAGCGAAACACACGCGAAGGAGACCGCCGCCGCGCTCTCGCGCATGAAGCCCGAATACATTGGGCTGCTGACATTGCTCTTTGAACTCGAGACCCCCCTCATGCGCGACTGGAAGGAAGGCCGCTTCTACCTCATGAATCCGGTCGAGATCGCGCGCGAAACGCTCGTACTGCTCGAAAATATCGACGCGGAGGGCAGTGTGTTCCGTGCCAACCACGCCTCGAACTATGTCAATCTGGCGGGCACGCTCAACCGCGACCGCGACGCGATGTGCGCACGCTTGCGGCAGGCGCTAGACGGCGAGGTGCGCTTCCGCGGCGAGGCTTTTCGTGCCCGATAAAAAATGGACAAAAATGCGGGACACTTTTGTATATCCTTCACTATCTTGTTGACAAAACGGTGTTTTTTTCAGATTTCTATGCACATCAAAAAAATTTGTGCTATAATATTTTCGTATACGGCGAGCGATGGAGAGAGCGCCGCCGTAAGGCTCGTTTTTGATACGACTGGCACGCCGACTTGCGGCGCTGCGTTTTTTTCGGAGGAACAAGAATGGATTCTGTCTCGCACACGAGAGTCGCCCGCATCCTGCTCGCCTATATCGAGGAGACCTGCGGTGTGACATTCGATAACTCCGCTTTTATCTACGGAAACCTCAAACCCGACCTGACGGGCACCTATCTGACCAAGCGGCATAACCCCTCGATCATGTACGATGAGGTCATGGACATGATCCGCGACTTCACCGAGACCTACACGATCGGTACGTCCAACGGACGCGATCTGAGCGTTGATCTGGGCGTGATCTGCCACTATGTCACGGACTTTTTCACCTATCCGCACAACGACGACATCTACGACCGCAGTCTGCTCGCGCATTATATCTACGAAAAGCGCACCAGCCTGCGTATCTCGCGCCGTATCGACGCGCGCAAGTTCGAGCGTTGGGTTGCGCCGGTCATTCCGCCGTTCACGGTCGATGCGCTCATCACCCGCATCGGGGAAATGCATGCGCGCTACAAGGGCGAAACGCCGTGTATTGCAAACGATATGGTCTATATCTGCCAGATCACGGCAATGGTCGTGCTTTCCATCATCAACATCGCCTATGAAAGCCAGCCCGCGACCGAGCTGCCCGTTGCCGCAATGGCATAAATTCTTTTTCGCATGCAAAACGTCGATCAAGCCTTACACGGGCGAGATCGACGTTTTTTTAACGTCAAAACGCCGTACTTTTATGGTCGTTATTGCCTTGCGCGACTTGCGGAGGTTTTGCTTTTTTTCGCGCTTTATCTTGTCATACGGACAAAATTACGCTACAATTAAAAAAAGACCGCCGTATGTGGTGACGCTTTACGACAAGGAGGACGGCTTGCCGCCGGATGATAGAATTTATGACGATTCCCTTTCGCCGGTGTTTGCAGCAGCGCCTGCGCTTTGCGCTATGCTTTTTCCTCCTGCTGTGTTTGCTCCCGTTTCCCGCAGTGCGCGCAGATGACGCACCCACGATTCGCATAGGGTATTACGCCAACGGCGACGCGATGATGCGTGATTCGAGAGGAGAGTACTACGGCTTTAACATTGAATATCTGTATGAAATCAGCAAACGTACGGGCTGGCACTACCAGTTCGTTGAATGCGGAAGCTGGAATCATGCTTATGACATGCTCAAAAATGGTGACATTGATCTCGTGCCCGGTGTGTATCACACCACGGCACGCGAGAAAGACATGCTGTATCCCACCATCCCGATGAGTGATATGTACTCAACCCTCAGCGTGCGCCGCGGTGATACGCGGTTTGCATATGAGGATTTTGCGGCGTTTGAGGGTATGCGTGTCGGTGTCAACACCCGAGCGAAGGACGCGGATGATTTTCGCGCGTACTTTGCGAAGCACGGCATTCACGCAACGATTTTATCCTACGAAACCATAGAGGGCATGGTCGATGCGCTCAAGGCGGGCAAGATCGACGGCATCGCGGGAACCTATCTCGGACGCACGAGCGGTCTGCGCACGGTTGCGCGGTTTGCGCCGTCGCCGGTCTATCTCGTCGCCTCGCCCCATCGTCCGGATCTCCTGATGCCGCTCAACCGTGCGCTCGAGGAAATGGAGATCAGCGATCCCGGTCTGCGTGCGCGGCTGTACCAGAAGTATTTTTCCGTCGGCACGGACGAGCGTCCGGTCTTTACACGGGAGGAGCTTGCCTATATCTCGCAAGCGCAGCCGCTGACCGCGCTCTACGATCCGGACTGGCGTCCGCTGTCCTACCGTGACGAGGACGGCGAATTCCGCGGCATCATCGCAGATCTGTTTACACAGATCTCCATGGTATCCGGTCTGCATTTTCGTTATCAGCCGATCGCAAACGGCGACGATGCGCAGCGGCTGCTGCAAGCAGGGCAGGCGCAGCTCATTTGCGGCCGCATCCTCGATTATCGCCGCGATACGCGCAGCGACATCGAGAGCACACGCGGCTACCTGAGCGCGCCGACGGCTCTGGTCTATGCCAACCGCGGACGCGATAACGGCACAGTCGCGGTGACCCACGAGAACCCATTCGTGCCGCAACTCATCGCGGAACGCGGCACCGCGCGCATCACTTATTATCATTCCGATCGGGAATGCTTTGAAGCACTACGCACGGGCAAAGCGGATAGTGCCTATGTCAATTCCTACGCGGCGGATTATCTGCTGTCGAGCGCACGATACCGGCGCTTCACCCTGTCCCGCCTGACGAGCGAAGCCGGCGAGATCGGCATGGGTGTCGACGTCGATCGCAATGCGCTGCTGTTTTCTATTCTGGAAAAATGCTTGGAGTACGTTTCCAGCGAACAAATGAACAGCCTGATTCTTAAGAACACGGTAGAGACGGGGAATCTTTCGCTTGATGAGGTGCTATATCGCTATGCGCCTGCGATCATTTTGTTTGTGGTCGTGGGACTCGGGCTGATCATCGCCATCCTTGGATATGCGCTGCACTCTAAAACACGCGCCAAACGGCAGATCAAGACGCTGCTGTATCGCGATAACCTGACTAGTCTCTGGAACCTCAACGGCTTCACCGAATGCGCGCAGCGCGCGCTTGCGGATGCGAAGCCCGGACAATATGCGCTCGTTTATGCGGATATCAACCAGTTTAAGACCATCAACGACGTGTTCGGCTTTGGCGAGGGGGATAATCTGCTGTGCGCGTTCGCACACGAGCTGCGAGAGGAGCTTTGTCCGGTCTCCGGAGAGCTTGCCGGTCGCGTTTCTGCCGATCAGTTTGTTCTGCTCGTGCGCTATACCGATTTTGAGCAGCTTTCCGAGCGGCTCGCGCACATCGACACCCGCGTCAACAGTTATCTGCGTAAGCGATCGTCCCATTATCGCGCGGTATTCATCTTTGGCGTGTATGTTGTGAACGACCCGGTCGGACAGGATTTTTCTCTGCTGCTCGATTTTGCAAACTATGCGCGCCGCAGCGCCAAGGACACCCATCGCAGCGTGACAGTGCTGTATGACGAGCATATGCGTTTGCAAGAACTGGAGCACCGCGACATGTCCGACCGCATGGAGGACGCGCTGCAAAGCGGCCAGTTTGTGCCGTTTTATCAGGCGAAGGTCGATATGCACACGGGGGATATCGTGGGCAGCGAAGCATTGGTTCGTTGGTGCGATCCGGAGCGGGGACTGCTGCCGCCCGGTGCGTTCGTGCCGTATTTTGAGGTGGATCGCTCGATTATCGAGCTCGATCTCTATATTTACGAGCAGGTCTGCTACACGATCCGCCGGTGGATCGACGAGGGGATGCCGGTGCACCCCGTATCCTGCAATTTTTCGCGGCTGCATTTCTCTAACGACGAAACCCCGAACCGTCTGCGCGAGATCGCGGACCGCTACCGCGTGCCCTATCCGCTGATTGAACTCGAGATCACCGAAACGGTCGCGCTCGAGGATCAGGAGCGGCTGATCGGCTATTTTCAGCGGCTCAAGGAGATCGGTTTCCGCATCGCCCTCGATGATTTCGGTACGGGCTACTCCTCGCTCAGCCTGTTACAGCGTATGCCGGTCGATGTGCTCAAACTCGACCGCTCCTTCCTGCTGCACGGTCTCAGCGGTGCACGCGAACTTGCGATCATTCGCGGCATCGTGTGTATGGCGTCCGACCTCGGCATCGAGATCGTATGCGAAGGCGTGGAGACCGAGGGACAGTCGCAGGCGCTGCTTGCCGCGGGCTGCCGCATCGCGCAGGGCTATCGTTATGCGCGTCCCGTGCCGGTAGAGGAATTTGAAGCACGCTTGGAAGAGACAAAACAAATAGTATAAAGCATTCAAATAATTACATATAGGAGTGATTTTATGCACAAGTTTGTACAGGAGTTCAAGACCTTCGCGCTGCGCGGCAACGTGATGGATCTGGCAGTCGGTGTGCTGATCGGCGGCGCGTTTCAGGGCATCGTGAAATCGCTGACCGATAACATCATCAACCCCATTCTCGGTCTGTTCGGCGGCGTGAATTTTGACGAATACGCGCTGACGATTGGCAAGGCATCCATCAAATACGGCGCCTTTATCACGTCGGTCATCAATTTTGTCATCATGGCGCTCATCGTGTTCCTGCTCGTCAAGGCGATGAACCGGCTTGCGTCGCTCGGCAAAAAGACCGGGGAAGCGGCCGCACCGACGACAAAGGTCTGCCCGTTCTGCCGCACTGAGATCGCACTCGATGCGACCCGCTGCCCGCACTGCACCTCGCTGCTTGCGGAAAATGCACCGGACCAGGAATAAATGAAAGAAATGCCGCGCTGATCGCGCGGCATTTTTGCAGGAAGGAGAAGCTTATGCCGCCCGTGAATCCCCTCGCCACGCGCCCCGTGCCGCTTTTATTGCGTGATTTCGCCATTCCGAGCGTCATTGCGATGCTTGTGTCCTCGCTGTATAACATTGTCGACCAGATTTTTATCGGACAGGGCGTGGGGCTCGCGGGGAACGCTGCGACCAACGTCGCGTTTCCGCTGTCGACGGTGTGCATCGCGGTCGCGCTGCTGCTCGGCATCGGCGGCGCGGCACACTTCAGCTTGTCGCTAGGCGCAGGCAAGCGGGAGGAAGCCGCACGCGCGGCGGGCTGCGCCTGTACGCTTATGCTGCTCGGCGGATTGGTCATCGCGCTCGCGGCGGAGCTGTTCCTGACGCCCATGCTGCGCGCGTTCGGTGCGACGGCGACCCTGCTGCCCTATGCCGCCGCGTACACGCGCATCACCGCACTCGGCTTTCCGTTCGTTGTGCTGTCGACCGGCATGTCGAGCCTCATCCGCGCAGACGGCAGCCCGCGCTATTCGATGGCATGCATGCTGACGGGTGCGATCCTCAACACCGTGCTCGATCCGCTGTTCATCTTCGGCTTTCACTGGGGCATGGAGGGCGCGGCACTCGCGACCGTCATCGGACAGGTCGCGTCGGGCGCGCTTGCGCTGCGCTATGCCGCGCGCTTTCGCTCGGTGCGGCTCACACGCGACGATCTGCGTCCGCGGCTGTCGCTGCTTGGTACGATTGCGTCGCTCGGTATGGCGGGCTGCGTCAACCAGCTTGCGATGATGGCGGTGCAGATCGTGCTCAACAACACGCTGACCTATTTCGGCGCGCGCTCGGTCTACGGCGCGGAGATCCCGCTCGCGTGCGCGGGCATCATTATCAAGGTCAACATGCTGTGCATGGCATTTGTCATCGGGATCGCGCAGGCGATTCAGCCCATTGCAGGCTTCAACTACGGTGCGCGGCAGTATGCGCGCGTGCGCCAGACCTATCGCTGCGCCGTGACCGCTGCGACCGTCGTTTCGGTCGTCGCGTTTATATGCTTTCAGCTCTTTCCGCGCCACATTATCAGCATTTTTGGCGACGGGAGTGAGCAATACTACCTGTTTGCCGAGCGTTTTTTTCGTATCTACATGTTCTGTACGTTTTTAAACGGCGTGCAGCCTGTGACCTCAAATTTTTTCTCGTCCATCGGTAAGGCGACGCGCGGCGCGCTGCTCGCCCTCACCCGACAGACCTTTTTCCTGCTGCCGCTGCTCGCACTGCTGCCCCGTTGGTTCGGCGGCATCGACGCGGTCATGTTTGCGGGGCCGATCGCAGACACTGCCGCATTCGCGCTCGCAATGGGCATGGTCGTGCGCGAAATGCGGCTGCTTTCCCGTGGCGAGGAAGGTGCGCGCATCGCGCGCGATGTGCCGCCTGCGGCGGGCTGACGGGGCACGCAGTCTCATCCGTACGCACGCGTGCAGTATTTGCCCTGCCATGAGTCGCGGCGCACAAGTTCCTTGTCGATCGCCGCGAGCACCGCACGCTTGCTGCGGCTCCAGTCCGGTGCGAGCAGCGCGTCCGCCGCGCCGTCGCCGGTCAGCCGTCCAATAACGACCTCGGGCGGCAGGACTTCGAGCTGATCGCATACGACGCGCACATAGTCGTCCAAACTGAGCATGCTCAGCTTGCCCGCACGCCAATCCGCCGCGAGCGGTGTGCCGCGCAGCACATGGAGCGCATGCAGCTTAACGCCCTGCACATCCAGTCCCGCGACGAAACGCGCAGAGCTGAGCATGCTCAGCGTATCCTCGCCCGGCAGACCGTTCATCAGGTGCACCCACACGGGCACGCCCTGTGCGCGCAGCAGCCGCACACCGTGCACGAACTCCGCGCGGGTCTCTGCGCGTCCGATGCGTGCGGCGGTCTCGTCGGACGCGGTTTGCAGCCCAAGCTCGACCGTAATGTCCGTGCGTCGTGCCAGCGCGCCGAGCAGTGCGGCGTTTTCCGCAGTTACACAGTCTCCGCGCGTCGCGACGACCAGACCGACCGCATCGGGCAGCGCGAGCGCGCGTTCATAGAGCGTGCGCAGGTGCTCGACCGGCGCATAGGTGCAGGAAAATGACTGGAAATACGGCAGACACTTGGTGTTCTGCCATTTTCCCGCGAGTTTTTCGCGATAGCGGTCATACTGCGCGCGCAGGTCGCCCGCCGCGATCTGATCGCCGCTGCCGCTGCCCGAGCAGAACGTGCACCCGCCCACGCCCTTTGTGCCGTCGCGATTGGGGCAGGTGAACCCGCCGTCAAGCGGCACGCGCGCGACCCGAGTCCCATAGCGCTGCCGCAGCGCGTAGGCGTAGGTGTGATATCGTTTGTTATCCTGCGAAAAGGGAAATGGATTTTGCATGCGTGTCCTCCCAAAAACAAACCCCTTTGCCAAAAGGCAAAGGGGTTTTGTGCGTTATGGTGCTTACTTTGTGCCGAAGATACGGTCTCCCGCATCGCCCAGACCGGGGACGATGTAGCCGTGCTCATTGAGCTTCTCATCGACAGCCGCAACGAAGATCTCGACGTCCGGATGATCCTTGCGGACGGTCTCGACGCCCTGCGGCGCCGCGATGATGTTCATGAGCTTGATGTGCTTGACGCCGTAGTTCTTGAGGAACTGGATCGCGGCGGTCGCGCTGCCGCCAGTCGCGAGCATGGGGTCGACGACGATTACGTCGCGCTCGGAGATGTCGCTCGGCAGCTTGCAGTAGTATTCGACCGGCTGAAGGGTCTCGGGGTCACGGTACAGACCGATGTGACCGACCTTTGCGGCGGGGATCAGGCTCAGCATGCCGTCAACCATGCCGAGACCTGCGCGCAGGATCGGCACGATCGCCATTTTCTTGCCCGAAATGACATTGACCTTTGCTTCTGCGACCGGCGTTTCGATCGTGATCTCCTTGAGCGGCAGGTCACGGGTCGCCTCATAGCACATCAGGGTGGCGATCTCGCTGACCGCCTCGCGGAATTCCTTCACGCCCGTCGTCTTGTCGCGCATCAGGGTGAGCTTATGCTGGATCAGCGGGTGATCCATAATATGAACTTCAGCCATACATGTTCTCCTTTGTCTTATATCGCAGTAATTTTTTTACTTGGAATGCTTATGCTCGATCTCGGTGATCTTTTCGATGCGGCCAAGGTGACGACCGCCTTCGAGCTCGCCGTTCAGCCAGACCTCGACCATCTCGGCGGCAGCGCCGGGGCCGGTGATGCGCTCACCCAGGCACAGGATGTTCGCATCGTTGTGCAGACGGCAGTACTTTGCAGCAAAGTGGGTCTGGCATGCCGCCGCGCGGATGCCGGGGACCTTATTTGCAGCGATCGAGATGCCAATGCCCGAGCCGCAGATCAGGATGCCGCGCTCGTGCTTGCCCTCGACGATCGCGTTTGCGACTGCCTCTGCCGCGTCCGGATAGTCGTAGCGTTCGGCGGAGTAGCAGCCGTAGTCCGTGAATTCGTAGCCCTTTGCCTCGAGCATTTCCACCAGTTTTACTTTGAGCGCATAGCCCGCGTGGTCGTTGCCAATTGCAATAGTCATGATAGGATTCCCTCCCGAAAAGTTTAGTTTTTTGTGATTTGCGCGAGTTTTTGCGCCCGTTCACGTTCCGCCTGCGGTGCACGCAGATACTGCTCGCGCAGCGCAGACGCGGGGACGCCCTGTCCGGACGTTAAAACAGCTCGCGCCGCGCACGCGACACCCCAAGCCGTGGGGTAGACGAGTTGCGGTGGCGCGAGACACAGTCGCGGGCAGCATTCTTTTAATTTAGTATAGCACAAATTTGCGCCGTCTCCAACCAGAATTTGCGGTTTTTGACCGATTTCTTGGGCGAGCACCTCGAGTTTCACCGCGCGGTCTTCACACAGGCGGCGCGGTCCCTCCGCGGTCAGCGCAAACTGCGCATGATAGACCTGCCCCGCGCGCGCGTCCATGACGCACGACACCTCGCCCGTCAGTCCGAGCAGGCCCCATGCCATTGCCTCGAGCGTCGATACGGCGGCGCACGGCTTGTCCGCTGCGAGCGCAAGCCCCTTGACGGTTGCCACGCCGATGCGGATGCCCGTGAACGAACCCGGGCCGCCCGCGACCGCGAAGCCGTCGACCTCGTGCGGGGTCAGCCCGCAGCCGGAGAGCACATGCTCGATCATGGGGAGCAGCGTGCGTGAATGGGTCAGCCCGCAGTTCTGGAAGTCCTGCGCAAGCAGTCGTTCGCCGTCTGTCAGGCAGACCGACACGGACACCGCAGACGATTCTACAGCAAGGATTTTCATGCTTTTTCCTCCCCGATGGTGATGACGCGCGTATCGGGCGCGTCCCCGTACGAAATGGCGACGGTCTTATAGTGCGCAGGCAATGCGTCCGCGATATTGGCGCTCCACTCGATGAGTAGGATGCGCTCGCCGTCGAGGTAATCGTCAAAGCCCAGCTCCCACAGCGCTTCCGCGTCCAGAATGCGGTACATATCGAAGTGCACGACCGCGCCGCCGGGCGCGTCGTACTCGTTTGCAATGGCAAAGGTCGGGCTGGTCACGCGACCCTCGTAGCCCAGCCCGCGCAGTACCCCGCGCGCAAAGGCGGTCTTGCCCGCGCCGAGGTCGCCATCGAGCGTGACCACATCGCCGGGCGCAAGCGTGCGGGCCCAGTCTGCGGCGATGCGTTCGGTGTCCTCTGTGCTGTTTGAATGATATTGCATACGCGTCACTCCTGCGGCTTCGGGGGTGGAAAATCGAGGATCATCTGGTCGTAGGCGAGCGGTACATAACCGCGTGCGCGATACATGCGCGTCGCGCGCACGTTGTCTGCCGTGACCTCGAGTCGGAAACGCGCCGCTTCCGGATACGCGGCACGCACTGCATCCATGAGCGCGCGTCCCACGCCGCGTCCGCGCGCGCGGTCATGCACGAAAAGCTCCTCGATCCACACGGTCAGACCGCCCGCCTCGTTCGACCATGTCAGCGCGAGCAGCACAAAGCCGAGCGGCGTGCCGTCCTCATCCTCCGCGAGCAGCGCGTCGGCGTAGGGCGTGCCCTCCATGAGCGCGGCAAAGGTGCGCTGCGCGTGGTGCGCGGGCACGACATGATCGACCGCGTCGCCGTCCTGATAAAACGCAGCGGCAAGGGCGAGATAGGTGTCCTCGTCTGCGCGCGTGAACTTACGAATAACCATGGCTCACACCTGGGCGAGCGCCTGCTGCACGTCTGCGAGAATATCCTCGACATTTTCCAGACCGCAGGACAGACGGATAAGACCGGGTGTGATGCCCGCCGCGACGAGCTGCTCGTCGGTGAGCTGGCGGTGGGTCGAGGACGCGGGATGGAGCGCGCACGAGTGAATGTCTGCAACGTGCACCTCAAGCGAAACGAGACCCAGCGCATCAATGAATTTTTCCGCCGCCGGACGGCCGCCCTTGAGCGAGAACGAAATGACGCCCGATGCCGCGCCCTGTGCGAGATATTTTTGCGCAAGCGCGTGGTAAGGGCTGCTTTCAAGACCCGGATAGGTGACGAACTCGACCTTATCGCTCGCTTCGAGCGCGGATGCGACCGCGAGCGCGTTCGCCGCGTGCTGACGGATGCGCAGCGGCAGGGTCTGCAGGCCGAGATCGAGCAGGAACGCGCCCATCGGGGTCTGGCAGGTGCCCATGTCGCGCATGAGCTGCACACGCGCCTTGGTGATGTATGCGGCTGCACCGAACGCTTCGGTATAGACCAGACCGTGATAGCTGTCATCCGGCTCGGTCAGGCCGGCAAAGCCGCCCTGCGCCCAGTCGAACTTGCCGGAATCGACGATTACGCCACCCATCTGTACCGCGTGACCCTCCATATACTTGGTCGTGGAGTGCACAACGATGTCTGCTCCCCACTCGAACGGGCGGCACAGCACGGGCGTTGCGAAGGTGTTATCCACGATGAGCGGTACGTTGTGGCGGTGCGCAAGCGTGGCAAAGCGCTCGATGTCGAACACGGTGAGCGCGGGGTTTGCGATGGTCTCGCCAAAGACGCAGCGCGTGTTCGGGCGGAACGCGCGCTCGAGCTCCTCGTCGGACGCGTTCGTGTCGACGAAAGTGACGTCGATGCCAAGTTTCTTGAACGTTACCGCGAGCAGGTTCAGGCTGCCGCCGTAGATCGAAGCCGCGGACACGATGTGGTCGCCCGAACCCAATATGTTCAGAATGGCGAGCATGGTCGCGGCCTGCCCGGAAGAGGTGCAAAGCGCGCCCACGCCGCCCTCAAGCGCGGCGATCTTGCGCTCGACCGCGTCCACCGTGGGGTTCGAAAGACGGGTATAAAAATGACCGGCTGCGGACAGGTCGAACAGATCGCCGACGTGCGCGGTCGAATCGAACGTGAAGGTGGTGGACTGGTAGATCGGCAGCGCACGCGCACCGCCGTTACCCGGCTCGTAGCCTTCGTGCAGGCATTGTGTCTCGATTTTCATGGAAGTCCTCCGATTTTTTTAAAAATTTTTGACCATATTTATTGTATCATAGGCGGTTTTCAAGTCAAGCAAAACCTTGCCCGTATGCGGCAGGGCTGATATAATAAAGATATTCAAAAGTTATTTTGCGCAGATACGCTCCGCGTTGCGGGGCAGGAGGAATAGAATGGAACAGCACAAGATCGAACGCATCAACACCCTTGCGAAAAAATCCAAAACGGAGGGGCTGACCGCCGCCGAGCAGGCCGAGCAAAAGGCCCTGCGGGACGAATATATCGCGCAGTGGCGCAATAATCTCAAGAGCCAGCTCGACAATGCAACCGTGCTCAACCCCGATGGCACGACGAGCAAGCTGCGGCAGCGAAAGGACGGCGTATGACGACGCTCGCATTGCCCGAACCCGTGCGCGCCGCGCTGTCCGCGCTTGAGTCGGCGGGGTATCCCGCCTATGTGGTCGGCGGCTGCGTGCGCGACGGGCTGCGCGGGCTGACCCCACACGACTGGGATGTGTGCACGGCCGCACGCCCCGCGCAGGTGCATCAGGCACTGGGCGCGGATTTTTCCGTGCGCGATACCGGTCTGCGGCACGGCACTGTGACCGCGGTGCGCGATGGGCTGCACATCGAGATCACGACTTACCGCGTCGAAGGCGCGTATACCGACGGCCGCCACCCCGACGAGGTACACTTTGTCGACTGCGTAGAGGATGATCTCGCGCGGCGCGATTTCACGGTTGGCGCGATGGCGTATTCGCCCGTGCGCGGGTTGCATGACCCGTTCGGCGGGCAGCGCGACCTGGAAGCGGGCGTGCTGCGCTGTGTGGGTGACCCCGACGCGCGCTTTCGCGAGGACGCGCTGCGCATCGCGCGCGGCATGCGCCTTGCTGCCGAGCACGGCTTCACGGTCGAGCCGCTGACCGCCGCCGCAATGGAGCGGCAGGCATCGCTGCTTGACCGCATCGCACCCGAACGCATCGCGGTCGAGCTGACACGTCTGCTCACCGGCCGGTACGCGGGGCATGCATTGCGCGCTTTCCGCACGGTGCTCGGGCGTATGCTGCCCGAACTTGTGCCCATGTATGATCTGCCGCAGCAAAACCGCCACCACCGCTACGATGTGTGGGAGCACACGGTGCGTGCGGTCGAGCAGGTGCCCGCCGAGCCGCTGCTGCGCTGGGCGATGCTGCTGCACGACTGCGGAAAGCCCGCGTGCAAGTCGGTGGATGAGCGCGGTGTCGGCCATTTTTACGGTCATCCCGCGGTGAGCAAGCAGCTGACGATGCACATTGTGTCGCGGCTACGGCTTTCGACCGCGTTTGCCGACGATCTGCTGCTGCTCGTCGAGCAGCACGACCGCCCGCTGGGTGAGGACGAAAAAGCGGTGCGCCGCCGCCTGTCCCGCATCGGAGAAGCGCACTTTCGCGCGCTGCTCGCCATCAAAAAGGGCGACTGCGTCGGGCAGGAAACCAACCCGCGCTACCTTGCCGATTTGTGCCGCACCGCGCGCCTGCTCGAGGACATCCTCGCCCGCGCGCAATGCTTTTCCCTGCGGCAGCTCGCGATCGACGGCAACGACATGCTCGCGATCGGTCTGCGCGGCAGCGAGATCGGGCGCGCGCTCGACCGCGCACTCGAGCATGTGCTCGAACACCCGCAGGACAACCGCAAAGACATCCTGCTCGCGCTCGTGCGCGGGCGCCAGACCGGAGGATAATCGCGATGAGTGATTTAAACCAACTCAAACAAACTTTTTTAGATACCTTTAACAAAAATGTGCACCGCCGTGGCGCGGATAAGCTGCTTGAGTGGCTCGAAACGACCGACTTTTTCACCGCGCCCGCGTCGACGCGCTTTCACGCCGCGCATCCGGGCGGCCTGCTCGAGCATTCGCTCAACGTCTATCAGGTGCTCATTGCCAAGCACTATGATCCGCAGACCGACGATCTCGAGAGCTTCACACTGGTCTCGCTGCTGCACGATCTGTGCAAGGCGGGCTTTTATACCCAATCCTTCCGCAATGCGAAAAATGCCGCGGGCGAGTGGGAAAAAGTGCCGTATTACACGGTCGACGATCAGTTTCCCTATGGTCACGGGGAAAAATCGGTCTATCTTATTGAACGCTTTCTGCGCCTGAAAACGGAGGAGGCGGTCGCCGTGCGTTGGCACATGGGCGGCTTTGACGACTCGGTGCGCGGCGGCTCCTTCGCGCTTGCGAACGCCTACGAAAAATATCCGCTCGCGGTCAAACTGCACCTGAGCGACCTTGAAGCGACCTATTTGTGCGAGACTCGCACATAATTCGACCCGAAAGACGGAGGAAACAACAATATGGCAGTCGAACAAGTCTGTAACGAGATTTACCGCATTCCCGTGCCGCGGACGGACAGACCGGACGCGCACACAGCGTGCTATCTTGTGCGCGGCGCGGCGGGCGCGCGCCATCTGCTCGTCGATACCGCACCGGCGGACGGCGGCGGGGAACGCGCGGTGCGCGAGGCGCTCGCGTCACTCGGGGTGCGCATGGAGGAGACCGACCTCTTCCTGACCGACCGCTCGCCCGCGCACAGCGGACTGTGCGCGCTTTTGCGCACGCCCTCGACGCGCGTGTATTGCGGCGCGGGCGCGGCCATCGACCCGACAGCGGAGTGGGTCGCGTCGCTCGGGGCACCTGCGGCATGCGGTCTCACGCCTAAAGCGTGCTCGCCGTATGGGCACGCGCTGCCTGCGGACTGCATTGCGGTGCACGACGGCGCGCGCTTTCCTGTGGGCGGCTATGCCTTTGAAGCGGTCGATCTCGCGGGGCACACGCCCGATACGCTCGGTCTGTGGGCGCGCGAGTCCGGCATTTTGCTCGGCGGCGACCACATTCTCGCGGAGATCACGCCGCATATCGGCGTGTGGGGCGACGGCAATGACGCGCTCGGCATCTATCTGCGCAACCTGCGCAAGGTGCGCACGATGCACATTACGCGGCTGCTGCCCGCACACGGTGCGCCCATTGAGCACGTCGATGACCGCATCGACCAACTGCTCGCGCACCATGCACGTCGCTGCGACGAAATTTGCGCCCTGCTCGACGAATGGGGCGAGGGCACGGCATGGCAGCTTGCGCACGCGCTGCATTGGGACGGCGGTGCGGACGCGCTGCGTGAGCAGCTTGCGCTTGCGCTGCTCGAGACGGCCGCGCATCTCGTGCATTTGTGCCGCATGGAAAAGCTCGCGCAGAGCACCCGCGACGGGGTGTCCTTTTACCGCGTGCAGCACTGAACCAACCGCAAGCGCCGCCGCAGGCAGGATCTGCGGCGGCGCTTTTGCGCATCTGGGGAGCGGATACGGCGCGGCGCGCATAGGATGACAGGAAAGGTGGTATTTCCTATGACGATCCATACCGTAAAGCCGGGCGAAAGCGTTTATTCCATCGCCCGGCAGTATAAAGTTCCCATGGAGCGCATTATTTCGGACAACGAGCTGACCGATCCCGGTCGTCTTGCGGTCGGACAGACGCTCGTCATCCGCTATCCCAAAGAATATCATATCGTCGAGCCAGGGGAGACCCTTGTCTCGATCGCGATGCGGCACGACATGACCGTGAACGAAATTTTTCAGCTCAACCCGTCGCTCGGCGGACAGGCGAAGATCGAGCCGGGGCAGACCCTTATTTTATCGCTGACGCAGCCCAAGCAGGGTACGATCGCGACGAACGGCTATCTCTATCCCAACATCGACCGGCTGACGCTGCGCAAGGCGCTGCCGTTTCTGACCTATGCTTCGGTATTTTCCTATGGCTTCACGCCCGAGGGCGACCTGCTCCAGCAGGAGGACGGCGCGGTCGTGACCATCATCCGCTCTTACGGCACAAAGCCGCTGCTTGTGCTCACGACCTTGGGCGCGGACGGATTGTTTTCGAGCGAACGCGCTTCGGTGCTGCTGCGCAACGAGGCGGCGCAGGATCGTTTGCTCGCGCAGCTCGCGGAAACCATGGCGCGCAAGGGCTATGCGGGGCTTGACATCGATTTTGAGTATATCCCGCCCGAGGACGCGGACGCCTACGCCGCCTTTGTCAAAAAGGCGGAGGAGACCCTCGGCGCGAAGGGCTATGAGGTGTTTGTCGCACTCGCACCCAAGACCTCGCGCACGCAGAAGGGACTGCTCTACGAAGCGCACGACTACGCCGCACTCGGCAACGCGGCGGACAACGCGCTGCTTATGACCTATGAGTGGGGGTACTCACGCTCCGCGCCGATGGCGGTCGCTCCCATTAACAAAGTGCGTCAGGTCGTCGATTTCGCGCTGACCGAGATCCCCGCGGGCAAGCTGTTCCTCGGCATGCCGAACTACGGCTACGACTGGACGCTGCCCTATGTGCAGGGTACGAGCGTCGCGCGCAGCATCGGCAACGTCGAAGCGGTGCAGCAGGCGGTCGAGCAGAACGCCGCGATCGCGTATGACTACACGGCGCAGTCGCCGTATTACAACTACTATCACAGCCGCATCGGGCATGAGGTCTGGTTTGAGGATGCGCGCAGCGTGGCGGCAAAACTCGCCCTTGCAAGCGAGAAAAAGCTGCGCGGCGTGAGCATCTGGTCGCTGATGAAGTGGTTCCCGCAGCTCTGGCTGCTGATAGGTTCCCTTTATAACATCGAAAAACGCTAAAAAATACGGTTATATTTTTGCAAGCCGAGGGAATATCTAGTAATTTCCTCGGCTTTTTTATAAGTTTGCGTAATAGAGAAACTTTTTTCCATTGCTCAACCGTCCGTTCGGTGGTAAACTTGGAAACCAGCAGGGAAAACGCTGATTTTTGCGAATTTTGCTGCAAAACAACAAGGAGAGTGAGAAACATGAACAAGATGAAAAAAATGATGGTGCTGTCGGTTTGTACCGCACTGGTGGGCACGATGAGCGCGGGTGCGGTGAATCTGCCGCAGAGCATGCCCACCGTTTGCAGCACGAGCGCGTGCGTTGCGCTGCGTGGCGCGACGACGAATGCGATGGCGTGCCTTGCCGCGGTGAACGGCTGCAACAGCACCGTTTTAAATGGCATCAAGGGGACGACCGCGAACCGCGCGGGCTGCACGAGCGTGACCAAGCCGTCCGCCACCTGCACGGCCGCAGGCTGCACGACGACCAAGCCGTGCACGGGTAACACGACGACGGGCACGACGACGACCAAGCCGTCCACCGGCAACACGACGACGGGCACGACGACGACCAAGCCGTCCACCGGCAACACGACGACGGGCACGACGACGACCAAGCCGTCCACCGGCAACACGACGACGGGCACGACGGCAAGCGACGCGTCACAGGAGGCGGCGGTCGTCCGTCTGGTCAATGAGGCGCGTGCCCAGAACGGGCTGTCCGCACTGACCGTTGACGCAAAGCTGAGCGCGGCGGCGCGTGTGCGTGCGGGTGAGATCCGTCAGAGCTTCGCACACACCCGTCCGAACGGCACGTCGTTTTCGACCGCGATGACACAGGCGGGTGCGAGCTTCCGCGCGGCAGGCGAGAATATCGCATACGGGCAGAAGGACGCGAACGCGGTCATGAACAGCTGGATGAACTCCTCCGGTCACCGCGCGAACATCCTGGGCTCGCAGTACGGACGCATCGGTGTGGCTGCGGTCAATAACGGCGGCACGATCTACTGGGTGCAGCTTTTCGCGGACTAAGCGTGTGTAACATCTCTCATGAAAAGAACCGCACCTGCGGCGTGCATCGACTGAGTCGAACGCCGCAGGTGCGGTTTTTTTATGGTTGAACAGAAACGGCTACGGAAAGAATCTTAGAACAGCCCTGTGATCTTGCCGTCCCCGTCGACGTCGATCTTCTCCGCGGCAGGCACCTTGGGCAGACCGGGCATGGTCATGATCGCGCCGGTCTCGCACACGACGAAGCCTGCGCCTGCGGACAGGCGTGCAGTGCGCACGGTCAGCGTAAAGCCCTGGGGGCGGCCGAGTGCATTTGCATCGTCGGACAGGGAGTACTGGGTCTTTGCCATGCACACAGGGAGGTGCGCATAACCCATGGCGGCGATATTTTGCAGCTCCTTCGCAGCGGCAGGCTGGATGCTGACGTCCTTCGCGCCGTAGATCTCGGTCGCGATGGCTTCGATCTTGCCCTCGAGCGACAGCGTATCCTCATAGAGCGTGTGGAATGCTGCCTTGCCGCTTTCCACCGCGGTGAGCACCTTCTCTGCGAGGGCAACGCCGCCTTCGCCGCCCTTGGCGAATACCTCGGACAGTGCGACCTCAATGCCACGCTCCGCGCAGAAGTCATAAATAAACTGCTGCTCGGCGGCGGTGTCGGTCGGGAAAGCGTTGATCGCGACGACGACCGGCACGCCGAACTTGTGCAGGTTTTCGATGTGCTTTTCCAGATTAACGATGCCGCGGCGCAGCGCGTCGAGGTTTTCCGTGTTCAGCTCGGCCTTGGGCACGCCGCCGTTATACTTGAGCGCACGCACGGTCGCGACAAGGACTGCACAGTCCGGGCGCAGCCCCGCCTTGCGGCACTTGATGTCGAAGAACTTCTCCGCGCCGAGATCCGCGCCGAAGCCCGCCTCGGTAATGGTGTAGTCCGCAAGCTTGAGCGCGAGGCGGGTCGCCTGCACGCTGTTGCAGCCGTGCGCGATGTTCGCAAACGGACCGCCGTGCATCAGGCAGGGCGTGCCCTCGAGTGTCTGCACCATGTTGGGCTTGATCGCGTCGCGCATGAGCGCCGCCATTGCGCCCTCGGCGTGCAGATCGCGTGCGTAAACAGGCTCGCCCGCGTAGTTGTACGCGACGAGGATGTCACCAAAACGCTTCTTGAGATCGTCCAGACCGTCGGCAAGGCACAAAATCGCCATGACTTCGCTCGCGACCGTGATCATGAAGTGATCCTCGCGCGGTACACCGTTCACCTTGCCGCCCAGACCGATCGTGATGTTGCGCAGAGCCCGGTCGTTCATATCGAGCACGCGGGTGAAGATGATGCGGCGCGGGTCGATGCCGAGCGGGTTGCCCTGCTGCAAATGGTTGTCAAGCATCGTGCACAGCAGGTTGTTCGCCGCGGTGATCGCGTGCATGTCACCCGTAAAGTGGAGGTTGATGTCCTCCATCGGCACGACCTGCGCATAGCCGCCGCCCGCGGCGCCGCCCTTGATGCCGAATACCGGACCGAGGGAGGGCTCGCGCAGTGCGATCATTGCGTTTTTGCCGAGCACGCGCATGGCGTCGCCCAGACCGACCGTGGTCGTCGTCTTGCCCTCGCCTGCGGGGGTCGGGTTGATCGCCGTGACCAGAATGAGCTTGCCGTCCGGCTTGCCCTGCACGCGCTTCCACACGTCGGCGGACAGCTTTGCCTTGTATTTGCCGTACTGTTCCAGATCGTCCTCGTGAACGCCTGCCGCGCGCGCGACCTCGACGATCGGACGCATGCTGCACTGCTGCGCGATCTCAATGTCTGTCATCATATTCGTATCGTTCCTCCCATATAAAACCGGTTTTCCGATGATAGCTTCATTATACACGCCCACCGTCGTATTGTCACCACGGTGCGTCAAGAATCTGCGTTTTCACCGAAAATTAACGTGCATAAGCGTGCGCTTTATGATATGATAAATAGGCAATCTCCGGAAAGGAAGTGTTCTCATGCAGCCGTTTCGCGCGGCATGGCATTATCTCAAACACACAGATCTATGCCTCATGCTGCTCGCGCTTGTGTGCTCGTGCTATGGGCTTGTGCTCATCTCGAGTGCGACACACGCGTATGATACCAACAAATTTTTACTTGTACAAGGCGGCGCAGTGCTCATCGGTATCGCGGTGTTCGTGCTGATGTCGCTCGTCGATCTCGAAACCTTTATCCCCTATTGGAAGTGGGTCTATGTCGCGAACCTTATTTTTCAGGCATCGGTCGCGGTCATCGGCAGCGAGCAGGGCGGCAACCGCAGCTGGATCGTGCTCGGCCCGATCAGCTTGCAGCCCGCCGAGATCGGCAAGATCCTCTTCATCTGCACCTTTGCCGCGCATCTCTCACAGGTGCGCGACGGGCTCAACCGCATGAAGACCGTCATGATCCTCGGCGTACACCTGCTGCTCACGATGGGCATCATCGTTGTCGCATCGGGCGATATGGGCAGCGCGCTCGCGTATTTTGCGATCTGTCTCGTCATGCTGTTCGCAGCAGGGCTGAGCCTCAAGTGGTTCCTCGGCGGGGCGGTGTTCGCCATCGCGTCCGTACCGTTTCTGTGGAACTTCCTGCTCAAATCCTACCAGAAAAACCGTATCCTTGTGCTGCTCGATCCGTCGATCGACCAGGATCTTGCATATCAGACCACACAGGGCAAGATCGCGATCGGCGCGGGCAAGCTGTTCGGCGCGGGCTACCTGCAAGGAAACCAGACGCAGTACGGCATGCTGCCCGCCAAGCACACCGACTTTATTTTTGCGGTCGCGGGCGAGGAGTTCGGATTCATCGGCTGCTGCATCATCCTTGCGCTGCTCGCATGCATCGTGCTGCGGCTGTTCTACATCGCGTATCAGGCGGACACACGCTTTTCCTCGAGCGTGGTCATCGGGCTTGCCGGCATGTTTCTGTTCCAGCTTTTCGAGAACGTGTTCATGTGCATCGGCTTTTTGCCCATCATGGGTCTGACGCTGCCCTTCTTCAGCTACGGCGGCACCTCGGTCGTCACGATGTATGCCGCGATTGGCATCGCCGCGGGCGTAGGCATGCGCGAAAAACCATCCTGGCTCAAACAATGACAAACAAAAAGTCCAGCCCCTTGGGGCTGGACTTTTTTTGATTAGCGTTTGTTGCTGCGGCGCCACAGGTGCATCTTATCCGCGTCTGCGATGAGCTGATCGCGGAACTCCGGATGCGCGACCGAGATGATCGCCTCCGCGCGCTGCCACGAGGACAGACCCTTAAGGCAGACCTTGCCGTACTCGGTGACGAGCCAGTGCACGTTCGGGCGCGCGTCCGTGACGACCGAACCGTTTTCGAGCGTCGGGCGGATGCGGCTGACGAGCGTGCCGTCCTTGCGCGAGAAGGTCGAAGAGCAGCAGATGAAGCTCTTGCCGCCCTTGGACAGGTATGCGCCGAGCACGAAGTCGAGCTGACCGCCCGCGCCGGAGATCTGGCGGATGCCCGAGGACTCCGAGCTGACCTGACCGAACAGGTCGACGTCGACTGCGTTGTTGATCGAGATGAAGTTATCGAGCTGCGCGATGGTGCGCGCGTCGTTCGTGTAGGAGACCGGTGCGGACATGCACGCGGGATTGTTCGACACATAGTCATACAGCTTCTGCGTGCCTGCGCCGAATGCAAACACCTGACGACCACGGTCGATCGACTTGCGCGCACCTGTGATCTTACCCGCCTTGGCGATGTCGACAAAGGCGTCGACATACATCTCGGTGTGCACGCCGAGATCCTTGAGGTCAGACTGTGCGATCATGGAGCCGACCGCGTTCGGCATGCCGCCGATGCCGAGCTGCAGGCACGCGCCGTTCGGGATCTCTTCCGTGATGAGCGTTGCAACGGTCTTGTCGACTTCCGTCGCGGGACCGCCCGCACCCAGTTCCGCGATCGGCGGATTTTCACCCTCGACGACCATCGTGACGTCGGAGATATGGATACCCTCTTCAAAGCCGCCCATGCAGCGCGGCATATTCTCGTTGACCTCGACGATGACGACCTTCGCGACCTCGCACGCCGCCTTAAGGTGGGAGGCAGACGGACCGAAGTTAAAGTAGCCGTGCTCGTCCATCGGCGCGACCTGAATCATGACCGCGTCGATCATGCCGACATTCTCGCGATACCAACGGGGCAGTTCGGAGTAGCGCAGCGCGCCATAGAAAGCAAAGCCGCGCTCGATCGCCTTGCGTTCGATGCCCGACATGTGCCAGGAGTTCCAGCAAAAATGCGCCGCGGGGTCTTCGATCTTGAAGATCTCCGGCTCCCACATCAGGATGCCACCGCGAATTTTAATATCGGAAAGCTCGCTCATACGTTTTGCCAGCGCACGGTCGAGCAAGACCGGCGTACCCGTCGCCCAGCCGTAATCCAGCCAGTCGCCGTCCTTCACGATGGCGACAGCCTGCTCCGCCGTCGTCAGCTTTTGCTCGTATAACGCATGGATGTCCATAAAAATTAATCCCTCCTGCGCGAACTCGCGCTGTCCTAACTGCAATCTCTACAATGATTGTTATAATTATATCAATCCTGACGCGCATCGTCAAGTGCTACCGTGGAACACAATGGTTTTTTCTGCAAGAAAGCGAAAGACCTGCTCCGGAAACGGGAGCAGATCTTGGCGCGGCAGCGGTCATGCCTTGAGCGCGCTGCGCTCCGCCCACTTGGTTTTATACCATACGCCGAACAGCGTCGCGGTGTACAGATACTGTTGTAGGATCTCGGGCTGGGAGTACCAATCCACGAGCACATAGAGCGGCAGACCGAGTGCGCCGGTCCTGTGATCGAGCAGCGTCAGATTGAAGATGTTCTCGAGATTGATGCGCACGAGCGAGTACTAGATCCGCACCGTGAGCACGAGCACGACCGCAAGCTCCGCGCCGTGCCGCACGCTGCGGATCAGCTCACGCCGCTCCGATTTGCGCAGAAAGCGCAGCAGAATGACAACGATCAAAAATGCTTCCAGTCCCTCGCGAAAGCCGAGAAGAGCACCGGTTGAAAAGTTTCCCATCACATCCTCTGCATGAATCCGCATACACTAACGGGGAAAGGTTGCTTTGCGCTAACTCTTGCGCACTGTCAATATAAAACTGCAAAAAATCAAAAAAATTCCGTGGGGCGTATGGGTGCAAAAAATCAGCAAAAAAAAGCGGTGTGACAGAGCGTCACACCGCTTTCGTGTATTTGCGTATGAGGAGAAAATTACTGTGCGTCGACCTTAGCCATGTGCTCAACGAGGCTCAGGAGCTTGTTGGAATAGCCCCACTCGTTGTCGTACCAGGAAACAACCTTAACAAAGGTGTCGGTCAGCGCAATACCAGCCTTCGCGTCGAAGATCGAGGTGCGTGCATCGCCCAGGAAGTCGGAAGAAACGACGTCCTCGTCGGTGTAGCCCAGGATACCAGCCAGCTCGCCCTCGGAAGCCTTCTTCATCGCTGCGCAGATCTCAGCGTAGGTCGCCGGCTTAGCGAGGTTGACAGTCAGGTCAACAACAGAAACGTCCAGGGTCGGAACACGCATGGACATACCGGTCAGCTTGCCGTTCAGCTTGGGATAAACCTTGCCGACAGCCTTTGCAGCGCCCGTGGAGGACGGGATGATGTTGCCGCAAGCCGCACGGCCGCCGCGCCAGTCCTTCTTGGAGGGACCGTCGACAACCTTCTGGGTGCCGGTTGCAGAGTGAACGGTGGTCATCAGGCCGTCGGTGATGCCGAACGCCTCGTCCAGAACCTTCGCGATCGGAGCCAGGCAGTTGGTGGTGCAGGAAGCGTTGGAAACAAAGGTCATGTCCTTCGTGTAGGTCTCGTGGTTGACACCCATGACGAACATCGGCGTGTCATCCTTGGACGGAGCGGACATGATAACCTTCTTCGCGCCACCATCGATGTGCGCCTGAGCGGTCTCCTTGGTCAGGAATACGCCGGTGGATTCGACAACATAGTCAGCGCCGACCTTGCCCCAAGGAATGTTCTTGGGCTCCTTCTCGGCGAAGAAGAGAACCTTCTTACCGTCGACGGTGATGGAAGTGTCATCGTACTCGATGGTACCGTCATAACGACCATGCATGGTGTCATACTTGAGCATGTACGCCATGTAGTCGGGGGTCATGAAGGGGTCGTTTACCGCAACAAATTCGATGTTCGGGTTCTTGAGGCCCGCGCGGAAAACCATACGGCCGATACGGCCAAAGCCATTGATACCTACTTTGATAGACATTAGTAGTTTCCTCCTCGTAATTCACATTCTTATGATTACCGAAACTATTATACACTATTTTCCGCATTCTACGCAAGACTAACTTGTTAAAATAATATCAAAACTGACCTGTGTTTTCCGCAAGATTTTTTTGCAAAGTTTACAGGGGAAATGTTATAATAATAAACAAATAATAAGGAACATACATTTTGAGTGATTTCTTCACAAAAAGATGACCAACATGCACTCAACAAGCCGAAAAAAAGGATAGGGGATGCAGAAGATGAATAAAATGGATTTTTTCGCTGCGGCAGAGGATCGCGGTGCGCTGCGCGGTATGTTCGAGCTGCTCGGCGCGGAGGAGCATGCGCTGCTGCAAACAGACAGCAACCTGCGCGTGACAGCAATGACAGAGCAGTCGCGGCTGCTGCTCGGCGCGGCAGTGCTCAGCCCGCTCGGGGAACTGCTCGACGCGGATACGGTCGAGGAACTGCGCCGCTGCGTGCGCGAGGGCTGCGGCGCGGAACTGCGAGAGACGATCGACGAAGCGCCGTACCGGCTGCGGGTGCGGCCGCTAGCGGACGGGCTGCTGCTTGCCATCGAGCCGGCATATGACGTTTACCGCACGGCACTCGGCGAGTTTCAGCGGCAGCGCATCCAGTCCTCGCTCGCGGTCATCATGCTCGCGGCGCGTCAGTTTGCGCAGGGCACGGAAGAAAGATCCCGTTATCTGGAGGCGATCCGCCGCAGCGGACTTGCCATCCGCCGCGTGCTGTTGCATAGCGATGCGCTGAGCGCACCGCGCGCCGCACTATTCCCGAGTCTTGCATGGAACGATCTGGCGGAACTGTGCCGGCGGCTTGCGGAGCAGACCGCGCGCGCGGCGACCGTCGAAGTGCGCGCCGAGCTGCCGGACAGCTTGTTTGCAAGCTACGATGAGCGTCTCATGACACAGGCGATCTGCAACCTGCTCACGAACGCATGCGCCGCCCCCGGCGTGCATACGGTGACGCTGCGGCTCACCTCCGCGGGCAAGGAGGCGCTGCTGTCCGTCGCGGATGACGGACGGGGTATCCCCGAACGTGCGCTGCCTCGGCTGTTCACCGGCTGGTCGACGATGGAGCACGCGCCTTCCGCGCTTGCGGACCACGCGGAGGGCGTATCGTGGGGCCTTGGGCTGCCGCTCACCCAAAAAATTGCGGAGGCGCACGAGGGGCGTCTGTTCTGGCGCGACGAGCCGGCGGGCGGCTGCGTGTTCACGCTGTCCCTGCCCATCGGCTGCGAGCTGCCGTATGCACTCGCACAGCCCTCCCTACACGTTGGGGACGGGTTCGATATCGCGGAGATCGAGCTTTCCGCGCTGCCGCGCTGATACATTATATAATGTATCAGCGCGGTGCGCGAACGCCCTGCACGACGCGCGCAACAGCACAGAGGGGTAGGACCAGAGATTTGGTGATTATTACTAAAATATGCTGCCGAAACAACACAAGAAACGGCTTTTTGTGCTTTGGTAAAAATATTTTTGTGCATTCCCGATGTTTTTTTGCGTATAAGTGTTGATTATTGGGAGTCATCTATTATAATCTATACTGTAGTGTTGCGGGTATGTCCCGCGCGCAGTCCCGTGTAGCAGCGGGGCGCCCACTTCGACGAAATAAGCTGCGCGACGCTTTCAGGCATTCGACAGCGCCGCACGGCTTATTTATGTGCACAAAATAAATTGAGAGGTGAATTGTTAATGGTGTACACGTTCCGTGGCGGCATCCATCCGGGCACACACGCAGATCCCGGGTTCAAGTCCGCGACAAACACCAAGCCGATTGAAGCCATGAAGGCGCCGGAGCAGGTTATTCTGCCGGTGTCCATGCATATCGGCGCGCCCGCAAGCCCGATCGTCAAGGTCGGTGACATCGTGGACATGGGTCAGATGGTCGCGGAGGCACCTGCGCCGGTCTGCGCGCCGGTACATGCTTCGGTCTCCGGCAAGGTCATCGCAGTCGAGCCGCGACTGCACGGCAACGGCAGCAAGGTTCTGTCGATCGTCATCGAAAACGATTTCGAGGATCGCTTGCACGAATCCGTGCATCCCTACGATTTCGAGGCGATGACAAATGAGGAGCGTATTGAGCACATCCGCACCGGCGGTATCGTCGGTCACGGCGGCGCGACGTTCCCCACCCACATCAAGATCCAGTCCGGTATCGGCAAGGTCGATACGGTCATCATCAACGGCGCGGAGTGTGAGCCATACATTACCTCCGACCACCGTCTGCTCCTTGAGCATCCCGAGGACATGGTCGAGGGACTCAAGCTGCTCGTCAAGATCCTCGGCGTCAAGCAGGGTCTCATCGGCATCGAGGAGAACAAGTCGGATACATATGCAAAGATCGAAGAGCTGATTGCGGGCGACCCGACCCTCAAGCTGTGCCCGCTCAAGTGCCGCTACCCGCAGGGCGCGGAGAAACAGCTCATCAACGCGGTCACGGGCCGCGAAGTGCCGTCCGGCAAGCTGCCGGCGGATGCGGGCTGCGCGGTGTTCAACGTCGATACCGCAGGCGCGATCTATCGCCGCTTTGCGACCGGTATGCCGGTCGTGCGCCGCATCGTTACGGTGTCCGGCTCGGCGGTCGCAAACCCGAAGAACCTCGAAGTGCGCGTCGGCACGCCGATGGAAAAGCTGATCGACGAGTGCGGTGGCTTCAAGGAAGCACCGAACAAGCTGCTCATGGGCGGCCCGATGATGGGTGTCGCGCAGTATTCGCTCGACATTCCGGTCATGAAGGGCACGAACGCGTTCCTCGCCTTCTGCGGTGAGGAGGACAAGCGCGTCGAGGAGCCCCAGTGCATCCGCTGCGGCAAGTGTATCAATGCCTGCCCGATGCATCTGCTCCCGATCTTCATGAACGTTTACGGCAAGGCAGAGGATCTTGACACCGCGGTGGAAGTCGGTGTGCTCGACTGCATCGAGTGCGGCTCGTGCTCCTATGAGTGTCCCGCCCGCATCCCGCTGGTGCAGCAGTTCCGCCTGACCAAGGGTCAGATCATGGCGCACCGCGCCGCACAGGCGAAAAAGTAAGGAGGCAGAAGAACTATGTACGATTTAAGCAAAGTCGTGGTGACCTCCTCGCCGCATATCAAGACCGATGAGGACACCCGCAGCATCATGCTCGATGTCATCATCGCAATGGTGCCGGCGCTCGCCATCGCGGTATTCACGTTCGGCTGGCGCAGCCTGTCGCTGACCGCGGTCTCGGTCATCGCGAGCGTTGTGTTCGAGCTCATCTACAACAAGATCATGAAGCAGAAGCCCACGATCACCGATCTTTCGGCGGTCGTCACGGGCATGCTCATCGCGTTCAACATCCCGGTGGCGGCGCCGCTGTGGATGCCGGTATTCGGTGCACTGTTCGCGATTGTCATCACGAAGATGCTCTTTGGCGGCCTCGGCCGCAACTTCATGAACCCCGCACTCGCAGGCCGTGCTTTCATGCTCGCGTCCTGGGCGGGCATCATGACCACATGGACCGCGCCCGGCGCGAAGCTGCCGATCTTCGGCAACGTCGGTGACGTATCCGCGATCACCTCCGCGACCCCGCTCGTCGCGCTCAAGCAGGGCAACCTGCCCGACGCGAGCCTGACCGACCTTCTGCTCGGTCAGATCGGCGGCTGCATCGGTGAGGTCTCCGCGCTCGCACTCATCGCGGGCGGTCTGTATCTGCTCTATCGCAAGGTCATCACCATCAACATCCCCGCGGCGTACATCCTGACCGTTGCGGTCATCACGTTCCTGTTCCCGAAGGGCGACGTTGTCGGTCTGATGGGCCATGCACAGTGGATGCTGACCGAGGTGCTGTCGGGCGGTCTGCTGCTCGGCGCGATCTTCATGGCGACCGACTATGTCACAAGCCCGGTCACCCCCAAGGGTCAGATCGTGTTCGGTATCGGCTGCGGTCTGCTGACCGTATTCATCCGTTACTTCGGCGGTCTGCCGGAGGGCGTTTCCTACTCGATCCTGATCATGAACACGCTGACCTGGGTCATCGACAAGAAGACCCATCCGCGCAAGTTCGGTTACCCCGCAAAGATCGAAAAGAAGAAAGAGGAGGCGAAGTAAGATGAACGACAGCAAAAAGGGCGGCGGCATCGTAATGCTGGTTGTCGTGCTCGGCCTCATTACTTTGATCTGCGCGCTGCTGCTCGGCGTGGTAAACCAGATCACCGCACCCAAGATTGAAGCAAACCAGAAGGCGACGCTCGACGCTGCAATGGCGGAGATCATCCCCGACGCAAAGTTTGAAGCGGTCGACGTATCCGACGACTATAAGAATCCGGCGGACAAGAACGCGGCTGCGATCACGCAGGCGTTTAAGGCGACGAAGGACGGACAGGACGCGGGCTACTGCGTCGAGGTCATGCCCAAGGGCTTTGGCGGCGCGCTGACGCTGATCGTCGGCATCAATTCCGACGGCACGGTCGCGGGCACGAAGGTCACGGCGCACGCCGAGACCCCGGGTCTTGGAGCAAAGGCACAGCAGGACCCGTCCTGGATCGCGCAGTTCGCGGGCAAGGCGGCTGACGGCTCGCTCAAGGTCACAAAGGACGGCGGCGAGATCAACGCCATCACGGGCGCGACGATCACCTCCCGCGCCGTCACCAAGGGCGTTAACACCGCGGCGCAGTTCGTCGCGACGCTCGGTTAAGAAGGAGGAGGCAAACGATGAAATTTTCTGACCAGCTTAAAGCCGGTATCATTACCGACAACCCGGTATTCATGCAGACGATCGGCCTGTGCCCGACGCTTGCAACGACGACCTCCCTCAATAACGCGATCGGCATGGGTCTTGCGGCGACTGCCGTACTGATCGGTTCGAACCTCGTTATTTCGCTTCTGCGCAAGGTCATTCCGGATAAGGTGCGTATCGCGGCGTTCATTTCGATCATCGCGACGTTCGTATCGCTCATCCAGATGCTGCTCAACGCATATGTGCCGGCACTTGCCGCTTCGCTCGGTCTGTTCCTGCCGCTGATCGTTGTAAACTGCATCATCCTCGGCCGCGCCGAGGCATATGCGTCCAAGAATAAGCCGCTTCCGTCCATCCTTGATGGTGTGTGCATGGGTCTGGGCTTCACGTTCGCGCTCGTCCTCATGGGCTTCTTCCGTGAGCTGCTCGGCGCAGGCACCATCCTGTCCGGCTATGTCAACGGCGTAAACGGCATCCAGATCTTCTCGAACCCCGCAGTCATGATGATCCTGCCCGCAGGCGGCTTCCTCGCAATGGGCTTCATCCTCGCGGTCATCCAGAAGGTAATGTCCGGAAAGGAGGACAAGTAAATGTTTGAGTTTCCCGCAGCAATGGGCGTCACCGATCTGCTGAGTCTGGCGATCGCGGCGATCCTCGTCAACAACTACATCCTTGTCCAGTTCCTCGGCTGCTGCTCGTTTTTCGGTGTTTCCAAAAAGACCGATACCGCGGTCGGCATGGGCATGGCGGTTATCTTCGTCATGGCACTGGCAAGTGCGGTCTCGTGGGCGGTGCAGTACTTCATCCTCAAGCCGCTCGGCCTGGAATATATGCAGACCATCGCGTTCATTCTGGTTATCGCAACGCTCGTACAGTTTGTTGAGATGTTCATGAAGAAGTCCATGCCCGCGCTCTATCAGGCGCTCGGCATCTTCCTGCCGCTCATCACCACCAACTGTGCGGTACTTGGCGCGGCGATCACCAACATCAACAACGGCTACTCCTTCATCGGTGCGGTCGTATACGGCGTTGCAGCCGGTGTGGGCTATACGCTCGCGATCGTACTGTTCTCCACCATCCGTGAGCGTCTGGATCTGACCTCCAAGTGCCCCAAGTGCTTCGAGGGCTTCCCAATCGCGCTGATCTCAGCGGCGCTGCTCGCGATGAGCTTCATGGGCTTCTCCGGCCTGAAGATCTGGTAAGGGCGAAAGAAGGAGTGTATTAGAATGGATATGCAAAACGTAATTTTCGCGGTGGTCGTCCTGTTCGTCATGGGCGTGCTGTTCGCGGTTCTGCTCGGCATCGCCGCGAAGGTGTTCGCGGTCGAGGTCGATGAGCGTGTACCGCTCGTGCGCGAATGTCTGCCCGGCGCAAACTGCGGCGGCTGCGGCTATCCGGGCTGTGACGGTCTGGCGGCGGCGATCGTCGCGGGCGACGCACCGGTCAACGGCTGTCCGGTCGGCGGCGCTCCGGTCGCGGCGAAGGTCGCGGAGGTCATGGGCGTCGAAGCAGGCGAGACCGAGCGCAAGGTCGCGCATGTATACTGCAACGGCGGCTGCAATGCGGTCGACAAGGCAAAGTATGAAGGCTTGCAGGACTGCACCGCGGCTATGCGCGTTGCGGGCGGCCCGAAGGAATGCGCTTACGGCTGCATGGGCTTGGGCTCGTGCGTCAAGGCGTGCGCATTCGATGCGCTGCACATCGTGAACGGTCGTGCACTCGTCGATGCGGAAAAGTGTGTCGCGTGCGGCAAGTGCGTTGCGACCTGCCCGAAGAAGCTGATCGACCTTGTCGCTGCGGCAAAGCAGGTGCATGTCAACTGCAAGAACCGCGACAAGGGTGCAGCGGCGATGAAGGTCTGCACCAACGCATGCATCGCGTGCGGTATGTGCGAGCGCACCTGTAAGTTCGATGCCATCCACGTTGTAAACGGCGTTGCGGTCATCGACTATGACAAGTGCACCAACTGTAAGATGTGCACCAAGGTATGCCCGAAGGACTGCATCGAGCCCATCGCGACCGCGGAGCAGAAGGAAAAGTTCAAGGCAATGCAGAAGGCACAGGCGGAAAAGGCGAAGGCCGCCGCGGAAGCCAAGACTGCTGAAGCACAGTCTGCGAACGAAACCTGATTTTACGCAATTTTGGCACAAGCGGGGGGCGGTCACCATACCGCCCCCGTTTTGCTTTGGCATTCCGGCAAAAAAGAAAGAAAAGGAGTTTTTTATGTATCATCCGTACCGTGGGCGGCGCGCGCAGCGGCGGCGCGTGCTGCGTGACGTTTTGGTCGCGCTGCTCAGCCTGTTCATCGTCGCATGTATCATTTTCCTTCTTTTTTTCCAGAATCGGTCTACCATCACGCTGTTCGGACACACGTTGACCTTGCCCGGACGCGGGCAGACGCAGGAAAAAGGGGAGACCGCACAGAAACAGGACGATAAAGTGGATTTTCAGGTCGTCGAGGACAAAAAGGACGCGGCGCAGCCCCAGACACAGCCCCAAATCCCTGTTGTCACACAGCCGACCGTGACACGCACGCTGGAAATTCCGGCGGATAAGCTCGCGGACAGTGCATATCTCGCGCAGGCGGCGCAGCTCAAAACAAGCGGTAAGCTGACGAATGCCGCGATCACGGTCAAGGACGAGACCGGCGCGGTCGTGGGCGCGGATTCCCTCAAGGCGCCGCTCGCGACGCTCAAGGCGGCGGGGTTCAAGACCACCGCGATCGTCTATGCATTTGCGGACAATACCTACGCCAAGCAGACCACGGCGGCGGCGCTCAAAAACGTCGACAAGAAATCGTGGCGGCTGCCCGACGGCAAGCGTTGGCTCGATCCCGCGTCGACCGAGGCAATGCAGTATCTGACCGCGCAGGTGCAGGCATGCAAGGATGCGGGCTTTGACGAGGTGGTGCTGCGCGCGTTCGGTTATCCGACGGAAGGCTCACTCGGACGCATCGTATACGGTGATGCCTATACAACGCCCGCCGCGCGCGCCGACCTGCTCGCACAGCGCCTGACCGAGCTTGCGACTGCCGCCGCACCGGTCAAGGTGTCGGTCGTGGTCGACGATCCGACCGCGGAGAACGGGCTGAACCAGAAGTCCGCACAGGATGTGGCAAAGCTGTATAAGGCAGCGAACGCGGTCTATGCGCCCATGGAAGTGCAGAGCGAGACCAGCGGCGACAGCATGCGTGCCATCGTGGGCAAGCTGACCGGCGGCGACACGGCTAAGCTCGTGCCCATGTACACAAGTGCTGCGCTCGCGCCGACCCTGCTCGCGGGTGACAGCGCCCTGTATTTCACACCGAGCGAAACGAGCGGCGCGCTGACTCCGTATCTCGCGCAATAATCACCTGTTTGCCGGATGTATCGGCAATGTGTTTGCCCGATGACGACTACAAAACCATAACCCGGCATCCACGGATACCGTGCACAGATTGAGCACATACAGGTAGAACACCGCATTAGTGATAGAGCGGCTTGTTTACAAGGTCTGCAAGATAACCTGCGATCAGCACAAGCAGAAATAGGATGAAAAAAGCCCGCAGCTGCAATCCCAGAGGAAAGGATTGTAGCTGCGGGCTTTTGGGGTGAAACGCTTACTTAAGTGCGGCCAGAATGTCGTCCTTGGAGTGCACACCGACCATTTTATCGGTCTGCTTGCCGTCGCGGAAGAACAGCAGGGTGGGGATGCTCATGATGCCGAAGCGTGCCGCAAGCGCGGGCTGCTGGTCGACGTCGACCTTGCAGATCTTTGCGCCGCCGGCAAGGGCTTGGTCGATCTGCTCCAGCACAGGCGCTAACATTTTGCACGGACCGCACCAGGTCGCCCAGAAATCAACGAGAACCGGAACCGCGGCGTTTGCAATCTCGGTGTCAAAGTCTTGTTCAGTCAGATGAAGGATTGCCATAATGATTTGCTCCTTTCGCGGTGGATAAACGTATTTGTGCGAGGGGTTTACTTTATCCGCCCTTTTCGGTATAATTTTATCATATTCGGACAACCCCCGCAACACACATCACAAAAAATTAACAATCAGCAATGATTATGGAAAAGAGGGCTGCACTTTGCAGGATTATTTACACCACACGCTCGACAAACCCGCAATGGACGCGCTGAGCGCGCTCGGTTTGGCGCACATCGGGGACGCGGTCTACGAGCTGCTCACACGCGCGCGCCTTGCCGCAGACGGCTCGACCACAGCGAAGAATCTGCACAAAAAGACAATCGCGCTCGTGTGTGCACCCGCGCAGGCGCGCGCGGCGAAGGTGCTGCTGCCGCTGCTGACCGAGGAGGAGAGCGCGGTGTTCCGCCACGGACGCAATGCCAAGCCCGGCAGTGTGCCCAAATCGTGCACGCACGGGGAGTACAGCCTTGCAACCGCGCTCGAAGCACTGTTCGGCTGGCTGTACCTGCGTGGGGACTATGACCGTGTCAACGCGCTGTACGATGCTGTCGTACATGCAGAATAAATAAACGGGACTGCGACAGGGTGAAATGACCGTGTCGCAGTCCCGTTTTGCGCATCACAGAGCCGCGATTAGTCAGCGTTCGGCTGATTCTTGCGGTTCTGGCTGCTCTGGGGGTTCTTGTTCTGGCTCGAACTCTGGTTCGGGCACTTGTTCTGGCTCTGGTTCGGCTGATCCTTAGACATAAAAACTCACCTCGCTTTTTTCGGTTTGAAACTAGTATGCCGCGGAAAACGTGCTTTATACAAATTTTTTTTGATGGGCAGCCTTGCGTATCGGCAGGAAGTTTGATAAAATGCTATTTAGATGCGAATTGTTTTATAAAAGGAGAGTATCATAGATGTCGGGACATTCCAAGTGGCATAATATCGCGAAGCGCAAGGGCGCGAACGACGCGAAAAAGGCGAAGATCTTCACCAAGATCGGTCGTGAAATGGCGATTGCGATCAAGGAGGGCGGCTCAGCAAACCCCGAGAACAACTCCCGTCTGCGCGACGTTGTTGCAAAGGCGAAGGCGAACAATATGCCCAACGATAACATTAAGCGCACGCTCGATAAGTATTCGGGCGCGAATGGTGCGATTGAGTACGAAGCGATCAACTACGAAGGCTACGGCCCGTCCGGTGTTGCAGTCATCGTGGAGACCCTGACCGACAACCGCAACCGCACCGCCGCGGATGTGCGTCACCTGCTCGATAAATTCGGCGCGGGCATGGGTGCGACCGGCTGCGTGGGCTGGCAGTTCGACCAGAAGGGCGTCATCATCATCGAGCGCGAGGAGCAGGACGAGGATGAGGTCATGATGGCAGCACTCGATGCGGGCGCAGAGGATTTTCAGGCGGACGAGACCAGCTTCCAGATCTACACCGCGCCGGCGGATTTCGGCGTCGTGCGCGAAGCCCTCGAGTCCAAGGGCTATACGTTCCTCGAAGCCGAGGTCGAAATGGTGCCGCAGAACGATGTCACCCTCGAAAAGGAAGAGGACATGGCGCAGATGCGCAAGCTGCTCGACAACCTCGAGGATAACGACGACGTGCAGAACGTGTGGCACAACTGGGAAAACGAGGACGATTACGAGGGCTAAACCCGCGTACACACAAAAGCCGCCCATATGGGCGGCTTTTTTGCGTTCACATGCCGATCTCGTCGAGCACGGCGCGCAGCTTTTCCGCGGAGGAATCGAGCTGCGCACGTTCCGCATCGGACAGTGGCAGGTCAAGTACAGCGAGTGCGCCCTGCGCGCCGACGACAGTCGGTAAACCAAGGCAGACCTCGCCATAGTCGGTCTTGACCAGACTGGTCACGGGCAGAACCGAGTGCTCATCGCGCAGGATCGCTTCCGCGATGCGGCGCACCGCCATGCCGATGCCATAGTAGGTCGCGCCCTTGCCTTCGATGATGGAATACGCTGCGTCGCGCACGTTTTCATAGATGTGCTGCATCGTGGAGAAAGAGTAATCCTTGCCCACGCAGCGGCAGTAATCCTCGATGTCCAGACCGGAAATGTTCGCGGACGACCACACTGCAAGTTCGCTGTCGCCGTGCTCACCGACGATGATGCCGTGTACATTGCGCGCATCCACGCCGAGATACTGCCCAAGCTGATATTTTAGGCGGGCGGTATCGAGCACCGTGCCCGAGCCGATGACATGACCCGCGGGCAAGTCCGCAAGCTTGGTCGCCATATAGGTCAAAATATCCACCGGATTGGATACGATAAGCAGGATGCACTCGCGGTTGACCGCGGTGATCTGGGGGATAATGCTCTTGAGGATCGCAAGATTACGTCCGAGCAGTTCGATGCGCGATTCGCCGGGCTTCTGGTTTGCACCCGCCGCGAGTACGACGATGCCGCAGTCGGCAAGATCGGCATAATCACCCGCATAGACCTTACAGGGCTGTGCAAAGGATACGCCGTGGTTGATATCCGCAGCTTCGCCCTCCGCCTTCTTGCGATTGGCGTCGAGCAGCACAAGCTCGGAAAACAGTCCGCTCGTCGCGAGCGTGAACGCAGAAGTCGCGCCGACAAAGCCTACGCCGATGACGCCGCATTTTCTAAGGTTTACCATACATGCTCCCTCCTTTAAAGGAACGGTGTTTTTCTATTCAGCTATAGTATACCATATTAGTATATAATGAAAAGGGATTTGTTTGAAATTTAACAATATTGTAACCTTCGGTTCCAAATCTTACGATTTGCTTAAAACGAAGAGGAATCCAGAAAAACGCGTGCATTTAAAAAACGGTTGTGATAGAATGATGTACAGAATAACTACGGGATATTCAAAGGGAGGATCATTATGAAAAAGTCTTTTAAGCTCATCGTTGCGGGTGCAGCGGTCGTTACTACTCTGGTCGCCTCCGCGTCTGCGGCAAACTTTGAAAATGCAGCCGACAAGCTCAAGGCGCTTGGCCTGTTCCAGGGCGGCACCGCGGGCTACGAGCTCGACCGTGCACCGACGCGTGCCGAGGCGGCGACCATGCTCGTGCGTTTGCTGGGCAAGGAGACCGAGGCGAAGGCACTGACCTACTCGGCACCGTTCACCGATCTGGAGGATTGGCAGAAGCCCTATGTGCAGTATCTTTATGACAATAAGCTGACCACCGGCGCGACCGATACGACCTTTGCACCGAACGATAAGTGCGATGCGCAGATGTACACCACGTTACTCCTGCGCGCGCTCGGCCACAGTGATGCGGCGGGCGGCGACTTCACCTATGCGACCGCGCTCGATAAGGGCAAGGAAGAGGGCGTTGTCGATGCATTCAACTGCGACACTACGAATTTCCTCCGCGATCATGTCGCGGCAATGAGCTACACCACACTGGCAGTACAGCCCAAGAACAGCACCTCCGGCACCCTGCTCGACAAACTGGTCACGGACGGCGCAGTCGCCAAGGACAAGGCTGCCGATACGCAGGCATTCTTTAAGAGCTACAAGGATTATGCCAAGGCAAGCGCGGCATACTCCAAGGAAGGTAAGATGTCCGCAAAGATGGACATCACCGCAGACGTCAAAAATGCGGGCAAGGACATGATGAAGATGTCCATGACCCTGAACACCGCGGCGGACATGAATCTGACCGACCTTAACAAGTCCAAGATGGCGATGACCGGCACGATGAAGATGGAGCTTGCAAAGGAGTTGGTCTCTGCAGGCGATAAGGCAACGATCGAGATGCCTTACAACGTCTACTACACGGACGGTAACTACTACATGAACATGAGCGATCAGAAGATCAAGATGCCCATGGACTTCAACTCCATGCAGAGCATGATCGATATGACAAGCTACACGACCACCGGTCTGTCTGTCATTGACAGCCTGAAGGAGACCACCGCAAACGGCGCGACCACCTATACGGTCAAGTTTGCACCGGGCGCAATGAACAGCATGATCTCCAACATGATGAAGAGCATGAACCTGCAGGAAGTTGCCGGCGCGGCGACCGGTCTGACCTTTGGTGATATGACTGTTTCCAGCACGCTCAAGAACGGCAAGTACACCGGCATGGATATGTCCATGAGCATGTCTGTCAAGGCAGAGGGTCAGAGCATGGATATGACTATGACCATGAAGTCGACCGATATGAAGTTCGGAAACGACGTTAAGGTCGACCTGCCGACCGATCTGGCATCCTATAAGGCGCTTGGCGCGTAAATTATGTCTTTTTTATACAGCCCGTCCCAATCAGCAGGGACGGGCTGCTTTTTACACTTCGTTAATGCAATCGTTGCGCAGAAGGTGTATAATAAATGTACTATACTGGGTAGGTGGTGCTATTTATGGCAAAAAAGATACTGATCGTCGAGGACGAAGAAAATATCCGCGAACTGCTGCGCCTGTACCTTGAGCGCGAGGCGTATGAAGTGATCGAAGCACCGAACGGTGTGGAGGGACTGAAAAAATGGAAGAGTGAAACCCCGGACATGCTGCTGCTCGACGTGATGATGCCCATTATGGACGGTTGGGAGGTGTGCCGCACGATCCGTGAGGAATCCAATGTGCCGATCATCATGCTGACTGCAAAGGGCGAGACCTCCGACCGCGTTTCCGGGCTGGAAATGGGTGCGGATGACTATATCGTAAAGCCGCTCGAAATGCGCGAGGTCATCGCGCGCATCCGCGCGGTGTTCCGTCGGCTTGCACCCGAGGACAGCGGCAAGCTGAGCTATGACAAGCTCGTGGTCGACAAGCAGGCATATGATCTGATCGTCGATGGCAAGCGGGTGGATGCGCCGCCGAAGGAGATCGAGCTGCTCTATTTTCTTGCGTCCAGTCCGAACCGCGTGTTCACGCGCGCACAGTTGCTCGATGACGTGTGGGGCTTCGATTATTTTGGCGATACGCGCACGGTCGACGTGCATATCAAGCGTCTGCGCGAAAAACTGGAGGGCGTCAGCAACAAGTGGGATCTCAAGACGGTCTGGGGCGTAGGCTATAAGTTTGAAACCAAGGATTGACCGTAAAAGAGGTCGTTTGTGTGAAAAAAACATTTTTTGTTAAGAATTTTCTGTCGTATGCGTCCATCACGCTGATCGCGCTGCTGCTTGCGGGCATGGCGTTCTTTCATCAGGTCAACCGGTACTCGATCAATGAGAAACAGGCGCAGCTCAAGCAGGTTGCGATCAACGCTGCGGAGCAGACCGCAGGGGTGCTCGAAAATTACAACACGGAATACGATAAAATGTATCAGCTCGTGCTGCTCTTCATGGCGAAGGACAGCAATGTGTCGATCCTGGTCACGGATACGGCGGGCGCGGGCTTGGTGCAGGCGGATGGGGACAGTGTAGACCGTGCCACGGACATCACAGTGCCCGCGGCGGTGCTGCACCGTGTCGATGCGGAGGGCTATTACAGCGAGGTCGGCACGCTAGGCGGCGCACTGGGCGAGTCGAGTTATGTCGTGGGTGCGCGTGCGGTCGGTCCGAACGGCGATGTAAGTGCGTTTGTGTTCGTCAGCGCCTCGGGCGCGGCGGTGACCGGCATGCTGAGGCATGTCATGCGCACCTTTGTGGTCATTGTGTCCATCACGCTCGTCGGCATCCTGCTCATGGCATATGTCACCTCGTCGCGGATCACACGACCGCTCAAGACCATGTCCAACGCAGCCAAGGCGTTTGCACAGGGTGATTTTTCCGTGCGCGTTCCGGTCGATAACGAGTGCGACGAGATCGACGAGCTGTCGCTTGCGTTCAATAATATGGCAGGTTCGCTCGAGCAGCTGGAAGAGCTGACGCGCGGCTTTATCGGCAACGTCAGCCACGAGTTCAAGACCCCGATGACGACGATCGGCGGCTTCGTCGACGGCATGCTGGATGGTACGATCCCCGCGGGTCAGCACGACAAATACCTGCACATCATCTCGGAAGAGGTGCACCGGCTGTCGCGTATGGTCGTGCGTATGCTCGATGCGGCGAAGATCCAGTCGGGCGAGCTGCTGCTTGCCCCCGCGCCGTTTGATTTTTCCGAAATGGCGAGTCAGATCATCCTGTCGTTTGAACAGAAGCTTGACGCCAAACGCGTCGAGGTCGAGGTCGAATTTGCCGATCAGCTCATTGTCATGGGAGACCGCGACCATGTGTTCCGCGCGGTCTATAACCTGATCGACAATGCGGTCAAGTTCGTCGATGAGGGCGGATCCCTGCGGCTGCATGCGGCGCAGGATGGCGCGATGTGCGCGTTCTCGGTCGCCAATACCGGCGGCGGCATTTCCGCTGACGACTTACCGCATATTTTCGACCGCTTCTATAAGGCAGACCACTCGCGCAGCCGCGACCGCACTGGCGCGGGACTTGGGCTGTACATCGTGAAAAACATCATCAACCTGCACGGCGGCGATATTTCCGTGCGTTCGGATGGCGGTGAGACCGAGTTTTCGTTCACCCTTCCGCTTGCACAGCCCAAGAAAAGTCGCGACAAAGAAGGGGACGATTTAACAAAGCGTTCATAAAGCTATCAAAAAACGTGCACAATGCCCCTGTACAATGGTCTCAGAAACAAGGAGGAATCCTCCTCCGAAAGAAAGGGACGACGATCTATGGATTTCAAGTATAATAACGAGCATGACAAGCGCGACGAGCAGCAGCAGTCCGCGCCGTCCTCGCAGACACACGAGAGCGAACAGTCGCAGTACGAGCGTGAGCAGGCGCAGTACACCGCGCCGCAGGCGCACGGGGAACCCATGCAGGACGAAGAGCCGCGCACCCCATATCAGACACCCGTACACAGCGGCAGCGGCTACCAGAGCTATGAGGAGTGGCGGCGTGCGCAGCAGATGTCGAATGTGCGCGCAGATAACGCCGATCCGCACGGCACCTATGAAGAGTGGCAGCGCCAGCAGCAGGCGATGCACCAGGAAAACGGCAAGGGCAAAAAGCGGCATCGCCGCCTGTTCCTGACCATCGGCAGTGTTGCGGCGGCATGCATGCTGCTCGCGGCAGGTGTGGGCATCGGCTCCCAGCTCGGCTCGCTCGACGGCGGCGCTTCGGCCTCGCAGAGCGCACCCGCAAACGACCCGAATAAGCCGTCGCTTGCGATTTCCAACACGACGAGCAGTTCGTCGGCCAGCGATCAGGGACTCACGGGCGAAGAAGTTTATGAAAAGGTTTCGCCCTCGGTCGTCAGCGTGGTCGCGAGCAACCTTGCCACCTCGGGACAGTCCTCGGGCTCGGGCGTCATCATGTCGGCGGACGGCTACGTCATCACGAATCACCATGTCATCGACGGTGCACAGCAGGTCAAGGTCGTCTTGTCCGACGGCATGCAGTATAACGCAAGCGTCATTGGTTCGGATGAACAGACCGACCTTGCGGTGCTCAAGATCGCCGCAGAGGGCAAAACCTTCACACCTGCGGAGTTTGGCGACTCCAGCAAGATCAAGGCGGGTGAAAAAGCGTTCGCCATCGGCTCGCCCGGCGGCGTACAGCTCGCAAACACGATCACGACCGGCTCGATCTCCGCGATCAGCCGTGACATTACGATTGACGACCGCGTCATGACGCTCATCCAGACCGATGCGTCCATCAACCCCGG
>JAJUJC010000001.1 GCA_029267335.1 Intestinibacillus massiliensis | reverse complement strand
TCGCCTGCATGTGCTCGATCTTGACGATCGCAACATGGCCCTTTTTCTCAATTACTACATCAGTCATGGATCAGACTTCCCTTCAAAAGTTGTCAAATGCTTGCCGGAGACAGATTGAATTACGGGGGCGCGGCAGAAAAAACGCCGCGCACGCCCCCCAAAAGTTTCAGCTTACTTGCAAAGCTCGTCGCGCTCGATGATGAGTGCTTCGCCCATGCCGCCGCCGATGCACATGGTCGACAGGCCGATGGTCGCGTCGCGCTTGATCATCTCGTGCAGCAGGGTGGTGGTGATACGGCAGCCTGCTGCGCCGATCGGGTGACCGAGGGCAATCGCGCCGCCATTGACGTTGACCTTATCCATATCGAAGCCGATCTCGCGGTTGACCTCAGCCGCCTGTGCAGCAAATGATTCGTTGGACTCGATTAGGTCGAGATCCTGGGCTGTCAGACCCGCGCGTGCGAGTGCCTGACGGGTGGACTCGATGGGGCCGATGCCCATGATGGACGGATCGCAGCCGACCGAACCGAAAGAACGGATCTTTGCGAGCGGCTTGAGGCCATGCGCCTTGACAAAGTCCTCAGAAGCGATGATCATCGCCGCGCCTGCATCATTGATGCCGGAAGCGTTGCCTGCCGTGACCGTGCCGCCGTCCTTCTTGAACGCGGGCTTGAGCTTTGCAAGACCCTCGAGCGTGGTCTGCGGGCGGCAGTGCTCATCGGTGTCGAATACGATGGTCGACTTCTTGCTCTTGACCTCGATCGGGACGATCTCGTCTTTGAAACGGCCGGACTCAATCGCCTTGGCCGCCTTCATCTGAGACTCGTAGCCGATCTGATCCTGCATTTCACGGGTGATGCCGTACTTTTCTGCGACGTTTTCCGCGGTAATTCCCATGTGATACTGGTTAAATACATCAAAAACGCCGTCATAAACCATCATATCGACCATCTTGACGTCGCCCATACGTGCGCCCCAGCGCATATTGCGGGAGATGTACGGTGTACTGGACATGGACTCGCAGCCGCCGACCAGCATGACCTGATTTTCGCCCGAGCGGATGATCTGAGAGCCGAGCGAGATGGCACGCATCGAGGATGCGCAGACCTTGTTGAGGGTCATTGCGGGGGTGGCAATGGGCAGGCCTGCACCGATCAGTACCTGGCGCGCAACGTTCTGGCCGACGCCGCCCTGCAGCACCTGACCAAATACGACCTCGTTGATGGCTTCCTTGTCGACGCCTGCGCGCTCGATCGCAGCGACCGCAGCGGTCGTGCCGAGGGTTGCAGCCGAGACGTCACGCAGGGTGCCGCCGTATGTGCCGATCGCGGTACGCGCGGCAGAGCAGATGTAAACGTTCATGAGCTTCTTCTCCTTTACTCTTGTGGTGCATTGCGACGCGGGTTGCGCCGCAGGTTGGGAAAGGGAGAAACGGAGCCTCCCGATCACTTCGTTAATATTTTATCAAAGCCTTTCGCATTTGAAAAGACCTCTACGAAAAATAATTGCATAGCAGGAAAAGTTATGCAGAAACTGTCACACAGTCACACAACTCCCGCCCAGCAATGATTGAAAAAGCAACAGGGGGGATCAGTCGTTTGCCAGTCCCATCAGCTCGTCACGGAAGATACGCGCGTCCATGACCTTGAGTTCGTCGGCAATGGCGGGCTTGAAATCCATCTGATCGAGGATCTGAGTCTGGAGATCAACACCCGGTGCGATCTCAACAAGGGTGACTCCTTCCGGACGCAGTTCAAAGACCGCGCGCTCGGTGATGTACAGAACCGGCTGCTTGGTTTCGACCGCATAACGACCGGAGAAAGTGATATGCTCGACCGCGTTGACGAACTTCTTCTTCGCGCCTTCCTGTGTAATGACGAGCTTGCCGTCGACGCACTCGGTCTTGAGACCCTTCGCGGTGAACGTGCCGCAGTAAACGACCTTCTTGGCGTTCTGGGTGATGTCGATGAATCCGCCCGCACCGGCAAGACGGGTACCAAACTTGGAAACGTTGAGGTCGCCGTTCGGTGCAGTCTCAGCCAGACCGAGGAACGCGATGTCCAGACCGCCGCCCTGATAGAAGTCGAATTGCACGTTGTGCGGGATGATGCACATTGCGTTGGCAGCGGCGCCGAACTGGGTGCCACCGTAGGGAACGCCCGCGATCGAGCCTGCCTCAACGGTCAGCGTCATGGAGTCCGAGATACCCTCTTCTGCCGCGACGTTTGCGATCTTCTCCGGCGCACCGGTGCCGAGGTTGACGATGGCATCCTTGGGCAGCTCCATTGCCGCGCGGCGCGCGATGATCTTTTTGGCGTCCATCGGGATGGGCGGGATCGCATCGACCGGAATGCGGAATTCGCCGGTCAGCGCGCCGTCATACGGCATGCCGAGGCACTGCATATTCTCTTCGTCCGTGCCGACAACAATGGAGTCGACATAGATGCCGGGGATCGCCACCAGCTTCGGGTCGAGAGAGCCGCCCTGTACGATCTTTTCGACCTGTACGATGACCTTGCCGCCGGAGTTTTTGCATGCCTGTGCCATTGCGGTAACGTCGAGGGGACCAATCTCTCTGTGTACGGTGCAGTTACCGAACTCGTCCGCGTAAGAGCCGCGCAGGAAAACGACATTGATCGGGAAGCCTTTATAGAGCAGACGCTCGTGACCGTCGATGTTGACGATCTTGACGAGATCTTCCTTAGTCGCATCGTTCAGCTTGCCGCCGCCGTTGCGCGGGTCGGCAAAGGTGTACAGACCGACATGGGTGATCGTGCCAATGTTGTGTGCGGCGATGTCGCGATACATATGCGAAATGACGCCCTGGGGCAGGTTATACGCTTCAATCTTGTTGTTCAGCGCAAGCTCGCCCAGACGGGGCGCGCGATCCCAGTGACCGCCGATGACACGCTTGATCATGCCCTCGTGGCCGTAGTGGTCGCCGCCGGTGCCGTCGCGGTGTCCCTGACCTGCCGCAAAGAACAGGGTCAGATCCTTGGGGTGACCGGTCTCCAAAAAGCGCGTTTCGAGTGCCTTGGACAGCGCCTCCGGGCAGGCGCAGCTTACGAAGCCGCCGGTTGCAATGGTGTCGCCGTCATTGACCAGGAGAGCAGCCTCTTCCGCGGTCAGAACGTTTACTTTTTTCATATCGTTAGTCCTCCTCTTTTGTGTGCATGGACAGGATTTGCCGGATGGTGTCGTCAATTTCGCTCGCGTCGCTGCATACGATGCGGCGGTCGGCGTCGATGTCCTCTTCATAGAGATAAGGACAGCCCGTGCAGCCGCGGATGATGAGCAGCAGGTCATACCGTATACCCGGCTGCGGCAGGGAGAAAGTCGCGACCTCGCGGGTCGCATCGACGATGGTGGCATATGCTGCGCCGCGGTCATAACGCGGATTGCAGCCGCCGCAGAATTTGATGGCAGCCTTCAGCATGGCAGTAAACTCCTTTAAAAAAGGGTAGTGGACGAAATGATCATATTCACATTTTTCATGCGGAAAAAAACAAATATAGTCATTTCGAGTGGAAAAATAGCCCGCAAAATGCGCCGGAGTCAATGGGGACTCCGACGCGGTATGCGGCTGCTATGGAGATATAGGCACTCAAAAGCCCTGGAAAAGTGCCTATGAGTGCCTATATCCGGCGGGAAATCGCCTATCGTAAATTACTTGATGCGCGCGATATGCTTCGCGAGCTGCTTCTTCATCTCAATGTTGGACTGACGCGCGATCATGATGCGCTGCGCCTGCGGAGAACCTGCGCCGTGCATGGACTCCGGCAGATAGCCGACAGCCGCGGTGCCCATCGTCAGGTTTTCAATCAGGCGGAGAACACGCATGCGGTCCTCGGTCGGGACGCCGTCCACACCTGCAAAATACTTCAGCACATAGTCACGAGTCTCCGGATTGCGAAGGTCTGCCTCAGACGGCAGGGTGACCATTGCGCCGCCCGCAAGATCCTGCGCCAGGCGCGCGATCTCATACGGAAAACGGGTGACGTTCTGCTTGCAGACGTTCGCGAGCAGCAGGTCGATCAGGTAGTTGCCCGCCTTGGTCTTGCTGCCCTGCGAAGAACATGCGATGCCGCAGCAATAAAGCGTCTCGTTGAGGTGGGTCATCTCGATGAGCTTGTCCTTGACGTGAGAAGCCTTCGAGGAGCCTGCCATATCGCCTGCCAGTGCGGTCGCACCGATCAGGACGTCGCCTACGCCGACCTTGCAGCCGCCGTAGGACTGGCGGTGATAGCCTGCGAAGCGCTCAACGATCATGCCGGCAAACTTGACTTCGCCGTTGAGGAAGATACGGTCGTTCGGAACGAAGACGCGGTCAAAGATGACCAGGACTTCGTGACCGCCGTAGACCTTGTTGCCCACGTCGAGGTCGTTGTGCTCCTCGATCTTGCGGGTGTCACAGGACTGACGGCCGTAGATGAGCTTGATGCCCTTGCTGTCGGTCGGAATTGCGAAGGAGATCGCATAGTCCTCATCGCCCTCACGCATGGAGATCGTCGGCATGACGAGCACTTCGTGAGAGTTGATATAACCGGTCTGATGTGCCTTTGCGCCCGTGACGTAAACGCCGTCCGCGGTGCGCTCGACAACGTGCAGGAACAGGTCGGGATCGGCCTGCTGCGAGGGAGACAGGCTACGGTCGCCCTTGACGTCAGTCATTGCGCCGTCGACAGCCAGATCCTCGTCCTGTACACGGGTCAGGAACTTGACAAAATTCTCGTGGTACTTGGTGCCGCAAGCCTCGTCGATCTCAAAGGTCGAGGAGTACACCGCGTTCATTGCGTCCATGCCGACGCAGCGCTGGAAGCAGGCAGCGGTCTTTTGACCGAGCAGACGCTGCATCTTAACCTTCTTGATGAGGTCGTCGGTCGACTGATGCATGTGGGTGAAGCGGTTGATCTTCTTACCGGTCAGGTGGGAGGTTGCGGTCATGAGATCTTCGTACTGCGGATCCTCTGCCAGCTCGTAGGTCGCTGCAAAAGAGTTGAGCGACGGACGGATGATCGCGTTATCGACCGGGTTCTCGACCTTCTTGCCGAGGATCCACAGGTCAAAATGCAGCTTGCGCAGGGATTCGATGTATTGGTCTTTCGTCATCATAGTGCGAAAAACATCCTTTCTCTACTCATTCGTCGGAAATGGGAACGGTAGTGAGACCGCCGCTCCGATTTGTTTTCTGACATTGCGTGGAAAATTTACTTTAGAAGCACTCTCTGTAGATACGCTCCATGAGCTCGAGGTTCATCGGGCAGTAGGAGTTGGTGATGAGGCGCTGCTGATTTGCTTCGACGGAAACAGGGAAGCCCTTGATGTCCTCTTCCTTGAAGCCATACTCGTGGAGAGGCTTGAGGGGCAGGATCTTCTCGAGAGTGACGTTCAGGGTGCGCAGAGCGTCGTCCTTCTGGCAGCCGAGGCAGCGAGCAACGATTTCCTTGAACTTGCCCAGCTCGCCAGCCGGCTGATACTCGTCATAGATCTCAAGGATCTTGCCGAACAGCGCGTAGTTGGACTCACCGTGCGGGACGTGATAAGTGCCGCCGAGCGGGAAGGACATGCCGTGAACGGTTGCGCAGCCGGCCTTCAGGAAGGCAAGACCTGCGTACAGGGAAGCGGTGACGAACTCGCCAAGGTAGTCCAGACGGGCATCCTGACCCTCAAGCGCGATGCGGCGGAAGCCCTCGAGGATCATCTCCATCGCCTTGACAGAGTACATCTCAGAGGTGACCGTCTTGCGGCTCGGGGACAGGAAAGACTCGGTCGCGTGGATCAGAGCGTCGATTGCGGAAGCAGCGAACGGCTTGTAGGGCAGGGTCTTAAGCAGGTCGGGAATCAGACATACCTTGTTCGGGATGATGTCGTCGGAAACCAGACCAAGCTTGGTCTCGCCGCCGGTCAGCTTGCCGTCCTTCTCGTCCTTGACGATCGCAACGGAGATGTTGGTGACTTCAGAACCTGTGCCGCAGGTGGTCGGGATCGCGATAACTTCCTTCTCGTGTACGACAGGCTCGCGCTTGAAGAACAGATCATGGACAGAGGACGGACGCTTGCAGCCGAGCAGCTTGCACAGGTCCATGATCGCGCCGCCGCCGATAGCCACGACACGGTCGTAGGAATCGTACGGGATCGCTTCGTACATGGTCTCGATCATGGTCTCGGACGGCTCACCGACACCGAACTTCTCCTGGAACACGAACTTGCTCTTGAGACCAAGCTGCTCCATGAAGGGCTTGTAGATGAACTCGTTGGTCAGAACGACGTCGCGCTCACCGAGTGCAAACTCCTGCGCGAACTCACCGAAGTTGTCAAACTTATAGATCGTCGGGGCAATAATGATTTCTCTCTTGTCCTTCATCAGGGACGCGCTAAAAGAATCCATGATAACATCTCCATTTTTTTTAAAATTTTTTGTTATAAAAACCCACGTGCAACGGCGCAGCTTTTTATCAGACCCATATTGTCGGCGGAGGGCACCAAAGCCCATCCTTTTGTCTATGTCTATTGTACCAAAGACATGACCAAACCGCAACATAAAATCACAAAAAAACGACCAAAAAACTGTGGCGGAAATGGACGGCTTTGTGAAGGATGGAGATACACCGTAAAAAGAGTGCTTTTTTGCCGATAAACGACAAAATGGCGTGCACATTTCTCTGTGCACGCCACTATTTTAACGTATCTCTTGCGGTTTGTAAATGAACTTTTTGTGAAAGATTGACGAATCATTTTGCCAGTGCAGGAAAATCAACCGTTCTGCGCGTAGCGGCTCAGGAAGGCGCGGGTGCGCTCGTTTTGCGCCTCGCCGAAGATCTCGTCCGGCGTGCCTTCCTCGGCGATGACGCCGCCATCCATGAAGATGACATGATCGGCAACGTCGCGCGCGAACGCCATTTCGTGCGTGACAATAATCATGGTCGTGTGTTGATCGGCAAGGCTGCGGATGACGCGCAGCACCTCGTCGGTCAGTTCCGGGTCGAGGGCACTCGTAGGCTCGTCGAAGCACAGGATGTCAGGCTGTAGTGCAAGCGCGCGCGCGATAGCAACGCGCTGCTGCTGTCCGCCGGAGAGCTGATGCGGGTAATGGTCGGCGCGGCTGGTCAGGCTCATCTGGTCGAGCAGTGTGCGCGCACGCTGCTCGATGTCCTCGAGCAGCGCTTTTCTGTTTTTGCTGTAGTCGGGCTGCTCCTTTGCAAGAAGCTGCGGGGCGAGCATGACGTTCTCAAGCGCGGTATATTGCGGGAACAGGTGAAACGACTGAAATACCATACCAAAGTGCAGGCGATTTTTACGGATTTCGTCGTCGCTCGGACGGGTTTTGGCTGCGGCGTCAAACAGTGTCTCGCCGTCGACCAGAATACGACCGCCGTCGGGCGTTTCCAGAAAATTGAGACAGCGCAGCAGCGTCGTCTTGCCCGAGCCGGACGAGCCAATGATGGCAAGCGCCTGCCCGCGCTCGAGCGAAAAGCTGATGCCGCGTAGCACCTGTGTTGTGTCAAAGCTCTTATTGATATTTTGAACCTCTAAAATAGGCATGTTACGCGCTCCTTATACTCTGAAATAGTCCATTTTCTTTTCCAGCCAACCAAATAGCAGCGTCAGTGCGCCGCAGAAGAGCAGGAAAAAGATCGCGGTCGAAAACAGCGGCCAGATCAGACCCTTGGTCGAGAATTCCTTTGCCATCATAATGATTTCCTTATTGGAAATGACGTTGGCAAGCGCGGTGTCTTTAATGAGGGTCATAAATTCATTACCCATGGGCGGCAGAATACGCTTGATGACCTGTAGCAGCGTGACCTTAAAGAAAATCTGCGATTTGGTCATACCAAGCACCTGACCCGCCTCGTACTGACCCCGCGGGATGGACTGAATGCCGCCGCGGTAGATTTCCGAAAAATAGCAAGCATAGTTGATGACGAATGCGACGCACGCCGCATTGAGACGCGGCATGAGGTCGCCATTCCACAGCAGACCGGGACCATAAAAGATAATGATGATTTGCAGCATGAGCGGGGTGCCGCGGATGATCCAGACGAAGGTCTTGACAAGCCAACTCAGCGGCTTGAAGCGGCTCATCGAGCCAAAGGATATAATGAGTCCGAGCGGCAGAGCAAGCAGCAGCGTGACCACAAAAAGGGTGCAGTTGATGCCGAAGCTCTCCAGAAGTTTTGAAATAACGACGGATGCACTCATACGAGTTCTCCCTCCCAGAATTCTAAAAATAGTAAAAGTCAAAACAAAGCCGAGCGGGGCAGCATGTGCTGTCCCGCCCGGAAGACGCCTGTTTCAAACAAACTTATTCGGCAAGGCTGAGACCGTACTTTTCAGCCAGCGCGGGCAGGGTGCCGTCCTTGACGAGCTCCGCCTTGATCTCGTTGACCTTCGCGGTCAGATCGCTGCCCTTGCGGAAACCGATGCCATATTCCTCAACCGACAACTCCAGACCATCCACGATCATCAGATCGGCAAAATCCGTGCCCTCACCGATCATGTGCTTGGCGAGCGTCCAATCGAGGATCGCCGCGTCGGACGCGCCGGACTGTACCTCGAGCAGGGAGTCGGTCTGCTTCGTGACCGATACATAGTTTGCCTTGGACAGATTGGCGTCCGCAGCGATGGCTTTTTCACCCGCGCTGCCCGCTTCTGCGGTGATATTTGCTGCCGCAAGCGAAGCAGTGTCCTTGAATTTGTCCTTGTTCGCGGACTTGATGACGACGACCTGCATGTTTTTCACATACGGGTCGGAGATCGCAATATTTTGCTTCAGCTCGTCCGTGATCGTCATACCGTTCCAGATGCAGTCGATGCTCTTGGCGTCAAGCTCGACGACCTTGGTGTCCCAGTTGATTTCCTGAAAATCGGGCGTAACGCCCAGCTTTTTGCACACTGCCTCGGCAAATTCGGTATCGAAGCCCGTGAACTTGCCGTCCTTGTCGGTGTAGTTCATGGGTTCGTACACGGTGTAGCCGATCGTGAGCTTGCCTTTATCCATGACATATTGCAGGTCGCTCGCAGCCGCGGCGGTCTGTGTACCGCTGCCCTGTGCTGCGTTTGTGGTGTCCTGTGTCTTGGTTTCGGTGCCGCCGCAGCCCACAAGCATGGTCAGCGAGAGCGCGCCGGCGAGGGTCAGGCTCGCAAAACGTGTCAGTTTCATAAGTCGCAATTCCTCCAGAAGATGTACTTAACGTAATTCTCTTTAATATTGTACCACTTTATTTGAGGAAATCAATAAAAACTTTTAAAGCCGGATATTTTTGTGGTATACTAATAAATACTACAGGAAGATTTTTGCGAGGCAGATATGAAAATACGATCAATTCAAGGATATTTCGGGAATCTTGGCGGCAAACGTATTGAACTGGGCGAGGGCTTTACAAGCCGTGTATTACCCAATGGCTGGGGAAAATCGACGTTGTGCGCTTTTTTGCGCGTCATGCTGTACGGTCTCAACACGACCAGACGCGACACGCAGAGCACGCTGTCGGATAAGACGCATTACCTGCCGCAGGATGGCAAGCCCATGTCGGGCCGCATGACCGTGCTCTGGAAGGGGCGCGAGATCGTCATCACGCGCTCGACCGGCAAGGGTGGACTGATGCAGGAATTTGATGCGTTTTATGCGGACACAGGCGAAAAGTGCACGTTCCTCAACGCGAAAAACTGCGGCGAAACGCTGCTCGGCATGGGGGAGGACGCGTTTTTGTCGAGCGTGTTCATCGACGGCACCGCATTGCAGCGTCCCTCGGAGGAGCTGCGCGAGCGCATGCTCGCCATGGCGCAGACGGGCGACACACAAGGACGCGCTGCGGACGCGCTGCGCACGCTCGATCGCTGGCGGCTCGATCTCGACTCAGGCAACGGACACGGCGAGCTGCCCCGTCTGCGGCAGGAGCGCGCGGAACTCATTGAGCGTCTGGGCAAGATCGGCAGCGCGGACGGCGCGATGGAGCGGCAGCGCATGGCGTGCGACCGTCTGCGGCAGGAGGAAGCGGAAGCAGAAGCCGCCTACGAGGCGGCGTATCGCGCCTATGCGGCAGAGGCGACCGGCGGTGAAGCACAGCTTGACGAGCTGATTGAGCAGGCGACGCGGCGTGTGCGCGCGCTCGATGAAAAAACGCCGCCTGCATCCGATGTGCGCGCCGCTGTCGAAGCACTGTACGGCTACGAGGGCGCGGCAAAGCTCGAGCGCGAAAAACGCGAAAAACTGCCGAACGGACGCACGAAGTACGAGAGCGCGCTTGAGACGCTCGAAGAAGAGCAGCGTGAGGACGAGATTGCGCGCAACGAAGCCGGACGGCTGCGTGTGCGCTGGATCCCGCTGCTGCTTGCGCTCGTGCTTGCGGCGGCGTCCGCGGCGACGCAGGTGCTCAACATCGACTGGGGCGCGTACACGCGTTATGTGCAGTGGGGGCTGCCCGTGCTTGCGGTGCTCGGGCTGATCGCAGCCTTTGCAGGCACGGTACGCAAATACGACGTGCCGCCGCGCGATTTTGATGCGGAGCGTCAGGCGCTGCTGCGCGAGCGCGAGTTTGACGATGCGGCGCTCGACACCGCGTCCGCGGTTTTGCAGGATGCGTACGACGCGCTGCTGCGCGCGGCACGGTGTCTGGAACCAAGCATCGACACGATCGAGCAGGCGACCCGTGTCGTGCGTCAGGCGGCGGATGACGTGCAGACGCTGCGCCGCGAACAGGACGCGCTGCAAGAGCTGCTCCTTGCGCGCAGAAATCTCACGCAGGATGCCTCCGGTCAGCGCGCTGCGGTCGACGGTCTGCGGCAGCAGCTTTTGAACGCGCGTGCCGCAGCGGAAAGCGCACGGCAGACCCTTGCGCACATGCAGGGACACACGCAGGCGCTCGGTGCGGATACCGGCTTGCAGGAGCGATTGGCGGCAGTCGAAGCCGCGGTGGCGGACACACAGCGGCGTTATACCGCGATCTGCGAGGCGATCGACGCGCTCAAGGCGTCGCAGGCGGAGCTTTCCGCACGGGTCGCGCCGCGCATCACGGCATTGACGCAAAAATATATGGAATTTCTGACCGAGGGCGCGTACAGCGAGGTGCAGCTTGACACTGCGCTCACCGCGCGCTGCGCGGGGGAGGACGGGCTTCTGCTCGACGGACTGCGCCTGTCGGCAGGTACGCGCGACCAGCTCTATCTGGCGCTGCGGCTCGCGGTCAGCGCGGTGCTGACCGATGCGGACGACCCCGCGCCGCTCATTTTGGACGATCCCTTCCTGACCTTCGATGACGCGCGTACGGCGCGGGCGATCAAGCTGCTGCGCGCACTGGGTAAGGAGCGGCAGGTCATCCTGCTGTCGTGCCGTGAGTTCAACCGGAGTTAATCTATGATGGAACTGCAAATTGCAAACATGGACCTTGCGCAGCTTGCGGGGTCAGGACAAAGCTTTACTTGGAACGCACTGGAGAAAGGACGTTGGGGTGTCGCCGCGTTCGGACGATATCTCACTTTGACCCAACAGGGAGACCGGTTCACGCTCGACTGCGACGAAGCCGAATTTGAAGCGATCTGGCGCACCTATTTTGACCTTGACACCGACTATGCCGCGATCCGCGCGTGCATCGACCCGGAAGATGCTTATTTGTGCGGCGCGGCGGACTTCGGACACGGTGTGCGTGTGCTGCGGCAGGATCTGTGGGAGGTCATGGTCAGCTTTCTCATCTCCCAGAACAACAACATTTCCCGCATCCGCGCAAGCGTGGCGGGGCTGTGTACGCACTATGGCGAGCAGCGCGTGGGGCGGGACGGCGTGCATTCCTATCACACCTTTCCTACACCCGATGCACTTGCGGATGCGACCGCCGCGGATTTTGCCGCACTCGGCCTGGGCTACCGCGCGAAGTATCTGGAAGCGCTTGCGCGCGAGCTGCGCGGACAGGGCTTGCCCGCGCTTCGACGCGCGCTCGACGCGGCAGGGGATGAGGAGGCGGTCGCGCTGCTGCGCGGGCTGTACGGCATCGGTCCCAAGGTCGCCGATTGCATCGCGCTGTTCGGGCTGCATCGTATCGACCGTTTTCCGGTCGATACGCACATCCGTAAGGTGCTTGCCGCGCACTACCCGCAGGGCTTTCCGCTCGAACGGTATCGCGGCTGTCTGGGCATCTTGCAGCAGTACATGTTTTACGCGGATCTGTAAGCATAAAAAAGCACCGATCACATGGATCGGTGCTTTTTTGTTTACTTTGCGTAGTCGATGACGCGGGTCTCGCGGATCATATTGATCTTGATCTGACCGGGATAATCCAGTTCGTCCTCGATATGCTTGGCAATGTCGCGACCCAGAATGACCATCGCGTCGTCCGAGACCTGCTCGGGCTTGACGATGATGCGGATCTCGCGGCCTGCCTGAATGGCATAAGAGCTTGCAACGCCCGTGGTCGTGTTTGCGATCTCTTCCAGGCGTTCCAGACGCTTGATATAGTTCTCGAGATTCTCGCGGCGTGCGCCCGGACGTGCAGCGGAGATGGCATCGGCTGCCTGCACGAGGCAAGCGGCAATGCTTTCCGGCTCAACGTCGCCGTGGTGCGCTGCGACCGCGTGGATGATCTGGGGCTGTTCCTTGTAGCGTTTGCACAGGTCGATGCCGATGGTGACGTGGCTGCCCTCGACCTCATGGTCGACTGCCTTGCCGATGTCATGCAGCAGACCGGCGCGCTTTGCGGGCATGGGGTCGACGCCCAGCTCAGCGGCCATGAGTCCCGCGACATGCGCGACCTCGATCGAGTGCTTGAGCACGTTCTGTCCGTAACTTGTGCGATAGCGCAGGCGACCGAGCAGTTTGACCAGTTCGGGGTGCAGGTTGTGGATGCCGACCTCGAAGGTCGCGCGTTCGCCCTCCGCCTTCATGATCTGTTCGATCTCGCGGCGGGACTTTTCTACCATTTCCTCGATGCGTGCCGGATGGATACGGCCGTCGGTGATGAGCTTTTCCAGCGTCATGCGTGCAACTTCGCGGCGTACCGGATCGAACGAGGACAGGGTGATTGCCTCCGGCGTGTCATCGATGATGAGATCGACGCCGGTCAGGGTCTCGAGGGTGCGGATATTACGGCCTTCACGACCGATGATGCGGCCCTTCATTTCGTCGTTGGGCAGCGGTACGACCGACACGGTCGCTTCCGCGACATGATCGGCAGCGCAGCGCTGGATCGCGGTCGAGATAATCTCGCGCGCGGTGGTTTCCGCTTCGTCCTTGGTACGCTGCTGAATGTCGCGCAGCTTGACGGCGGCGTCGTGCTGTGCCTCGCGCTCGATGGTGTCGACGAGGTACTGCTTGGCTTCATCGCGCGAGAAGCCGGAAATGCGCTCAAGCTCGGAAAGCTGCTGCGCACGGATGTCCTCGCACTCTTCCTGTGTTTTGCGGACTTTTTCCATGCGGCGGTCAAGCTCTGCGCTTTTTTGTTCCACGGCGTCGGTTTTTTTGTCCAGCGTTTCTTCCTTCTGGGTCAGACGGCGTTCGAGCTTCTGCGTCTCGTTGCGACGCTCCTTGATCTCGCGTTCAGCTTCGGTGCGCTCCTTGTAGATCTCGTCTTTGGCTTCGACGATCGCTTCGCGCTTCTTGGTCTCGCCTGCTCTGATGGCATCGTTGATGATGCGGGTTGCTTCTTGCTCAGCACTGCCGATTTCTTTTTCTGCGACGTTTTTTCTATAAAGAAAGCCGATGACCGTGCCAACGATTACACCGACGACAATAGCAACAATGGGAATGATAATGTCCTTCATTACGCTGTGAAACACCTCCTGTTTGAAAAAATTGTTGAAAACTAATAAGTTACCCCCGTGATTGCCAAGCGGTTTCGTGCGAAGTTACTGACTCCCCGCCGGGACAATCCTGTAATAATATTAAAGCCTTTTGTGACTTCTGTCAAGGAAAACCCGCCTGTCAACCGGGAAAATTCACAGCTTGACCAAGTGAAAAAGTGTGGTTGCGGTTGTTTCGCGCGGACAGGATATTGTATAATAAAACAGATACCGGAAACGGGCGGCGGATATGCCGCGGGAGGTTACGATCATGGAACAAAGTATGCGCCGCGAACAGCGCGGCGACCTTGTATATTATACCTGCGCGCGTCTGGCGGGCGTGCGACACGCATTCACAACCAAAAGCGGCGGCGTGTCAAGCGGCGACTGCGCAAGCCTGAACCTCGGTTGGGGGCGGGGCGATGCGCCGGAAAACGTCACGCGCAACTATCATATTCTGACGGATGCGCTCGGCATGCCGTTTTCGCGTGTTACGCTCACGCATCAGGTGCATCGCGACGAGGTGTCGGTCGTCACCGAGGACACGGTCGGCATGGGGCTGCACCGCCCGATGGCATGGGATTCCGACGCGATCGTCACCGCGCTGCCGAATGTGCCCCTTGCGGGGTTTTATGCCGACTGTGTGGTCACGCTGCTGTACGATCCGATTACGCACACCGCAGGCGTGTGCCACACGGGTTGGCGAGGTACGGCAATGGGGCTGCTCGGCAAGACGGTGGACACGATGGCGAGCGCGCTCGGTACAAAGCGCGACAGCCTGATCGCGGTCATGGGGCCGTCCATTCGGCAGGAGTGCTTTGAGACCGACGCGGATGTCCCCGATGCAATGGAGACGCAGCTCGGCGCATGCGTGCGCCCGTTCGTTCAAACGCGCGGCGAAAAATTCCACGTCGATCTGCAAGGCATCAACGGCATGCTGCTCGCACAGGCAGGTTTGGCGCAGGAAAATATCGTGGACAGCGATCTGTGCACGATGTGTCACAGCGAGGAATTCTGGTCGCACCGCGCGACCCACGGCAAACGCGGTGTGCAGGCGGGCATTCTCTGCCTGTAAACGTGCGGCATGCACAGAAAGGAACTACCATGAAGCAATTTTACAAACGGGTGGTCGCGGTCTGCGCTGCGGGCACGCTGTTTTTGAGCGGCTGCACGCCGCTGACACAGGGACAGACCACGGGGGACGAGCAGGCGGTGCAGCAGCCTGCGCAGACCGGTGCACAGGATGCGCCCCAGAGCAAAGCCACCTTCGGCCTGGCATACTACGCGAACGAAAAGGTCAATCCCGTGCTCAGCGTGTCGCGCATCAACCGTATTTTGTGTGAAGCGCTGTACGAGGGGCTGTTCGTGCTCGACGGCAGCTTCACACCGCAGCCCATGCTGTGCGAAAGCTACTCGGGCGACGGCGTCAACTGGATGTTCACGCTCAAGCAGGGCGTAAAGTTCTGGTCGGGCAATGCGCTGCGCGCGTCCGACGTTGTCTATTCCTATCAGACCGCGATGAAAAACAGCGCGTCACCGTATTACAACCGCTTGCAGCAGGTGCAGTCGGTTTCCGCGAGCGACGACCGCACCGTGCACATCAAGCTCAAAAGTCCAAACACCTCGCTGCTGCGTTTGCTTGATGTGCCGGTGTTCCGGCAGGGCACGGAGGGCGACGTTTTTGCCGACGGCACCGGACCCTATCAGCCGCAGTCGGACGGCTCAATCCGATGGCTTGTGCCATTTGCGAGCTGGCGCGAGGGCGCGTTGACCGTGTTCCCCAAGATCGACCTTATCAGCACGACGCGCGCAGACGCGGTCGTCACGAGTTTTGAGACCGGCGACATCTCCATGACGCGCGCCGATCGCATCAGCGCAACGCCGGCAACTTTCAAGGGCGCGGCGGAGGTCTACCAGACGCGCACGACCGACCTGCACTATCTGGGTGTCAATTACGGGCGTGCACCCTATCACATCGGCGCGGTGAGGCAGGCGATCTCCTACGCGCTCGACCGCGATCGCCTGTGCTCGACCCAACTGCAAAGCTTTGCGGATCCGGCCGTGCTGCCGGTCAACCCGCAGCCCGCAGCGAACGATAAGCTGTCCTACTCGCTCACGCAGAACGACGATAAGGCGCTCGCGCTGCTCGCGGCGACCGGCATCAAGGACACGAACGGCGACGGCGTGCTCGAAGCACCGACCGAAAACGCCACACGCAGCCCGCTGCAGCCGGTTATTCTGGTGAACGCAGAAAACACCTTTAAAATTGCGGTCGTGCAGCAGATCATTTCGGACTTGCAGCAGATCGGCATTCGCGCGACCATGGAATCCGTCCCGTTTGACGAGTATCAGAACCGAATCCGCAAAGGCGAGTACGACCTGTACTACGGCGAGACGATTTTGACGGCGGATTTTGACCTGCGTCCGCTGATTGCGCAGGGCGGCGCACTCAACCTGAGCGGCTATGCGAGCGCTGTGACCGACTCGCTGCTCACGCAGGAGCGCGCGGCGACGGGTGACAGCCTGCAAGCGGCGCAGACTGCGCTGTACAGTCATCTGCTCATCGCGATGCCGATCATACCGATCGCGTTCACGCGCGGGCAGGTCATCACACGCAGCGCACTTATCAAGGGGTATGCACCTGCGCCGTTTGACATGTTCTACGGAATAAAAGATTGGAAGGTGGGGTAATGTGGAATATAAGGTAGTTTTAGGACTGTCGGGCGGGGTGGATTCTGCGGTCGCAGCGGCGCGTCTGCGCGAGCGCGGGCTGATCGTGCACGGACTGTTTCTTGAAATGGGACTGGGCGGGGAGGACGAAGCGCGCGCGGTCGCGGACAGCCTGGGCATCCCGCTGCACATTGCGCACCGTGCACCGGAACTGGAACACGAGGTATGTGCGTATTTTGCGCAGGAATACCGCAGCGGGCGCACGCCCAATCCGTGCGTGGTGTGCAATCCGACGGTCAAGTTCAAGGCGCTTGTCGACTATGCCGACGAGATCGGCGCGGCGTTTGTCGCCACCGGACACTATGCGCGCACGGGATGGGATGCCGAGGGGCGTGCGCTGCTGCTGCGCGCGAAATCGCCCAAGGATCAGAGCTATATGCTGTGCCGTCTGCCGCGTGAGATCATCGCGCGCTGCATTTTTCCGCTCGGAGAAGCGGAAAACAAGGACGAGGTGCGCGCGGAAGCGCGTGAGCGCGCTGTTCCGGTCGCAGATCGTCCGGACAGCATGGATGTGTGTTTCATTCCGGACGGCGACGTCGCGGGATGGCTGGAAAAACGGGGTGCTGCGCTGCCTGCGGGCGATTTTGTCGATGAAGCGGGCAACGTGCTCGGCCGTCACGGCGGCATCCACCGTTATACCGTCGGGCAGCGGCGCGGTTTGGGTGTCGCTGCGGAGGGGCGGCTGTTCGTGCATGCGCTCGACACCGCGCACAACCGCGTCGTGCTCGGTCTGGACGATGTGTACCGTGACACAATCACGGTGTCGCGCGTCAACTGGTGCGCGCCCGAATACGCACAGGACGGCCCGTTTTCCTGCGGGGTGCGCGTGCGCTATTCCAAAAATGAAACGCGCGCGCGCGTCGAGCCGACCGGCGACCGCGCCTGCGTGCAGTTCGAGTCGCCGGTGCGCGCGCCTGCGGCAGGGCAGGCGGCGGTCTTTTACGACGGCGATATTGTGATCGGCGGAGGGTTTATCGACTGAATGCAAGAACGACAGTTTGCGCGCGGCGTGGCGCTGACCCTGCTCGGCGGTACGCTATGGGGGCTTTCCGGCACCTGCGCGCAATATTTGATCCAATATAAGGGCTTCGCGCCCCAGTGGCTCACGCCCGTGCGTTTGCTGTGCGCGGGGCTGCTCCTGCTGCTGTATGAGCTGCGGAAAATCGGCGTGCAGGTGTTTACGCCGCTCCGGCAGCGGCACAATCTGCTGCGGCTTGCCGTGTTTGGGCTGTTTGGCATGGCGGGTTGCCAGTATACCTATTTTGTGGCGATTCAGCACTCAAACGCGGGCACGGCGACCGTGCTGCAATACTTAGGGCCGTCCATCATTTTGTGCTTTGTGTGCGTGCGCAGCCGCACCGCGCCGCGTGCGCAGGAGCTGCTCGGCGTAGCGCTGTCCGTGCTCGGCACGTTTCTGCTCGCGACGCATGGGCATCTCGGCGCACTCGCGATCTCGGGGGCGGCGCTTGTCGCGGGGCTGCTGTCCGCATGTTGTCAGGCGGTCTATACCTTGCAGCCCGCGCAGCTGATGGCGCATTTTGAAACGCCTATCATCATCTGTTGGGGCATGCTGTTCGGCGGCGTGCTGCTGTCGATCGGATTGCAGCCGTGGCGCTATACGGTGACGCTCGACGGTCGGGCTGTGCTCGCGCTGCTCGTAGTCGTGGTGTTCGGCACGATCGTCGCGTTCTGCACCTTTTTGCAGGGCGTGCGTTATCTCGGCCCGACGACGAGCAGCCTGCTCGCGTGCGTCGAGCCGGTCTCCGCGCTCGTGTTTTCCTCGGTGCTGTTCGCCGCACAGTTTCAGCCGGTCGACTGGTTGGGCTTCGCGTGCGTGCTTGCCACCATTTTTGTGCTCGCACTCGGCAGAAAACGCGCATGAAAAAACCGCGCTCTTCGTTTCATGGAAGAGCGCGGTTTTTTGTTATGCTTGTCCGTTGAAAGTCTGCGCGGCGTGCGCCGCACCGTGGCGCACGATGTCCTCTGCCGCCTGCATGGCACGTTCGAGCGCGGGGACGAACAGCTTTTCCTCCGCGTCGGTCATGCGGGAGAGCACCCAGTCCGCGAGGTCGTATTCGGGATGGGGCTTTGCGCCCACACCGATCTTAACGCGCGGAAACGCGTCTGAATTCAGCTGATAAATGATGTTCTTCACGCCGTTCTGCCCGCCTGCCGAGCCTTTTGCGCGCACGCGCAGCCGGCCGACATCGAGCGAAATATCGTCGAACAGCACGAGCACGCGCTCGGGGGGAATTTTGTAAAAATCCGCCGCCTCGCGCACTGCCTCGCCCGACAGATTCATAAAGGTCTGGGGCTTGAGAAAGAGCACGCGCGCGCCGCCGAACGTGCCCTCGCCCGCGAGCGCCTTGAACTTGAGACGGTCGATTTTCTGACCGGTGCGCGCGCAGTAGCTGTCAAGTGCGCGAAAGCCCGCATTGTGGCGTGTTCCGGCGTATTTGTCGCCCGGATTGCCCAGACCGACAATGAGCCATTCGACCGGTCCTGCCGCCGGACGCGCGGATTTTTCCGCGTCCAGCTTTGCAAAAATATCAAAAACCGACATGGTATTCTCCTTAAAAAGCCTCCCCGCGAGCGGGGAGGCTGCATTGTTATTCGACCGAGATGATGTAGTAATAGACGGGCTGTCCGCCGTTGATGACCGTGATTTCGAGGTCCTTGTTTTCCTTGCGGAACAGTTCCTCGGCGCGAGTTGCGTCCTCTTCGGTGACGCCCTCGCCGTAGATGATGGTCGCAAAGGAACTGTCCTGCCGCACCATTTCGCGCGCGAGCTTCTTGATGACGTCCGCGCTCTTTTTGCTGCTTGCACACAGCTTGCCTTCGCACAGCGACATATATTCGCCCTGCTTGATCTTCTTACCGTCAAATTCCGAGTCGCGCGCGGCATAGGTTACCTGACCCGCAGTTACTCCCGCGATCGCAGCGGTCATCGCGGTGGTGTTCGCGCCCTGTTCCGCGCTGTCGTCAAAGACAAGCATCGCAGAAATGCCTTGTGGGATGTTCTTCGTCGGGATAACGACGACCGTCTTGTCGGAGAGAGGTGCCGCCTGCTCCGCCGCCATGATGATGTTCTTGTTGTTCGGCAGGACATAGACAATCTCGGACGGCGTCGCGTCGATTGCGCGCAGAATGTCGTTCGTCGAGGGGTTCATCGTCTGACCGCCCTGTACAACGTGGTCGACGCCCAAATCGGTGAACACATGACGCAGACCGTCGCCCGCGGCGACCGCAACGAAGCCGAATTTCTTCTCCGCTTCGGCAATGACGCGCTCCGCCGGCTCGGAACAGGGCGCGGTATCCTCGATGACCTTTGCGGTGTGCTGCTCGCGCATGTTTTCGATCTTGACTGTGAGCAGCGGGCCGAACTTCAGGCCCTCGGCAAGCGCCTTGTCGGGCTGATCGGTGTGTACATGCACCTTAACGATGTCGTCGTCGTCGACCACCACCAGACTGTCGCCCATCTCACTGAGGATGGCGCGCAGCCGCTCGGGAGAGCGGGATTTATCGCGGCGCTCAGCGATGAATTCGGTGCAGTAAGTAAAGGTGATGTCCTCATCGGAGATCGCGGCAAAATCGGCGGAGGACTTGGACGCAGCGGATGCCGTGCGCTCGCGATTGATGCCGAGAAACGCGTCGTTCATGCCCTCGAAAATGGTCAGGAAGCCGAAGCCGCCCGCGTCGACCACGCCCGCTTTTGCGAGCACGGGGTTCTGCGAGATGGTTTCCTCGAGTGCAGTCTTGCCGCGGGTCAGGATTACGGTCAGGATGTCCTCGACCGAAGAAGTCGGATCTGCCTGACACTGTTCGAGCGCCGCCTGTGCGCATACGCGCGACACCGTCAGGATGGTGCCTTCGGCGGGCTTCATGACTGCCTTGTACGCGGTCTCAACGCCTTCGCGCAGCGCAAGCGCGAGATCGCGTCCGTCTGCGTCGGTCTTTTCGCGCAGCTTTTTTGCCATGCCGCGAAACAGCAGCGACAGGATGACGCCGGAATTGCCGCGCGCGCCACGCAGCAGTGCCGAAGCGGTGGTGTCGACTGCCTGCGCGAGGGTCGGCTCACGCAGCGCGAGCGCAGCGTCCATCGCGCTCGACATCGTCATCGACATATTCGTGCCGGTGTCGCCGTCCGGCACGGGGAAAACGTTAAGCTCGTTGGCCTGTTCTTTCTTTTCGCCGATGGCAAGCGCACCCTCGACGACCATGGACTGAAACAACAGCCCGTCGATTTTCTTTGACATGTTAAACGTATACTCCTTTAGTCAGCCTTGATGCTGTCGACATAAATGTCGATGTTGCGCACGTCGACGCCGACCAGACGTTCGACATTGTAGCGAACCTCTCCGATGATCGAGCGGCAGACCGTCGCAATGTTCACACCGTGCTCGACCGCGATATGCAGGTCGATGTTGATGCCGCCGTCCGCGGCTTCGGTGATTTTGACGCCGCGCGTCTGGCTTTCACGGCGCAGCAGGTGGGAAAGACCGTCCGATACCGAGCGCAGCGTCATTCCTTTGACGCCGAAGCAGCTTGACGCCGCATAGCCCGCGATGCCCGCCATGACCTCGGGCGCGATTTCGATATATCCAAGATCGGTTTTGATCGTCATGCTGAAACCTCCTAAATCCATACGGTCAGTATGTGCTTTTATTTATTTTATAATACTTTGCGTTTAAGTACAAGTGCCTTTTGTGAAAAGAATGATGCAGGCTGTGCGACAAAAAATGCGGGAAAGCGAAAACATATGTTTGCGTTCAGATAAAAGTTGGTGTATAATAGTACAAACCAAACATGTGTTTTTGGGCTGCGGCGTATTTTTTGTACGCAAAAGAGCAGTTTTGTCATAAAAAGATGGGACACTGGGCGCGAATGCGTCCGAGAGGAGATTCGTCATGAAAAAAATCACCGCCAAGCAGCAGAAGATTTTGGAGTACATTGCAGAATATACACAGGAACGCGGCTATCCCCCCTCTGTGCGTGATATTTGTGCAGGCGTGGGGCTGAGCTCTCCGAGCACCGTGCATATGCACATCAAGACGCTGCGCGACATGGGCTATCTGGAAAAGGACGACCACAAGGGACGCGCCCTGACGATCAAGGGCATGGGCGGTCCGGTCGCGCGCATCCCGATCCTCGGGCAGGTCACGGCAGGGCTGCCGATCCTCGCGGTCGAGCAGATCGAGGGTTATCTGCCGGTCGATCTGTCGAGCGGTTCGGGCGAGCATTTCGGTCTGCGTATCAAGGGCGAGTCCATGATCGGCGCGGGCATCCTGGACGGTGACGTCATCGTCGTGCGCAAGCAGGAGACCGCGCAGAACGGGCAGATCGTTGTTGCGCTGCTCGGGGATGAAGCGACCTGCAAGCGTCTGCGGCGCGAGCACGGCGAAATCTGGCTCCTGCCGGAAAATCCGGCGTTTGAGCCGATCGACGGCTCGGAATGCGCAATTATCGGCGTTGTCGTCGCGGTTTATCGCGAATATCAGGCATAAAATGGAGCTCCAAAGCAGCGTGCGCGGCGTGCGGCTGATTGGTCCGAAAAAGGCGGCGGCACTCGAAGCCATGGGGATCCGCACACTACAGGATGCGCTCGAGACCTACCCGCGCGACTATGAGGATCGCACGCGCATCGTGCCGATCGCGCAGCTCAGTGACGGCGACAAGGTCAGCGTATGCGCGGTCGTGGGCACGACACCGGTCATGCAGCACATTCGCCGCGGCATGGATGTGACCAAGCTCACGGTGTTTGATGAGAGCGGTACGCTGCCGATCGTGTATTTTAATAACAAATACGTCGCTGCGCAGCTTCGCGAGGGACGATCCTATCTGTTTTACGGCGCAGTACAGGGCGAGGGACGGCATCGGCGCATGATCTCGCCCGCGATCGAACCGTTGTCTGAGGATGCCGACCCGCAAGGGCGTATCGTACCGGTCTATCCGCTGTCCGCGGGGCTGACACAACGGGACTTGCTGCGTGTTACGGACGAGGCGCTTGCCGCGCTCGGCAATGCAAACCCGCCCGACTGCCTGCCGCCGTATCTGCTGCAAAAATACGGACTGCCCTCGCTGAGAGACGGTCTGCGCCTGATCCATCGTCCGCAAAACGACGAGCAAGTCCGTGCCGCACGCCGCCGCCTGTGCTTTGAGGAACTGTTTCTCCTAAGCTGTGGACTCGCGCGCCTGCGGGAGCGCCGTCGGGACGAGCGCGGTCTGCTGTTTGAAAACCGTACGTTGGATGCGTTTTGGCGTGCATTGGGATTTTCACCGACCGGTGCACAGCAGCGCGCAGTCGCGGAACTGATGCGCGATGTCGGCGCGGGACGACCCATGAACCGGTTGGTGCAGGGCGATGTCGGCTCGGGCAAGACGGTCGTCGCGGCGGCGCTGTGCGCGCTCGCGGCGCAAAACGGCTATCAGTCCGCGCTCATGGCCCCTACGGAAATCCTTGCGGCGCAGCATTATGAAACACTGTCGCCGCTGCTCGGCACACTGGGCGCACAGTGCGTGCTGCTGACCGGTTCGATGGGCGTGCGTGACAGGCGCGAAGCGCTCGCCGCGCTCGCGGACGGACGTGCGGCGGTCGCAATTGGCACGCATGCGCTCATTCAAAAGGACGTGCAGTTTCACAATTTGGGCGCGGTCGTCGCAGACGAGCAGCACCGTTTCGGCGTGCGGCAGCGCGCGCTGCTGTCCGCGAAGGGGGAAACACCCCATGTGCTCGTTATGTCCGCCACGCCGATCCCGCGTACGCTCGCGCTCATTTTATACGGTGATCTCGACGTTTCCGTGCTCGACGAACTGCCGCCCGGTCGACAGCCCATCCAAACTTACGCGGTCGGGGAGGAAATGCGCGCGCGCATCTATAAATTCATCGAAAAGCAGTGCGCGCTCGGCGGGCAGGCGTATGTCGTCTGTCCACTGGTCGAGGACGGCGATGTCGGACTTAAAAGTGCGGAGCAGCATGCGGAAACGCTGCGTAATGCGCTGCCAAATCGTCGCATCGGTCTGCTGCACGGTCGCATGAAGCCCGCAGAAAAGGACGAAACGATGCGCGCTTTTTCGATGGACATGCTCGATGTGCTCGTGTCGACAACGGTCATCGAGGTAGGGGTCAATGTGCCGAATGCCACGCTCATGATCGTCGAGGACGCTGACCGTTTTGGGCTTTCACAGCTGCATCAACTGCGCGGACGGGTCGGGCGCGGTACACGGCAGTCCTACTGTGTCTTTTTCGGCGCAGATAAGGGTGCGAAGGCGCGGCAGCGGCTCGAGCTTCTCGCACGCACCTCGGACGGCTTTGAAATTGCACGCGCTGATCTTGCAATGCGCGGCCCGGGCGATTTCTTCGGCGCGCGGCAGCACGGTTTGCCGCCGCTGCATGTTGCGGATCTCGCGGCGGATATGGCACTGCTTGAAAGCGCGCAGGAGGAGGCGGCTGCGCTGCTGAAAGATGATCCGCAGCTTGTGCGCTGGCCGATACTGCGCGCACGGGTCTCGCGGCTGTGGCGCGCTGCCGAGCAGGGCGAAATGTTCAACTGAGGGTGGAGCGGAGGATGACATTTGCGGTATCTGGAAAGCTTTGTGCTCCCGCAGGACGGGCTGCGCAATACGAATATCTATCCATACAATGTCTTTGCACGAAAATACGGCGAGTTTCTTGTGTTCGACCGTATTACTGTGCTGTATGGCGACAACGGATCGGGAAAATCGACCCTGCTGCGCCTGCTGGCGCACCGCTTGGGCGTGCGCGGCGGTAGCCTACCGGACAGTCCGAGCGGACACGGCTATTTTGCGCGCTTTGCGGCAGCGTGTGCGTTGGAGCAAAGCGCGTCCATCCCACCTGAAAGCCGCTTCATTAAGAGTGAGGATATTTTATACGAAATCAAAAAAATTGACCAGGAAGAGGTTTTACACGAGGGGTATCGCTACCACCGCGCATGCATGGGGCAGACCAAGGCGCAGTGGGAGCGAGAAAAGGAGGAGGATTCCTACCGGAAACGGATGCAAATCATGCGCTTTGCGCAGGAGCGTTACTCCAACGGTCAGACCGCGCTGCAGGTGTTCGACGAATTCCTGCAGCCGCATGCGCTGTATCTCATTGACGAGCCAGAGGTGTCGCTGTCGCCGGAAAATCAGCTTGTGCTCGCGCGGCGCATGCTCGATTTGGCGCGGCTTGAGGGGTGTCAGTTCATCATCGCGACGCACTCACCGTTCTTTCTGGGAACGTTGGATGCGCGTGTGTACGACCTCGGACGCGAGGTGTGGGAGCCGTGTGCATGGTCACAGCTTGCAAGTATGCGGCTGTATGCACGGTTTTTCCGTGACCGTGCGCATGCGTTTTCGGAAAACCCATAGCATGGTCAGGCGATCGACATTGCAATCAATTCCTTGCGATGTTTCAAGAGCAGGGGACTGTTTTGCAAAAAAAAGAATCTGTCGCACGGGATGATCGAGGATTTCCGTGCGTTTCTGTTTGAAAGAGTCAATGTAACGGATATTCGGCGGATAGGTAGCAGCAACTGTAGTCGTACCGTTGGCATAGATCGTCAGACCGGGCAGCTGCACCGCGTTCGGTTCTTCGGGCGCTTCCTCACCGCTTGCCGCCAAACATTTTGGCAAATTCCGCGCGCGTGACCGCGTCACCGAGCCGGTCATCGCGCCCGTCCGACAGACGGATCATGCGCTGTGGCTCCGCCGCGATGGAGTTGTCGTGCTGCCCGGCGTTTTGCAGCGTCAGCCGAGCGGATTCCACCGAAAGAGCGGCGTTTTCACTCGGGTTTTGCAACGGCTTACCGGTCAGCCGTGCGACAACGTCGCCGGTCTTGACGAGCGAACACAAAAAAGCCCCGCAGACGGGTTGTCGTCTGCGGGGCGTAAATGGGTGCTTACGGATCGGGGGTAGCGGCGTATTTTGCAAATTCGTCGTGCTCGCGCTGCAATTCCGCCGCGAGCGCGGTGAGCGTCCAATCGGCGTTGTGCTCGGTCACGACCGCCTTGAGCGCGATGCGCGGAATCTCCGCCTTGCGCATTGCCGCGAGGAATGCGTCGATCTTGCGGTCGGCAAAGCGGTGCAGGATAAGTACCTCGTCCGCAAGCGGGGCAGCGGGCAGCGCCTCGGCGGTAAAGCCCGGCAGACCGACAAGTGCGCCGATCTTTTGCTCCGTCTGGTCGGCAGCGACGCTCTTGAAGCGAATGCCAAGACGCGCACACAGCGTGCGCAGCGCGGCTTCTTTGTCGGAGGGAGCGGGCGCATAATAAAAGACCGCTTCCATCGGAATTTTACTCATGAAAAAGCTCCTTTCACAGTGGGGTGTCCTCGCCGTCGAGCGCGGCAAGGGCATATTGCAGCGACAGCAGGCGGGTGGGTCGTTCGCTTTCGTTCGCTTCCTCCCACGCTTTTCGGAAACGGCGTGTGATCGCACCGCGCAGCCCATCCTCCGCGAGATATCGCCAGGGGTCGCGCACCATGACCGTGCGGTCGCGCAGCGCAGCATGCACACAGACCTGTCCGAGCGCACGCTTGAGTCCGGCAAAGTCCGGATCATACCGTCGTTCACCGGTCAACTCCACCGTCAGACACATGCGGTCATGCGCGTGCGGAATGCGCGCGGCAAGTGTGCGGCCCAGTGTGCGGTCATCCATGATGGCGGAAATGTCCTGTGTGATGGTTTCAAACTCGACCCCGCCCGCGGGCACAAAGGCCAGTTCGGCTACGCCCTTGTCGACCGTGCCGGACAGATAGCCGCGCGGCCCCGCCTCGTGCGCGCCGCGACCGACGAAACAGCCCGTGCACGCATAGAACGTGTCGTTCTCACGCTTCACGCCCGAAAAAGTATGGTTGTGTCCGAACGCGGCATAGTCAAAGCCCGTCGCACCGATATCATTGGGCAGCAGCGGATTGTAGCCGTTGTCGTCGTACAGCTCCGCGTGCACACACAGGAGATTGCACTTGGTGCGGTCGAGCCGTGCGTCGAGCGGAATGCGGGCGGAAACCCCGTGGAACGCTGCGCCCCAGACGACCGTGTGTCCGTCCTCGAGGGGGAACGGCTCGAGCGTGGTGCCGCTGAAGACATGGATGCCCTGCGGCATGGGGGCGATTCGGTAAGGGCTTTGCGGGTGCAGATAGTCGTGGTTGCCGGGGGCGATGAGCACGGGACAGTGTGCGCGCGCAAGCAGGCTCATGACCTGACTGAACAGCGTGAGCGGGGGATCGGGGGTATCGAACAGGTCGCCCGGTATGAGGAGGACGGCGGCGTTCAGGTCGTTCGCGCGGTCGACCGCATGCTCCAGCGCGGCAAGCTGCGACGCGCGGCAAACGCAAGCCGCTTCGGGCGGCAAAGAATCATAGGGTGCGCCGATGTGCAGATCGGCAAGATGAAAAAGAACCGGCATAGCGGAATAGCTCCTTTGCAAGTGGTATCTGGCGCATCGCCGTAGGAAAACGGCAATGTTTCCATGAGAATAGTATAGCATAGCCATGCACAAAAACCAAATGCTTTCGGGCATGACAAAGCCCGCTCGGGGGAGGAGCGGGCTTTGTCGATCTTCACAAAATAAAAAGGGGGGTAAAAGAGAAATAAGCTTGGATGGCATTCGTTCCTCAGCAGGTCGGTGGGGGGAACCGCCCTTGCTGATGTACCTAGTATACTACCCCGTGCGCGGTAATGTGTGAAGTGTTTGTAAACGAGCTGTTAATGATTTAATACAATTTTCCTAAGGCTTTCTTAAGAAGCGGGACAATGTGGGGTTTCAGCCTTGTTCGCGCCGCCGTTTGAGCAGACGGATGTCCTCTCCGAAGAAGCGAAGCTGCACAAACTCCCCGAGAAAGCGCGACGCGATCGCAGGGGAATACCGCCGCTCGAGATCGCTCGGCAGCAGATTCGTGTTGACGATCATGGGGCGGCGCGTCATCAGCCGGTCGTTGATGAGGCTGTACAGTGCGGAGGTCGTGAACGCGGTCGTCATTTCTGCGCCGAGGTCGTCGATGATGAGCAGCGCGGCGTCGCGATATTTGCGCAGCATGCGCGCGGCGTTCTGCGCATCCGGTCCACCGAATTTCTCACTTTCACAGTGCGACAGAATGGTGATCGCGGTGTCGTATGCGACCGAGAAGCCGCGCTCGGACACCGCCTTGGCGATCGAGGTGGACAAAAAGGTCTTGCCGAGTCCCGGGGGGCCGTAGAGCAGCAGATTGCGGCACTCGCTGCCGAAGCGTGCGGCGTAAGCGCGGCACTGCTCCAGATTATATTCCATATTTTCGCGCGGCGAAATGCCCATGCGCACATCGGGCTGTGCGGCATAGAGTGCCATATTGAAGGTCTCGAAGTTCTGGTCGCGGATGGGCAGCACGGTCGACAGCCGGGCGGTCAGGTTGCGCGCATAGCGCGACTTGAGACACTCGCACGGCTCGGTGCCGATGTAGCCGAGATCGGAACAGACCGGGCACGCGGGGCGCAGAGACAGATAGTCCGACGCGTAGCCGTGGTCGACGAGCAGCACGGTGCGTTCACGCTGTAAGGCAAGATTGTGCTCGCGCAGACGGGCGACGGCCGCGGTGGGATCGCCGCCCGTCTCGAGCGCGGCGCGCACGACCGATGCGGCGGTGGAGCGCAGGGTGTCCTCGATCTGCCGCACGCGCGGGATCGCGGCATAGACCTCGGCGCGGCGCGCGGCAAGTTCCTGCTCGCGCTGCGTGCGTTCCCGTTCGAGCTCGCGCAGGGTGTCCGATAGGATTTCTTTATCGTAAGCCATTTAGGGCTCCTCCTTCCGGCGGCGGCGCTTGATCTCTTCAAGCCATTGTGCCTCCCAGTCGTCCACGGGGGCAGGGGCAGCGTGCTGTGTCGGCGCACTTGCCGCACGCGTGGACTCCGTGCGCGATATGCGCTCCGGGTCGACCGCACTGATCTCGGACACCGTGTGGATGCCCTTCTGATCCCAGGATGCGATGATCTTGCGCAGATAATTCCAACTGAACTTGCCCAATGACTGTTCGGTGCGGTGCGCAGCGAGCGCAACGGCATCGGGCCCAAAGCCCTTTGCGATAAATTCGGTCAAATAGCGCGCTTCGGTATCGGTCGGTTCACGTCCGCCGATGCCGAGCGCTTCCTGCATGGCGCGGATGAGCGGCTTTTCCGCATCGCGGCGCGACAGATAGGTCGCGGCATCCTGCGCGGTGAACAGCCCCATATCCGCCCAAAGGCACGCTTCGCGCTCGATATCCGAACGCTTGACCGTGCCTTTTTCGCGTTTTAAGTAGGTGAGTAGCTCGATGATGACATCCGCAGGCAGCCCAAGATGGTCATATACCGTGAAGAGCGTGCGAAGCTGTCCTTCGGTCAGCGTGCGTCCGAGCACGGCTTCCGCCGTATCGCACACCGCCGCAAAGCGCATGTCGCCGCCGCGCGCCTGTCGCAGCTCCGCCGTGCGGTAAGCGGGCGTTTCGCGGCTCGAGGCACGCGGCGCTTCAGGCTGCTCCTCCGGCAGAGAAAGCTGTCCGAGCGTAAACATCGCGCGGTCATAGCGTTCGCGCGAAAAACCCAGCTCGCGCAGCGCAGTATCCGCGGAAAAATTACGCCCGCGCCGCAGAATATATAAGTAGAGCAGCGCGCCATCGCCGTCGCCACAGCGGATGAGCTTGTCCGCAATGTCGCCACGCAGCACACAGAAATCGTCCGCCGTGCGCAAAAGCGGCGGCAGAGACGAAAAATCAGACATAGAAAAAGGTCTCCTTACAGAAAATAACGGGATGAGGAATATATTACAAAACCTATTGAAGAATACTGTTGATGAATATGTTATTTTTATTTTTTATTATATCGTGTCAAAACACAAGGTGCAAGCGGGGGAGAAATTTTCTTGATTTCACAGATGATTTTTTTGTCGTCATATAGTATAATAAAAAAGAATGAGAACGTATGCGCGGAAAAGCTTCCGCGCCGAAAGGATTTTGAAGCATGAATACGATTCTACTGGACGTTCGCCGCGGCGACGACGGTGTCAGCGCGTTTTCACGCGAGGTGCTGTTCCGCACGGCGGCGGAGTGGGTGATGGACGCGCTGCCCTCCACCGCATGCGGCACGATCTACCACGCACACGCGGCGGATGCTCCCGTGCTTCCCGGCACGCAGGAGTTTGACGGCGCACAGCTGACGGGTGAAGTGCTCGTGATCGGCGCCCCCGCACCTGCGTTGACCGAACGCGGCTATCTTGCACTGTTCGAGATGCGTGCACAGCAGGGCGGCGACGCGGCGCTTCTGCGCGCACCCTACGGCAACGGCAAGAGCGGCGCGCTGCTCGCCATTGTGTGCGACGCGGCGGCACTGTGCGAGCCGTTTGACACCATCGATGCACTTGCGACACGCATTGGCGGCCAGCAGTACACTCTGCTTGCGGAAAGCGATGTGGCTCCCGTCCTCGATGGCATGGATGCATACCGTGTGCAGAAGCAGCTCGCGGAGGGCATTTGCTTCGGACATATCGCGCGCGGCGTCAAAATTTTTGCCCCCGATACCACCTATATTGCGCCTGACGCGGTCATCGGCGCGGGAACGACCATCCTGCCGGGCACACTGGTGCGTGGCGGCTGTACCATCGGCGCGGGCTGTGTGATCGGCCCGAATACTATTTTGGAAAAGGCTGTCGTGGGTGACGAAACGACGGTCAATACCTCCCAAATCTATGAATCCAAGGTCGGCGCGCACGCTACGGTCGGTCCGTTTGCCTATATCCGCCCGGGCTGCGTTGTCGGCGATCATACCCGTATCGGCGATTTCGTCGAGCTCAAGAAAACCACGATCGGCAACGGCACCAAGGTGTCGCATCTGACCTATCTCGGTGACGCCGAGGTCGGCGAGCGCGTCAACTTTGGCTGCGGCACGGTCATTGTCAACTACGACGGTTACACCAAGAGCAAGACCGTCATCGGAGATGACTGCTTTATCGGCTGCAATACAAATCTTGTGGCTCCGGTCACGCTCGGCGACCGCGTCTTTACCGCCGCCGGTGCAACCGTGACGAGCGATGTACCCGCAGGTGCGCTCACTGTCGCGCGTGCACGGCAGAGAGACATCCCGGGTTGGAATGACAAGCGCCGTGCGGCGCATGGACAGTCCCATGGCCCGATCGAAAAAGAATAACCATAGGATTTTATAAAATATGTTGCACATTAGATGCAGGGGGTATGAAAAAGACATGATTTCTCACGGAAAGAACATCAAGATTTTCTCAGGCAACTCACATCCGGCGCTCGCGATGCAGATCGCATCGGCACTCGGCCTGCCGCTTGGCAAGGCGACGGTCGGCACTTTTTCCGACGGCGAGATCTCGGTCTCGATGGGTGAGTCTGTGCGTGGTTCGGATGTGTTCCTCATCCAGTCGACCTGTGAGCCGGTCAACAACAACCTGATGGAACTGCTCATCATGATCGACGCGTGCAAGCGTGCATCCGCGGGTCGTATCACCGCGGTCATCCCTTATTTCGGCTATGCCCGTCAGGATCGTAAGAACAAGGCGCGTGATCCGATTTCCTCCAAGCTGGTAGCAGACCTCATCACGACCGCGGGCGCGGATCGTGTGCTGACGATGGATCTGCATGCGTCGCAGATTCAGGGCTTCTTCAACATTCCGGTCGATAACATGTTGGGCACGTCGGTGCTCATCCCCCATATCGCGGGCAAGTTCGGCTGCGGTCGTGACGACGTCGTCGTGGTTTCGCCCGATCTCGGTTCGGTTTCCCGTGCAAGAAAGTTCACCGAAAAGCTCGACCTGCCCCTTGCAATCATCGACAAGCGCCGCCCCAAGGCAAACGTTTCGGAAGTCATGAACATCATCGGTGATGTGCGCGGTAAGAAGGTCATTCTGGTAGATGATCTCATCGACACCGCAGGTACACTCGTGCATGCGGCAAACGCCCTCATCGAAAAGGGCGGCGCGACCGAGATCTATGCCTGTGCAACGCACGGTGTACTGTCCGGCCCCGCGATCGAGCGCATTGAGAGCAGCCCGATCCGTGAGCTCACGCTGCTCGATACCATTGCGCTGCCGCAGGACAAGCAGATCGACAAGATCAATGTGCTGCCCGTCGCGCCGGTATTTACCGAAGCGATCGCACGCATCTATGAGGAAGTTTCCGTGTCGCCGCTGTTCGACTGATCCATCCCCAAAATCCATTTTACAAAGCAGATACGACAGGGGCGGGCATAGACCCGCCCCTGCGTTTATCCGTCGGAGGAACACGATGAAGTTATTATGTATCGGCGATGTCGTCGGCAAGCCCGGTTTAGACACACTTTCGCGCCGTTTGCGCCCATTACAGCGTGAACTAGGCGTGGATTTTACCATCGTCAACGGCGAAAATGCGGCAATGGTCGGCATGACGCCGCAGCAGGGCGATGAAATATTCGCCGCCGGCGCGGACGTCATCACACTGGGCAACCATGTGTGGGGCAAGCGCCAGATCGTGCCGTGGCTTGAGGATCATCCGGATGCACTGCGCCCGGCAAATCTTGCGCCGCAAGCGCCCGGCGACGGCTGGGGCATCTATGATACGCGCGCGGGACGTGTGCTCGTCATGAACTTGATCGGACGATGCGAAATGGCGTTCGGACCGGATAACCCGTTCCTTGCGGCGGATAAAATCCTACGCGAGCAGCAGTCGGAATACGATTTCGCGCTGTGCGAGATTCATGCGAGCGCAACCAGCGAAAAGCTCGCGATGGGCTATCATCTGGACGGTCGCTGTGCGGCGGTCTGGGGAACGCACACTCATGTGCAGACCGCGGACGAGCGCGTGCTGCCGCAGGGCACGGGTTACATCACGGATCTCGGTATGACCGGCCCGTGGGAATCCGTGCTCGGGGTCGAGCCCGCGCAGTCGATTGCGCTGTTTCGCGGGGATCTGACCGAATATTTTCGCCCGGCGGAAGGTCCGTGCGTGCTGTCCGGCACGCTGTTCGACATCGGTCGCGACGGCAAATGCCAGTCGGTCACACGCATTCTGGAAAAAGCTGCAATCTGAGCATGCTCAGTGTTTTGCGCCCCGCAGAGTATGTGCAACGAAGGAGAAGATGTATGAAGGGAAAAAAGAGAATTCTCACGGTACTGCTGCTGAGCATGCTCAGCATGCTGCTCACAGCATGCGGCGGCAAGGCGGACGATACGCTTAGCAAAGTGGAAGGTACGCTCGAGGGAAACACCTATCTCATGCAGAATATCGGTATGAAGCTGGTGCTGCCCGAGCGTTTTACGATGTTGACGGGCGATCAGCTCGACAGCAAGACCTACGGCATGGATGCGGCAAATTTCTACCGCTTTGTCGCAAAAGACGATGCCGACAAGCAGGTTCTGACTTGCTTTGTCATGCCGGTCAAAAAATTTGACGCGAAGGGCTATCTGGAAGCGACTGCGAAGCAGATGCAGGAACGCAAACTGCGTGACAAGATCGGAGAGATCACCGAGCGTAAGATCGGGGATTTTTCCTTCCAGACGCTGATCTCTGAAAGCGAGAGCGAGGGCACGCGCATGCAGGAGTACGGTCTTGTGTACGAGGTCAAGGGTTGGCTCGTGTGCTTGGATTATTCCTATCCTGCGGCGGATGCGGATGCCGCGCAGGCAGAACTCGATACCATCGTGCTTCCGACCGAGGGCGCACCGGCAGCATAAAAAAACAGGACGGCGTGAGCCGTCCTGTTTTTTTATGTGTTGCAGTTTATCAGATGGTAATGACCTGATCGCGTGCAGGGCCGACGCCGAGCATGGAAACACGGCAGCCCACGATGCGCTCAAGTTCACGAATATAAGCGCGTACGCTCTCGGGCAGTTCATCGAAGCTGCGGCAGTTCGTGATGTCCTCATCGAAGCCGTCAAATTCCTCGTAGATCGGCTCGCAGTGCTCGAGATCGGCAAAGTTTGCCGGGAACTCGGTGATGGTCTCGCCCTTGAAACGATAACCGACACACACCTTGAGTTTGGACAGACCGCGCAGCGGATCAATCTTGTTGATGACCATTTCGGTCAGACCGTTGACGCGCACCGCATAACGTGCGATGACCGCATCAAACCAACCGGTGCGGCGCGGACGGCCGGTGACCGTACCGAATTCGCCGCCTGCGGTGCGGATATAGTCGCCGGTCTCGTCGAACAGCTCGGTCGGGAACGGACCCTTGCCCACGCGGGTCGTGTAGCTCTTGAAGATGCCCATGATGTCGGTGATCGCCGTCGGTCCGACGCCGGAGCCAATGCAGCAGCCGCCTGCGACCGGGTGCGAGGAAGTGACATAGGGATAGGTGCCCATGTCGAGATCGAGCAGCGTGCCCTGCGCACCTTCAAACAGCACATCCTTGCCCGCCTTGATCGCGTCATAGGTCATGACACTCGTGTCCTTGACGTGTGCACGCAGACGGTCGGCATATACGCGATACTCCGCGAGCACTGCCTCGATGTCGATCGGCTCGCCGCCGTATACGCCGGTGATAACCTTATTCTTGCGGGCACACGCTTCGCGCATGACCTCTTCAAAGCGTTCACCGACAAAGTCGTGCATGCGCACGCCGATGCGTTCCGCCTTGTCCATATAGGTCGGACCGATGCCCTTTTTGGTCGTGCCGATATCGTCGCCGCCGCGCGCCTTTTCACTCAGCGCGTCGAGTTCGAGATGCCACGGCAGAATGCAGTGGCATCGCGCGTCGATGAACAGCTTGTCCGCGCCGATGCCCTTTTCGGCAAGACCGTCGATCTCGCTCAGCACATTGCGCGGGTCGACTACAACGCCCGGACCGATCACGTTGACGCAGTTCGGATAGAGGATGCCGGAGGGAATGAGCTGCAGCTTATACTTCTCCGTGCCGACGACTACCGTGTGTCCGGCGTTGTTGCCGCCCTGGCTGCGCACGACGAGGTCGGCCTCGCCCGCGAAAATATCAATGAATTTGCCTTTGCCCTCGTCGCCCCACTGGGCGCCCAGAATAACCTTACCCGGCATAGTACATTTCGTCCTTTCAAAAGCAGATGTTGGTCTGTTTTGTAGTAATTATTTCTATATAGAGTCACAAACAATAGTATTATAGCACTCTTTACGACTTATTTCAATATAAAATCCGCAAATTTGGTGTTGGCAGCGCGCATTTGGCGTTGTATAATAAAACAGTACCAAAATCGTCACCATAAAGGACTGAAATTCATGCATTATTTGGACAATTCCGCGACAACACGCGTTCTGCCCGAGGCAGCGGACGCGGCGCTGCGCGTCATGCGGGAAACCTTCGGCAATCCCTCGTCGCAGCATGCGCTCGGCATCCGTGCGGCAGGGGTGCTGCGTGATGCACGCGCGCAGGTCGCGCAGGCATTGGGCACACAGCCGACCGAGATCGTATTCACTTCGGGCGGCACGGAGAGCATCAACACCGCAATTTTCGGCGCGTGCCGCAAAAATATTCACAAGGGAAAACATATCATCACGACCGCGATCGAGCACTCTGCGACGCTGAACAGCGTCAAGAAGCTGGAAAGCGAGGGTTTTACCGTCACTTATTTGCAGCCGAACGCCGCGGGACAGATCGCGCTTGCCGATTTGGAGGCCGCGCTGTGCGACGACACGATTTTGATGACCTGTATGCTCGTCAACAACGAGGTCGGCACGCTGCTGCCTGTGGCGGACATGGGCCGGGCGCTCAAAAAGCGCTGTCCGCACGCGCTGTTCCACGTCGACGCGGTGCAGGGACTGTTTCGCGTGCCGCTCACACCGACCAAGTGGAACTGCGACCTGATGAGCGTCAGCGGACATAAGATCGGCGCACCCAAGGGCATCGGCGCACTGTATAAAAAGCAGGGGGTCAACATTCCCCCACTGGTTTACGGTGGCGGTCAGGAGAGTGGCTTCCGCCCCGGCACAGAGCCTCTGCCCAGCATTGCGGCATTTGCGGAGGCTTGCTGCGTGCGTACACTGACGCAGCGGGAGGACAGCGCGCATATCGCGGCACTGAGCGCTTATCTCAAAGAGCAGATAGCGGACAACGTGCCGTTTGCGGTGCAAAACGGCGTGAACGATGTGCCGCATGTTGTCAATTATTCCTTTGAGGGATGCAAGAGCGAGGTGCTGCTGCGCGTGCTCGAAATGGACGAGGTCTATGTGTCCGCAGGCTCCGCGTGCGCGCGCGGACATGAGAGCCATGTGCTCGGCGCGATGGGGCTGCCGAAGAGCCGCATCGACACTGCGCTGCGCATTTCCTTTGCGCCATTCAACACGGCAGAGGATGTGGATGCATTGATCGCCGCAGTTCATAAGGGCGCGACACGACTGAGAAGATAACCGGCGCATGCCGAAAAACAGAAAGGTTTTTTTATATGAAAGAAGTATTATTGTTAAAGTGCGGCGAGATTGTGCTCAAGGGCCTCAATCGCAAGCGGTTTGAGGATCGGCTGATCGCCAACCTCAAGCGCCGCGTCAAGCTGGTTGCGGACTGCCGCATCGAATTGCAGCAGTCCATCATTTACGTCTGGATTCCCGAAGACGCGGATGGCGACGCCGTGCTCGAGGCGGTGCGCCGTGTATTCGGCATCGCGACGATCTGCCGCGCGGCGGTGTGCGGCAAAACGCTCGAGGAAATGCAGAGTACCGCGGAGACCTACCTTGCCGACCGCATTGTGAATGCGACGCGCTTTAAGGTCGAGACCAAGCGCGGCGATAAGAAATTCCCGCTGACTTCGATTCAGGTGTCGCAGATGCTCGGCGGCAATCTGGCGGATAAATATACACAGCTTGTGCCCGACATGCACACGCCCGAACTGACCATCCACTTTGAAATTCGCACGGATCACGCCTTTGTGCACGCAGGCCCCGAGCCGGGTGCGGGCGGCATGCCGGTCGGCGCGAACGGACGCGCGGCTTTCCTGCTGTCGGGCGGCATCGACTCGCCGGTCGCGGGTTATATGATGGCAAAGCGCGGTCTGGAACTCGTCGGCGTGCACTTTTTCAGCTATCCCTATACCTCGGAACGTGCTAAGGAAAAGGTGGTCGAGCTGGCAAAGCTGCTCACCCGCTACACCGGACGCATGACGCTGCTCATCGTGCCGTTCACCAAGATTCAGGAAGAAATCCGTGATAAGTGCCATGAAGAACTATTCACGCTGGTTATGCGCCGCTTTATGATGCGCATTGCGGAGAAACTGGCGGAGGGCTATGACTGCGGCGGTCTGGTGACGGGCGAGAGCCTGGGACAGGTCGCGAGCCAGACAATGCCCGCGATGGCGGTCACGGGCGCGGTGTGCGAGCTGCCCGTGTTCCGCCCCTGCATCGGCATGGATAAGGAGGAAATCGTACAGATCGCGCGTAAGATCGGCACGTTTGACACGTCGATCCTGCCGTATGAGGATTGCTGCACGGTCTTTACCCCCAAGCACCCGAACACGCGCCCCAAGATGGCGAAAATTTTGGAAGCCGAGGAGCATCTGGACATCGACGCACTGGTCGACGAAGCGGTCGCGGGCGTGGAGCGCATGATCCTGTAACCGCGCACCGAAAGATTGGACAAATGTTGTGCAAATTTTGGTTAAACTATTGACACACAAGGATTGCAAACGTACCGACGGTCTGCTATCCTAAAGGCAGTAAACGCAAACAGAGAAAGAGGTCTTTTCTATGAACGCAGAGCTGATTGCGGTCGGAACCGAGATTTTACTCGGTGAGATCGTCAATACCGATGCACAACTGATTTCGCAGGGCTTGTCCGAACTGGGCATCAACGTCTTTTACCAGACCGTGGTCGGAGACAATCCGGAACGTCTGCGCACCGTGGTCGAAAATGCCAAGCAGCGCGCGGACATCATCATTACGACCGGCGGGCTTGGGCCGACGCTCGACGATCTGACCAAGGAAACGCTCGCGGAGGTGTTCGGCAAAAAGCTCGCGCTGCATCAGCCGTCCTATGAGCGTCTTGTGAAGTTTTTCCGGGACATCGGGCGGGAAATGACGCCGAATAACGTCAAGCAGGCGTGGTTACCTGAGGATTGCACGGTGTTCACGAACCAGTGGGGCACGGCGCCCGGCTGCGCGTTCGAGGCAGACGGCAAGCATGTGCTCATGCTGCCCGGCCCTCCGCGCGAGTGCAACCCCATGTGGAAAGAATGCGCAATGCCGTATCTTTATCCGCTCGCAGGCGGCTGCATCGTGTCACATAACGTGCGTGTGTTTGGCCTGGGCGAAAGCGCGATGGAGGATCGTCTGCACGACATGATGGCACGCATGACAAATCCGACGATCGCGCCTTATGCCAAGGTTTCAGAGTGCTTTGCGCGCGTCACCGCCAAGGCGGATACCGCCGAGCAGGCGGAGGCACTGCTCGCCCCGGTCGTCGAGCAGGTGTGCGATATGCTCGGGGACGACGTGTACGGTGTGGATGTCGATTCGCTCGAGCAGGTCGTCGGCGATCTGCTGCGTACCAAAGGGCTGACGCTTTCGGTTGCGGAAAGCTGCACGGGCGGTCTGCTGTCCAAGCGAATCACGGACGTGCCGGGCAGCTCGGCGTATTACAAAGGTGGTGTGTGCTCGTACACCAACGAGGTCAAGGTGGGCGTGCTCGGCGTGGAACAGCACACCCTTGACGCGTATACCGCAGTATCCGAACAGGTCGCGGGGCAGATGGCGCGCGGTGTCGCGCGTGTACTGCATACGGACATCGGTGTGGGAATCACCGGCATCGCAGGGCCGGACGGCGGCACGCAAGAGCAGCCGGTCGGTTTGGTGTATATCAGTGTTTTTTATAACGGAAATACGGTCACAAAGAGAATGCAGACGAGTTTAGGGCGCGATCGAGTGCGCAATCAGGCGGCTTCGACCGCACTCGACATGATCCGCAGACAAATCCGCTGAGCGGTAAAATTTAAGATGCCAGGAAAAAGTCCAGTAAAAATACATTTTACTGGACTTTTTTGTATATCTGTTGTATACTATTTCTAGTAATAAAGCGAAAGCAAGAGGTAAAACTGTGCGAAAAGTACAAAGAAAAAAGTAGAGGAACAGGAAATATACAAGAAAACACTAAAATATAGTCAAAAAAAGCAAAATCAAGGAGATGAGCGCATGACAATACAAGCCCGAAAGCTCTCCCGACAGGAGCATGAAAACTTGTTTTATTCCGGCCGGGATTGCCGCGCGTACGAATTTCTGGGGGCACATCCGCAGCAGTCGGACGGGCAGGACGGGGTTGCGTTTGCGGTATATGCACCGAATGCCGTCAGTGTTTCGGTAATCGGCTCGTTCAACGATTGGCAGCGCGAGAGCGCACCGATGGAGCGTGATGAGCAGGGCATTTGGCGACGGTTCCTACCCGGCGTAAAACAGTACGATCCCTACAAGTACAGTGTCGAGACCGCCCGCGGCGATATTCTCGACAAATCGGATCCCTACGGCTTCCACAGCGAGACCCGACCTGCGAACGCTTCCAAATTTTACGATCTGGACGGTTATGCATGGAACGATGCGGACTGGCTGACCTGGCGCAGCACACATTCGCCGTACAGCAGCCCCGTCAATATCTACGAAATGCACCTCGGCTCGTGGAAACTGCATGAGGACGGCAACTTCTATTCCTATCGCGAACTCGCGGAGGAACTGATTCCCTACGTCAAGAGCATGGGATACACCCACATCGAGGTCATGCCGCTGACGGAATTTCCGTATGACGGCTCGTGGGGCTATCAGGTCACGGGCTATTTCGCGGCGACCTCGCGCTACGGCACGCCGCACGACCTCATGTATTTTGTGGACAAGTGCCATCAGGCGGGCGTAGGCGTCATCATGGACTGGGTTCCCGCGCATTTCCCGAAGGACGGACACGGTCTCATCGAGTTTGACGGCTCTTATCTTTACGAGTATTCCGATCCGCGCAAGATGGAACACAAGGAATGGGGCACACGCGTATTCGACTACGGCAAGGTGTCGACGCGCAACCTGCTCATGTCCTCAGCAATGTTCTGGATCGAGATGTTCCATATCGACGGTCTGCGCGTTGACGCGGTCGCCTCGATGCTCTATCTCGATTACAACCGGCAGGACGGCGGCTGGACGCCGAACATCCACGGCGGACGCGAAAATCTGGAGGCGGTCGACTTCCTGCGGCTGCTCAATGAAAAGGTGCTTGGAGACCATCCCGATGTGCTTATGATCGCGGAGGAGTCCACCGCGTGGCCTATGGTCACAAAACCGGGCTATGACGGCGGTCTGGGCTTCAACTTTAAGTGGAACATGGGCTGGATGAACGACATGCTGTGCTACTGCGAGGCAAATCCGTTCTTCCGCAAGGATATGCACGAAAAGATTACGTTTTCGTTCATGTACGCCTTTTCCGAAAACTACATACTGCCGCTTTCGCATGACGAAGTTGTGCACGGCAAACGTTCGCTGCTCGATAAGATGCCTGGTGAGTATGCGGAAAAGTTCGCAGGTCTGCGTACGCTGTACGGCTATATGACCGCGCATCCGGGCAAAAAAATGCTGTTCATGGGCGGCGAGTTCGGACAGTTCACCGAGTGGGCATACCACCGCGGACTGGACTGGAACCTGCTCGACTATGACGCGCACCGCCAGATGAAGGCGTATGTCAGCGCGCTCAATCATTTCTATCTCGCGAACAAGCAGCTTTGGGAGAACGACACCGACTGGCAGGGCTTCCAGTGGATCGACCACGAGGACAACCGAAACAATGTCATCTCGTTCCGCCGCATCGCGAAGGACGAGAGCGACCTGATCGTCGTCGTCAATTTTGCACCGATCTATCACGAGCATTATCGCATCGGCGTGCCGTTCGCAGGTACGTTCGAGGAGATCTTTACCTCGGACAAACCGGAGTTCGGCGGCACCGGCGTTGCAAACGGCAAGGTCAAGACCGAGGCGGTCGAAATGCACGGACGTGAACAGTCCATCGACATTGCGCTGCCGCCGCTCGGCGTGATTTTCCTGCGCGGCACGCCCAAGCGCCGCCGCCGCACCAAGGCGGAGATCGAAGCGGTGCGCAAGGAATCCGAAAAAGAGAAAAAGACGACCGCACGCAAGACAAAGGCAACACCGAAAAAGCCGCGCAAAACGACCGCCGCAGGTGAGAAGTCCCTCGTCAAGGCGAGCGAAAAGGCGGTTGCAAAGCAGCCGAGCAAGGCGGTGACGAAATCGACCGAAAAGGCGGTTGCAAAGCAGCCGAGCAAGGCGGTGACGAAATCGACCGAAAAGGCGATCGCAAAGCAGCCGAGCAAGGCGGTCGCGAAAGCGACGGACAAGCAGATCACACCTGTGCCGCAGGAGAAAAAAACGTAAGCACACCGCGAAAACAGGGGACAGGCGAAACAGGGGATACAGAACGGTAGATTTACAAAGAATGGAGAGTTCACATGTATCGTAAAAAGGAATGCGTAGCAATGCTGCTGGCTGGGGGTCAGGGCAGCAGACTATATGTTTTGACGACCAAGGTCGCCAAGCCCGCGGTGCCTTTCGGGGGGAAATACAAGATCATTGATTTTCCGCTTTCCAACTGCGTCAACTCCGGCATCGACACGGTCGGCGTGCTGACACAGTATGAGCCGCATGCACTCAACGCCTATGTCGGCAACGGTCAGCCGTGGGATCTCGACCGCATGTCCGGCGGCGTGTATATGCTGCCGCCGTACCAGAAGGGGCAAAACGCGGAATGGTATAAGGGCACGGCAAACGCGATCTATCAGAACATCGGCTTCGTCGACGAGTACGACCCCGAGTATGTGCTCATTCTGTCGGGCGACCATATCTACAAAATGGACTACGCTAAGATGCTCAAGGAACACAAGGCGAGCAAGGCGGATGCGACCATCGCGGTCATCGATGTGCCGCTCGACGAAGCGTCCCGTTTCGGTATCATGAACTGCAACGAGGATGGCAGCATCTACGAATTTGAAGAGAAGCCCAAGGAGCCGAAGTCCACGCTCGCATCCATGGGTATCTACATCTTTAACTGGAAGAAGCTGCGCAAGTATCTGACCGAGGACGAGGCAAATCCCGCTTCTTCCAACGACTTTGGCAAGGACATCATCCCCGCAATGCTCGCAGGCGGTGAAAAGCTGCAATCCTGCCGCTTTGACGGCTATTGGAAGGACGTCGGCACGATCGAAAGCCTGTGGGAAGCCAATATGGATCTGCTGTCTCCCAAATCCGGGCTGAACCTCGACGACGACGACTGGAAGATCTACGGACGCAACACCGGCGCGCCTCCGCATTTTGCGAGCGTCGATTCGTGCATCCGTCACTCGCTGGTTTCGGAGGGCTGCGAAATTTACGGCGACGTTTCGGAATCGGTGCTGTTCTCCGACGTAACGGTCGGACGCGGCGCGCAGGTCGAGTATTCGATCCTCATGCCGGGCGCGATCATCGAAGAGGGCGCACAGGTACGCTACGCGATCATTGCGGAGGGCGCGACCATCGCAGCAGGCGCACAGGTCGGACAAAGTCCGTCCGACGGCGATATTGACAAATGGGGCGTCGCGGTCGTGGCAGCCGGCGTGCGCATCGGTCGGGGCGCAAAGCTCGCGGCAAAGGCGATGGCTGCCGACGATGTGCAGGACAAGATCTGAGGGGGATAAAAAGCCATGAAAAACGCACTGGGTATCATTATCGCGTTCGATAACGACAACGATCTGCGCGAACTGACAGAACACCGCACCGTTGCCGCCGTACCGTTCGGCTGCCGCTATCGCGTGATCGACTTCATGCTGTCGAGCATGGTCAATTCCGGCATCTATCGCGTCGGTGTGCTGATGCGCGACAAATATCAGTCTCTTATCGACCATATCGGCTCGGCAAAGGACTGGGATCTGTCCCGTAAAAACGGCGGCGTGACGCTGCTGCCGCCGTACTCCTATTCCAGGCGCGCCTCTCCGCTCGTCAACGGCGAGTACCGCGGTAAGATCGACGCGCTCGCGGGTGCGGTCGACTTCCTGCAAAAGAACCGTTCGGACTATGTCGTCATCGCGGACGGCGACATCGTCGCCAATCTCCCCATCGACCAGATCATCCAGACCCATGAGGACAGCGGCAATCTGATGACGATGGTCTGCGTGAAAAAAACCAAGGATAGCCCGTTTACGACCTATGTCGAGGTCAATACACGCAAAAAAGAGGTCACGGACATCCGCGTGGGTGATTGCGGCGACGGTCGCTGCAAGTACATCGCACTCGGCGTTTATGTCATGCGCCGTGATTACCTCATCCACTTGATCGCGGACTGTGTCACCCATAACTGCGTGCATTTCGAGCGCGAACTGCTCCAGCGTGCACTCGCGGAGGGTACGATCGGCAGCTATATCTTCACCGATTACGCGGTCAAGATCGAAGACACCAAGGACTATTTTGCGTCCAATATGGATATGTTGGAAAAGGAAGTGCGCGATCAGCTCTTCCTGCGTACCCGCCCGATCTACACCCGTATCCGCGATGAAGCCCCCGCGTACTACGGCGACAAGGCGGAGGTCGACGACAGCTTGATTGCAGACGGCTGCTACATAGAGGGCACGGTGTCGGGCAGTATCCTGTTCCGCGATGTGCATGTCGACCGCGGGGCAAAGATCGAAAACTGCATCATCATGCAGTCGGGTCGTATCCTGACAGGCGCATCACTCGCGCATGTCATCACCGACCGCGGCGTCACGATCCGTGATGGCCGTACGATGATGGGACATGAGAATTATCCGGTTGTCATTGCAAAAAGCTCGATTGTTTAGTACAATGGGGACAAAGGGCGATTTTTCCAGTCCTCTGTCAAATTGTATCAGGCGCCGGAGCAGGAGGTTTGACATATGAAAATCATGTATGTATCAAGCGAGATCGCACCCTTTGTCAAAACCGGAGGGTTGGGAGATGTGGCGGGTTCGCTGCCGCAGGCACTTGCCGCGAAGGGACACGAGGTCGTCGTGTTCTGTCCGCTGTACAGTGCCATTGCCGCGGAATGGCGCGCAAAGATGACCTTTGTCAAGAATGCGTATGTACAGCTTGCATGGCGCAACCAATACTGCGGCGTGTTTGAATACCGCAGCGACGGCGTCACCTACTATTTCATTGACAACGAATATTATTTTTCCCGTACGCAGATCTACGGGGAATACGACGATGCCGAGCGTTTCGCATTTTACTCTAAAGCGGTGCTTGAGATCCTGCCGGATCTCCACTTCCACCCCGACATCATCAACTGCAACGATTGGCAGACCGCGCTCGTGCCGGTGTACTATAATCTGATGTTCGGCGCAAGACCGTTCTATCAGGGCATCAAGACCGTCTTTACGATCCATAATATACAGTATCAGGGACAGTACGGCCGCGAGATTCTGGAGTATGTGCTCGGCATCGACGACGCGCACTACCGCTCGGGCTTCATGGTGCAGGACGGTGATGTCAACCTGATGAAGGCGGCAATCCTCGCATCGAACGCCATCACGACTGTGTCTCCGTCCTATGCTGAGGAGATCCAGACACCGTACTACGGCTATCGGCTCGACAGCATCCTGCGCGAAAACAGTTGGAAGCTGCACGGCATCCTCAACGGCATCGACATGGACGCGTTCAATCCCGCGACCGATGCGAAGCTGACCCGCAACTACAGCGCCAAGCAGCCTAAGGGCAAGCTCGAGAACAAACGAGAGCTGCTCAAACTGTGCGGGCTGGAGGGCAGCGACGATACGCCCGTCATCGGCATCGTCACGCGTTTTGTCAGCCAGAAGGGGCTGGACCTCATCGAAGCCGTGCTGCATGACATCCTCGAGGACGATGTCCGCGTGATCGTCCTTGGCAAGGGCGATTGGCGGTATGAGCAGATGTTCTTGGATGCAAAACGCCTGTATCCGTCTAAAATTTCCGTATCCGTCATGTTCTCCGGCGACCTTGCGAACAAGATCTATGCCGGCGCGGATATGTTCCTGATGCCATCGAAATTTGAGCCCTGCGGGCTTGCGCAGATGATCGCCATGCGTTACGGCACGGTGCCGATCGTGCGCGAAACCGGCGGACTCAAGGATACCGTTCAGCCGTTTGTCGATTATCTCGGCACAGGCAACGGATTTACCTTCGCAAGCTACAACGCACACGATATGCTGCATGTCATTCGCGAGGCGTGCGGCGTATACCACCACAATCCCGAAGGATGGGCGCATCTCATGAAGCTCGGTATGACGAGCGATTTTAGCTGGAACGTCTCGGCACAGAAATATATTGAGGTCTATCAATCACTGTAATCCTCCGCGCAGCGCGCGGCGAAACGAATTAAGGGGTTAGAACTAAAAATGCCAAAGACTTACACAAAGAATTCAATGAAGCAGGCGATCGCAGGCAAGCTGCAGCGCCACTTCAGCCGCGAACCGGGCGAAGCCTCGCTCGAACAGGTATATGAGGCATGCGCACTGGTCATCCGCGATACGCTGACAGAGCACATGATCGAAACGCAGAACCAGGTGGAGAAAAACAGCGAGCGCCAGGTACATTACCTGTGCATGGAGTTTTTGATCGGCCGCTCGCTGCGCAACAACGCCTACAATCTCGACATGCTGACGGCAATGCGCGGCGCGCTGGAAGAGATGGGCATTGATATGGCCGACCTGTTTGAACAGGAGGCCGACCCCGGTTTGGGAAACGGCGGCCTCGGCCGTCTCGCCGCGTGCTATATGGACGCGATGGCGACCACGGGTGTGCGCGCCACGGGCTATTCCATCCGCTACGAGCACGGTATTTTCAAGCAGAAGATTGTCGACGGGCAGCAGGTCGAGCTGCCGGATAGTTGGCTTGCTTCAGGCGAGGTCTGGCAGATTCCGGCGATGGACGACGTGCGCGAGGTGCGCATCGGCGGCAAAGTCAATACCTACTGGGGCGAGGATGGTCAGCTCGTCGTCGAGCACAACGACTATACGCCCGTCCTCGCGACACCGTACGATCTGCCGATCTCGGGCTATGAGACCGACAATGTCTCCACACTGCGTCTGTGGGAGGCACGCAGCCCGATCCCGCTCGATATGAAGCTGTTTTCGCAGGGTGAGTACCTCAAGGCGGTCGAAAAGCACGCGATGGCGGAGGTCATCTCCATGGTGCTTTATCCCGAGGACAATCACCGCGAGGGACAGTCGCTGCGCCTGAAGCAGCAGTATTTTCTCGTTTCTGCAACTATTCAGGACATTTGCGCCAAGCACAAGGCGGAATACGGCTCGCTGCTCAACTTTGCGCGCAAGCATGTGCTGCACATCAACGACACCCATCCGACGCTCGTCATTCCCGAACTCATGCGCATCCTCATGGACGAAGAGGGCATGGGATGGGACAAGGCGTGGAACATCGTGTCCCAGTCGGTCGCGTATACGAACCATACCGTCATGCCCGAAGCGCTCGAGTGCTGGCCGATCGACCTCGTCGAGTCGCTCATGCCGCGCGTCATGATGATCATCAACGAGATCAATGAGCGCTTCTGCCGTGAGCTGTGGAACTACTATCCGGGCGATTTTCAGCGCATTTCCAAAATGGCGATCGTGTCGGACGGCGTCGTGCGCATGGCAAACCTCGCGCTCGCAGGCAGCTTCTCGGTCAACGGCGTGTCCGAGCTGCACTCGGATATTCTGCGTGAGAAGGTCTTTAACGACTTCTACCATGTCATGCCGATCAAGTTCCGCAACGTCACGAACGGCATTGCACACCGTCGTTGGCTGTGTGAGGCGAACCCTGCGCTCGCGGAGTTCATCACAAGCCGTATCGGCAAGGGCTTCATCACTCATCCGGCGGAATTGCAGGTGCTGAGCAACTATGGCACGGATAAAAAAGCGCTCGAGGAGCTTGCCGCGATCAAGCGCGCCAATAAGGTACGCCTTGCTGCCTATATCAAGGAGCATAACGGCATCGAGGTCAATCTCGATTCCATTTTCGACGTACAGGTCAAGCGTCTGCACGAATACAAGCGTCAGATGCTCAATATCCTGCACATCCTGTATCTGTACCGCAAACTCAAAGCAAATCCGTCCATGGATTTTGTGCCGCGCACGTTTATTTTCGGCTCCAAGGCGGCGCCGGGTTATGCGGTCGCGAAAAAGACCATTTGCCTCATCAACTCTATGGCAAATCTCATTAACAACGATCCGGACATCGGCGATAAGCTCAAGGTCGTCTTTATCGAGGACTATAAGGTATCGCTTGCGGAGATTATCATGCCGGCAGCGGAGCTGTCTGAGCAGATCTCCATGGCGGGCAAGGAAGCGTCCGGCACGGGCAACATGAAGTTCATGATGAACGGCGCGCTCACGGTCGGCACGATGGACGGCGCGAACGTTGAAATCTGTCAGGCGGTTGGCGAGGAAAACATCTTCATTTTTGGTATGAACACGCAGGAAGCCGAAGAACTGTCGTCCTCAGGCAAGTATGCGCCGCTCCAGATCTATCAGAACAACGACGCGGTGCGCGGCGTGCTTGATATGATGAAGGAAGGCTTTGGTGACGGTCAGAAATACGGCGATATGGTGGATATGCTGCTCAAGGGCAGCAACGGGGTAGCCGACCGCTACCTGACGCTCGCGGACTTCGACTCCTATGTCAAGGCACAGGAGCGCGTGAGCCAGATGTATCTGCGTCCTGAAAACTGGAACTATATGTCCCTGATGAACATCGCAAACAGCGGTCGCTTTGCGGCAGACCGTTCGATCGCGGAATACGCGAAAAATATCTGGAAAGTACACACCGACTTCGCATACTAAAACGCTTCGTAATGACCACGATGCGTTATGCGCAGACAACGCAGAGGGACTGTCCGCAAGGGGCAGTCCCTTGCGTGGTGTTATGCCATGCGATGAATTTTTCTGGAAGTTCCGCGCTGCGGGGTTTCCAGAAGCACTCATCATGAAAAAGGAAAAGAACGATTATGTCTTTGTTTTATGACGCGCGCAGTACGGACTATAAGACCCCTTACGGCGCGGTGCCTGCGGGCGAAACGATCACATTCCACCTGCGGCCGGAACGCTATTTCGGCGTGACCGAAATTTTCCTGTTCATCGTCGCGGACGATGACGAGAGCACGCAGCGCTTTGTGCGTGCGCGGTGGGTCGGGCTTGTGGGCGACTGTGACGACTATCTTTGCACCTACACTGCCCCGACACCGGGGCTTTACTGGTATTATTTTCGGGTCGTGTCCGCGCAGGGGCGCTATTATCTCAGCCGCGGCTACGGCGCACGGGCGGAAGCGGGCGCAGAACTGACCGAGCGTTTTCAGCTCACGGTCTATGACGGTGCGTACACGACGCCGGATTGGTTCGGGCAGGGCATCACCTACAACATCTTTCCCGACCGCTTTCACCGTCTGGAAGTGCCTGCGGCGGATGGCTACCGCGCGCCGCGGCGCATCCACGAAAACTGGTCGGATACACCGGATTATCGTCCGGACAAGCGCGGTGAGATCTTAAATAACGATTTCTTCGGCGGCAGTCTGCGCGGGATCACGGCAAAGCTCGACCATCTCGCCGCGCTGCATGTGCGTACGCTCTATCTCAACCCGATTTTTGAGGCATTTTCCAACCACCGGTATGACACGGGCGACTACAAAAAAATCGACCCCATGCTCGGCACGGAGGAGGATTTTCGCACGCTGTGCGAGCAGGCAAAGCAGCGCGGCATCCGCGTTGTGCTCGACGGTGTTTTTAACCACACGGGCTATGACAGCCGCTACTTTAACGGACGCGGACACTATGAATCGGTCGGCGCACACCAGTCGCAGGCTTCGCCATATTACGATTGGTTCGATTTCCAGCACTGGCCGGATGTATATTCCTCGTGGTGGGGCATTTATACCCTGCCACAGGTGCGTGAAAACAGCGGAAGCTACCAAAACTATATCATCGACAGCGAGGACAGCGTCATCCGGCGCTGGCTGCGTCTGGGCGCGTCGGGGTGGCGGCTCGACGTTGCCGATGAGCTGCCGGACTGGTTTATCGCGCGCCTCAATACCGCGGCGCGGCAGGAAAAGCCCGACGCGCTCATTTTGGGTGAGGTCTGGGAGGATGCATCCAATAAGATCGCTTATGACGAGCGCCGGCGCTATTTTCACGGCGGAGAACTTGACAGCGTGATGAATTACCCGCTGCGCGATGCGATCCTGGCGTATCTCGGCGGCGGTGCGGCGGAGCATTTTGTAGAGCGTATCGAGACCCTGCGCGAAAACTATCCGCGCAGCGTCTTTTACAGCCTGATGAACATCATCGGTACACACGACACGCCCCGTATCCTGACCGTGCTGGGCAGCAGTCCGGAAATGTGGCACGCCGACCGGGATCGCCGCGCGGCGGCGGTGCTGCGCGGCGAAGCACTCGCACAGGCAAAGCGACTGCTGTCGCTTGCAACGGTGCTGCAATTCACGATGCCCGGTTCGCCGTGCATCTACTACGGCGACGAAGCGGGGATGCAGGGCTACGAAGACCCGTTTAACCGCCGTCCCTATCCGTGGGGACAGGAGGATGAAGAGATCCTGCGGTTTTACCATGCCCTGTGCACAGTTCGTGCACAAAGCGCGGCATTGTCACGCGGGGAACTGCGCTTTTTGCGTGCGGATGGCGCGCTTCTGGTGTTCGAGCGCGAAACCGAGGAAGAATGGTATGTCATCGCGGTCAATCGCGGCCTGCAGGCGCGCGAGATCACGCTGCCGTGCGCCCAAGTGCGCGATGTGCTCACACAGACGGAAAAAACGGATACAGACGGCGCGGTCACGGTGCTGATTGCACCCGAATGCGCCATGATTTTGGATTGTGGAAAGAGGAACGACAATGGAGTTTACGGAAAAGACACTGACACAGCGCTATGAGTTTGAAGGGCGCATCATGAAAGCGCGCGTCGACACGGTCGAACTCCCGAACGGCAGAACTGCAACGCGCGAGGTATGCGAGCATATTGGCGGCGTGGGCGTGCTGCCCATCGACGAGGAGGGCAACGTGTATTTGGTGCGCCAGTACCGCTATCCGTACGGCATGGAAATGCTCGAGATTCCCGCAGGAAAAATCGACCACGGACCGGAGGGACATCTGTCCTGCGGCGTGCGCGAACTGCGCGAGGAGACCGGCTTTACCGCCGACCATATGACCTATCTGGGCGAAGTCTATCCCTCGCCCGGCTTTTTGACCGAGGTGCTGCATCTGTACTGCGCGACCGGACTGCACGGCGGCGACTGCGACCCCGATGAGGACGAGTTCGTGGAAACGGTCAAAATGCCCGTGGAGGAACTGGAGCAGCGCATCGCACGCGGGGAGATCCGCGACGGCAAGACAATCGCGGCGATGTACAAGGCGCGGCTGCGCGGTCTGTTCTGATGCATGGCAGGAACGACCGCCGCAAGCCATAGAGACAGGGAGGAACAACGTGGGTAAGAAAATATTGATCGTAGAGGACGAATCGACGATTGCGGATATCATCGCGTTCAATCTGGGTCGCGAGGGCTTTGAAACACAGACCGCCTACGACGGCGGCGAAGGTCTGCGCATGGCGCTCGAGGACGCGCCCGACCTCATTTTGCTCGACGTCATGCTGCCGGTCAAGGACGGCTTTGAGGTGTGTAAGCAGGTGCGCGCACAGTCCGACGTGCCGATCATTATGCTGACCGCACGCGAAGAGGAATCCGACAAGGTGACCGGACTGGAACTCGGTGCGGACGACTATGTGACCAAGCCCTTTTCCATGCGCGAGCTGATTGCGCGCGTGCGTGCCAATATGCGCCGTACCGCACCGGCGCAGCCCGCCGCGGCGGGCGATCTGCGCGTGCTTACGGGCGCGCTCAGCATGTCCGAGGACAAGAGCGAGATCTATAAAAACGGCAAGCCGCTCGATCTGTCTGTGCGTGAATTTGACATTCTGACCTTTCTCGCTTCCATGCCGGACAAGGTGTTTTCGCGCGAAGAGCTTATGGAAAAGGTATGGGGCTATGAATACTACGGCGATCTGCGCGCGGTCGATGTCGCGATTCGCCGCCTGCGTGAGAAGCTCGAGGACAACCCCGCGCAGCCGCAGTATATCGTGACCAAGCGCGGGATGGGATACTATCTCGCGTCGCAGCCGTAAATGTCTCGGAGAGAAAGGGAAACTATGTTCCGTAGCCTGCATATGAAGCTGGTGCTGATATTGGTGCTGCTGATCGTTTCGGTCATGGCGGTCATCGGCACTTTTCTCATCAACAGCGTGTCGAACTTCTATCTGGAGGATTTCCGCCAGCAGGTAGTCGACGTATTTAAAGAAAAAGACGGGGAAAACCCGCTCAAAGAGTTTGAAATGCTCGCAAAGGGGACGGATGCGGCGGACAAGCTCAGCGATCGCCTGTCCTATTATGCCGGTGCACTCGGCATCAACAGCAACCGCGTGTATGCGGTGCTCGACGATGAGGGGCGCTATCTTGCCGGTTCCAACAATACGTTCGGGCGGGAGCTGACGCGCACGCCCAACATCGTTGCCGCGATGGCGGGCAGCATCGGAGCGGGCGGCTCCATGGCGGATAACCAGATGGACTACGCCATTCCGATCCACGGAGACCGCAGCTATATCCTCTATATTTGTGACAATAAGGCATCTATTCAGGAACTTTCCGGCAGATTTTTCACGATTGTGATGCAAACTATGCTGTTTGGTCTGCTCGTCGCGGTGCTGCTGAGCTTTCTGCTGTCCAAAACGATCACCACACCGATCGAGAACATCACACGCTCGGCGCAGCGCGTGGCGGCGGGCGATTTCGGGGAAACGATCCCGATCCAGTCGGGCGACGAGATCGGTGAATTGACGCGCACGTTTAACGCCATGGCGGGCGTGCTCAAAAATACGCTTGAAGAGGTACAGGGTGAACGCGATAAGCTGAACACGCTGTTCCTGCACATGACCGATGGCGTCGCCGCGTTTACGGCGGATGGACGGCTTATCCACATGAACCCTGCGACCGAGCGCTTGCTCGGCGTCAATTTCCGTGAGGATATGGTCTTTAACGAGGTGTTCAGCGGCATGGCGCTGCCGCGCGACGAGGATGCGGGCGAAAAGGGCTATGTACAGACCGAGATCAGCCGGTTGGGCCGCACGCTTGGTGTGTTGTTCGCACCCTATGGTGCGGTCGAGGGCGATGGCGGCATTATGGCGGTTATCCACGACATCACGGAGCAGCGCAAACTGGACGATGCCCGCCGCGAGTTCGTCGCGAACGTGTCGCATGAGCTGCGCACACCGCTGACCAATATCAAGAGCTATACCGAGACCCTGATCGACGCGGCAGGTGAGCTGCCGCCCGATACCGAGGTCAAATTCCTCGGTGTCATCTCCAACGAGGCGGATCGTATGACACGCATCGTTACTGATCTTCTCACGCTGTCCAAATTGGATTACGGACGTATGGACCTGTCGTTCACGCGCTTTTCGCTGCGCGCCATGCTCGAAAGTGTGCATGCGGCAATGGTCATCAATGCGGAAAATCACGGTCACGAGCTGGCGCTGAACCTTGTCGACCCGCTGCCTGATATGATCGGTGACCGCGAGCGGCTTGAGCAGGTCATTGTGAATATTGTCTCGAATGCGGTCAAATATACGCCGCGCGGCGGACATATCGAATTGTTCGCGGTCAAGCGGGACGACCGCCGCGTGCTCATCCGCGTGCGGGACGACGGCATGGGGATCCCTAAGGAGGATGTTCCGCGCCTGTTTGAGCGTTTTTACCGCGTGGATAAGGCGCGTTCGCGCGAAAAGGGCGGCACCGGTCTGGGTCTCGCCATCGCGAAGGAAATGGTCGAAGCGCATAAGGGCACGATCTATCTCGACAGTGCCGAGGGCGAGGGCACGACCGTAACGATCATCCTGCCGACCGATCTGCCGCTGGGCGGAGAAAAATCATGATGAAAAAAGCGATAAAAACACGCAAAGTGCTCAAAAACACCTGTAAGAATATCGTGCTTGTCGTGCTTGTGCTGCTCATGGGGGTGCTGACTGTGCTTGCATGGAGCGTGGGACTGCTCTCCGGCGGGAATTTTGCGGGCATGTCGCCGCTGACACAGCTTCAGACGCTGCTGCCGCTCGGCGACGGCGGCTATGTGCGCCGCGCGAGCGAGACGGCAGCGGCGTATCCTGTGCGCATCGCGGTTTCGGGCGACCACGGACTGACTGGCGCGGTCTATCAGGAGGCTTTGGGAGTGGCGCTCTACGACACGCTGCGTCCCATTCTTGCCGAGGGGCTGACGCACGCGGAAGCTTTTGCGGAAACGACCGACAGCACGCTGCAAAAGGCGCTCGATGGCAAGACCATCGTGGCGGATTATGCGGGCAAAGTGCCGCTTTCTCTGCTTGCGGGTTGGTTTGGCGGAAGCGTACGGGAAGAAAACCGCAGCCTGCACGCGGGTACGCTTGTGCTCACGCACGATGGGCTGCTGTTCCTGCGCGACGGTTCGGACGGTACGCTCTATTACGCGCGCACCAAACTGGACACGACGGTGTGGGATCGCGCTGCGTCCATGGTGAGTGCCTCTGCGTGCGATTACGCCGGCGTGCTCCCGCAAGAGGACTATGGCAAGCTGCGTCCCGAGACCCTGCTGCTGCGGGAACCGCAGGCATTTCCGATCTATACGGTGCGTGCGGCAAACTTCCGCGACGCTGCGCCGGGAGAAAGTATGCAGCGGTTGCTGTCCGCGTTTTCATATGATCCCTTGCAGCGCGCGTATGAAGAAAACAACGGTGCAACGCAGGTGTTCGTCGGAGACGCAAGCGCGCTGCGCGTATCGAATGACGGCACGGTGCGCTATAAGGCAACCTCGGTGACCGGCGGATTGTACGCGTATCAAGACAGCGAGATGCAGGAGAACAACGCGCTTGCTGCCCGCGTGGATTTTGCGCAGGAGCTGTTGTACGGTGCATTGGGCGCGATCGGCTCGTCTGCACCGGGTATGCTGCAGGAGCTGCGCTATGATCAGGTCACCGGCAACTGGCTCGTGACCTTCACGCAAACACTGAGCGGCGTACCGGTGCGTCCGTCCGCAAACGGCGCGGCGGCACGCTTTGAGTTCAGCGGGGGGCTGCTGGTATCGGCGGAGCTACATCTGAGGGTGTACGCGGCAACCGGCGAAAAGCTCTATATTTTGCCTGCCGCACAGGCAGGTGCTACCGCAAACGCCGCGGGGAAGGGTTATGCCGCGTCCTATCAGATTGGACAGGACGGGCGTGCGCTCGCGCAGGCTTATCTCGTAAATTGAGGAGGACTCTGTTTTGCAGTGGGATAAAGTAAAAAACATACTGCTCGTCATCCTGCTGCTCGTGGATGGCTTTCTCGCCGTGTCGATCGGCGGACGATTTTGGACGACCGCACGCCAGCAAAAGGATTTTGCGGAGGAAATGACAATCGTGCTCGCGCGGCGCGGCGTGATTTACCAGTTGGAGCATGGCGTCGCGCCGCAGAGCAGCATCCTGCCGCTTGAGGTCGATCGCGACCGCGCTGCAGAGGAAAGCTTTGCGCGCGCGCTGCTCACCGGAGACGTGCGCGCGCAAAGTACGGAGGACGGCGAAGCGCGCTTTACGGGTGACAACGGGAGCGTCGTGTGGCAGACCGACGGCTCGGTCGAAGCGACAATCGGGGGCTTTGAAGATCCGACTTGCGCGGGTGCGCTGAGACGCAGGCAGTACGCGCGCGATCTGCTCAAACAGGCAGGTGTCTCTCTGCGCGGCGCCACACTGACCGCACAGGAAACGACGAACGATGTCGTGCTGCGCGCAACGGTCGCATCCATGTCGGCGTTCGACCGTATCCTGACCGTGGGATTCCAGAAGGATGGGCGTGTTTCCATCACGGGAAAATGGACTTTTGGCACGCCTTATGCCGCAATGAGCGATGAACCGCGCATGTATTCGGTCGCAGATGCGCTGCTCGATTTCACTGCACAAGCCACCGGCGTCACGCGGATCGACGACATCCGTCTTGGCTATCGGTTGGTGCTCGGGCCGTCCGGGCGGCTACAATTTGCGCCGCATTGGCGCATTCAGACCGACCGCGGCGTCTACTTCGTCGATGCGCTCAAAAAAACCGTAACGCAGTCGGCAAATATCGTCGATTCAGAATGAGAAATTTTTTTGATTTTCCCTAAAAACTGTGCTAGAATAAAAAGAACGGAAATGTGACCGAATAGGGTCACAAAACACCCGTTCTGAATAAAATGGAGTATTCGCCAGCTGCTTTTACGGCTGGCTTCCTGTTTGACATAAATTGGCATATCGAGGAAAAAGGGCTTTTTGCGGTGCACGCCGCGAACGCGATTAAGGAGTAGGTAAGTTTGACGAAATATATTATCAACGGCGGCAACCGCCTGAACGGTGAAGTGACCATCAGTGGCGCAAAAAATGCGGCGGTGGCAATCATCCCTGCGGCACTGCTGGTTGACGGCCCGTGCCGGATCGAAAATGTCCCCAAAATCATTGATGTGACGCTGCAGCTTGAGATTTTACGCGAGCTCGGCGTGCAGATTCGTCTGATGAACAGCACGACGGTCGAAATCAGCGGGGAATGCCGTGTCAGCGGTACGTCGATCCCGTATGATCTCATGCGCAAGATCCGCGCATCTTATTACCTCATCGGCGCGCTGCTCGGGAAATATCATCATGCCGAGGTTGCGATGCCGGGGGGCTGCAACTTTGGCGGTATCCGTCCGATCGACCAGCACATCAAGGGCTTTGAGGCACTGGGTGCGACGGTCTCCATTAAGGAAGGCGGCTATATCGTCGCGGACGCGCCCGAAGGTCTGATCGGCGGGCATGTCTATTTTGATGTAGTCTCTGTCGGCGCGACGATCAATATTATGATCGCGGCAGTGCTTGCCAAGGGACAGACCATCATCGAAAACGCGGCAAAAGAGCCGCATATCGTCGATCTGGCGAACTTCCTGAACGCGATGGGCGCAGACGTCAAGGGCGCAGGCACCGACGTCATCAAAATCCGCGGCGTGGAGAGCCTGCACGGCGGCACCTACTCCATCATCCCCGACCAGATCGAGGCGGGCACTTTTATGGCGGCAGTCGCAGCGACCGGCGGTCAGGTGCTGATCAAGAATATCATTCCGAAGCATCTGGAATGCATCACTGCAAAGCTGACCGAAATGGGTGTTGAGGTCGATGAGTTTGACGATGCGTTGCTGGTGCGCCGCACCGGCGAGCTGACGAAGACCAATGTCAAGACCATGCCTTATCCGGGCTTCCCGACCGATATGCAGCCGCAGCTCACCACCGCGCTCTGCCTTGCACAGGGTACGAGCATCGTCACCGAAGGCGTGTGGGATAACCGCTATCGCTACACCGAGGAACTGACGCGCATGGGCGCGAAGATCCATGTCGACGGCAAGATCGCGGTCGTTGAAGGCGTGGCTGAGCTGACCGCGGCACCGGTGCGCGCATATGATCTGCGCGCGGGTGCGGCGATGGTCATCGCGGGTCTTGCCGCGAAGGGCGTCACACAGGTAGAGCAGGTGCAGAACATTGAGCGCGGCTATGAAAATCTGGTTGAGAAGTTCGTTGCGCTTGGCGCAGATATGTACCGTTCGGAAATTCCGGACAACGAGAACAGCCTCGCGGAAGCCAAGTAAGGCATGCAGGAACGCTTTTACTACAGCATTGCGAGCGGCTCCTCCGGAAATTGCGGACTGTATTGCGCACACGGCACAAAGGTGCTCATTGACCTTGGCGTTTCAGTGCGTAGTCTCCGGCAGGCACTGGCAAAGTTGGAACTCGATATTCCCGATCTCGACGCCGTGCTGATTACCCATGAGCATATCGACCATGTCAAGGGTCTTACGACCTTTGTCAAAAAATATGATATTCCGCTCTATGCTACACGCGCGACAGCGGAGGCGCTCGTGCGTAAGCAACCGCTGTGTGAGGACAATTTGCGCCCATTTGACGGAGGTATGTGCCTGAATATCGGGCAGCTTGCCGTGCACACTTTCCTGACGCCGCATGATGCAGCAGACAGCGTGGGTTATGTGCTCGAGGGGCAGGGAAGCCGCTTTGGATTCGCGACGGATTTGGGCTTCATGCCCGGCGCAGTGCTCGAGCAGCTCATAGGCTGTGATACCGTTGTGCTCGAATCCAACCATGACCCGTACTTATTGCAGACAGGTGCGTATCCGTGGCCGCTCAAGCAGCGCGTGAGTGGTCCGCGCGGACATTTGTCAAATCCCGATTGCGCGATGTGCGCCGCGCAGCTCGTCAAAAACGGCACACGCACGCTGATTCTCGCGCATTTGAGCGAAAACAATAACAGTCCGGTGCTTGCATTCCGCGAAACACGTCAGGCGCTCGACGATGCGGGCGTACAGTGTGAGCTGTATGTTGCACCGCGCGAAGCAATGGAGCAGCCGCTTGCGCTGCATACGGAGGCACAGGCATGCTGTCTGTAAAAATTCTGTGTGTGGGTAAACTGGGCGAGAAATTTTGGGCACAGGCAGTCGCGGAATACGAAAAACGGCTGTCGGCATACTGTAAGCTCGAGATTTTAGAGCTTCCCGAGCAGCGTTTGCCGCAAAATCCGTCGCAGGGCGAGATCACCGCGGCACTCTCCAAGGAAGCGGACGCGATCCGCGCGAAGATTCCCTCGGGCGCATCCGTGGTCGCGCTGTGCATTGAGGGCGGCGAGTTGGGCAGTCAGGCGTTTGCCGATAAGATCGGTGATATGACCGCACACGGCGTCTCCAAGCTGTGCTTCCTCATCGGCGGCTCGTGCGGACTGGACGAAACACTCAAACGCGAGGCGGCACTGCGGTTGTCCATGTCGCCCATGACCTTTCCGCACCATTTGGCGCGTGTCATGCTGCTGGAACAGATCTATCGCGCGCTCAATATTTTGGGCGGCGGAAAATATCACAAATGATGGGCGGGTCATACGACTGGTCTACTTTTTGGTATCTAGAATTGAAGATTTACATATAAAACGCCCCTTGTCGTAACAAATGTGTACGACAAGGGGTGTTTGCTTTTTTACGCTTGGGCAGATGCATTATTCTCTGGCTATGCGATATTGGCGCGCGGATACGCCTTTGAATTTGCGAAAGGTTTTTGTGAAGTAGCTCAGGTCGTTAAAGCCGCACGACAGCGCAATGTCCGTGATCGGCTCATCGGTCGTGCGTAAGCGCTCCCCCGCACATTCCACGCGGTAATAATTGAGGTATTCGATGGGGGTGCGCCCTGTGATCTGGCGGAACACGCGGCAAAAATACTTGGGCGCCATATCCGCTTCACTCGCGAGGTCGTCGAGCGTGAGCGGCTCGGCATATTCCCGCCGGATGCGGCGCAGCGCGCACTTCATTTGCTCGGCACGCTTTTCCTGTCCGCGCTCGGGTGCGTGGGGGGACGCGACCTCATGCCCGACGAGCAGCCCCATGAGCTGCCACATGAGTCCGGTCGTGATAAACTCATATCCGGTCGTTTCCCGTGCCATTGCGACAAACAACGCGCTCACCAAACGACACGGCTCGCTGTCCCTTGTAAAGTGCTGTGCATGCTGTGCCGCCTCCGCGAGCAGCACACCGAGCGCACCGCGTCCGATCGCATTTTCCTGCACAAAGCGCGCGAAGTCAAAAACGACGCATTCATAGACGCAGTCGTGGGGTACGCCGCCGTGGATGACGCCATCCGGAATGAGGGCGGAGTCCCCGGCGGAGAGCGTGTGTGTGCCCGAATCGAGCGACAGCGTAAAGCTGCCGGAACGCACGAGGATCAGCTCGTGCTCCATATGCCAGTGAAACGGCATTTGATAGCGCGGATGTGCGCGGTCGACATAATGATATTCGATCGGAAAATCAAACGTACCGCGCACCTTGCGCTCGTGATAAGCAAGGTAGTTCATGTGCCCTCCAAAAGTGAATATTGTACCACTTTTTACGATTATACCACAAGCGCAATGCACTGTGCAACGGTATAATCAAAGAAAGAACAAGCAAAGATTTGTGTGATAAAGGAGTGTGCGCTATGCTGAAACAGATTCCGTCCATCCTTTCCCCCGCGCTTCTCAAAGTCCTCATGGAAATGGGGCATGGCGACGAACTCATCATCGGTGATGGTAACTTTCCCGCCGAAAGTGTCGGCCGCGATGCCATTGTGCTGCGGGCGGACGGGCACGGTGTTCCCGAGCTGCTCGACGCGATCCTGACGCTGCTTCCGCTCGATCAGTACAGCGCAAAGCCGGTCGGGCTGATGGAGGTCGTGCCCGGCGATCCGGTCGTGCCGGCGATCTGGCACGAGTACAGCGCGCTGCTGCACAAGCACGAACCCGAACACTGTGACATTGAGATGATCGAGCGTTTCGCGTTCTATGAGCGTGCGAAAAAGGCGTATGCGATCATTGCGACGGGCGAAACCGCGATCTATGCGAACATCCTGCTCAAGAAGGGCGTGGTGCAATGAATACGCGTGTCTTAGCGTTTGATTTCGGCGCGTCGAGCGGACGCGCGATCCTTGCGACCTACACAGGCGACGACCTTTCCTACAAGGAGGTCTACCGCTTTGAAAATATCCCGGTTGAGCGTGACGGCACGCTGTTCTGGGATTTTGAAACACTGATTGCCGAGGTCAAAACCGGAATTTCCAAAGCAGGGCAGTTCGACAGCATCGGTTTTGACACATGGGGCGTGGATTTCGGTCTGCTCGACCGTCAGGGCATGCTGCTGCAAAGCCCGGTGCACTATCGCGATACACGCACGGAGGGCATGCTTGCCCGTGTGCGCGAAACGCTTGCGGTGCAGGAGCTTTATGCACAGACCGGCAATCAGGTCATGGCAATCAACACGCTGTTTCAGCTCATGGCGATGCGCGAAAAGCAGCGTGATCTGCTCGAGCGTGCGCACACGCTGCTGTTCATGCCCGATTTGTTCAGCTACATGCTTGGCGGCGAAGCAGTCTGCGAACGCAGCATTGCCTCGACCAGCCAGATGCTCGATCCGCACACCGGTGAGTGGCACACTGCGCTGCTCGATCGTTTGCAACTTCCCACGCACATCCTGCGTCCCACCGTGCCGAGCGGCACTGTGACCGGAACGCTTGCAAACGGCGCAAAGATCATTGCCGTCGCGGGACATGACACCCAGTGTGCCGTCGCTGCCGTACCGACCCAGTCGGACGACGTTGCGTTCCTGTCCTGCGGCACCTGGAGCTTGCTCGGTACGGAGCTTGACGCACCCATCCTGACCGAGCGCAGCTGCGCGCGCAATCTGTCCAATGAGCTTGGCGCAAACGGCAAGGTCAACTACTTAAAAAACATCATCGGTCTGTGGCTGATTCAGGAAAGCCGCCGCGTGTGGCAGCGTCACGGTCTGATGTACTCCTTCGGGGAGATCGCCGCACAGGCAGAAGAAGCCCCCGCGCTACGCTGCTTCATTGACCCCGACGCTGCGGAATTTACCCCGACCGGCGACATGCCTGCGCGCGTACAGGCATATTGCCGCCGCACGGGACAGTATGAGCCACAGACGGTCGGGGAGATCAGCCGCTGCATTTACGAAAGCCTCGCGCTCAAGTACCGCTACGCGCTTGAGCAGCTGCGCGAAATGACCGGAAAGCAATTTTCCGCGCTGCACATCGTTGGCGGCGGGGCACAGGCTTCGCTGCTGTGCCATATGACTGCGGATTGCTGCGGCATTCCGGTGGTCGCGGGTCCGGTCGAAGCAACCGCGCTCGGCAACATCGTGATACAGCTTGTCGCACTCGGCGCGCTGCCGGATATTGGCGCGGGACGTGCGCTCATCGAACGCACCGAAGCGGTCAAGACCTATCAGCCCGCGCACATCGAAGAATGGGATCGCGCGTATGCATTTTATCAGACATTGCTGTGAATTTTCGATAAAATCAACAATACAAAGGAGAGAATGACTATGATGTACCCGAAAATCGGTATCCGACCCGTCATCGATGGTCGCTGGGGCGGCGTGCGTGAAAATCTTGAAGACCAGACCATGGCGATGGCGCACAGTGCCGCAGCCCTGATTTGCGAAACCCTCAAATATCCGGACGGTACGCCCGTGCAGTGCGTCATCGGCTGCACGACGATCGGCGGCGGCGCGGAAGCGGCACTGGTCGCAGAGCAGTTCTCCACAGAGAATGTCGTCGCGACGCTGTCCGTCACGCCCTGTTGGTGCTACGGCACGGAGACCTTCGACATGGACCCCAAGACCATCAAGGCGGTCTGGGGCTTCAACGGCACCGAGCGTCCCGGCGCGGTGTATCTGGCGGCGGTGCTCGCAGCGCACGCACAGCGCGGTCTGCCCGCGTTTGCGATCTACGGCCATGACGTACAGGAAGCAAACGACACCTCGATTCCGGACGACGTGCGCGAAAAGATCGTGCGCTTTGCACGCGGCGCGGTCGCGATCGGCTGGATGCGCAATAAGGCATTTGTCAACATCGGCGCAGTCTCCATGGGCATTGCGGGCAGCTACTGCGATGCACAGGTACTGCAGCAGTATCTTGGACTGCGCGCGGAGTGGGTCGACGAGGTCGAAATCCTGCGCCGCACAACGCTCGGCATTTACGATCCCGCAGAGTATGAAAAGGCTCTGGCGTGGGTCAAGACCAACTGCCGCGAGGGCTTTGACTGCAACGCAGGCAAGGAGTTGCCCGAGATCATCACCAAATCCAAGCACATCCCGCCTGAGCAGGATTGGGAGTTCATCGTCAAAATGACTCTTGTCATGCGCGACATCCTGTACGGAAATCCGCGCCTTGCAGAGCTGGGCTGGCACGAGGAAGCACTCGGGCGTAATGCGATCGCAGGCGGCTTCCAGGGACAGCGTCAGTGGACCGACTGGCTGCCGAACGCGGACTTTACCGAAGCCATCCTCGCGTCCACCTTTGACTGGAACGGTGCAAAGGCGCCGACCGCATTCGCGACCGAGAACGATACCTGCAACGGCATCGCAATGCTGCTTGGCACGCTCGTCACGGGCAGCGCACCCTGCTTCCACGATGTACGCACCTACTGGAGTCCCGAGGCGTGCGAGCGCGTCACCGGTTACAAGCCCACGGGCGTGGCGGAAAACGGCTTTATCCACCTTATCAACTCGGGTGCTACCGCACTTGACGGCAGCGGCGCGAGCAAGAACGAGCAGGGCGAGGGCTGCATGAAGCCGTTCTGGGAGATGACCGATGCCGACCGTCAGGCGTGCGTCGACGCCACCGACTGGTGCCGTGCAAACTACGAATACTTCCGCGGCGGCGGCTTCTCGAGCCACTTCCGCTGCCAGGCGGAGATGCCTGTCACGATGCTGCGCTTCAACATCATCGACGGCATCGGCCCCGTGCTGCAGCTTGCAGAGGGTTGGACGGCAAACCTGCCGGACGACATCCACAGCACGATCGACAAGCGTACCGACCGCACCTGGCCGACCACTTGGTTCTGCCCGCGTCTGACCGGTCACGGCGCGTTCACCGACGTCTACAGCGTCATGGCGAACTGGGGCGCAAACCACGGTGTCACGGTATACGGTCACGTCGGTGCGGATCTCATTACGACCGCTTCGATGCTGCGCATCCCGATCACGATGCACAATGTACCGGAGGAACAGGTCTATCGCCCGCATGCATGGGCTGCTTTCGGCACGGAAGACAAGCAGGCGGCTGACTACGCTGCATGCAAGCAGTACGGTCCGCTTTATCGTTAATTTTACTTTTCTCTCTGCGCTTCTTTTTATAAACACACCTCCCAAAGCTCAAGGGTGCGCAGTGGTTTTTCCAGAACCGCCGCGCACCCTCGAAATGGCATACGCCGACAAACAAACACCTCCGGATGCAGTCACGCATCCGGAGGTGTTTGTTATGCAAAAACGGAGCCACACCATCGGTGCCGCTCCGCAAGGGATGCAAATCATCAGGGATAATAGCAGCGGATTCCGTGCTGCGTGAAATAATCGAGCCATTCTGCGGGCGGCTGCTCGTCGGTGATCACGCCGTCGAGATCCTCGAGCGCGCAGATGTTTGCAAAGGCGAGCCGTCCGAGCTTGCTGCTGTCGACCGCGAGATAGCGCTCCTTGGCACAGCGCAGCATCGCGCGCTTAGCGTGTGCAAAATCCGCATTGCTATCGGTCGTGCCTTCCTCCAGACTGACGCCCTTACAGGAAATAAAGGTCTTTTCCACATGGTACTGGAGCAGGCTCTCGGTCACGGCGGGGCCGATCAGGGCGAGATAGCCCTCCATCAGGCAGCCGCCCGGCACGAGCACCTTCCAGCCCGGCATGTCGGACAGTTCGACCAGAATTTCGATCGAGTTCGTGATGATCGTCAGGTTTTGCTTGTCCTTGAGTGCGCGCGCGATGAACACCGCCGTGCTGCTCGCGTCGAGCATGAGATGGTCGCCGTTTTCCACGAGACGCGCGGCGAGCTCGGCAATGCGCTGCTTGCCTGCGATGTTGCGCTTTTTACGGATGCTGAAGGGCATGTCGATGCTGACATTCTCATTGATGACTGCGCCGCCGTAGCTTTTCACAGCCAGACCGTCCCGCTCCAGTTTGTCAAGATCGCGCCGAATGGTTTCCTCGGAAACGCTGAAGCGTTGACTCAGCTCGGAAACGACGACGCTTTTTTCCTCGATCAGGCGCTCCAGAATCAGGTTTCTTCGTTCTTGTGCCAGCAAGGTTGATCCCTTCTTTCGTGTGAATTTACAGGATGCGCGCGCACACCTGCGCATCGGGCTGGGCGATGACACTCGAATCGAGGTACATGCCCTTTTCGCTGACAAAGCGCCGTGCGTGATCGATCGCGGCCTCTACCGCTGCGACATCGCCTGTCAGCGTGAGATAGGATTTGCCGCACATGCCCTTGGCGACGCGCAGCTCGATGAGCTGTACGGTCGCGGTTTTTGCGGCAAGATCGGCAGCCTCGATGATCGACACCGCGTCGTAGGTTTCGAGGATGCCGAGCGCCTGCACCCGACCGACCTTGGTCGAGCCATACAGCGCGGGAAAAATATCTTCATGGGGATTGCCGAGCACGAACGTGCCGATCAGACGATCGCTGCCTGCGCGCACAACTGCGTCGATCGCGGCGTTGACCGCGCTCAGATCGCCGCGCAGCAGCGCGATGTATTTACCGGGGCACACGGTCTGCGCTTCAATGACCTCGACCGCGGCGGTCTTGAGCATGTGATCGAGCATTGTCACACCGGATGCCACTGTCTTGAACTCTATCATACCTAATGCGTTGCGCATTGTCAATATCATCCTTCCCTCGGCGCGTTATTGCTGCGCAAGCACAATGTATTTGTTGTTGCAGTCGAGCATAGTGCCTGCAATGGACGCGTGCAGTGCGGTGCTCAGTCCGTCTGCGGGGCGGGCGAGCAGTGTGCCGACCTCGACATGGTCGCCCGTCTGCACGACGGGGACGGCGGGCGCGCCGATGTGCTGCGACAGCGGCAGATGTACGCGCGCCGTAGCGAGCGGCGTTTCCACGAGCGGCGCGGCGTGCTCGTATGCTGTGAGTCCGAGCCGCGCGGCAAGCCGTGCCTCGGGTACGGTGCGCCATGCGCGCAGCGGCGAGACCGGCGCGGCGACGCAGTCCGGCGAGAGTTTGACGCCCGCCTTGCGCAGCCCCGCTTTGTACGCGCCGATCAGCGTGCGCGGTGACAGGCTCTGCGGACAGGCATATTGCTCGCATACCCCGCAGCCGCTGCAATACAGCGTGTTTAGGAAAACCTGCGTATCACGGAAGTCTCCGTTTGCTGCCGCGCGCATGAACAGATGCGGCTCAATGGGGTGTCCGAGTGCGTGGCGCGTGCACAGATCGGTGCAGCTTTCGCACTGACAGCACGCAGAAGCAGCGCGCTTTAGCTGTAGGGGCAGCGCGGCGGAGCGACCCAGCACCAGTGTATGGTCGGGCGGCAGCACGAGCACGGCGTTGGTCGTTTTCGTGACCGGCTGTGCGGGACTGCCGAGCGCCCCCATCATCGGCCCGCCGACGAGATAGGCGGCATCCGGCACGGTCGCGCCGCCCGCACGCGCAACAAGCTCCCCGAGCGGCGTGCCGAGCGGCGCGCGCAGCGTGACCGGTGCGTGCACCGCACCCGTCACCGTGACCAGTTTGTCCGTGACGGGATGGCCCTGCATGGCACGGTGGATGTTAAACATGGTCTCGACATTAAAAACGACCACGCCCGCTTCGAGCGGCAGACCGCCCGGACGCAGGACACGGCCGGTAGCTTCATAAATCAAGATGACCTCGTCACCGGTGGGGTAGACGCTGTCCAGTGTGTGCAGCGACAGGTGGGGGTGCGCATCCAGACAGGTGCGCACCGCGTCGACTGTACCGTGATATTCTGCCTTGACGCACACGATGGCACGCTGCGCGCCCATTGCCGCGGTCACGGTTTCGAGTGCGGCCAGAATTTCGGGCGCGTGCCGCTCGAGAAGCTGACGGTGCAGCGTGAGAAGTGGCTCGCACTCGGCGCAGTTGAGCAGCACGGTATCCGCCTGCTCGCTCAGCTTGCCGTAGCTTGGGAAGCCCGCGCCGCCTGCGCCGACGACGCCGCTGACGCGCAGCAGCTCGCGTAATGTTGTAAGATCCATAGAGTGTCACTCCCCGAAGTCAGCCAAAGCGGTTGCAGCCCTCGTCGACGATGCCGACGATCGCCGCGTCGATCGGTGCGTCGCTGCGATCGACGCCGATGCGCGCCGCACTGCCCAGTGCGACGAGCACATGCTCGCCCACGCCCGCGCCGACATTGTCTACCGCAATGACGCGAGCGAATGTACAGCCCATATCCGCAGTCGGCTCGACGATCATGAACTTGCAGCCGATCAGATGTTCATTTTTGCGTGTGGAGACCACATGCCCAACTACCTTGCCTACGATCATCGCAGCCTCCTGTTTCTGTGTGTGCGAAGCGGTCTATTTGACCAGTTCGACGCGTGTTCCGGTTTTGATACAGGCGGCGTTTGCCTCGTCCGTATCAATGTGCATTTCAAGCGTGAAGCTGTCGTCCACGCGGATCTTGACCTGTCCGAACAGTCCGGCGCGCTCGCCGGGGAAGCGGACGGACACGACCTGTCCGTCGGTCACACCGAAGCGTGCTGCGTCGGCGGGGGACATGTGGATGTGGCGTCCCGCGATGATCGTGCCCTCGCGCAGCGTGAGCGTACCCGCCGGGCCGAGCAACGTGAGCGGGCCGCTGCCTGCCACATCGCCGCTGTCGCGCAGGGGCGCCTTGACGCCGAGCTTCATTGCGTCGGTCGCGGCAAGCTCGATCTGCGCAAATTTGCGGGTCGGGCCGAGCACACGCACCTTTTCGAGCACCTTCATTTTGGCGCTGATGAGCGTGACGGTCTCCTCACAGGCGAACTGTCCGCCCATGAGCTCTTTTTTCGGGGTAAGATGGTGTCCCTTGCCGAAGAGCAGCTCGACCTGCTCCTGTGTCAGATGTACATGGCGGGCGGAAACGCCCACAGGAATGCCCTCGGGGCGTTTCGTGCGATCCTCTCTATCCTCGGGAGCCTCGCACAAAGCTGCGACCACAAGCTGCGTAATGCGCTCGATTTGTTTTGTGTCCATGACGGCACCTGCTTTCCTGCCGCGGTGAAGCGGCGTTTTTCATGCGCATCACTGCATCGCAATGCGCGTTTGGAAGAAAAAAGACCCTGCCCGCCCGCGCGGACAGGGTCCTGTCGTGCTTTGTTACTTGAGCTTCGGCAAAATGCGCTCGACATCGGAATGCGGGCGCGGGATGACATGGATCGCGATCAGCTCGCCCAGACGGCCCGCGCTTGCGGAGCCTGCCTCAACGGATGCCTTGACCGCGCCGACGTCGCCGCGAACCATGACCGTGACAAGACCGCTGCCGATCTTCTCCGTGCCGATCAGCGTAACATTCGCTGCCTTGCACATTGCGTCCGCCGCCTCGATCGCTGCGACGAGACCTCTTGTTTCTACCATACCCAGTGCTTCCTGCGTCATCTTTTTTTCCTCCTTGACAGTTGTGGTGGGCGCCGCGCTCGGCGGTGCAATAATCGTTTCGGCGGGCGCTAGCTCCACCGGTGGTGTCGGTTTCTGTGCCATGACGAGTGTTCCTGCCTTTCCTACATAAAGCGGCTCGCGCTCTTGCGCACCAGACGCACGATCTCCTCGTGGGGGCTTGCAAGGATGCCGGTGGCGGCGGGCTTTTTGATCGCCTGCTGCTTGACGGCCTCGACGGCCTGCGTCACGGCGGAGACATCGCCCTGAATGACGAGTGTCACGAGCCGGCCGCCTAGTTTGCGTTCCCAAGTGGCAAGCTCGACATCAGCGGTCTTGCACATGAGATCGAGCGCGTCGGTCGCGGCGACGACCCCCGTAATTTCCACAAAGCCGTAAGCCATTCCCATGTGTCGTTCCCTCGGTTTCTGTTAAATCGTAGGCAGGATCTTTTCCGCGTCGGCGTGCGGGCGGGGGATGACATGTGTTGCGACCATCTCGCCCAGCTTGCTTGCGGCGGCTTCGCCTGCCTCAACGGCTGCCTTGACTGCGCCGACATCGCCGCGCACCATGACGGTGACGAGGCCGCTGCCGATCTTTTCCGTGCCGATCAGCGTGACCTCGGCTGCCTTCGTCATTGCGTCGGCGGCTTCGATTGCGGCGGTCAGACCGCGCGTCTCGATCATACCCAGAGCTTCCTGTGCCATATTGCGTTCCTCCAATTATCGTGTGTGATCTGACGCGCTCAGCTTTTGTCGAAGGCGCTCAGATGCAGCATTTTTTCGGTATCTGCGGTGGGGTTCGGAATGATGTGCTGTTGTACAATGCCGGAAACACGCGCCGCGACCTCTTCCGCCGCTGCCATCGCCATTTCGACGTCCGCGACGCCGCCGCGGAACTTGATCGTGACGAGAAGGGGAATGGGGAGCGAATCTGCGTTTGCGGGCTTGTTCTTGTCAAAGTTCTCAAGCCGCACGTTCGCTGCTTTACAGCCCGCGTCCGCCGCTAAAAACGCACAGACCAGACCGTAGACCTCCAGGATACCGACCGCTTCGCGCATGCGTATGAACTCCTCTCAGATCGCCGGAGCGATCACTGGTTGATGATTGCGATTTTGAGACCGGTCATCGCGAGATTGGTGCGATGCGCCTCGTTGATGTCCTCCAGGCGGAAGGTATCGGTGATGAGCTTTTCCATCGGCAGACCGATCCGCTTCGCGCTGCGCAGGAAATCAAAGGTGGTTGCGTAATCACGCAGGGTGTAGACCCACGAGCCGACGAGCGTGATCTCCTTGGAGCACAGGTCGAAGTGGGGGTTAATTGTTGCGTTGCCGCCGTTGATGAAGAAGCCCAGCTCGCACAGACCGCCGCCGTTGCGGATGAACTTGTAGATATTCGCATGTGCCGCGGGCGAGCCGGTGCACTGGAATGCGAAATCCGCGCCGTGTCCGCCGAAACTGCGCTCGACGGCGTTTGTCAGCGCCTCGATGCCGGTGTGCTCGGTGAAGTTGACGGTTTCGGTCGCACCCAGTTCGCGGGCAAAATCAAGCCGCTGCTGATTGCCGTCGATCGCGGTGATGTGCATGATGCCCATCGTGCGCAGGATCGCGATGCAGATCAGACCGATCGGGCCGCAGCCCTGTACTGCGACGCGGCTGTTAAAACGCAGGATGCCGGTGGTTTTCGCGCGTTCGACCGCGTGGATGAGCACCGCGCACGGCTCGATGAGGATGCGCGAATAAAGATCGAGATCGCTGACGTTAAAGACCGTGGAACCGCCGCGAATGACCAAATAATCCGCGAACCAGCCGTTGAAATGAATGTCGTCATCCGGGAGCAGACCGTAGACATCCGCGCCGCCGACGTTCTGCTTGTTGAGGTCGAACATTGTGATTTCCGGATTGTCCTTGAAGATCATGCAGGTGACGACCTTATCGCCCAGAGCGAGCGCTTTGCCCGCGCTGTCGAATTTGACGTTTTTGCCCATTTTGACGATCTTGCCTGTGCCCTCGTGCCCGAGAACGACCGGGATCAGACCGAAGGGGTCGCGCTTGAATTCGTGTGCGTCTGTACCGCAGATGCCGCAGCCCTCGACCTTTACGAGAATCTCGTCATCCCCGATGGAGGGGAGGGGAAACTCCTTGATTTCGTAATGTTCCTTTTCGGTCAGCATTGCGACGCGTGCGGTCTTGGGCAGCTCACCATTGGAGGACGGCGCTGACGGCGCGCCGGACATCCCTGCGAGCACCTGCCGGACGATCGCTTCGATGTTATTTTGATTCATGTCCATCCGGATCCTCTCCTTATCGAATGCACAGGCTCTCGGACATGACGCAGCGGCGACGCTTGGTAAACGTGCTCGCGCTGGTCAGCCCCTCGCCCGTGCGGCTTGCGATGGTAAAGGTGCAGAAGCCCTCGCCGCCGAAGCCGAGTGCGGCATAGGACGGCGCGTTCTTGACCAGGATCGCGGTGTCGATCGCCTTGGCGTAGAACGTGATGTGGTCGACGTTTTTCGAGTGGATGTGTGCCGAGTGGCGATTGCCGTGCTCGAGCCATACCGCAATGTCGACCGCAACCTCAAAGTCCGCCGCGGGAACAACGCCCAAAATGGGCATCATTAGCTCGGTCGCGATGAGCGGATGCTCCTTTTCCCCCTTGAAAATGATGCAGCGCGTGCCCTCGGGGGCGTCCACACCGATCATGCCGAGCAGTGTTTTTGCGTCGCGGCCGACGCACTTGCGGTTGAGCTCGCCCTTGCTGAGCACCACGTCGGTCAGCGCGCGCTGCTGCGCTTCGTCAATCACATAGCAGCCCTGCTCGCGCTCCATGTAGTACATCAGCTCTTCCAGAATGCTCTCAACGGCGACGACCTCTTTTTCCGCGATACACGGCAGGTTGTTGTCAAAGGTGCAGCCATCGACGATGTCCTTTGCCGCTTTGCGCAGGTCGGCGGTCTCGTCGACCAGTGCAGGCGGATTGCCCGCGCCCGCGCCGATCCCTCGCTTGCCGCTCGAGAGAACGGCGGTGACGACACCCGGGCCGCCGGTCGCGGCGATGAGCGGGATGTCGGGGTGCTTCATCATGATGGCGCTCGCGTCCATCGTCGGCTTGGTCACACTGACCGCGACATTGTCGGGGCCGCCGGCTTCCACGGAAGCCTGATTGACCAGTGCGATGGCGAACTGCGAGGTCTTGACCGCGGCGGGATGGGGGCAAAATACAACGGTGTTGCCCGCGGCGATCATGCCGATGGAGTTGCAGAGAATGGTTTCGCTCGGGTTCGTGCACGGTGCGATCGCACCGATGACACCGAACGGGCCCATCTCGATGAGGGTCAAGCCCTTGTCGCCCGACCATGCGGTGGTAATAATATCTTCGGTACCCGGGGTTTTGTCCGCGAGCAGCTTGTGCTTGAGAATCTTATGGGGCACATTGCCCATCTTGGTTTCTTCCACGCCCATGCGCGCAAGTGTTTCGGCGTTTTCACGGGTCTTGCGGCGGATATTTGCGACGATTTTCTCGCGCTGCTCCATGCTCATGCGGCGCACGATCGCGCTCGACTGCTTTGCAGCCTCGATCGCTTCGTTCATGTCCGCAAAAATACCGTTTTGACCGGAGGAGGCGGGCGCGCCGCTCATCTCGCGCACGATCTGACTGACGATGTCCTGCACGAGTGCTTCGCTGATTGCCATGCCATTTCCTCCTTACTTGCCGAGCTGCTCGAGCACCTTTTTCGTGATTTCCGCGACCAGATCGGATGATGCACCCTGTGCAGCCGGCGTGGTGGGCGCGCTGTGGCCGCAGGAGCCGCAGTTATGGCAGTTGTCGCCGCCCTTGTTCTGGCACAGGTCAGCGGGGTGCTTGCCCGGCAGACCCATCTTGCGGCGAACCTCGTACAGCTTTTCGATCGTTGCCTTGTCAAATTCCTTGGGGCCGCCGAGCATCTTTGCCTTATAGAGCAGCTCTGCGTAGAATTCAACCGATTCCATCTTGAGGTACGCCGCGAGCAGGTCGGTGCTCCAGGTCAGTGCGCCGTGGCTCTCGAGCAGCACCGCATCGTAGTAGGGCAGGTACTTTTCTACGTTGTCCGGAATCTCGTTGGTGGACGGCGTGCCGTACTCTGCGATCGGGACGCAGCCGAGTGCGATGACTGCTTCCGGCATGATCGGCTGCGTCAGCGGGATGCCTGCGATCGCGAAGCTGGTCGCGAAGGTCGGGTGCGCATGCACAACTGCACCGACGTCCGGACGCTTCTCATAGACGCGCATGTGCATCTTGATCTCCGAGGACGGGCGAAAACCCTTATTTGCTTGGATGACGTTGCCCTTGGCATCGACCTTGCAGATGTACTCGGGCGTCATGAAGCCCTTGGAAACGCCGGTCGGCGTGCAAAGGAATTCATTGTCGTTCAGCTTGACGGAAATGTTGCCGTCGTTCGCCGCGACCATGTTGCGGTCGTAGATGCGCTTGCCAATGTCGCAGATCTGCTTTTTGATTTCGTATTCGTTCAGCATTGTGTATTTCCTCCCGTGTCTGACTCCAAACGGTTGTTTGTTGAATGTTGTGGGATGTGGTTGACTGGTTATGTTGTTTATGAGGGAATTATACTGCTAAAACTCACACAAGTCAACAGTTATTCAAAAATATTTTTTGAGTTATCGTGGTTTTATGTGATAAGTTGTGGGATGTCCCTAACCGCCGATGCGGCAGTCCAGTCCGGTGGACAGACGCACGGTCTGCTGCAAAAGCTGCATCGTATCGTTTTCCGGGGGTAAAATATCGGGCAGCGTATAGTCTCGCCCAAGCTGCGTGTATTTATCCTGTCCCAAGCGGTGATACGGCAGTAAATGAATGCGCTGCACACCGGGCAGCGACTGCGCAAAGCGCGCGATCGACTCGATCTCGGCGGGCGTGTCATTGAAGGTCGGTATGACCGGCACACGGATGATAAGCTCGGTCTGACCGGAGGCGGCGATACGGCGCGCGTTTTCAAGCATCAGCTCGTTCGAGCGGCCGGTGAACGCTTTGTGCTTCTCTCCGTTCATGTGCTTGATGTCGAGCAGATACTGGTCGAGATAGGGCAGGATGTCCTCGATGACCTCCCACGGGGCGCAGCCCATGCTCTCCATCGCAGTGCCGATGCCCACATGCTTGGAGGCGTGCAGCAGATCGCGTGCAAATACAGGCTGGCACAGGCTTTCACCGCCTGACAGGGTCAGACCGCCGCCCGACCGGCGATAATAGGGACGATCGCGCTCCACAGTCTCCATGACTTGTGCGACAGTCACATCGCGGCCGACGAGCACGGGCTTGCCGTCGATCATGCGGGTCTCGATGTCATACGACTGGCTTTCGGGATTGCAGCACCATCGGCAGCGGAGCACGCAGCCCTTGAGAAAAACGATGGTGCGGATGCCGCTGCCGTCGTGGATCGAATACCGCTGGATGTCGAAGATGCGTCCGCGCGTATGTTCAAACTCCATGGATGTACTCCTTTATGCGTGCCGTCAAAGTCCCTGCTCCGTGCGGCGGATGATGTCGTCCTGCAGCGAGCGGGACAGGGTGGTAAAGAGCGCACTGTAGCCCGCGACACGCACGACAAGGTGCTTGTACTGCTCGGGATGCTTCTGCGCATCGAGCAGCGTCTCGCGGCTGACAACGTTGAACTGCATGTGCATGCCCTTCTGGTCAAAGAACGAGCGGATGAGGGCGACGAATTTTTCCAGACCTTCCGTGCCGCTGAGTGCGGAGGGATGGAATTTCTGGTTGAAGAGCGTACCGTTGGAGGCGATGCCGTGGTCGAGCTTTGCGACTGAGTTCGCCGCCGCAGTCGGGCCGCTGACATCGCAGCCCGCGCTCGGGGAAACGCCGTCCGCGACCGGCATGCGGGACAGCCTGCCGTCGGGCGTGGCGCCGGTCTGTGCGCCGAGCGGCACATTTGCAGAGACCGGATACAGCCCCGCCTGATACTGACCGCCGCGCGGGTTGCGGAAGTGCTCGAGCGGACGCGTGTAGGTATACGCAACGTCGCGCGCGAACGCGTCGACCCCGGGCAGGTCGTTGCCGAACTTGGGTGCTTCGCTGACGAGATCGTAAACGCGCGAGCACAGCTCCTTGTCCGCGGGATCGCGCGGCGCAGTCACAAGCTGAGAGATGATCTCGGACAGCTCGGCTTCGGTCGGCTGATGTCCTGCTGCGGCAAGTTCACGCGCGACACAGGCGGTCATTTCCGCGACCGTTGTGGGGTCGATGCCCTTGCCGTAGTTGAGCGACAGCACCTTTTTGAGTTCGCTCAGCGTGAACTTGCCCTGTTCAAAGACCAGCGTCTTAATCGCATAGAGCGCGTCCGCCATGTTCGCGATGCCAAAGCCCTGCGGGCCGGTGAAGTTGTAGACCGCACCGCCCTCCTGTACGCTCTTACCGCGTGCCATGCAGTCGTCGACCATGCACGACAGGAAGGGCAGGGGGCAGCGCTCGGCATGCGCAAGGTCGATCGCGTTGTCCGCGCTCACAAGCAGCGAGATCTGATGGTTCATCTGCGCCTTGTACGCGTCGTAAAACTCACCGAAGGAGCGCATATTTGCCACGTCGCCGGTCTCGATGCTCACGACCTCGCCGCGCGAGCGGCCATTCGAGAACACAAGCTCGAGCGGGCGGCACATATTGAAGAACGCCGCGTCGTGCCAGCCGTCGGTCTTGCCACCCTTTTGCGGCTCGACGCAGCCGATGATGCAGTAGTCGCGCGCCTCTGCGAGCGGAATGCCGCGGTTCATCATCGAGGGGATGATGACCTCGTCGTTGTAATATGCGGGCAGACCGATGCCGGTGCGCGTCAGTTCGGCAGCGCGCAGCAGAAGATCGTGCGGCGAGCCGTTCCACACGCGGATGGACAGCGAAGGCATCGGCAGGAATACATGCTCGGATGCGGTGATGCACAGGAACGACAGATCGTTCGTCGCATCCATGCCGTCGACATTCTGTCCGCCGACGATGAGATTCTGGAACAGGCTGTAGCCCGCAAAGCCCTCCGCGCTCGCGGCGTCGCGGCACTTGTTGAGATCGTTGAGTTTGACCCAGATGCAGTCGAGCAGCTCCTGCGCGTATTCGCGTGTCAGCTTGCCTGCGTCGAGATCCGCTTTGTAATAGGGGTACATGTACTGGTCGAAGCGTCCCGGCGAGATCGAGTGACCGCTTGCTTCGAGCTGCAACAGCTGCTGCACGAACCAGAAACTCTGGCATGCCTCGTAGAAGCTGCGTGCACCCTTTGCGGGAACGTGTGCGCAGTTTTCCGCGATCGCGAGCAGTTCGGCGCGGCGCGCCGCATCCGTGCACGCCGCCGCCTGCTCTTTGGCAAGCGCGGCATAGCGCGCGGCATAGGCGATGACTGCGTCGCAGCTTAGAATGACCGCGCTGAGGAACGTGGTGCGCTTACCGTAATCGGCGTCGCCAAAGCGGCAGCGATCGAGCAGCGCCTGTGCTTCGGCGCGGATGCCTTCATACCCGATCGCGAGCACCTTATCGTACTGCACGCAGATATGACCGACGCCATTATAGAAGTAGTTGCCCGGTGTGAATACGCCGTGTTCGATCGCCTTGTGTGCTTCGGGAGGCATATAGGCGGAGGCAAGCTCGCTCGTGGTCTTGCCCTTCCAGTAGGGGTGTATCGCGCGCAGATCGTGCTTGGTCTGTTCACTGATGTAAAACGGGTCGGCAGAGCGTGTTGCGAGCGTGTCAAATTCCGCTTCAAGCCATTCATAGGAAAACTCGGGGAAGGTCTGGCAGCCGCGCGGCGCGACCGTGTTGCTGCCGACGATCAGCTCGCCCTCACGGATGACGATCGGGATGTGCTCGAGGATGTGCGCGAACGCCTTCGCGCGGCGTGTGATGATAGGCTGCCCCTCGGTCGCACGATAGGACTCGGTCAGCAGCTTCGCGCGTGCAGACTCGACCTCAGGCATCTTTGCATAAAGGTGCTCGACGAGTTGGGGAATGCGCGGACTGCGCGGCAGCGGTTTGGTATAATAGGGCTTCATGATAGAACCTTCCTCCCTTGCAAGCGGAATAAAACGGGCAATTATAAAATGTGGGAACATGTGACAATAAGTTGGATTGCGTTTATTATAGCGCGCACGGCACATTAAGTCAACATGAAACAACAATATAATATTTGAGTTTATGTGGAATTTACAAAAGCAATGAAAAAAGCCTACCCCGCCCATATGGGCGGGATAGGCAGGGATGAAATGAGATGAAAAGTAGGAGAATTTGAAATGATCGAGACTTATTCGTAGACCAGATCCGAGATCATCGGGTCAGACAGGTTCTGGGCGTTGTACCACTTCGCGCCGGTGTCGACGACTGCGCTTGCAGCGGGCTTGCCTGCGATCGCCTGTACTGCGAGTTCAACCGACTTGTAGCCGATCTGGTACGGGTCCTGGGTAACGGAGCCGAGGAACCAGCCGTTCTGGACTGCAGTGCGCTGGGTTTTGCCTGCGTCGAAGCCGATCGCGATGATGTTGGCATACTTCGCACCGTCTGCAAAGTCCGCACCGTCGTTGGAAGCTGCGAGGATACCGCCGGCAGCGTTCTCGTTAGAGCCGTAGATCGCGATGGGGTTCTTGCTCAGCAGCATTTCCGCACCGGTCTTCTGATCGGCAGCAGAGGTCGTTGCGGGGATATTTACGAGGATGTCAAGCTTTGCCTTGTCAGCAGCCTTGGCATACTTGTCATGACCTTCAATCTTGATATTGTCCGCGCCACACAGCTCAACGAGTTTGTCGAGGAATCCGGAGGTACGGGAAATGATGGACTCGGAAGTCGCATCCTGCGAGAGCACTGCCACCGTGATCGGTGCGGACGGAGTGGCCGCGTCGAATGCAGCCTTGAATTCCTTGTCGTCGAACAGCTGCTGTGCAGCAATCGCTGCCGCTGCCTTGTTGTCGGTCGACGCGGTCGCGTAGATCGAGCCTTCCGGCGCATTCGGAACACCGGAGTCAAAGCCGATTACCGGAATGCCGGCTGTCTTGCAGGCATTGAGCTGTTCCTTGACGGACTCGGTATCGAGTGCGGCGAGGCAAACAGCGGCGGGCTTCTTGTCCATTGCAGACTTGAGCATATCGACCTGGATCGCGATGTCAGATTCGGTCGGAGGACCATCGAACGTGATTTCAACGTTGTTGTCGGCAGCAGCCTTTTCTGCGCCCGCCTTAACGACCTGCCAGAACTGGTGCTGGAAGCCCTTGGAGACGATGGCGATGTAGGGCTTTGCGCCCGTGGTAGCGGCGGCATTTGCGTTTGCATCGGAGGCGGGGGCAGTGCCGGAAGAGGCGGTGTTGGAAGCGGCTCCACCGCAGGCTGCCAGAGACATGGTCAAAACCGTTGACATGGCGAGTGCTACGAGCTTTTTCATGATAGTTTCCTCCCTTAATGGTGCTTATTGAAACGACGAACCGTCTGTTCGCCGTCAACGCCGAACGAATTCCTTACTTTTTCACCGCATTTGTGCGCTTGTTGCGATAGATGTCAAGCAGAACCGCGAGGATCACGACGAGACCTGTGAAGAACGTCTGGAAATGTCCCTGCAGACCCATGGACATCAGACCGGTTTTGAGCACGCTCATCAGCAGCGTACCGATCAGGGTGCCGCTCATGGTGCCGATACCGCCGGACATCGAGGTGCCGCCGATGATGACCGCCGCGATGGCGTTCATTTCAAGACCGTTGCCGGTGCCGGGGATGATCGTGGTATAGGTAGCCGCGTAAACAATACCGGACAGGCCGCAGAATAGACCGCAGACCGCGTAAACGAGGGTCTTCCAACGCTTGGTATCCACACCGGACAGACGGACGGCTTCTTCATTGGAGCCGAGTGCGTAGGTATAGCGACCGAAGCGGGTCTTGCTGAGCAGGATGCTTGCGACCGCGAAGAAGATCAGCATGTAGATGATACCGGAGGGGAAGCCGGCGGAGGTTTTGTAGAAAAATGCCTTGTAAGCGCCGTCTGCATCAAAGCCGGAGGGGAAGCGCTGCGTCTGTACCTTGGTGATGATGGAACCGAAGCCCTGCGTCATCATCATCACGCCGAGGGTCGCGATGAAGGGCGGCAGCTTGAGGCGGGAGATCAGGATACCGTTGAGCACACCGACCAGGGTTGCAATGACAACGATCAGTGCAATACAAATCCAAATATTCAGACCCTTGGTGTAGAAATAACCCGCGAGCAGTGCGCTCATCATCATGTTCGTGCCGATCGAAAGGTCGATGCCGCCGGTGATGATGACGAAAGTGATACCGAATGCCATCAGACCGACATAATAAGTACTGTCAAGAATACTGACCAGAGTCGAAGCGGAGAAGAAGTTGTTGCCAAAGAGCGCAAAGAAGATATACAGGATTACCAACGCGGCAGGCGCCAGAATCTGCTGGATATTCAGTTTCGTTTTCATCGTTCATCCCGTCCTTAATTTCGTTGTGTGGCGTATTTCATGATGGATTCCTGCGAAGCCTCCTGGATGTCCAAAACCTTGGTGATGCGACCCTCGCACATGCAGACCACGCGGTCGCTCATGCGCAGGACCTCGGGAAGCTCGGAGCTGATCATAATGATGGACTTGCCTTGGTTTGCAAGCTCGGTCATCAGTTTATAGATCTCGCTCTTTGCGCCGACGTCGATGCCGCGGGTAGGTTCGTCAAAAATCAGGACTTCGCAATCGCGCACCAGCCACTTGGCGATTATAACCTTTTGCTGATTGCCGCCGGACAGGTTGCGGATAAGCTGCGAGGTAGTCGGTGTCTTGATGTTGATGCTTTTAACATATTGGCGCGTGACCTCTTCCACCTTGCGCTGATCGACGAAGGGCCCCTTGCAGAACGCCGGCACATCCGCGAGAATGGTGTTCGCCGCGACAGAAAGCCCAACTGCCAGCCCAAAGCGTTTACGGTCCTCGGACAGATAGCCGATGCCGCTTGCGACCGCATCGGTCGGCGTGTTGATGGCGACCTCCTTGCCGTTTCGCAGGATCGTGCCGCCCGTCTTGGGGTCTGCGCCGAAGATCAGGCGTGCGGTCTCGGTGCGTCCCGCACCCATCAGACCGGCAAAGCCGAGGATCTCGCCTTTATGTAACTGGAAGGATACGCCCTTGACGTCCTTCGAGGTCAGATCACGCGCTTCGAGCACCACGGGTGCATCGGGCGCAACGTTGGAATGCGTCTTGGGTGCTTCAAAGATCGTGCGGCCGACCATCGCGTTGATGATCTCGTCGAGGTTGGTGTCCGCAGTGACCAGCGTCTTGATGTACTCGCCGTCACGCATGACCGTGATGCGGTCGGTGATCTCCATGATCTCATCCATACGATGTGAAATATAGACCATTGTGACTCCGCGTGACTGTAAATGACGCATGGTCTTGAACAGTTCCCGCACTTCGGTTTCGGTCAGAGCACCGGTCGGCTCGTCGAGCACGAGAACGGAGGAGTCGAACGAGATCGCCTTAGCAATTTCAACCATTTGCTGTTTTCCAACGGTCAGATCACCTACACGGTCGGTCGGCTTGATCGCGAGATTAAGCTGATCGAAAAGCTCCTGCGTTTTGGCATTGATGGTCTTGTCGTCCAGGAAGAATCCCTTGCATTCGCGACCGATAAAGATATTTTGCGCTGTGGTCAGATGGTTCATCAGGTTGAGTTCCTGATGGACGATCGAGATGCCCGCCTCCTGCGCATCACGGGGATGCTTGAATTCGACCGGTTTGCCGTTGTACAGGATTTCGCCTGCATCGGCTTTGTAGATACCGGTGAGCACCTTCATCATAGTGGATTTGCCTGCGCCGTTTTCACCGACCAATGCGTGGATCTCGCCCTTACGCAGTTCCAGATGGCACTGCTTGAGTGCGTGCACGCCAACGAAGAATTTTTCGATGCCGTTTAGTTCCAGAACCACGGGGCGCTGCTCCGTAGAAGTCTTACTCACAAAATCACCTCTGTCTTTTGATGGGAGAGAGGTCGACGAACCGCATGCCCGCCGCCAACGCTTTGTTTTGTTGTTGTCAGTATACCGCGGCGGAAAAATTTTTTCGATAGAATATCTTCCTGGAAAAGGTCAAAAATCCACTTTCTCATCGACACAATCTTCAAAAATCCACAACAAGCAAGGCTGTTTTAGTGTAAAACCACAAAACCAGGATGGCATTTTGAGCGAATTGCCCTATCAAAGCGCAAAGCATACATGGTATAATGAACAAAAACACACCCGCTTCGGGGACGACAGGGAGGCGAAAAAACCATGTACAAACTCATGCTGGTCGAGGATCAGCCCGAGGTGCTGCGCGCCATGACCGAGACACTGCAATGGGAAGAACTGGGGTTTCAGACGCCGGTCGCGTGTGCAGACGGGAGAAGCGCAATCGCGCGTATCGAGGAAGGCTTTGCACCGAATGTCGTCATTACGGACATCTGCATGCCGTTTGTCGACGGTCTGGAACTCGCGAAATATGTCGCGCAGCATCTGCCGGGGACGCTGGTCGTCATGCTGACCGGATACGACGATTTTCAGTATGCGCATAAAGCACTGCGGCTCAAGGTATTTGATTATGTCCTCAAACCGATCACGCCGAAAAGCCTGCGGCAGCTTGCCGCGCGGCTGCGCGAGGAACTCGACGAGCGGCGCGTGAAGGAACTCGACGAACTCGATGCGCACAGCCGCGAGCGTTTTTGGACACGCCTGCTCACGACCAGTCTGAGCGCCGCGACGATCGACGACCATGTGCGCGTGCACAAGCTGCCCGCGCAGGGCCCCTTCCTCGTACTTGCCGCCGACCTCGATCTGCGCCGACCCGCAACGCCGGAGGAGGGACGGGAAAATGAGCTGCTGCGCTACGGCATGACGAATATCCTGACCGAGCTGGTCGGACAGGAAGAGAATTGTCTGCTGTGCACTCCAATCCAGACCGCATGCTATGTGCTGCTGCGCGGGTCGGATTCACAGACCTTATATACGCGCGCGGAACACCTTGCCGAGCGCCTTGCCGCCGCGTGCATCCCGCTCAATCACGGGGCTACCTGCGGGGTCTCGCTGCCTGCGCAGTCGCTCGAGCAACTGCATGACGCTTACCGGCAGGCGACGCGTGCACTCGATTATCGTTTTTACTGCGGCGCGCTTGCATGCATTCGTCTGTGCGAGATCGGGCAGCCGCCCAGCGCTCCGGCGGATTTTCGCGCACCGGAGCGTGCGCTGACACAAGCGGTCAAAGCGGGCAGGGCAGAGGATGCGCGCGCTGCGGTAGCGCAGCTTTGCAGTCTGCTCGAAAAGCAGAAGTCCTCTTATCAGGACTGCCTACAGCACAGCCAACATTTTGCGCTGCATGTGCTCGACTGCCTTACAGATTGCCTGTCCAAAGAGGAAGTGTACCGCATCGAGCAGTTTTGGGAGGACAGCGGCTTTTATGCGGTCAGCAATTTGCCGCAGCTTTGTAGATTACTGTTGCAGCTTGTGGAAACGGCATTCGACGCGGTCGCTCGTCTGTCAGAGGACGATTCCGTCGCGCGTGTGCGCAAGGTCGAAACCTATATTCGCGAGCATTACGGCGACGAGGATCTGTCGCTCAATACCATCCGTGAGGAGTTTGCCATCAGCATCAGCTATTTTTCCACGCTATTTAAGACGGTGACGGGCTGCACCTTTGTGGAATATGTCACGCAGGTACGCATGGCAAAGGCGAGGCAGATGCTGACACTGACGGAGAAACGTGCGGCAGAGATCGCACAGGCAGTCGGGTTTGCCGACCCGCACTACTTCTCCGTGACCTTTAAGCGCATGACCGGTATGACGCCTTCGCAGTACCGCGCACAGTCACGCCGCACGGCAGCGCCGGAGGAGATCAGATCATCGTGAGAGGAAGCCGAATGATGCAGCGCGAGCGCGCACGAAAAAAACTCCATCATCGCTTTTACAGCATCCGTACCAGTATGGTGCTGTGTTTCATGCTGCTCATTTCGGTGGTCGTATTGCTGGTTTCCGTGCTGTCTTATAACTATGCGATCCGCGATTACGAAAAAATCTCCATTCATTATACCGAAAGCCTGCTCGCGGAGGTCAACGGGAGCATTGATTCTTATATGGATAATGTCAAGAGCATGTCCTCTATCATTTGCAGCAATCCCGATGTGCAGGATCTCATGGCGGAGTACAACCGGTATCGCGGCTTCGGTGTGCCCGAGCAGGCGCGCGGCGGCATCGAAACGCTGCGTGCCCGTGCAGCGCAGCAGCTTGACTTGATGGCGGGCACGCGCAGTGAGATCACAAATATCGCGGTCATTTCCAAGTATCGCGATGTGCTGCTCAGCGATACGCGCAAGCAGGTCAACCCGTATTCCGAATACAATTTGACCGACTGGTTTCTCAAGCCGCTCTCACTCAAGGAGGAAATCGTGGTTTCGCCCTCGCATGTGCAGAATCTGGTGAAGGACGAGTATACTTGGGTCATTTCGATTTCGCGCGCGGTGATCGACCGTGTGACCGGAGAGGTCACGGGCGTGATGGTCATCGACCTGAATTTCCTTGCGATCGAGAGCATTTGCGAGACCGCGCAGCTTGGCAAAAACGGATATATCTACATCATTGACCGCAACCAGAATATCATTTATCACCCACACCAGCAACTCATCTATTCGGGCATCAAGGTCGACCCGCTCAAAGATATTCTTTTGATGCGCGACAGCTATCTGCGCACGGAAGAAAATAAAATTTATACGAAGAGCGAGTCCGAGCTGACCGGATGGACCGCCGTGGGCGTCATCAACGCGAGCGAACTCATCAGCGATCGGACAGCGGTGGTCAATTTTTACTTCACGCTCACCGCGGTCTGCTTGCTTGCCGCCACCCTGGCAGCGCTGCTCATTTCCACGACGATCACGCGGCCTTTGCAAGAACTGGAGGAGACTATGCACGAGGTCGAGGAAGGGGATTGGGAGGTGCGCGCGAGCACCGCGACGAACAATGAGATCGGCCAGATCGGCAAAACGTTCAACACCATGATCTCCCGCATGCGCGAACTGCGCGACGGCGCGCTCGCGAACGAGGAAGCCAAACGCAAAAGCGAGATCAACGCACTGCAAGCGCAGATCAATCCGCATTTTCTGTATAATACCCTCGACACCATCATTTGGATGTCCGCGAGCGGCAAGACCGAGGAGGTCACAGAGGTCACCGCCGCGCTTGCAAAGCTGTTCCGCACGAGCATCAGCAAGGGCGAAAATTATGTGTCGCTCGCCAATGAACTGGAGAACATTCGCAGCTATCTGACAATCCAGCAAATGCGGTACGGCGAACAGCTCAGTTATGCCATTGACGTGCCGCGAGAGCTGCTCACATGCACGGTGCCCAAACTGATTTTACAGCCGATCGTGGAAAACGCGCTGTATCACGGGGTCAAACTCAGCGAGACGGCAGGGACGATCACGATCAGCGGCGCGACGCAGGGAGAGCGTCTCGTCCTGACGGTGTGCGACGACGGCGTCGGCATGACCGCCGCGCAGCTTGAGACCATCTTTGACCCGCGCGAGAACGGGGAACGCGGCATCGGCGTGACCAATGTCAACCACCGCATACAGCTTTGCTATGGGGAAGCATACGGTCTGTGCTATTTCAGCGCGCCGGGAGAGGGAACACGCGTCGAGATCACGCTGCCCATACACAGGGAGGAAAAACCATGAGCAAACAGCATTATCGGGTCCTGTTGGCGTGCGTCATGCTATGCATCTTGGTGTTCAGTGTGTTCTGGCTCAATGAGCGCTCGAAAGCAGACGATATGCCCCGTCAGCGCAACTACGACATTGCAGTCATCCTGAAAGCGTATAATCGCCCTCCTGCATTTTGGAGCGCGGTCGCACAGGGTATCCAGACCGCACAGCGCGAGTACGGCGTGCAGTGCACGATCGAAGCGCCGTATTATGAGAGCGACATCGATGTGCAGATCGGCATCATGGAAGCAACCATTGCCCGCAAGCCCGACGCGATCATTTTGGCGGCATGTGATTATGAACGGCTTGTGCCGGTGTGCAAAAAAGCAACGGATGCAGGGATCTTACTGCTGACGCTCGACAGTGATGTGGACTATGACGGACGCAAGGCGTTCATCGGCACGGACAACGTGGAAATGGGGCGCAAGCTGGCGCAGCTTTTACAAGAGCGCATCGGAGACAAGGCAGCATTTGGCGTGATCTCACACATGGCAGGCGCGAGCACCGCAACCGAGCGGCTGCGTGGGCTGCTTGGTGCGACGCCCGACAGCGATACGCGTATGACTGCGTTTGCGTACTGCGAGGGGCGCGAGGAGCTTGCGCGCGAGCGCACGATCTACATGGTGCAGAACCATCCGGAGATCAAATGTCTGGTGGCGCTCAACGAAAGCAGCGCGCTCGGCGCGGCAGCGGCATTGCAGGAGATGGGACAGGCGGGCAAGATCGCACTCATTGTAGGCGACAGCTCGGTGCGGCAGATCCAATACCTCGAGGACGGTACGATCCAGTCCTGCGTCGTACAGAATCCGTTCAGCATGGGGTATTTGAGCGTGGTGAGCGCGGTGCAGCTGCTAGGTCGGCAAACGATTCCGGCAGTCAACTATACGGACAGTGTGATTGTGCACAAGAGCGATCTCAATAAGGCGAGCTATCAGCAGCTCATCATTCCCTTCACCCAAAACGAAGAAAAACCGTCGTGATGGCAACATCACGACGGTTTTTTGAATCTCGATATGTAGTTTATTTCTTGATCGGGTCGAGCGTAAAGAGCTGCACAGTCTCATAGACCTGATAGACCTGCTTGAGCGTTGCCATTTCCGTGCCGGGCAGACGCGCGCACGCACGACCCGCTGCGACGGCAAATTTGGTGATCTCCTCAAGGTCGATGTTCTGGCGCATGCCGTTGGCAAACGCGGCGACCATGGAGTCGCCGGTGCCGACCGCACCCTCCTCGATGACTTTGGGGTTGGTGTTCGCAAACAGTCCCTGACGGTTCTCCTGCGACACGACGACCGCGCCTTCGCGTCCCATAGATACACAAACGACCTGTGCGCCCATATCGAGCAGCTTGCGCGCGCTGACCGCAACGGTTTCCGGGTCGATCGACGGCTGATCTCCCACAACCTCTGCCAGTTCGAATATGTTTGGCTTGACGACATCAGGCTTGTACTTGAGCGCTTCGAGCAGCTCTTCACCGCTTGCGTCCACGATCAGCTTGCAGCCCGCCTTTTTGATCGTCTTGCAGATCTTGCCGTAATTTTTGAGAGAGAAATGGGGTGGGGTGGAACCAGACAGCACGAAAATGTTGCCGTCGTCCAGATGGTTCTCGACCCGTTCGAGAAAACGCAGGAAATCGCCGTCCGAGATCTTGTAGCCGGGTTCGTTGATCTCGGTGTGCTGACCGCCCGGTGCAATGATCTGGATATTGACGCGGGTCTGCCCCGGTACATCGACGAAATCATGGTGAATATCCATAGAGGTCAGGGCATCCTTGAGCGCGCGGCCGTTAGAGCCGGCGGAGAATCCCAACGCGATGCTCGCGCCGCCGATCGCCTTAATCGCACGCGAAACGGTGATACCTTTGCCGCCCGGTTCGACGATACTCGAAACGGCGCGGTTCAGAGTGTTCGGCTGGAGCGGATTATCAATACGCAATGTACGGTCCATCGCGGGGTTGAGGGTGATGGTAATGACCATGATGCGAGACCTCCTGCAAAATTTCTTCTCTTCTATTTTACCGAATAAAAACGCGTCTGTAAATTATAATTTTACAAAATGAGCCCAATTCACAGAAAACATTTCGGTTTGCGCGGGCAAGCTTGTCTGTGTTGCCAACCTATTCCGGAAAGCAACTTGTTATGCACATTAAAAAAACGCCCCGCGCAGGCGGAGCGTAAGAGGTCAGCGATCGCTGTTTTTAATTTCGTCGAGCAGCTTTTTGTCCTGCTTGTCGCGCGGGACAAAACGGGCGAATAAATCGGGGCGATCGGTCTTGGTGCGCAGCAGGCTCATCTTGCGTCGCCAACGTACAATGTTTGCGTGATGACCGGACAGCAGCACCTCGGGCACCGCGCGGCCGCGCCAGACCTCGGGACGGGTGTACTGCGGATGCTCAAGCAGACCGTCCCAGTGGCTCTCGTCGGTGAATGCCTGCTCGTCAGGCAGCACACCGGGCACCATGCGGCAGACCGCGTCGGCGACCGCCATTGCGGGAATTTCCCCGCCTGTCAGCACAAAATCACCAATCGAGATCTCCTCGTCCACGCACGCGTCGATAAAACGCTGGTCGATCCCCTCGTAGTGTCCGCAGACCAAAATGAACCGCCCCTTGTCGAGCAGCCTGCGTGCAGCGTCCTGATGGAACGCCTTGCCCTGTGCAGACAGCAGCACGGTGTGCACATGCTCACCGCGCGTCAAGGCATCGTGGCAGCGGAACAGCGGCTCGGCAAGCATGACCTGACCGCGACCGCCGCCGTAGGGCGAGTCATCTGCCTTGTGATGCTTGTCATCCGCCCAGTCCCGGATGTTGACCGCGCGCACGCGCACCAATCCCTTGTCCTGCGCGCGTCCGATGATGCTCTGTCCCATGACTGCGCGGATCATTTCGGGGAACAGGGTCATAATGTCGATCTGCATCATTCGATCAGACCTTCAATGGAGCGGATGATGACGCGGCCTGCCTCCATGTCGATGCGTTGGAGAAAGGGCTTGATCGCGGGCACATAAAGCGTGCGGTTGTCCTCGGTGACGATCTCATACAGATCGTGCGCGGGGTTGGTGGTCACCACATCGCGAATGCGACCGATGACGCGTTCCGTGCGTTCGTCGTAGACCTCGAAGGACAGAATATCCTGAATGAACACCAGATCTTCAGGCAGATCGACATCCTCGCGCGACAGATAGAGCACCTTCTGCCGCAGCGCGTCCGCCTGCTCCATCGTGTTCACGCCCTCAATGCGCATGACGACGCAATTTTTATGCACATAGGCGCGCTCGACGTGCACCGGCGTGCCGTCCGCCCAGTAAAGCGTATCGAAGTCGGTCAGCACTTCGGGGCTGTCACACCAGGACTGCACCTTGATCTCGCCGTTGACGCCATGGGTATTGACGATCTGCCCGGCCTCGAGAAATTGTTTTTGCATGGGGATTCCTCCGTGCTTGTAAATCAAAATATATGGAAAAAAGACCTGTTTAACACAGGTCTTTTGCGTGTAACTGCGCCGAAGCCAAACAGCTCGGGGAGCAGGGTTCAGTCACAGATTTCGACCGTGACCTTTTTGTTTTCGCGGCTGCCTGCGGCCTTCATGAGGGTTCTGATTTCCTTGGCAATACGGCCATGACGACCGATCACGCGGCCCATGTCCGCCTGCGCGACCCGCAGCTCAAAGGTAATGTTGTCGCCCTCAGAGGTCTCAGTAATCGCAATCGCATCCGGTTCGGTGACCAGATTTTTCACGATATAAGTCAACAGCTCTTTCATTCGTACAACCTCCCCTTACAGCGCGCCGGCCTTCTTCAGGATGTCGCGGACAGTGTCGGTCGGCTGTGCGCCGTTCTTGATCCACTGCTGTGCACGCTCGCTGTCGATCTTGATGTCAGCGGGGTTCGTCAGGGGATTGTAGGTACCGATTTCCTCGATGAAACGGCCGTCACGCGGGTAACGGGAATCAGCGACGACGATACGATAGAAAGGAGCCTTCTTGGCGCCCAGTCTGCGAAGTCTGATCTTTACCATGGTTTCACCTCCTTTAAATGAGTCTGTGTATTGTAAAATGATATTACAAACGAATACGGTTAAAAGGGAAGCTTGAGACCGCCCAGACCAAAGCCCTTTTTCTTTTTGCCCTTGGCGCGGCGCTGTAAGCCCGCGACCTGCTTGGTCATTTTCTGCATCATTTCAAACTGCTTGAGCAGACGGTTGACCTCTTCGATCTTGAGTCCGCAGCCCGCTGCGATGCGCTTTTTGCGCGAAAAGTTGATGATGCGGGGGTCGTCGCGTTCCTTGGGCGTCATCGAGAGGATGATCGCTTCGGTGTGCGAGAGCGCTTTGCCGTCGACCTGCGCGCCCGCGAGGGCTTTGGTGTCGACGCCGGGGAGCATTGCGAGCATTTCCTCCATGCTGCCCATATTTTTCATCTGCTTGAGCTGCTCGTAAAAATCGGTCAGCGTCAGCTTGCCGGAGCGCAGTTTCTTCTCCATGTCATCGCTCTGCTTGACGTCGAATGCCTGCTGCGCCTTTTCGATCAGCGTCAGGACATCGCCCATGCCGAGGATACGGGAAGCCATGCGGTCGGGATGGAAGGGTTCAATATTGTCAAGCTTTTCGCCGGTGCCCGCGAACTTGATGGGCTTTCCGGTGACGGCCTTGACCGAGAGGGCTGCGCCGCCGCGGGCGTCGCCGTCCATCTTGCTCATGAGCACGCCGTCGATGCCGAGCGCGTCGTCAAAGGTCTGCGCGACATTTACCGCGTCCTGACCGGTCATCGCGTCGACAACCAGCATGATTTCGGTGGGCTTGACGGTTGCCTTGATGTTTTTGAGCTCATCCATGAGCGCTTCGTCGATGTGCAGACGACCGGCGGTGTCCAGAAAGACCAGATCATACGCGTTTTTGCGTGCATGATCGACGCCTGCCTTTGCGATCTCGACCGGATCCCCCTGACCCTGCTCAAAGACCGGGATATCGAGCTGTGCGCCGACGACCTTGAGCTGTTCGATCGCTGCGGGACGGTAAACGTCACACGCGACGAGCAAAGGACGGCGCTGCTGCTGCTTACGCAAAAGCGCGGCGAGCTTGGCACAGTTCGTGGTTTTGCCCGCGCCCTGCAAGCCGACCATCATGACGATCGTCGGGGGCTGGGGGGCAATGGTGATACGGGTGTTTGCGCCGCCGAGCAGCGCGGTCAACTCTTCGTTGACGATCTTGATGACCTGCTGTGCAGGGGACAGGCTTTCCAGGATCTCCGCGTCCGTCGCCTTTTCGGTGACGGTCTTGATGAAGTCCTTCGCGACCTTGTAGTTGACGTCCGCTTCGAGCAGCGCCATACGGATCTCCCGCATGGCCTCCTTGACGTCGGCTTCTGTCAAACGGCCGCGGCTGCGCAGCTTTTTAAAGGCGGATGAAATTTTCTCGGTAAGACCTTCAAATGCCATAGTGCCCTCCGTCGATGCGGCGCTCAGCCTGAAATGGATTCGAGACACGCACCCATGTGGCTGACCAGACGGGCGATGTCCTGATTGCGGTATTTGTTACAGTTGATGAGGTGGATCTCGCGCAGGTCGCTTGTCAGCTCTTCCAGACGCGCTTCGATGTTGCCGTAGCGCGCGACCAGACCGAGCTTGTGCTCCATGTCCCGCAGCGTGTGCTCCGCGCGGACGATGCTGTCACGCACGCCCTGTCGGGTGATGCCGACATGCTCGGAGATCTCCGCGAGGGAAAGATCCTCATTATAGTAGAGATCGAACAGCTCGTGCTGTTTCTCTGTCAGGATGTCGCCGTAAAAATCGAACAGCAGGCACATCTCGAAGGGTTTGTTTTTCATGCGCCCACCTCCTGATGTAAAGCGGAATGCCTTTACAACTACAACGTTAATTATATTACAGGATAACCGTTTTTTTGTCAAGAGATTTTTTTCGTATCTCTGATAAAAATTGTTTACAACCTGCATACTGGACTTTAGAGGGGAAAACGGGTATACTCTAAACTAGATTATTTTTCCGAAAAGAGGAAAGCATATGCAACAAATGATACGCAAAACGCTGGGCGACGGCGTGCAGCTGACCATTGTGCCGAGTGCGCGCTTCAAGACCTCCGTGATGAGTGCATGCCTTGTGCTGCCGCTCGGCGGGGAAGAAGCCTCGGCGCGTGCCGCGCTGCCGCGCGTGCTGCGCCGCGGTACGGCGGCTTATCCCGATATGCAGCAGCTTGGTACCGCGCTCGACGAATTATACGGCGCGCGCATCGAACCGATCGTGCGCAAGCGCGGCGAAAGCCTGATTCTGGGCTTTCTTGCGGACGTCATCGACGAAAAGTACGCCGCGAACGATACCGGACTGACCGCGCGCGCGGTCGACCTGCTCGCGTCGTTCTGGCAGACACCTTATATTAAGGATGGTGCATTCGCGCCGGAGTATGTCGCGAGCGAAAAAGAAAACCTTGCCGACCGCATCGAAGCACTCAAAAACGACCCGCGTTCCTACGCGCTGCGCCGGCTGCACGAGGTCATGTGCGAGGGCGAGGCATTTGGTCTGAGCGAATACGGCACGGCCCCGGGCGCGCGTGCGCTTACCCCGAAAGCATTGTACGCCGCTTATCGTCACGCGCTCGAGGGCGCATGCATCGAGCTGTTCTACTGCGGCTCCATGCCACCGGATACGGTCGAAGACGCGTTCTCCCGCGCACTCACCGCCCGTTCCCAAGGGACGTATGCCATGCCGCGCACCGAAGTGCGTGCGCAGCCCGCGGGCGCGGTGCGCACCGTAGTCGAAGAGATGAACGTGCGGCAGGGCAAGCTATCGCTCGGCTTCCGTACGGGCGTGACCGGTGCGGACGAGGACTATCCCGCACTGATGCTGCTCAATAACGCGTTTGGCGGTTCGACCAGCTCGCGCCTGTTCCTCAATGTGCGCGAAAAGCGGTCGCTGTGCTACTATGCATCGTCGACGCTCGAGCGGCAGAAGGGAATTTTATCCGTCACCTCGGGTATCGAGAACGAAAACTTTGAGGTCGCGCGCGACGAGATCCTGCGTCAGCTTGCCGACCTGCAAAGCGGCGGCTTGACCGACGAAGAGGTCGAGACCGCACGGCGCACCGTGCACAGCGCGCTGCGCTCCATGCAGGACAGCCCAGTGTCGCTGCAACAGTTCTGGCTGGGGCAGGCGGTCGAGGGACTGGACTGGGATGTGGATGCGCTCATGGCGCGCATCGAGCGCGTCACACGCGCGGAAATGCTCGCAGTCGCGGGCAAGATCAAGCTCGATACGATTTATTTCTTAAAGGGGGTGGGCGCATGACCGAAAAACGTTTTATGGCGCTCGGAGAGACCCAGTTTTCCGCAACGCTCCCGAATGGACTGCGCATTTATTACTATCCGAAGCCCGGATTTTCCAAGACCTTTGCCATGCTCGCGACCAATTTTGGTTCGGTCGATGAGAGCTTCACGCTCGACGGCAAGCGCTACGACACGCCGACCGGTGTCGCGCATTTTCTCGAGCACAAGATGTTCGAGGATGAGGACGGCAACGCACTGCAAAAATTTGCGGCAACCGGCGCGTCTCCGAACGCCTTCACAAGCCATGTCATGACCGCCTATCATTTTTCCTGCACCGATCGGTTTGAGGAAAATCTCGAGATTCTGCTGCGCTTTGTGTATACACCCTATTTTACCGACGAGAACGTCGAAAAGGAAAAGGGTATCATCGGGCAGGAAATCGGTATGATGGACGACACGCCGGGCTGGCAGGCGATGGTCGGCATGTTCGAGGGGCTGTACCGCGAGCATCCGGTGCGCCGCTCGATCGCGGGCAGCGTCGAGAGCATCGCCAAGATCACCAAGGAGACCCTGTTTACCTGCCATCGTGCGTTTTACAGCCCGTCCAATATGGTGCTCGCCGTGGTCGGCAATGCGGATTTCGAAACCATCTGCGCGATGGCGTCGAAGTTCTCCCCCGCGAAGAGTGAGAAGATTGGACAGCGGCACTACGGCAGCCGCCGCCCTGCGATCGCGCGCAATGAGGTATCGCGCCGCATGGCGGTGTCCCTGCCGACTTTCATGCTCGGCATCAAGGACGAGCCGCTCGCGGAAAAGGAAAGCCGGATGCGTCGCGGTATTCTGGGTGACATCGCGACCACGGTGCTGTGCGGCAAAACCTCGCCGCTGTATGCGCGGCTGTATGAGGAGCGGCTCATCAACGCGAGCTTCGACGTGGAATACAATCTGTTTCCGCAGGCGGCATGCGCGGTGTTCGGCGGCGAGAGCCGCGATCCCGGCGCGGTGCGCGACGCGGTGCTCGATGAGGCGGCGGCGCTTGCGCTGCACGGTGTGGATGAAGCGCTGTTTGAGCGCGTGCGCAATGCACGCTATGGCATGATGGTACGCGCGCTCGACGAGCCGGACGACTTCGCACGCATGCAGGTCGAGGCGGCGTTCGGCTGCGAAGAAATGCTCAATTTCCCCGCGATCTTTGCGGAGCTCACCGCGCGCGACGTGCAGGATATGTTGGCGCGTTGGGCGCGACCCGACCGCGCGACACTCTCGGTCGTCGAGCCGCTGTCATAAGCGGGAGGAGAGACAACAATGGAGCATGTAGTCGAATTTCCGGGGTTGGGCGTGCGTTTCACGCTCAATCGCGTCGCATTCAATCTGTTCGGAAAAGACATTTATTGGTATGGCATCATCATCTGTGCGGGCTTCATCCTTGCGGCGTGGTATCTTTCGCGTCACGCGAAGGACTATGGTTTCACACAGGATAACGTGTTCGATGCAGTGCTGCTCGGCGTGCCGCTCGGCATCATCTGCGCGCGTATCTATTATGTCGCATTCAGCTGGGACAGTTATAAGGACAACCTGAGCGAGATCTTTAAGATCTGGCACGGCGGCATCGCGATTTACGGCGGCGTCATCGGTGCGGTGCTTTCCGTCATTATTTACGGCAAGTGGAAGCGCCTGAGCATTCCCGATATGGGCGATCTCGCTGCGCGCGGTCTGCTCATCGGGCAGTGCATCGGCAGATGGGGCAATTTTGTCAATGCCGAGGCGCACGGCGGGCCGACCGATCTGCCGTGGCGCATGGTGATCGACGGAGCGCAGGGTGTGCATCCGACCTTTTTCTATGAATCCGCATGGACTTTCATCGGCTTTTTCGTTCTGCATTTCTGGGCGAAGAAACGCCGCTTTTCGGGTGAGATTTTTCTGGGCTATCTCACATGGTACGGCTTCGGGCGCATGTTCATCGAGGGCATGCGCACCGACAGCCTTTACATCGGCGGCACCGGTCTGCGCGTGTCCCAACTGCTCGCCGCGGCAACCTTTCTAATCGCGCTTGCACTCATCGTGCGCGGACGTCGCGCGCATCCTGTGCTTGCAGTACCGGTACAGGTAGCAGTGCCGCAGGAACGCGGCGAGAGCGTCGCGCCCGCATCCGATCCGCAGCCCGAATCCACCACACCCACCACACACAACGACAACGAGGAGGAGCACACATGAGTGCGATCAAGATGGACGGCAAGGCGCTGTCCGCAAAGGTGCGGGGCAGCATCCTCGCGGAGACCGAAAAGCTCAAGGCGCGCGGCGTAACGCCCGGTCTTGCGGTCATCATCGTAGGCGAGGACCCTGCGAGCCAGATCTATGTGCGCAATAAGGAAAAGGCGTGCGAGGAGTGCGGCTTTTACAGTGAAAAATACACGCTGCCCGCGGAGACCTCGCAGGAGCAGCTCATCGGTCTGATCGAGCAGCTCAACGCAAGTCCGGCCGTCTCCGGCATCCTGTGCCAGATGCCCGTGCCCGCGCATATCAGCGAGGAGGCGGTCATCGCGGCGATCGACCCGAAGAAGGATGTCGATGCGTTCCATCCGGTCAACGTCGGCAAGATCATGATCGGTGATTTTGATTTTCTGCCCTGCACGCCCGCGGGCGTCATGGAGCTGCTCGACGAGTATGGGATCGACCCCAAGGGGAAGGAGTGCGTCGTTATCGGACGCTCAAACATCGTGGGCAAGCCTATGAGCATGCTGCTGCTCCACCGTCACGGTACCGTGACGATCACCCACAGCCGCACACGGGATCTCGCGGAGGTCTGCCGCCGTGCGGATATTCTGGTCGCGGCGATCGGTAAGGCGGCTTTCGTCACGCCCGACATGGTCAAGGAAGGCGCGACCGTCATCGACGTCGGCATGAACCGCAACGCTGAGGGCAAGGTGTGCGGTGACGTCGATCCTGCCGTCATGGAAAAAGCGGGTTATATGACGCCCGTGCCCGGCGGCGTCGGTCCCATGACCATTACGATGCTTATGAAAAACACGCTCAAGGCGGCAAAGCTTCAGCACGGCATCACCCAATAAAGCAAAACAGCGCGCCGCAACCGCAAACGGGTCATGGCGCGCTGTTTCTGTTAGTCCTCGGGAATGAGCGGGGTAAAGCCCTCGCCCACGATCTGGCTCGCTTCCGCGGCAATGACGAAAGCATTCGGGTCGGCGGACAGGATGATCTGCCGCACCCGGTACACCTCCGCACGGCGTACCGCGACAAGCAGCACCTCAAAGTCCCGTCCGGTGTAGCTGCCGCGTGCATACAGCTCGGTCACGCCGCGCGGCAGTTGCAAAATCTCACGTTTGATGCGCTCGTTCTCCTTAGAAAAGATATAGAGCAGTTTGCCGGAATCCGCACCGTACAGCACACCGTCAATGACCTTGGAGGTCAGATAAATGACGATGATCGCATACATCGGACTTTCGATGCTGTGGAACACCAAGGCAGACAGCAACACGATCGGCATGTCGATTAGGATAAGCAGCCGCCCGACCGGCATATGCGGAAAACGGCGCGCGAGCAGCGAAGCGGCGAGGTCGGTGCCGCCGGTCGTGCCGCCGCGCAGGAAGATGAGCGCAAGTCCCGCGCCCGATAGCACACCGCCGAAGATCGCGACCAGCATACCGTCCCCACGGTAGGCGGGCAGCAGCGGCGCGGTCAGGTCGATGGCTGCCGACACGAGCACGACCGCAACCGCAGATTTGACCATCGCTTTGGCGCTGCGCGCCTTGATTCCCCAGAGAAACAGCGGTACGTTGAGCACAATCGACATTACGCCGATCGGCGCGCCGCTGATTGCCTGAATCAGTGTGGCGGCGCCCGTGATGCCGCCCGGTGCGATGCCGTTCGGCGCGGTGAAGATGTTGACCGAGCACGCAAATAGCAGGCTTCCAAAAAGGAAGCAGATGCTGTCTGTCAGCAGTCGCGCGGTTTTACTTTCCATGAGCTCTCATTTCCCTTCTCAAAAACGGATAAGCTTATTATATCACAAAAAAAAGCAATTTGCGCAGCGCAAAATCATCAGAAAACTTTGCGCAAAATCGTTGACAGCGGTCGGAAAGCATGGTATCCTATGAAAAGCCGCATTAAGCGGGTTTTATTAGTCTGTCCACTATAAGGACAGCGCCCGCACGAGCGTGACTCTACAAAAGAAAGAGAGGTGCTACCGTATGTATGCGATTTTAGAGACCGGTGGCAAGCAGTACAAAGTTTCCGAAGGCGACGTGATCTACGTTGAGAAGCTGGGCGTCGAAGACGGCTCCAGTGTCACGTTTGACAAGGTTCTCGCAGTCGGCAATGGCGACGGCCTGAAGGTCGGCGCTCCCTATGTCGACGGCGCGAGTGTTTCCGGCACTGCCGACAAGACCGGCAAGCAGAAGAAGATCAACATCTTCAAGATGAAGCCGAAGAAGGGCTACAGAAAACGTCAGGGTCACAGACAGCCCTACACCAAGGTCACGATCAGCGCGATCAACGCGTAAGTCATGACGCAGGTCGTTTTCAAAAAGCAGCGCGGTAAGTTCAAGTCCGTCAGCGCATCCGGTCACGCCGGTTTTGCGGAGGAGGGCGAGGATATCGTCTGTGCTGCGATCACGAGCGGCATGCAGCTTGTGCATGTGCTGCTCGATGATGTGCTCCTGCTTGATATCGATACAAAAGTCGATCAGGAATCGACGTTCATCCAGATCACCCTGCCCGACGGCATGACGGCCGACGAGGACAGAGAAGCACAGCATGCGCTGCGTGCGCTGCGTGTGCACTATGGAGAACTCGAAAAGGAGTATAGCCAATTCATTAAAGTTACGGAGGTGCAATACGATGCTTAAGATTAGCTTACAGTTTTTCGCTCATAAAAAGGGCGTTGGTTCGACCAAGAACGGTCGTGACTCTGCGGCGCAGCGCCTTGGCGTGAAGCGTGCGGACGGTCAGTTCGTTCCGGCAGGCAACATTTTGGTTCGCCAGCGCGGCACGAAGATCCATCCGGGCACGAACGTCGGTATCGGCTCTGACGATACCCTGTTCGCCAAGGTGACCGGTGTTGTCCGCTTCGAGCGTGTCGGCAAGGACCGCAAGAAGGTTTCGGTATATCCGCAGTAAGAATGCAGACCTAAATCTCAGGCCGACCGGCCTGAGATTTTCTTTTCAGCGGTTTTCCCCCGGAAAGGAGGAAGTTTTATGTTTATTGACGTAGCAAAAATCCGTTTGATCGCCGGCCGTGGCGGCGACGGCAAGGTGGGTTTCCACCGCGAGAAATACGTTGCCGCAGGCGGCCCGGACGGCGGCGACGGCGGTCGCGGCGGCAGCATCATTTTTCGGGTCGACGATAATCTGTCCACGCTGCTCGACTTCCGCTACAAGCGCAAATATGTCGCGACGAATGGCGAGCCGGGCGGCGGCAAGCGTATGAAGGGCAAGGACGGTACCGATCTCGTCATTCGTGTGCCGCGCGGCACGATCATTCGCGACCAAAAGACCGGACAGGTCATCCACGATATGTCGGATGACGAGCCGTTTATCGCGGCAAAGGGCGGCAATGGCGGTTGGGGCAACAGCCATTTCGCAACGCCGACCCGTCAGGCGCCGCGCTTTGCCAAGCCCGGTCTGCCCGGCGTGCAGATCGACGTGACGCTCGAGCTCAAGCTGCTCGCGGACGTCGGTCTGGTGGGCTTCCCGAATGTCGGCAAGTCGACGCTCCTGTCGGTCGTGTCGGCGGCGCGCCCTAAGATCGCAAACTATCACTTCACGACGCTCGTGCCCAATCTGGGCGTCGTGCGCGTCGCGGACGAGCAGTCCTTCGTCATGGCGGATATTCCCGGCATCATCGAAGGCGCGGCGGAGGGCGCGGGTCTGGGACACGATTTCCTGCGCCATATCGACCGCTGCCGTCTGCTGCTGCATCTGGTAGACGCTTCGGGCAGCGAGGGGCGCGACCCCATCGAGGATATCGAAACGATCAACGCAGAACTTGCGGGTTACAGCACATTCCTCGCGGAGCGCCCGCAGATTGTGGTTGCGAACAAGACCGACCTGCTCGGTGACGACCGCACGATGCTCGACCGCCTGCGCGCTTATGCAGAGGAAAAGGGCTATGATTTCCTGGAACTGTCCGCAGCGACACAGCAGGGCGTGCGTGAGCTGATCCGTAAGACATGGGATACGCTGCAAACGCTGCCGCCTGTGATCGTGTACGAGCCGGAGTACGTCCCGCAGGAGATCGAAGTCACCGAGGCGGATATGACCATCGAAAAGGTGGAGGACGATACCTTCGCTATCGAGGGCGTATGGGCAGAGCGCCTGATGAGCGGCATCAATGTCGACGAGTACGAATCCCGCATGTACCTCGACCGTCGCTTGCAGGAGGCAGGTGTCTACGAAAAGCTCGAGGCACTCGGCGTCAAGGAAGGCGATACCATCGTCATCGACGACTTCTGGTTTGAATATGTGCCGTAAAGAAAAAGCGCCCGTTTGGGCGCTTTTTCTATCGTTATAGCATTCCTGCACGGTGCAGCAGGGTGTATAGGAGCAAGAGGATCGCGCCCCACACGGCGAGGGTGATGCATGCGATCAGGCAATAACGCCACGGACAGTGTTCCTGCCCGAGTGCCTGCCCCAACGCGACCGGATCGCCCATGGAAACAATGGCCTCCTGTTCCGCTTCGTCATAGGACAGCCCGCGCTCGCCTACCAGATAAGCGATGTGATCCTCCAGATGTGCGGCAAGCTCGCGCCGTACGCGCAGACTGCGACTGCGCCAGTGAATCTGGGCGCACACGGTATCGAGGAAATGCTCACAATCGGTCACACGCTTCACCTCCTGCCACCTTGCCGAATTTCTTGCAGAACAGGTTCCATTCGCGGCGTTTGCGGTTTAGCGCGCGAATGCCTTGACGGGTGAGCTGATAGTAGCGCCGGCGGTGACCGGTGTCCGCGGTCTGCTCATAGGCGCGGATGTCGCCCTGACGCTCCAAACGGTGCAAAATGGGATAAAGCATGCCTTCGCGCAGGGCAAAGGTCTTGTCCGAACGCGCTTCCAGTTCGTGGATCATCTGATAGCCGTATTTATCACCGTTTTCGAGCAGCGCGAGCACAAGCAAGATCGTGCTGCCGGGGAAATGAACTTCCTGTGTCATGGGCGTTCCTCCTTTGGCGCGAGATACAGACCTGCTATTAGTATACCGCGTGCGAGGGGTGAAAGCAACGCTGCAAAAGCCGAAAAAAGCGCGAATTTCTTGTAGAAATCGCGCTTTTTCGGCAATAACGTGCGAAATAAGAGGGTTAATCTTGCGCGCCGAATAAAAAGTGCTCGCACACCTCTGCGACCGCACCCTCTAGCGCGGGGCAGGCGATGTAGTCGACGACGGAAAAAATACCGGGGTGACCGTCGCCCGGGCATGCGGAATATCCCGCGGTCTCGAGGATTTGCAGATCGTTCAGGTTGTCACCGATCGCAAGGGTCTCGGATACCGGAATGGACAGCATTTCGCACAGCGTGGTCAGCGCAGTGCCCTTGCCGATGCCTCGCACATAGCAGTCGATGTAGTTGTCGTGGCTGCGGTGGAACTGATAGCGCGGATCGGTATCCGCGGTCAGCATCGGCAGAGAGGACTCAAGATCCTCGATTTCGCCGCAGGTGACAAGTTTACCGTTCGGACGGGTCAAAATGGCGGAGAAATCCGGTTCTTCGACGATGGGGCAGTCGAGCAGACCGGATTCGTGACGCAAAATATCGGTCATGCGGTTGGTATGCATCATGTCGTCCTGTGTGAGTAGGAACGACAGCGGCAGGGAAGCATACTTTTCATAAATATCGCGCAGCGTTTCGGGGGACAGCTCCGCGAGACAGCGGTCGGTGCGCGTTTTGACATCATACAGTCCGCTGCCGCCTGTATGGATGATGTAGCGTACCTCATCCCACAGTTCCAGACGGTCGAGCACGGGCAGGATGAGCCGCAGGTCACGACCGGTGGCGAATACGAGCGGGATGCCTGCTTCGCGCACACGGGTCAATATCGCGCGGTCACGCGGGGTAATCTGTCCGCGGTCGTAGAGCAGCGTGCCATCGAGGTCGGTCGCGATGAGAGAAATCGAATGCATAAAAAGCTCCTTCAAATATATTTTTTATTCTACTTTATTGTAGACGATTTGCGCTCAAAACACAAGCTATCACACAAAACCCTAAAATTTACGCGGTGTTCACAAGTGCGTGCTTGACTTTACAAGTGGTTTACGGTACTATCAACAATAGCACATCTTTGCATGTGAAGGGAGAAGGGACATTGTTTAACGCTTTATTTGATTGGCTGCTCGGTGCTGGACGCGAGGCAGCGGTCTTTTTTATCTCCATGGTGCCGCTCGTGGAGCTGCGCGGCGCAGTGCCGCTCGGCACTGCTGCGGGCATGCCGTGGATGCAGACACTTCTCATTTCCATCGCGGGCAATCTGGTGCCGATCCCATTTGTACTGCTGTTTGCAGAAAAGTTGCTCGACTGGCTGTGCACCCTGCGTGCGTTCGCGGGCTTCGCGCGCGCATACCGCGAAAAGCTGGAAGGCAAAAAAGAGCAGGTGACGAAATATGCGCGCATCGGGCTGCTGCTGTTCGTCGCTGTACCGCTGCCAGGCACCGGCGCATGGTCTGGCGCGGCGATCGCATCGCTGCTCAAAATGCCGGTCGGAAAAGCGTTTCTGTCGATCGCAGGCGGCGTCGGTGCGGCGGGCGTCATTATGACGTTGCTGTCACAGGGTACGGTGCTGTTCGCGGGCATGTTTTAAGCTGTAAAGAAGAAAAGACCTCTCGGAAATCATTCCGAGAGGTCTTTTTTGTGTTACAGTGCGCCGCAGTGCTCCAAAAGATGATTTTTGACCTCCCAGAGCTTGGCGGACAGGTCGACATAATAGGTCTGCGGGTTCTCAAAACGCGTGATCTGCGTCCACAGTGTTTCCATCTGCTGCGCACAATACGCGCGGATCTGCTCGATGTCCGGGCTTTCATAGACCTGCTGCCCCTTGTTAAACAACTGCACGAGCAGCGGCTTTGCCGTATAGTTCGTGACGGTCTTTTTCTTCCAGGTGTGAATGGGATCGAACAGCGTGTAAGGGCGGCTCTCATCGAGCACCTCGTCATACACGCACAGCACGTCACCGAGCGCCTTGCCGGTCTCTTTGTCGAACAAACGCCAGACCTTTTTAAAGTGGGGGGTGGTGATCTTTTCGACGTTTTCGGATACCTTGATCTTGGGGATGAGGTTGCCGTCTGCGCCCTCGACCGCTGCAAGCTTGTACACGCCGCCGAACACCGGCTCGGATTTTGAGGTGATGAGCCGTTCGCCGATGCCGAAGGAATCTACCTTCGCACCCTGTACGAGCAGATCACGCACCAGATATTCGTCAAGTGAGTTGGATGCCATGATCTGCATGTCCGGATAGCCTGCTGCGTCGAGCATTTCGCGCGCCTTGATTGACAGATACGCGATGTCGCCCGAATCCAGACGGATGCCGCGCGGACGGATACCCATAGGCGCGAGCACTTCGTTTGCGACGCGGATTGCATTGGGCACACCGGATTTTAATACATTATAGGTATCGACCAAAAAGATGCAGTTATCGGGATAAATTTCCGCATAGGCTTTGAACGCCTCAAACTCGCTGTCAAACATCTGCACCCAAGCATGCGCCATCGTGCCGCCCGCAGGAATGGAGAAATCGCGATCCGCCATCACGCATGCTGTGCCGTGACATCCGCCGATGTATGCGGCGCGCGCACCATAGACCGCGCTGTCGTAGCCCTGCGCACGGCGCGAGCCGAACTCGAGTACGGTGCGCCCCTGTGCGGCGCGCGCAATACGGCTCGCCTTAGTCGCGATCAGGGTCTGATGGTTGACGGTCAGCAGCACCATGGTCTCCACGAACTGCGCCTGGATCATCGGTCCCGCGACGGTCACGATCGGCTCGCCGGGGAAGATCGGTGTGCCCTCGGGCACTGCCCACACGTCGCACGCGAATTTGAAGTCTTTTAAATATGCGAGGAATGCATCGGAGAAGCAGTCACGCGCACGCAGATATTCAATATCCTCGGCTGTGAAATGTAGGTTTGCAAAGTACTCGAGTAGCTGCTGCGTACCCGCCATGACCGCATAACCGCCGTCATCCGGCACGCGGCGGAAAAACATATCAAAATATGCGGTGCGGTCGCCGATGCCCTTTTCCAGATAGCCGTTTGCCATGGTGAACTCATAAAAGTCCGTCAACATGGTCAGATTCTTCTCTGTCATGGGAAAAACTCCTTTTATTGATAGCGATTTGCATGGAAACCGCCAAACTGGCAGGATTTTAAACCTGTACAAAGTTTATGATAGTACTTTTCCCGTGAAATATCAAGAAAAATCAAAGGTTTTTCGCGCTTTATCATGACATAAAAATGCAGTATCCGTATAAATATACATTATAACGATTTTTTAAAAATAATTCTTGCAATCCGGTGTGGGTGGTATTATAATAATGGCAAATGATGAAAAAATGAAAAGGGGCAAATCAATCATGGATAAAAAGATCAAAAAAGTCGTTTTAGCATATTCTGGTGGTCTGGATACCTCGGTCCTCATCCCGTGGCTCAAGGAGCACTATGACGGCTGCGAGGTCGTTGCGGTCTCGGGCAATGTCGGTCAGGGCACTGAGCTCGACGGTCTGGAGGAAAAGGCACTCAAGACTGGCGCATCCAAACTGTATATCGAAGATCTGACGAAGGAATTTGTCGATGATTACATCCTGCCCACGGTCAAGGCCGGCGCGACCTATGAGCAGTATCTGCTCGGCACGTCCTTCGCGCGTCCGATCATTGCAAAGCGTATCGTTGAGATCGCGCTTCAGGAAGGCGCAGACGCGATCTGCCACGGCTGCACGGGCAAGGGCAACGATCAGGTGCGTTTCGAGCTTGCGATTAAGGCATTTGCGCCCGATATGCACATCATCGCGCCGTGGCGTTTCTGGGAACTCAACTCGCGCGAAAAGGAGATCGAGTACGCGGAGAAGCACAATATCCCGCTTAAGATCACCAAGGAGACCAACTATTCCAAGGACAAGAACCTGTGGCATCTGTCGCATGAGGGACTTGATCTCGAACTGCCGTCGAACGAAGCGCCGCTCAACCGTCCAGGCTTCCTCGAACTGGGCGTATCGCCCGAGCAGGCACCCGACACGCCCACCTATGTGACGATCCACTTTGAAAAGGGCATCCCGACCGCAGTCGACGGCGAAGAGATGGACTCTGTCGCCCTCATCGAAAAGCTTAACCAGCTTGGCGGCGCAAACGGCGTTGGCATCCTCGACATCGTGGAAAACCGTCTCGTCGGTATGAAGAGCCGCGGTGTGTATGAGACCCCGGGCGGCTCGATCCTGTACGCCGCACATGCAAAGCTCGAGGAGATTACGCTCGACCGCGAGACCGCGCACTACAAGACGCAGGTCGGTCTCAAGTTCGGTGAGCTTGTTTACAACGGTCAGTGGTATACCCCGCTGCGCAAGGCGCTCAGCGCGTTCGTCGACTCCACGCAGGAGACCGTGACGGGCGACGTCAAGCTCAAGCTGTATAAGGGCAACATCCTGCCGGCATCGGTGACCTCGCCGTACAGCCTGTACTCCGAGGATATGGCGACCTTCAACGAGGACGACGCATACGATCAGGCGGATTCCGCGGGCTTCATCAACCTGTTCGGTCTGCCGCTCAAGGTGCGTGCAATGGCGGACAAGGCGCTCACGGAAAAGACCGGAGCGGGCTTCCCGACCGTAGACTAAAACAAATGTGGAGAACGGGGGACGGGAAAAACGCCGCCCCCCTTGTTCTCCACTGTCGATTTTTTGATTGTAAAAGCGAGGACAGCATATGGCTAAATTATGGGCGGGTCGGTTTCAAAAGGAGACTGACCTCGTGGTAAACGATTTTAACTCCTCGATCCTGTTTGACTGCCGCCTGTACCAGGAGGACATCACAGGTTCGATCGCGCACGCCACGATGTTGGGCAAACAGGGCATCATCGAGCAGCACGAGGCGGATAAGATCGTCGAAGGACTCAAAGGCATTCTGGCGGACATTGACGAGGGCAAGGTACAGTTTTCGCTCGAGTACGAAGACATCCACATGAATATCGAGCAGCTTCTGACCGAGCGCATCGGCGATGCGGGCAAACGTCTGCATACCGCGCGCAGCCGTAACGATCAGGTCGCGCTTGACATGCGCATGTACTGCAAAAAGGAGATCCGTGAGATCATCGACCTGATCTGCGGCTTCCTCGACGCGCTGATGAAGAAGAGCCGCGAAAATCTCGATGCGGTCATGCCGGGTTACACGCATTTGCAGCGTGCGCAGCCCACGACCTTTGCACACTATATGATGGCGTATGCCAACATGCTCAAGCGCGATGTGACCCGCTTGCAGGACTGCCTTGAGCGCATGGATGAAATGCCGCTCGGCTCGGGCGCGCTCGCGTCGACCACTTATCCGATCGACCGCCAGTTTGTGTGCGACCAGCTCGGTTTTGCACGCGTGACCGATAACTCCATTGATGGCGTATCCGACCGCGATTACTGCGTCGAGCTGTGCTCTGACCTGTCCATTCTGATGATGCACCTGTCCCGCCTGTCCGAAGAGATCATCTCGTGGTGCTCGTGGGAATTTAAGTTCGTCGAGCTTGACGACGCGTACTCGACCGGCTCGTCCATCATGCCACAGAAAAAGAACCCCGACGTCTGCGAACTCATCCGCGGCAAGACCGGCCGTGTCTACGGCAGCCTGACCACCATGCTGACCGTGCTCAAGGGCCTGCCGCTCGCCTATAACAAGGATATGCAGGAAGACAAGGAAGCGGTATTCGGCGCGATCGACACCGTCAAGCAATGCCTTGAGGTATTTACGCCGATGTTTGCGACCATGACGCTGCGCCGGGACAACATGCGGCGCGCAGCGTCCGGCGGCTTCATCAACGCGACCGACTGCGCGGATTATCTGACCAAGAAGGGCATGCCCTTCCGCGATGCATATAAGACGGTCGGCCGTCTGGTCAACCAGTGCATCAAGTCCGAGGAAACGCTCGAGACGCTGACACTCAAGGACTTCGCCGCAATCTCCAAATCCTTTGGAGACGACGTATACGACGCACTCGACCTGCGCACCTGCGTGGGCGAACGCAAGGTCATCGGCGGCCCCGCACCGGAAGAGGTCACACGTCAGATCGATAAGATCGAGCGCTTCGTCGCGGAGGTACGGGAACAGGAAGCGCACGCATGAAACCGAAGATCTATATAGATGGCAAAGAAGGCACGACCGGGCTGCAAATTTATGAGCGGCTCGGCGGGCGGGACGACATCGATCTGCTGCTCATCGATGAGGACAAACGCAAGGACATCGACGCGCGCAAAGCGCTGCTCAACGCCGCGGACATCGTCTTTTTGTGTCTGCCCGACGATGCGGCGCGGCAGGCGGTCGCCCTCATCGAAAACGACCGCACCCGCGTCATCGACGCTTCGACCGCGCACCGCACGGCGGCGGGCTGGGCATACGGCTTCGCGGAGCTGTCAGACGCGCATCGCACGGCGATCGCACATGCGGCGCGTGTGGCAAACCCCGGCTGCCATGCAAGCGGTTTTATTTCGAGCGTGTATCCGCTCGTTGCGCACGGCATCGTATCCGCCGATCGCGCGCTGACCTGCTCGTCACTGACCGGCTACTCGGGCGGCGGCAAAAAACTCATCGCGGAATACGAGGCGGCAGATCGCGACCCGCGCCACGATTCCCACCGCATTTACGGTCTCAATTTGCAGCACAAGCATCTGCCTGAAATGCAGCATGTGTGCGGCTTAACCGCCGCGCCGGTATTTGTGCCCATTCTGGGCGACTTTTACAAGGGCATGGCAACGACCGTCATGCTGCCGGACTGCAACGCGGCGCATGTCCACGATACGCTCGCACAGCACTATGCGGGTCAGACACTGGTCACTGTCGCGCCGCTCGGCGGCGACCAACCGGTCATATATGCCGATACTCTCGCGGGCCACGACAGCCTGCGTCTGATCGTCACCGGGCACAGCACGCAGACCATTGTCACCGCACTGTTTGACAATCTCGGCAAGGGGGCGTCGGGCGCGGCGGTACAGAATATGAACATCATGCTCGGTCTGGAAGAAACCACCGGACTGACTGTATAATCCGAAAGGATGGAGCCTATTATGAAGATCATTTCCGGCGGCGTGTGTGCCGCATCCGGTTTTACCGCGGGCAGCCTGCGCTGCGGCATCAAGGACAGCCGACCGACCGACGACACCGCGCTCATTGTCAGCGAATGTGAGTGCGCAGCGGCAGCGGTGTACACGATGAATCGCGTCAAGGCGGCGCCGATCTATATCACGATGGAGCATCTGGAAAACGGTGTGGCGCGCGCGATCATCGCAAACGCAGGCAATGCCAATGCGTGCGCGCCCGACGGCATCGTCAACGCGCGGCGTATGGCGGCGGCAGCAGCGAAGCGTCTGGGCATCGACGAGAACGATGTGGTCGTCGCCTCGACGGGCGTGATAGGGCAGCGTCTGAACATCGAGTGCATCGAGCAAAACCTGCCCACAATCGAGTTGGCAGCGGACGGCTCGGACAAGGCGGCACACGCGATCATGACCACCGACACCTGTGCAAAGAGCGTCGCGGTCGAGTTCACGATCGGCGGCAAGACCTGCCGGCTGGGCGGCATCTGCAAGGGCAGCGGCATGATCCACCCGAACATGGGCACGATGCTGTGCTTTATCACGACCGACTGCGCGATCTCGGACGATCTGCTCGCAGATGCGCTGCAAAACGTCGTGCGCAAGACGTTCAACCGTATTTCGGTCGACGGCGATACTTCGACGAACGACACCTGTGTCGTGCTTGCAAACGGCAAGGCGGGCAATCCGCTTATCGACTGGCAGGATGAGAACTATGACGTGTTCCACCGTGCGCTGACCGAGGTCATGACCCGTCTTGCGCGCATGATTGCGGCGGACGGCGAGGGTGCGACCAAGCTCATCACCTGCACGGTCGCGCATGCGCGCACCGAGGAGACCGCGGAGCGTCTTGCAAAGGCGGTGTGCGCGTCCAGTCTGGTCAAGGCGGCGATGTTCGGTGCGGACGCCAACTGGGGCCGCGTGCTGTGCGCGATGGGCTACTCCAAGGCGCCGTTCCGTCCGGAATATGTCACGGTCGCGTTTGAGAGCGGCGCGGGCACGATTACGGTATGCGACAAGGGCGCGGGTATCGACTTTGACGAGGAACTCGCTAAGACCATCCTGTCGGAGAGCGAGGTCACGATTGCGATCGATGTTGCCGAGGGCGACGCCGCCGCGACCGCGTGGGGCTGCGACCTGACCTATGATTATGTGCGTATCAACGGCGATTATAGAACGTAAAAGGACGAATATACATGAATACAGAGCTCGATGCGGAGCTGAAAGCCAGAATTTTGGTCGAAGCGCTCCCGTATATCCAGAAATACTACGGGCAGACTGTCGTTGTCAAATACGGCGGTAATGCCATGATTAACGAGGACCTCAAGGATGCGGTCATTCATGATCTTGTGCTGCTCAATTTGGTCGGGATCCGCGTTGTCGTTGTGCATGGCGGCGGACCGGAAATTAACGACATGCTGAGTAAAATCGGCAAGGAGCCCAAGTTCGTCAACGGTTTGCGCTATACGGATCGCGAGACGATGGACATCGTGCAGATGGTGCTGTGCGGCAAGGTGAACAAAGACCTTGTCACGCTGCTTGCCAAAGCGGGCGGACGCGGCATCGGTCTGGGCGGCATGGACGGCGGACTGTTTCAGGCAAAGCGCCTGACCGACCGCCAGGGTACGGACTACGGCTATGTGGGCGACATCGTCGACGTCAACCCCGCGTCGGTGATCGACGTGCTCGAGAGCGGTTATATTCCGGTCGTGTCGACCGTTGCGCAGGGCGTGGACGACGAAACCAACTACAACATCAATGCGGATACCGCCGCGAGCAAACTCGCGATCGCGCTCAAGGCGAAAAAGCTCATTTTGCTAACCGATGTGCGCGGGCTGATGCTCGACCCGAAGGACGACTCCACCCTCATCGAGAACCTCAAGGTGTCCGAAGTGCCGCGTCTGATTCGGGACGGCGTCATCAAGGGCGGTATGATCCCCAAGGTGGACTGCTGCGTCGAGGCAGTGCGCTCGGGCGTCGATCAGGCGAATATCCAGGACGGCCGCGTCAAGCACTCCATCCTCATCGAGCTGCTCAGCAAGGTCGGTGTGGGCACGATGTTCGGCTAAGGCGAATTTTTGAAACGAAACGAAGGGAAAACCATGACATATCAGCAACTCAAGGACGACGAAAACCGCTATGTAATGAACACCTACGGGCGTTTTCCGGTTGCGCTCGACCACGGTGCGGGCGCGACGCTGTGGGATGTTGCGGGCAAGAAGTACATCGACCTGTCCAGCGGCATCGGCGTGTGCTCGGTCGGCTATGACAATCCGGCGGTCGTGAACGCCATCACCGAGCAGGCACACAAACTCATGCACACTTCCAACCTCTTCACGACCGCACCCATGATCCAGACCGCCAAGACGCTCGTCACCAAGACCGGCATGGGCAAGGTGTTCTTTGCCAATTCGGGTGCGGAGGCGAACGAGGGCGCGATCAAGCTCGCACGCAAGTATTCCTTTGACAAATACGGCGCAGGACGCAACAAGATTGTGACGCTGTGGAATTCCTTCCACGGACGCACGGTCACCACGCTGACCGCAACCGGTCAGGACAAATTCCACAACTATTTCTTCCCGTTCACCGAGGGCTTTTCGTATGCGCATGCGAACGACTTTGCAAGTGTAGAGAGCGAGATCGACGACACGACCTGCGCGGTCATGATGGAGCTGATTCAGGGCGAGGGCGGCGTGCTGCCGCTCGATGAGGAGTTTGTGTGCGCGGTCGAAGCGCTGTGCCGCGAGCGTGATCTGCTGCTCCTGATCGACGAAGTGCAGACTGGTGTTGGCCGCACGGGTAGCCTGTTCTGCTTTGAGCAGTACGGCATCCATCCCGACGTGGTCACGATGGCGAAGGGACTGGGTGGCGGCGTACCGATCGGCGCGGTCATGGCGGCACAGTCGTGCTGCGATGTGCTGACCCCGGGCACGCACGCAACGACCTTCGGCGGCACACCGCTCGTGTGCGCAAGCGCGAATGCGGTGCTGTCGATCGTAGCGAACGACGACTTTCTTGCGGAGGTGCGCGCCAAGGGCGAATATCTCAAGCAGCATATTCTCGCGCTGGGCGCGGACAGTATTCAGGGGGTGCGCGGACGCGGACTCATGCTCGGCATCATCGTTGAAGAGGGCAAACACGCGCAGTTTGCAAGCGCACTGCTCGAAAAGGGCGTGATCGCGCTGACCGCGGGCAAGAACGCGGTACGTCTGCTGCCGCCGCTGACGATCAGCTACGAAGAGATGGACGAAGCGCTGACCATCATGAAAGAGGTGTTTTAAATGAAGCATTTGCTCAAGCTGCTTGACTGCTCAACCGAGGATATTATCGGCATCCTTGACCTTGCAGATCAGCTCAAATACGAAAAAAAGCATAATATTCCGCACCGTCACCTGGAGGGTAAGAGCCTCGGTCTGATCTTCCAGAAATCCTCGACGCGCACCCGCGTTTCGTTCGAGACCGGCATGTATCAACTGGGCGGACAGGCGATGTTCCTATCCAATCGCGACCTGCAAATCGGACGCGGCGAGCCGGTGCAGGATACCGCACGCGTGCTGTCGCGCTATCTCGATGGCATCATGATCCGCACCTTCGCGCAGAGTGAGGTCGAGGATCTGGCACAGTACGGTACCATTCCGATCGTCAACGGGCTGACCGACTTCTGCCACCCCTGTCAGGTGCTTGCAGACCTCATGACCATTCGAGAGAAATTTGCGTCGTTTGACGGACTGCGCATGTGCTATATCGGCGACGGCAACAACATGGCAAATTCGCTCATCGTCGGCGGCCTGAAGGTCGGCATGCAGGTGTCGATCGCAACGCCGGAGGGCTACCGTCCCGCGCAGCAGGTGCTCGACTTCGCACAGCCGAACCCGAATTTCTTCCTGTCTGCCGACCCGATGGAAGCCGCCGCAAACGCGGACATCGTCATTACCGACACATGGGCATCCATGGGTCAGGAGGACGAAAAAGAGATCCGCAAGAAGGCGTTTCAGGGCTACCAGATCAATGACGAGCTGCTCGCGGCGGCAAAGCCGGGCTGCATGGTGCAGCACTGCCTGCCTGCGTATCGCGAGCAGGAGATCACGACCAAGGTGTTCGAAGAGCATGCCGATGAAATTTTCGAGGAAGCCGAGAACCGTCTGCACGCACAGAAGGCGGTCCTTGTCACGCTGATGGGCAGCAAAGAAGCGTAAAATCACAGAATAAAAAAAGCAGTCCTCTGCGTACAGCGGAGGGCTGCTTTTTGATATATTAAGAAAGAATTAAGGAAAATGCATGCCGGTTCGTAAAGTTTGCGCACTAGGATAAATACAGTGCTTGTGATATACTAAGCAAAAAGGGGGCAGAAAACGATGTATTCTATTCTGGTTTGTGACGACGAAAAATCCATCGCGGATGCGATCGAAATATACCTGAAAGCGGACGGCTATGGCGTTTATAAAGCGGCGGACGGCATTGAAGCACTGGAAACAGTGGAAAAACAGGATATTCACCTCATTATCATGGATGTCATGATGCCGCGCATGGATGGTATGCGCGCGACGATGGCGCTGCGCGAAAAACGTAACATCCCGATCATCATGTTGTCGGCAAAGAGCGAGGATTATGACAAGATAGGCGGTCTGACCGCGGGCGCTGACGACTACATCACAAAGCCGTTCAACCCGATGGAGCTGATGGCGCGCGTCAAATCACAACTGCGCCGCTACACGATGCTCGGCAGTCTGGAGACCCGCGGCAATGTGTACCAGACAGGCGGTCTGGCGGTCGACGATGAGGCAAAAACCGTAACGATCGATGGCGAGCCGGTACGCCTGACCCCGGTCGAATACGGCATTTTGAGCTTTTTAACGCAAAATGCAGGACGCGTTTATTCGATCGAGCAGATCTACGAGCAGGTGTGGAACGAGCCTGCCTACAATCCGGAAAATACGGTCGCCGTGCATGTGCGCCGCATCCGCGAGAAGATCGAGATCAATCCAAAGGAACCAAAATATTTGAAGGTGGTATGGGGCGTTGGTTACAAGATTGAAAAAATTTAGCCGCCGGTGGTATTGCAAATTTATCGCGTATCTGCTGATCCTTGCGCTGTCCGCGGGCTTTGTTGCCGCCGCCCTCACCATGATGAGCCGCGTGGGCGATCCTGCCGCCTTTGAAAGTAAAAGCTATGCCGACAGCACGACATGCAGCAGTGAATTTGAGCGTGTTGTGAGCAATCTGGTGGTGATGCTGTATGACTACGGCAGCGAGGCGAATGTCCGCAAGGGCGGCGCGGCGGACGAGCAAACCGTTTACGCAACGCTGTACGCAAGTGACGCATATCAGCGCTATCAGGAAAACTGGCGGGAGCAAAATCCGTCGCTCGATCCGCAGGATCCGGACGCGCTGCCCTCCGTCGACGCGTACAACCTTGAGATCGTCAAGGCGCATCCGGACTGGAGCGTGTTTGACGATCGGCTATTCGTCAAATATCTCGCGGAAAACCCACAGCTCGCCCAGGTGGAACGTGCAAATGTCATTGCGGAGCAGCTGCGCAACTATGCGCGCGTGCGCAGCTATCTGGGCTCGCTCGACGGGCAGTTTGCCTTTTACGCGTATCGCAAGGACACGAATACGACACTGCAAAATGCAAAAACAGAAGAAATTCAGCAGATGCCGCTGTACCAGAAATATGATTTTGTAGAAAATGCGATGATACAGTATCGCGACGGTGCCTCTAAGGGATGGTACAGCGTGCATGCATCGGGCAGCAGTGCGAATATGCCGGGCGCGGGCGATGAACTTCTCGTCGGTATCCGCCCCTCGTATTTGGCACAGCGTGAGCAGGCGTGGATGAACGATCACCGTACCACGACGATCTGCGTCGCCATTATGGTGTTCAGCCTGATTTTGGCACTGATCCTGTTTGTGTATCTGTGCCTGGTGAGCGGACGTCTGCCGGACGAGACCTCGGTGCGGCTGTATCTGCTCGACCGCATGTATTCCGAGCTGCACGTTGCGATTTTGATCGGTCTGACATGCGGCGCGGCAGCGCTCACCGATATGCTTTCCATGGGCACGAGCAACCCGCTCAACCTGCTGCCGGTCATGATCGGCGGGACGTGCGGCATCCTTGCGCTCGCGATTCCGACCGTGCTCAGCCTCGTGCGTTCGCTCAAGGCGCATCGCTTTTTCCGCAGCTTTGCAGTCGGGCGGCTGTGTATTCGGCTGCTGCAATGGTGCGCGCACACCGGACGCGCCGTGTGGGAGGGCGGCAGCCTGATGCTGCGCGGTATGCTGCTCGCAATCGCCGTGCCGCTTTTGTGCCTGCCGTGGGTGACCGTGCCGTTCATCATTGCCTTGCTTTTGTTTGCGGTCTATCGCACCGTATCGCGCTTTCAGCGCTTGCAGGCAGGTGTCCGTGCTGTGCGCAGCGGCGATCTGGGCACGACGATCGACGTCAAGGGCGGCGATCTGGGCGCGCTCGCAGAGGACATCAATACGCTGCGCGAGGGACTGGACGCGGCGATCTCTGCGGAGGTCAAGTCGGAGCGGCTCAAGACCGAGCTTATTTCAAACGTGAGCCACGACATCAAGACGCCGCTCACCTCGATCGTGACCTATGTCGATCTGCTCAAAAACGAACTCGCAAAGCCGCAGCCCGATGATGCAGCGCTGCGGGAGTATGCGGATATCATCGAACGCAAGACCGCGCGGCTGCGCGTGCTCACGACCGATCTGTTTGAGGCGGCGAAGGCAACGAGCGGTGCAATGACCGTCGAATTGGAACAGGTCGATTTTCAGGCGCTGGTACGGCAGGGTTTGGGCGAGTTTGATGATAAGCTGCATGAAGCGCAGCTTGAGGTGCGCATGAGTACGCCGGAAAAACCGGTCTGTGTGACCGCAGACGGGCGGCTTGTCTGGCGCATCTTTGAAAATATGATGTCAAATGTCATCAAATATGCCATGCCGGGCAGTCGGGTGTATCTCGACCTTACGACCGGACACGGTATGGCGATGCTGACGATGAAAAACATCTCTGCCTATGAACTGAATATCCCTGCCGAAGAGCTGATGGAGCGCTTTAAACGCGGCGATGAGTCGCGCTCGAGTGAGGGCAGCGGTTTGGGGCTGTCCATCGCGATCAGCCTTGCACAGCTGCAGCATGGCCTGTTTTCCATTGAGATCGACGGCGATCTGTTCAAGGCAACGCTGTCCATGCCGCTCTGGCGACCGGCGGAGCACGAACCGCCTGCGCAAAAGTAACCGTAAAGGTTTGCTTTTCTCACAAAAAAAGCGTACAATAAAGAACAACGAATCACGATAAAAGGGGAGCGAGCGGCATACTATGCGTATCATCAGTGTGACACCGAAGAAAAGATGTGCCAAACGAAGCCCGAAAAAGCCCCGCAGGGTGTTTGCGGCGGTCGCAGTTGCGATCGCCGCTTTCGCCGTGCTCGGATGGATTTTTTTACGCGCGCGGCAGGCGGACGCCAATATCAGCTATATCGGAGACATTCCGGTCGTTCAGAGTTACCTGCCCAAGGGTTCGTCCTCGCGTCCGGGTCTGCATCGTACCATCAAGTACATCGTTATCCACGAAACGGATAATTTCAAAGCGGGCGCGGACGCCAAGGCGCACAACGATTTTTTGCTCAGTCAGGCAAATACACAGGAGCTTTCGTGGCATTATACGGTCGATGACCATGAAATTTATCACAATTTGCCCGACGATGAGGCGGCGTATCATGCGAGCGATCATATGAAGCAGGATGGCGGCAACCGCAACGGTATCGGCATCGAGTTGTGCGTCAACGAGGACGGAAACTACGAAAAAACACTGGAAAACGGTGTGCAACTTGTTGCGAAACTGCTGCATGAGTACGGCTTGACAGTGGATGACGTCAAAAAACATCAGGATTTTTCCGGAAAGATCTGTCCCGCGCGGCTGATCGAAAACAAACGTTGGGACGAATTTATCGAGCGCGTACGTGCAGCCTATGCACAAACTGCGTAAAAACATAAAATTTTTGAAAAGCTATTCCCAAATGCGGATTTTATGCTATAATGTAATCTGTTAGCAGAGTAAAGGAGAACGACACCATGCAAGAAAATGCCTACATGGATTTGACCCTGCCGCGTCAGAAGCATATCGCACTGGTCGCGCATGACAATAAAAAGAAAGATATGATCGCGTGGTGCAAGAAGCACGCGGATGTGCTCGGCAAGCACTTTTTGTGCGGTACGGGCACGACTGCGCGTCTGATCGCGGACGCGACCAACCTGCCTGTGCGCGCTTTCAACAGCGGCCCGCTCGGCGGCGATCTCCAAATTGGTGCACGCATCGTGGAAAACACGATCGACTGCATGATTTTCTTCTGGGATCCGCTCGCAGCGCAGCCGCACGATCCTGATGTCAAGGCGATCATGCGCATTGCCGCAGTCTATGACATCCCCTGCGCGTTCAACCAGTCCTCGGCGGATTTTCTGTTGTCCTCACCCTTCATGGATGATGAATATACCCATCAGGTTATGAACTTTACACAGAACGTCCTCGGACGTGTCGAAACCATGAAAAAGTAACGCACCGAAAAACGGCGGGGAACGCGGGCAAACGCGTTCTCCGCTTTTTTGATACAATGAGAAAGGAAAGAAGAATACCATGATCGTCATTTTAAAGCCGCAAGCAGATAAGCAGCAGGTCGACGTTCTCCTGCGTCACCTGAAAGAAATGGGGCTTCAGCTTAATTATTCCGAGGGCGAAAATACGACGCTCGTCGGTCTGATCGGCGACACGACCCGCATTGATGTCGACGACATTGCGGCTTATGATGTGGTTGCACGCGTGCAGCGTGTGTCTGAGCCGTTTAAAAAAGTCAACCGTAAAATGCATCCCAAGGATACCGTCATCGAAGTGGCGGGCAACAAGATCGGCGCAGGCTACTTCAATGTCATGTCCGGCCCCTGCTCGGTCGAGAGCGAGGAACAGATCATTATGGTCGCAGAAGCGGTCAAGAAGGCGGGCGCGAGCTTCCTGCGCGGCGGCGCGTTCAAGCCGCGTACCTCGCCGTACTCCTTCCAGGGACTGGAGGCCGAGGGTCTGCGTCTGCTGCTCGAGGCAAAACGCGCGACCGGTCTGCCGATCGTGACCGAGGTCATGAGCGAGACCCAGCTTGACCTGTTCGGCGATGTCGATATCATTCAGGTCGGCGCGCGCAATATGCAGAACTTCACGCTGCTCAAGGAGCTTGGCAAATCGGACAAGCCCATCCTGCTCAAGCGCGGTCTGTCCTCGACGATGGAGGAGTTCCTGATGTCCGCAGAGTACATCTGCGCATACGGCAACGAGAACGTCATTTTGTGCGAACGCGGCATCCGCACATTCGAGACCATGATCCGCAACAATCTTGATATTTCCGCTGTGCCGCTCGCAAAAACACTGTCGCATCTCCCGATCATCGTCGATCCGAGCCACGCTGCCGGTCGCCGCGATATGATCGACCCGCTCAGCCGCGCCGCAATCGCCGCAGGTGCAGACGGCCTGATGATCGAGGTGCACAACGACCCCGCGCATGCACTGTCTGACGGGGCGCAGTCGCTCGATATTCCGCAGTTCGATACCGTGATGCGCGAGATCCGCCGTCGTGTCGCGTTTGAGGAAAAGGAATTGCAGGTCAAGGAGTAAGAAAACCGAGAAAAACGTCCGTGGAACGCGTCCACGGACGTTTTTTTATTCTTCAGAGGCACTGTTTTCGGGCAGCGGCTGCTGCCGCGCAGGAGCGGCTTGCAGCCCCGGCAGCTCGGTGAGCGGCGCGAAGGTATAGCCCATGCCCTCCCACTTGGTCAGAAGTTCGTCTAGGATCGCCGCATTGGTGCTTGAGGTCGAGTGCAGCAGCACGATCGCACCGTCGTGGATGCGCGGCAGCAGCTTGGCAAACGCCTGTTCCGCAGTCGGCTGATTATCGGTGTACCAATCGACATAGGCAAGGCTCCAGAACACTGTTGTGTAGCCGAGTGCTTTTGCCTGTTTGAGATTTTCCTCGCTGAATTTGCCCTGCGGCGGGCGATAAAATTTGGGCAGCTCCTGGCCGGTCGTGCTCTTGTAGAGATCGGCAAGGTCGTTCAGTTCCTTTTGGAATGCCGCAACGTCGGAGATCTTGGACATATCGGGATGATGGAAGGTGTGATTGCCCACGATATGTCCCTCGGAAACCATGCGCTTGACAAGTTCGGGCGCGGTCTCGATGAAGTTGCCTACCACGAAGAACGCTGCGGGCGCATGATGCTTTTTGAGTGCGTCGAGAATCGCGGGTGTGTTGCCGTTTTCGTAACCCGCGTCAAAGGTTAAATACAGCACTTTCTTGGAGGTATCTCCCAGATAATACGCGCCATATTGTGCGAGATCGCTCTGCGATGCGTTGCCGACCGGTGCGACTCCTTTGGTCTGGAAGGACAGCCCCCAGTTGTCGGTCACCGCCGGCACCGCTTCTGCAAGTGTTTGCGCCGCCTGGCGATGCGAGGATAGGATTTGCAACGTACCCAGCACGCCTAGCATACAGACCGCGGCTGCGGCGATTACGCCGCGATGCTTGGAAAAAAACAAGGAAAACACACCCTCTCTGATCGGTTTTACTTTATTTTATGCGGCATTTGGACAGGATAGACATCCAAGATGTGCGGCAAAAGTAAGAATTAGGACGGGCGAGGCTTGTGTTTGAGGACCGGTATGTTATAATTAAATCGGGATATAACATTCGCAGAATGCGATCAGACAGGAAAGGGAGACCAACATGAAAAAACACCTTCTCAGTATGCTCCTGGCACTTACTATGGTTTGGAGCATGACCTTCACTGCTTTTGCAGCGGATACTAAGCCGCCGATGTGGCAGCAGCTCGGATATTCTTCTCAGCAGGAATTCTGCGAGGAATACGTTTATTTGCGTGCAGATTATAATTGGCAGGCTGATGATGCACAGGCATTGACTGTCACAGAGTATCAGAAACTGGCGGATTATTTTGCGGAAGAGTTGTACTTTGTACAGAAGGGCGGCGATTTCTGGAGCGATTGGGGATTTAATTCGCGCGCGGAATATGAAGATGCGATGGGCGAGACCTCTGAGGCAGATGTGGCGTGGAGCCTAGCGCAGCAGCGTTGGACCGATCAGCTTTCCGCAGAGGAGCATGCACGCAAGTGCAAGGCAATGGGTCTGCGCTGCGGCGCGGTCAATGTGCAGCTCAACGGCAAGGCAATCGCCTATCAGGGGGCACAGCCGGGCTATGCCAACGAAGCGATCTATGCGCCGGTGCGCGCGACCGCACAGGCAATGGGTGCTGTGATCGACTACGCCGCAAAAGGACAGACCATCACCATACGAAAGGACGGACGCACGCTGTCTTTCCCGATCGGCGGTCAGACGATGACCGACGAAACAGACGGCACTTCCCGCGTGGTACAGCTTGCTGCTGCGGTCTATGAAAAGGACGGTACGGCATACATTCCGGTGCGTGCTTTTGCACAGGCACTGGGCTATGACGTTTACTGGGATGCGAACTATGAGACCGCAGTCATCATCGACCGCGCGGCGCTTATTGGCCAGCTCAATCAGGATTTTGCAACGCTGGGGCGTGTCCTGAGCGCGCAGAAGCCGATGTCGGCGGACAAGACCTACCGCACGATGACGGCACTGTCTGGCTCGTGGACCGCATTCGATACGCTCGACGGCAACAAGACCTATCCGGTGGATGCTTCCATTTCGATCGTAAACCACGGCATCAATTACAATGCCGAGCTGAAAATGAACCTGAGCGGTCTTTTCTCCCTGCTGAGTCAGCAGAAGGAAGTACTGGAAATGGATGAACAGACCATCGACATGATGGAAAAGAGCGCGGCAGCACTGGGCGATTTGCAGGTGCAAATGATCTTCAATTACGATGAAGATACGTTGTATGTACGCTCTCCCCAGCTGGTCTCGCTGCTGATGAGCATGAAGGATCAGTTGCCCATGCCGAATGGCGTATCTGCGCTGTCGCAAAGCGCGTGGTATCGCTTTAACAAGATCGGGTTCAAGGATCTGTTCGGTTCGGAGGAACTGGTGAATAATCTGCTCGAAAGTCCGGTGTCCTCGGTCGGCGAAGCGCTGTATATGGGCGCGTCTCATGGCATGATCGAGCCTGACATTGATTTTTATGCCCGTACCCTACAGCAGGCAGATGAACTGCGTGCGGTGCTCGGTGACTCCTGTTTCACAAAGGAGAACGGCGTCTCCGTGCTCACGATTGACTCCGCAAAGTTGAACGATCAGAAGGGAGACGCCGGGGTGCGTGAGCTGCTGAGCGGCATTGACGCACAGTCCTTTGCATTTGGGCTGCGCGTGACCGAGCAGGGGAAGGTGACGGGCACAGTCCAGATGCAGCAGACGCTCGACGATGGGAAGGTTCTGCACACAACCGGTTCCTTCACCATCGAAGACCGACAGGCGACGATGGATCTCACGGTGCATGCAAAGAATCAGGGAGAGTTCAAGCTGAAGCTGACCTCCCGTGTGACCGAGGAGACGCAGGCGGTGACGTTTGCACCTCCGGCAAATGCATTGGTCATTGATATCGACACGCTGCTTTAACGAATTGTGGCAAAAAAAGAGTCCTTCGGCATGCCGAAGGACTCTTTTTTGTATGGTTCTCGCACTTTCCGCATACAATACTTTCAACTGCCGTAATCTTCGAGCAGATGCGCGAGCGCTTCGTCGGAAGCGACCGGCAGACCGGCGCGTAGCGCGGCTTGATCGGCGTTTGGCAGCGTGCGAATGTCGATGTCCGTGACGAGCGCAGGCTTTTCCTGACCGGCAATATAGATCGCCAAACGATTGTCAAGTACCCCTGCGACATAGCCTGCGGCGGGGGCGGCGGGAGAAACGGCAGCGGATGACAGCAGCCGTGCGGGCAGTGCGGCGCGCGCAAATACCATGCAAGCGATGAGAAAAATCGTGACCGCTACGGCGATGATTCTGCGCGTGCGTCGGGCGGCGGCGAAGCCGGGATAGGATGCGATCGGCGTCATAACGAACCTCCTGTCTGAAAAACGGATTTACGATCAGTTTTCCCAATCAAATATGAAATATACATGACGATTTCTATTTTGTTATAGATTTTTTGGGCGACTGTTGCTATAATGGAAAAATGCTAGAGAACATGTCCGGCGTGCTGCACGCACGACGCGACGCACATCCTATCGTCCCAAGAACCGCCGGCAGATACGAAGCCGCCGGTGGATTAAAGGAGGCTTTTCATTGTCTAAACGCAAAAACAAGACGCACCGTGTGCGCACATTCCTCGTCTCACTGCTGCTGGTGTTTGTGATGACGACGGCAATCTGCGGTCTGGCATTTGCATGGTACGTCCATAGTTATATCAACCCCTCCATTGAGGCGCTCGATCTCGACTCGGTCAGCCTGAACCTGACCAGCGTCATCTATGCCCCCGACGGAAACGGCGGCTACACGGAATACGAGAAGCTGCACGGCGAACAAAACCGCATCTGGGCGGATTTGCAGGACATCCCCAAATACATGGGCGATGCGTTCATCGCCATCGAGGATCAGCGCTTTTATTCGCACCACGGCGTCGACTGGAAGCGTACTTTCGGCGCGACACTGAGCTGGGTGAGCGGCGGCAGCCAATACGGCGGCTCGACAATCACGCAGCAGCTCATCAAGAACCTGACCGACGAAAAGGATTACTCGGTACGGCGTAAAATCAATGAGATTTTCCGCGCGCTCGCACTGGAAAAACAGGTGGACGGCAATAAGGATCGGATTCTGGAAATGTATATGAATCTGGTGCCGTTCGGCAACAATGCATATGGCGTGCAGGCGGCGGCGCGCACCTATTTCAACAAGGATGTGTCTCAGCTTTCTCTGGCAGAATGCGCCGCAATCGCGGGCATCACGAATGCGCCCACAAAACTTAACCCTTTCCGTCACCCGGAAAACACCAAGGCGCGTCAGGAGATCATTCTGACGCAAATGCTCCAGCAGGGGCTGATTACGCAGAGCGAATACGATACCGCAAAGTCGCAGACGCTTAATTATCAGCGTCCGGGCGATGAGACCGACGAAAAACCCTATTCTTACTTCACAGACGCGGTCATTACCGACCTGATCTCGGATTTGCAGGAGCGCAAGGGCTATTCCCGTCAGCTTGCAGAGCAGATGGTGCTGACCGGCGGCTTGCAGATCTACGCGACGATCGACCCCAAGGTACAGCAGACCATGGAGGAGGTTTACGCAGAGGATTCCAATTTCCCGAGCATTACGCACAACGGCAAAACACCGGACAGCGCGATGGTCATTCTGCGTCCGGGCGGACAAGTTGCCGGCATCGTCGGCGGCCGCGGCGAAAAGACCGGCAGCCGCGTGCTGAACCGTGCCACGCAGTCCAAGCGGCAGCCGGGTTCGTCCATTAAGCCTATCGCAGTCTATGGACCGGCAATGGATGCAGGTATCATCACGCCCTATACCGGTATGGAGGACGAACCGTATCAGGAACTCGATGGTAAGCCGTGGCCGCGCAATGACAACGGCGAATACTCGGGGCCGATCCTGCTGAAAACTGCGGTCGCGCGTTCGGTCAATACAATCGCGGTCAAGACGCTTGCAAAGCTGACACCGGAGGTGTCCTTTAAGTTCCTGACCGAAAAGCTCGGCATGGGAGATTCGCTCGTTGCGAGCCGCACGACCTCTGATGGCAGAGTGGTTGGTGATGTCGGCCTGGCGCAGCTCGGTCTAGGCGGTCTGACCGATGGCGTGACCGTGCGCGAGATGGCAGGCGCTTACGATATTTTCATCAACAACGGCGATTTTGTGAAGCCCTACACCTATACGGTCGCAAAGGACTCCAAGGGGAACACGGTATTGTCCAACGAGAAGCCTGAGACGATCCATGCGTTTGAAAACGAAAAAACCACCTATTATATGAACATTACGCTGCAAGGCGTTACGCAGCCGGGTGGTACGGCATCGTCCGCAAAAATTTCCGGCATGGACACCGCGGGTAAGACCGGTACGACGACCGCAAACCGCGACCGCTGGTTCTGCGGCTACACCCCGTATTATGTGGGTGCATGTTGGGTCGGATATGACGATAATTACAAACTCAGCGGACTGCGTTCCAATCCGGCGACCAATCTGTGGAAAAAGGTCATGACCCGTATCCATGAGGGTTTGCCGGACAAGTCGTTCCCCAAGCCGGGTGACGGCTTCAACCGCGCGGAATACTGTACCATCACAGGACTCAAACCGACCGACACCTGCGAGACCGCGACCGGTTGGTTCTTCAAGGGCGATGCGCCGCAGGATTTGTGCCCGGGCCACACCAAGGTCGAGGAGACCAAGCCGATCGACGTGAGCGCGATCGACCCCGAGACCGGTCTCCCAATGGGCGCGGTGCTCAATCCGGACGGCGTGACAGTCACACTGGCAGACGGTACGGTCGTTAAACTGGAGGACATCAAGGCAGCGATCAACGCGGCAAGGCCGGGTACTACGCCGAACGGCACAGGAACGACCGGGTCGGGCAGCGGCACAACGGCGCAGCCCGGTGACACGACAGACGGTACGACAGGCGGGGCAACGGGTGGCGGCACCACTGGCGGCACGACTGGTGGCACGACCACAAAGCCCGGCGGCACGACCGAGGGCGGAACAACGACACCACCCACGACCGAGGGCGGCGGTACGACGGAAAACGGCGGACATACCGGCACAACGCCTTCCACCGACCCGGAAACCGCGGACCCAGAGGGATAAAAAATAGGATTGAAATAACGTTAAAAGTATGATACACTAAATAAGCTGTGAAGCAGCGCCTGATAAGGCCGCACTACTCGGGGTGGCAGCGGTGCCTTGTACCTGCAATCCGCTATAGCAGGGAGGAATCCCGGCGGTAAGGGTGGGCGTTGTGGAAAAGCAGCCATATGTGCAGCGATGAGAGATCGGTACTGCGCAACGGAGGACTGCGAATCATGTCAGGCGGGGAACCGAGCAGCATTAAGCAGAAACCATCGTGTGCCGCAGAACTGCCGGTTTTGAGCGGTACAGCCGGAAATGCGTCCATAGCACCTGATTCGAACCGCCGGTGTGCGGTCTTATCAGGCGCTGCTTTACAGCAAACCTTGTACCATGCAGGTGGGCAGATTGAACATCTGCCCACCTTTTACTTTTTGCGCCCTCGAAAGGAGTGGAACGTCTTGTATCAGGCACTCTATCGCAAGTGGCGTCCGCTGCGCTTCGCGGACGTCATCGGGCAAAAGCACATTACCGACACGCTGCGCAGTCAGCTCGCATCCGGTCGCCTGTCCCACGCCTATCTGTTCACGGGCACGCGCGGCACCGGCAAGACCACCTGCGCAAAGATCCTCGCGCGCGCCGTCAACTGCGAGCATCCCGCCAACGGCGACCCCTGCAACGAGTGTGCATCCTGCCGCGGCATCCTAGACGGTTCGGTGCTCGATGTGCTCGAGATCGACGCGGCATCCAACAACGGTGTGGATAACATCCGCGACATCCGCGACGAAAGCCGCTATACCCCCGCCGTCGTCAAAAAACGCGTGTACATCATCGACGAGGTGCACATGCTGTCGCAGGGCGCGTTCAACGCGCTGCTCAAGACACTCGAAGAACCGCCCCCGCATGTACTTTTCATACTCGCGACGACCGAGATCCACAAAGTCCCCGCGACCATCCTGTCGCGCTGTCAGCGCTTTGATTTTCGCCGGATCACACCGGAGGACATCGCACAGCGGCTGCTCTATATCGCGGCGGAAGAGGGCATCACACTGACCGAGGGCGGTGCGAAGCTGATCGCGCGGTTATCCGACGGCGCGATGCGCGATGCGCTCTCCATGCTTGACCGCACCGCGTCCGGCGGCGGCACGGTCGATGAAAGCACGATCACGCAGTCGGTCGGCATCCTCGGCGGCGAGCGTACCGCCCAGCTGATGGACAGCATCCGACGCGGCGCACTGGAAGCGGCAGTCGAGATCATCGGGGAGTGCTATGTTTCGGGACGCGATCTGGCAGCGGTGCTCGATCAGCTGCTCGGGCTGATTCGGGATATGCTGCTGGTCAAGACCGCACGCGACGATGTTTCCGCAATGCTGTCGCCCGCATATGAGGTCAAGACCGTGCGAACACTATGCGACGGCTGTGCCGCGTCGACCCTCATCGCGTATTCCCGTATCATTCAGGAAAGCCTGTCGCGCATGAAGAGCGCGGCAAACCGCCGTGTCGAAGCAGAGTTGTGCGTCATTCGGTTGTGCACGCTCGGCGCGGACGACTACGACAGTCTGGGCGGACGCGTGGAAGCGCTTGAGGAGAAGCTCAAGCACGGTGTGCCGATGGTTGCCGCGCCTGCCACAGCGCCTACCGCGCAGAGTGAGCCGGACGATGACCGTCCGCCCCCGCCGGAAGACAGGGACGCGCCCCCGTGGGACGAGGACGCGCCCGCGCCGCAGGCGGCAAAGCCGACGAAGAAAACCGCGCCCGCGCAGGTAGAGGAGTGGCCGCTCTGGCCCAAGCTGCTCAGCGCACTCACGGGTAAGATCGGCAACGCCGCGCATGTGAACCTCAAGCTGTCTGCGCGCGCGATACTGGACGGCACGACGCTGCGTATCCTTGCGGATGATGCGGTGACCGCGATGCTCGCAGGCGCGCCCCCCACCAAGGAGGCGATTGCGCGTGAGGCGTCCGCGCTGCTTGGACAGCCTTGCGTCGTCAAGGTCAAGGAAGCGGCGGAAGAACAGGAGACCCCGCAAAACGATGCACTCGATGCGGTTTTGCGCAATGCGAAAGAACGCAATATTGAAATTACGGAACTGAAATAGGAGGACAACACAATGGCAAAGGGCAAATTTGGCGGCATGGGCGGCGGTATGAACATGCAGGCGATGATCCGTCAGGCGCAGAAAATGCAGCAGGACATGATGAAGGCGCAGGAGGAGATCGCAAACAAGGAGACCAAGATCACCGCAGGCGGCGGCATGATCACAGTCACGATGCAGGGTACGAACACGATCAAGGCGATCGAGATCAAGCCCGAGATCGTCGATCCGGACGACGTCGAGATGTTGCAGGACACGCTGCTTGCCGCAGTCAACGAAGCGCTGCGCGCGGCAGGCCAGGCGTCCGAGGAAGAGATGCGCAAGGTGACGGGCAACGCGTCCCTGCCGGGGATGTTCTAAACCATGAAGTTTTTTGCACCGCCCGTCGAGCGCCTCATCGAGGAGTTTGCCAAGCTGCCGGGCATCGGGCAAAAGACCGCGCAGCGGCTCGCGTTTCACATCCTGTCCCAGCCCAAGGAAGAAGCGGAAGGCTTTGCACAGGCGATCGTGGACGCAAAACACACCATTTTCACTTGTAAGGTGTGTCAGAACCTGACGGATCAGGAGATCTGCCCGATCTGCTCCAATCTGGCGCGCGACCGCACACAGATCTGCGTTGTGACCGATCCCAAGGATGTGGTCGCGTTCGAGCGCACGCGCGAGTACAACGGGCTGTACCATGTGCTGCACGGCGTGATCTCGCCGCTTGCACATGTCGGACCGGATGATATTCGCATCCGCGAGCTGCTCCTGCGCGTGGGCGACGAAAATGAGGATGTGCGCGAGGTCATTATCGCGACCAATCCGGACACCGAGGGGGAGGCGACCGCAATGTACATTTCGCGGCTGCTGCGTCCGTTTGGCATCCGTGTGACGCGGCTTGCCTACGGCATTCCGGTCGGCGGACATCTCGAGTATATTGACGAAGTAACTCTCACGCGCGCCTTTGAGGGCCGTCGGGAAATTTAAGACAGCAAAAAACGGAACCCGTATGGGTTCCGTTTTTCCGTCTGTCGACAACCTCTTTCAGGTGTTTTTTTGTGGCGTGCGCCATTCCGAGAGCACAAGACCGGACAGCGTGAGCGCGGTGCCGAGCAACGTCATGGGTGTCAGCCGTTCGTGCAGGATGAGCGCCGCAGCAAGCACGGAGATGACGGGCTGCAAATAAATGTACACACTGGTCTTGACCGCGCCGAGGATGCGCACCGCGAGATTCCATGTGATAAAGCAAACTGCGGACGCGCCGAGCGATAAAAAGACCATGTTGCCGAGGTACACCGGCTCGGCAAAACGCGAAAAGCCGAAGCGGAAGCCGGCTAGCGCAAGCGCGGGCACCATAAACAGGATGCCGTAGAGAAAGGTACGCCGCGTGGTTTGGATGGTGTTGTAGCCGAATGCGCTGATCTTGCGGCCGAGGATCGAGTAGACCGCCCAGATAAAAGCCGCAAACACCGCGAGAAGATCTCCAATCGGGTTGAGCTGCAAGGCGGCAGTGCCGTTCCAGCCAATCAGTCCGATGCCTGCGATCGCGGCGATAAAGCCGAACACGAACCGCGGACGCAGCGGCTCACCATCGAGGAAAAAGTGCGCGAGGATCGCGGTGAACATGGGTGCAATCGACACGATGACCCCGACCGACGACGCGAGCGAATAGGCGAGCGCGATATTTTCCGAAAGGTAATACAGCGCCACACCGCACAACCCCGCCCCGACGAAATACCACTCCTGCTTGCGGTCGGTCAGCCGCAGGCGGTGCGGGCAAAACAGCCACAGCGCGCCGTAGCCGATGACAAACCGGTAAAACAAAATCTCCACTGGTGTGAACGCGCGCAGCAGCACCTTGGTCGCAACAAAGGTCGTGCCCCACATCAGCATTGTGAACAGCGCGATCATGTGACCGTAGGACGGTCGTTTCGTATCCATATAGCAAACCCCTTGTCAAAATATCATACTGTCGCCTATTCTAACACAAAGCGACAGGGACTGCAAACGATTTCGTCCCCGTAAAATAGGATTTTTGGCAGGAATTTTAACGCTCAGCTTGCGCAAGCTGTAAAAGAGTGATAAACTATATTAGTTATTATGAGATCGTATGCTTTTGGAGGAATCAGAGTTGGCAAACCTGCGGCAAGAGATAGAAAATCGGCGCACGTTCGCGATCATTTCGCACCCCGACGCCGGTAAAACGACCATTACGGAGAAGTTCCTGCTGTACGGCGGGGCAATTCAGGAAGCCGGTATGGTCAAGGGCAAGAAAAATTCACGGCACGCGGTGTCGGACTGGATGGAGATCGAAAAGCAGCGTGGTATTTCGGTCACTTCGTCTGTGCTGCAATTCCGCTATCAGGGCAAATGCATCAATATTTTGGACACACCGGGTCATCAGGACTTTTCTGAGGACACCTACCGCACACTGATGGCCGCGGACTCCGCGGTCATGGTCATTGACGCATCCAAGGGCGTCGAGGCGCAGACCCGCAAGCTGTTCAAGGTCTGCGCGATGCGCGGTGTGCCCATCTTCACCTTTATCAACAAGATGGATCGCGAAGCACGCGATCCCTATGAGCTGCTCGACGAGATCGAGACCGAGCTTGGCATCGGCACATATGCGGTCAACTGGCCCATCGGCTCAGGCAAGCGTTTCCACGGTGTGTATGACCGCGTCGACGATCAGGTCATCGCGTTCGAGGGCGCAGACTTCCGTCATGAGGTCAAGGCGAGCCGTCTGTCGCTCGACGACCCCATCCTCGAGGGCACGCTGCCGACTGAGCTGTATCAGCAGCTGATCGACGACGTCGAGCTGCTCTCGGGCGCAGGCGATGAATTCGACCTTGCGGCCGTGCACGCGGGCAAGCTGTCGCCTGTGTTCTTCGGTTCGGCATTGACCAACTTCGGCGTAGAGCCGTTTCTGGAAAAATTCCTGCAAATGTCCACGCCGCCGACCGCGCGTGAAGCGGACATCGGACGCATCGACCCGTTTGATCCGCATTTCTCCGCGTTCGTGTTCAAAATTCAGGCGAACATGAACAAGGCGCACCGCGATCGTATCGCATTCATGCGCATTTGCTCGGGTAAGTTTGAGCGTGGCAGCGATGTATGGCATGTGCAGGGCGGACGTAAGATCCAGCTTGCGCAGCCGCAACAGCTCATGGCGCAGGATCGCTCCATTGTTGACGAGGCGTTCGCGGGCGATATCATCGGCGTGTTTGATCCGGGCATTTTCTCGATCGGTGACACGGTCTGCGATCCCACGATGAAATGCGTGTATTCGGGCATTCCGACCTTCGCGCCCGAATTGTTTGCGCGTGTGCGGCAGAAGGATACGCTCAAGCGTAAGCAGTTCGTCAAGGGTGTCGAGCAGATTGCGCGCGAGGGTGCGATCCAGATCTTCCATGAGCCGAACACTGGCATGGAAGAGGTCATCGTCGGCGTTGTCGGCGTGCTGCAATTTGAAGTGCTCGAGTACCGCCTGAAAAACGAGTACAACGTCGAGGTCATTCGCGAGGGCCTGCCTTATGAGCACCTGCGTTGGATCGAAAATACGGACGAGGAGTTCGACTATAAGACGCTCAAGCTGACGAGTGACACCAAGGTCGTGCAGGATTTTCAGGGCAATTACCTGTTGCTCTTTACCTCCCCATGGAATATTTCGTGGGCGCTCGATCATAACGAGGATCTCACGCTTTCCGAGTTCTCCGAAAACGCATAAGCAAAAGCCGCTTTTCCACACTGGAAAAGCGGCTTTTTTGCACGGTGCTGCCCGTACCGAGCATAAGGGCGATGGCACACACGAGATTGAGCAGCGGCTACACTAAGAAAACTCCCTTGCCGGAAAAGCGGCAAGGGAGTTTGTCTGGTTTCAGTTGAGTCAGGTGTCCAGATAACGCTGCACGAGCTCTTGCATGAGTTCGTCGCGGTCGATCTTGCGGATCAGGCTGCGCGCGTTGTTATGGTTTGTGATATAGGTCGGGTCTTCGGAGAGAAGATAGCCGACGATCTGATTGATCGGGTTATAGCCCTTCTCTTTGAGAGCATCATAGACCGCGATGAGCGTACGCTTCATCTCCTTATCGGACTCGTCCGCCAGACTGAATTTTCTGGTTCCGTCGAGCATAAGGCCGCCCCCTTTCTTTTTGTTATCAGGTCTTCTTCTATAGGATAATACAAACCGGCTGAAAAGTAAAGAGCTTTTATCCGCGCAGGACCGCGTGGAACTGCTGCGCGAGCGCGAGGATAGACTTCTGCATCGCCTGATCGCATTCCTCGTCCTTGAGGGTGCGGTCGGGCGCGCGCAGCGTCATCGAGAACGCAAGGCTCTTCTTCCCTTCGGGAATATTCGCGCCCTTGTATACGTCGAACAGGCGCACGTCCTCGAGGATCGCGCCCGCTGCGTGGCGAATCGCCTTTTCAAGCGCGGCAGCGGGCACTTCATCATCCACGACGACTGCAATATCGCGCGAGGAAGCCGGGAACTTGGGCAGCGGCTGATAGCGCTTAAGGTTGTCCGCACAGACAAACAGCGCGTCCATGTGCAGTTCCGCCGCGAGGACTTCGCCCGACATGCCATAGTTCTTGACCACGGTCGGATGCACCGTGCCGAATACGCCGAGGAGCGTGTCCCCACTATACACCTTTGCGCAGCGACCCGGATGATAGGACGGGTTTTCGCGGTCGGCTTCAAAGGACACCTCCGCCACGTTCATGCCACGCAGGATCGCTTCCAGAATGCCCTTGAACGCGAAGAATTCCAGTCTGCCGTAGCTCGTAAGCGTGAGCACGCGCTCCTCGACGGGCAGAACGTCGGCGTCGACCTTGCCGTCTTTCATAACCGGCGTGTAGATCATACCAAGCTCATAGAGCGATGCGTCGGGTAGACGGTGCGCATAGTTGTGCGACAGCGCATCGAGCAGGCTCGGCAGCGTGGTAGTGCGCATGATGCTGTTCTCCTCACCCAGCGGATTGAGGATGGTCGTCGAAACGCGGCGCGCGTCGTCCGCGGGCAGCGCGATCTCATCATACAGCTTGGGGCTGATGAAGGAATAGGTCATCGCCTCATCAAAGCCTGCTGCGCGGCACAGTGCGCCCGCAGTGCGTTCCGCCTGCTGCTTCGGGGTCAGTGCGCCCTGCACCGTGCTTGCGGAAGAGGTGGTCGGGATGTTGTCATAGCCGAACATGCGCGCGACTTCCTCCGCGACGTCGCACATGCGTGCAATGTCGGTGCGGAAGGAGGGAACGATGACCTCGTCACCCTCGACCGTGAAGCACACGCGGCGCAGCAGCGCGATCTGCTCGTCGCGGCTGAGCGTGATGCCAAGCAGCGCATTGATCTTATCGGGCTCAAACGGCACACGCTTGGGGTTCGGATCGGTGAAATCGACGTCGACCACACCATCTACGACCTCACCTGCCCCGAGCATCTCGAGCAGCTCGCACGCGCGCAGCAGCGCGGGCAGCGTGCCGCGCGGGTCAAGATCCTTCTCAAAGCGGCCGGAAGCTTCGGTGCGCATCGCAAGTGCGTGCGCGGTGCGGCGGATGGTCGCGCCGTGGAAGCAGGCGGACTCGAAAACGACCGTGGTCGTCGTATCCGTAATTTCGGAGTTTGCGCCGCCCATGACGCCCGCGATCGCGACTGGCTTCGCGCCGTCGCAGATGGCGAGCATTTCCGGGGTGATGGCGCGCTGCTGTCCGTCGAGCGTTTCGATGGCTTCGCCCGCTGCGGGACGGCGCACGACGATCTTCTTGTCCGACAGGCAGGCGTAGTCAAACGCGTGCATGGGCTGCCCGTACTCCAGCATCACGTAGTTCGTGATGTCGACGATGTTGTTGATGGGGCGCACGCCGGCCGCGAACAGACGCTCACGCATCCACGCGGGCGACGGCTCGATCTTGATGTTCTTGACGACCTTTGCCGTGTAGCGCGGGCACAGCGTCGGCTCCTGGATCTCGACCGAAATGTAGTCCGCAACATTACCGCCGCAGCCGTGAACGACGGGCTCGTGCAGCGTGAGGGGGCGGTCGAAAGTCGCGGCGGTCTCGCGTGCAAGACCGATGACCGACAGGCAGTCCGGACGGTTCGAGGTGATCTCAAAGTCCGCGACATAGTCGTCGAGACCGATGACCTTCTTGACGTCGACGCCGACCTCGGTGCCCTCGGGGAAGAGCAGGATGCCGTTATCGCACGCGTAAGGCACGCAGCCGTGGTCGATGCCGAGCTCCTGGAACGAGCACATCATGCCGTTCGAGGGCACGCCGCGCAGCTTGCCCTTGGTGATCTTCACACCGCCGGGCAGCGTGGACTTGTGCAGCGCAACAGGGCACACCGCGCCGACCGAAGCGGACGTGATGTTGGGCGCACCGGTGACGATCTGCACCGGCTCCTCTTGGCCGACGTCGAGCTGGCAGATCTTGAGATGATCGGAGTCCGGATGCTCCTCGACAGACAGGATTTTACCCGTGACGACGTTCGAGATCTCCGCGCCGAGATAATCGACGTTTTCGACCTTGGAGCCGGACATGGTCAGACGCGCGTCGTACTCGTGCGGGGTGACGCCGTCGAGACTTACATATTCAGAAAGCCAGGAAAATGGCAGCTTCATTGATTTCATGCTCCTTCAGCTTGAATTTTGTGCAGGATACGTCCTGCGGCGTGCCCATTAGAACTGGCGCAGGAAGCGCGCGTCGTTTTCGTAGAACAGGCGGATGTCGTCGATCTTGTAGCGCCCCATGACGATGCGCTCCAGGCCGACGCCGAATGCATAGCCCGAATATTCCTCGGGGTCGATGCCGCAGTTTTCAAGAACGTGGGGGTGCACCATGCCACAGCCGAGGATCTCAATCCAGCCCTCGCCTTTACAGATGCGGCAGCCCTCGCCGTGACACTGGAAGCACTGAATGTCCATTTCCGCAGACGGCTCGGTGAAGGGGAAATGATGCGGGCGGAAACGCACGACGGTATCCTCGCCGTAGAGGTTCTTTGCGAAGCGCTCAAGGATGCCCTTGAGGTCGCTCATGCGGATGCCCTTGTCAACGACCAACCCCTCGATCTGATGGAACAGGGGGGAGTGCGTCGCGTCCGCGGTATCCGTGCGGAACACGCGGCCGGGGGAGATGATGCGGATGGGCGGCTTGCTCTTTTCCATCGTACGCACCTGTACAGGCGAGGTCTGCGTACGCAGAACGACATTGTCCGACACATAAAAAGTGTCCTGCGTGTCGCGCGCGGGATGATCCTTCGGAATGTTGAGCGCTTCAAAGTTGTAATGGTCGTACTCGACCTCAGGACCTTCCGCAATCGAGAAGCCCAGACCGAGGAACGCATCCTTCACTTCGTCGAGCACGATGGACAGCGGGTGCTTGTTGCCGATCGGCATGGGGGTGCCGGGCAGCGTGACGTCCAGCGTTTCGCTGCGCAGTTTTGCGTCGAGCGCGGCACGCTCGAGCAGGGTGCGCTGCTTGTCAAGCGCCTCTTCGATGGTCGCGCGCACATCGTTTACCATTTGTCCGATGACCGGACGTTCTTCGGCGGACAGGTCGCGCATGCTCTTGAGCAGCGCGGTCAGCTCGCCCTTTTTGCCGAGGAAACGCACACGCAGATCGTCCAGCTCCTTAGAGGTCTGGATCTTTGCGAGATCTTCGGTCGCGTTTCGCAGGATGCCTTGCAGCTTGTCTTTCATGTTTGCGATACACTCCTTTTTTGTGGGACAAAAAAAGCCTTTCATCCCGTAAAATATGAGGGACGAAAGGCATAGTTCTTCCGTGGTACCACCCTGATTCCCGCGCAAGCGGGCACTCATTGGACCGGATAACGTCGGTCAGACGGAAACTGCTACGCGGCGCGGGGCTTTCACAGCTTCTGCTCGCAGGGGAACTTCGTCCGGGGCTTCCTGGGGCGGCTTGCAGCCGGTGACCGCCGTTCTCTGGCAGGAAGGGGCGCGGGGTACTTTCCCTGTTCATCGCATGGTTTCAATATAAAAATTACTATACCATGTTGGACATGGTTTTGCAAGCGTTTTTGAAAAAATCGCAAAAATCACGCGATAAAACCCTTGCTTGCGTGCAAAGAGCGTATATCGGCATCGTGGTTTTGGGGAGCATCGTCGTGGTTCTCGTGCGCGGCATCGGGCAATGGAACCGAAACAACACTTCACCCGTGCTCACGGTCGAGGCGCGCGTCGTTACAAAGCGTGCGGACGTTACGATGCATCATCACGGGGATGTCGATCAAATGCACATGCATCACAGCGTAACGCGCTACTATGTCACGTTTGAGGTAGAAAGCGGCGACCGTATGGAATTTGAGATGCCGGATACACAGTACGGCCTGCTTGTGGAGGGCGATCGCGGCAAGCTGACGTTTCAGGGGACGCGCTATCTGTCGTTTGCGCGCGTAAACGCGTAAAATTTTCAAAAAATATGGTTGACAAATGCACGCGCCTGGATTATACTTAACAGGCACTTGTGAATGGTACCATAGCCAAGCGGTAAGGCGTGGGACTGCAACTCCCTGATCCCCAGTTCGATTCTGGGTGGTACCTCCAGTAGCGAAAGCCCGATCTGATGCTTCAGATCGGGCTTTTTTGTAACTATTTGGCAAAAAACAGGCTTTTTTGCACGCGATATTTGTGGTATAGTAGAGGAAACTGTGAACAAATCAGACAAGGGGCAAGAGTGACGATGCAAAGCGAATTGCTAAAATATTGGTATGAAGCCGAACTGCTGCGGCCGTCGTGGCCGGAGACACGGGAATTTGACCTTGCCAAGGGCGGACTGCCGTGGAACGGTGAGGCGCGGGAGAACGGCTTTGCGGTGTTCCTCGGCTGCATTGCGTGCAGTGAGCTTGCGGCACGCGTCGCGGCGAAGCGGGACACAGTTTGGGAGAATGCGGCGCAGGACGAACGGCAGACCTGCGTGTGTGCCTTTTCCGTCGACGGTGAGGGTGCGTATGTTGCAGGCTCGTTTGTCATTTCGCCCCTGCTGTGGGCATATCGTCGCGTGCTTGCGGGCGATACGGTCGAGCCGGAAGAGCTGGAGGATTTGACGGCGCTCGAGGCGCAGATTGACGCGCTGCTGCGCACGCAAAAGCGCATCGACTCGATCAGCACGCTCGCGAGCACCTTGGAGCGCGCGCTCAAAAAACTGGGACTCACTAGTCTGCCGCTGCGCCGTCCGTGCTATTGGGCGCGCGCGGCGCGCGTATGCGGCGCGGTCACGGGCTTTGGCAGCGACTGTCTGCGCGATCTGACGCGGATCGTGCCTGCGGATGCGCGCGCACTCGCCTGTTTTCTGGATGCGCCGCTCGAAGCGGGCAATGCGACCCCGCCCGCCGAGGATGCGCCCGACCCCGCATGCGTGCCGCTCGGCAAGTGGCAAGACGGCGCACACCTCACGCTCGGACAGCAGCGTGCAGTGCAGAGTGCGCGGAATACTTCCGCGATCGGCACGGTCGATTGCGCGGATGAACACACACAGCTCGCGCTGCTGCGCGCGCTTGTCGCGGCGGATGTGGTGGAGCGCGCGGCGCTGCTCGCGGCATACGACCGCCCGGAAATTGCGCTGCGCGAGCAGGCGACGGCACTGACCGCACACGGCATCCTCGTCGTGTGCACGGGGCAGGAGCAGGCGAGGCAAACCGCCGAACTGCTGACCGACGCGGTATGCGGCGCGCACAGTGTGCTGCTCGGCAGCAGCCCGTGCACCGCGCCGCAGAGCGAGATCCTGCCGTGGGAGCAGGCACGGCGTGCATTCGAGCGCGCGTATGACGAGACGGTGGACGCACGTGCAGCGATCGAACGTGCGCGCGCGGCGCTCGAGGAGCAAGCACCGGACGAGCAGGTATGGCGGGATGCACAGCAGGCGGCGGATGCACAAAAGACGATCTGCGACGAGGCGGAACAGGCGCGTGCGCACGCGCAAGCCGAGGTCGAGCACATCGAGCGTGCATTGCAGGCACAGCAGGACGTGGTCAAGACGCTGCAAGAGGAGGTGCCGCGTTCCAAGAAGGCACTGTCGTTCCTGTTCCGCGATGATCCGGCGCTCTCCAAGGTCGAGGCGGCACGCACGCAGGAGCACACGCTCCAGGCGCAGCTTGAGGACGCGCGAGCCACCCTTGCCGCGCGCGAGCGAGCGTGCAGCGATGCGCAGCAGGTCTATGCACCGCTTGCGGCGCAGGCAGAGCAAGCGCGCGGGGCGTGGCAGCACGCAAACGACGCGTTGGCGCACGATCGGGAGCATTTCGGCGCGCACTATGCCGATCGTGCGTACTGGCAACGCGCGACCGATGAAAGCCCGTGTCCGTGGATCGCGCCCAACTATGATGCGCTGCGGGAAACGCTGTTTGCGCGTGCGGTCGCGCTGCTTGCCGCGTTCGTGGCGGAATGCGCGCCCGTGCGCGAGGAATTACGCGCGCTTGAAATGGCGTGGGCGGGAGAGACAGGCGCGACGGCGGACGATGCGATGTACGGCGTGCTCGCACTGACTGCCCCCGCGCTTGTCACGAGTGTCGACGCGGTGCAGCATGTGCTCGCACGGGTCGAGGCGGAACGCTTCGGCATGGCGGTGCTGTGCGGCATGGCCGGCGTATCCCCCCAGATGGCAGCAGGTACGCTGTGGCGGTCGCACCGCGCCGTGTTCGTCGATGCGCCCGTGCACACCGCACCCGCATGGGAGCAGCCTATCGCACTGGCGGAGCATGTGACCGCGCGGGACGGCATCGCGGGCGTGTACCAGTCGCCGGAGTTGTCTGCGCGCATGCTTGCGGACGCGTGTGAAGCGCCGGGCCATGCGATCTGCCGCTGAAAAACCGGAATTTGGTGTTCCACACCGCTTGTGATGCTCTTGACAAGCGCACGGCAGGGTGATAAACTATACAGGCAAATATGTGAAATGTGATGAAAAAGAGGAGTAACCGGAAACACATCCTCAGAGAAAAGGCGGTCGGTGCAAGCCTTTGGATGAATTCGGTGAAGGTCGCTTTGGAGCAGAAGGGTCGAAACAAGTCAAACCCTTCCGTCAGGTCTGCGTTATTGGCTCACAAAGTGCGCGGCATTGCCGCGAATTTAGGTGGTACCACGGAAACACACGGTTTTCGTCCTATGATGAGGGCGAAAACCGTTTTTTTTATCGCATTGCGGTAAAACCGATGCCGTGTACCCTGCGGAAATAAAGGAGAGAGTAAATTGACAAACGAACTACCCAAGGTCTATGACCCGAAGGAGTCCGAAGAGCGGCTGTATCGCTTCTGGAACGACAGCGGCTTCTTCCACGCCGAGGTGAATCCGGACAAAAAACCCTATACGATCGTCATTCCGCCCCCGAACGTGACCGGACAGCTGCACATGGGTCACGCGTTCGACGAAACCTTGCAGGATATCCTCATCCGGACCAAGCGCATGCAGGGCTTTGAAACGCTGTGGATGCCGGGCACCGACCATGCGGGCATCGCGACCCAGATCAAGGTCGAGGAAATGCTGCGCAAGGAAGAGGGTCTGACTCGCTACGATCTCGGCCGTGAGGAGTTCCTCAAGCGCGTGTGGGCGTGGAAGGAAAAGTACGGCAACCGCATCATCGAGCAGCTCAAGAAGCTCGGCTCGTCGTGCGATTGGGAGCGCGAGCGCTTCACGATGGACGAGGGCTGCTCCAAGGCGGTGCGCGAGGTCTTTGTCAACCTGTATCACAAGGGGCTCATCTATAAGGGCAATCGCATCATCAACTGGTGCCCGCACTGTGCGACCGCGCTGTCCGATGCGGAGGTCGAATACGAGACCCAGCCCGGTCATCTGTGGCACATCCGTTATCCGCTCGCGGACGGCTCGGGTGAGCTGGTCGTCGCGACGACGCGTCCCGAAACCTTTATGGGCGATACCGGCGTCGCGGTCAACCCGAACGACGAGCGCTATCAGCACCTGATCGGTAAGACCTGCATCCTGCCCATCATGAACCGCGAGATCCCGATCTTCGCGGACGATTATGTCGACATGGCGTTCGGTACAGGCTGCGTCAAGGTCACGCCATGCCACGACCCGAACGACTTCGATATGGGACAGCGCCACGACCTCGAGCAGATCCTCGTGTTTAACGAGGACGCGACCGTTAACGAAAACGGCGGCAAATATCAGGGCATGGACCGCTATGAATGCCGCAAGGCGGTCATCCACGATCTGGAAGAGGGCGGTTTCCTCGTCAAGACCGAGGCGCACGAGCACAATGTCGGCACCTGCTACCGCTGCGGCACGACCGTAGAGCCGATGACCTCGGCACAGTGGTTTGTCAAGATGGAGCCGCTCGCAAAGCCCGCGATGGACGTCGTGCGCGACGGCGAGACGCGCTTTGTGCCCGATCGCTTCTCCAAGACCTACCTGCACTGGATGGAGAACGTGCACGACTGGTGCATCTCCCGCCAGCTGTGGTGGGGTCACCGCATCCCCGCGTTCTACTGCGCGGACTGCGGCGAAATGGTCGTTTCCAAGGAGGACATCCATGTCTGTCCGAAGTGCGGCTCGAAAAACGTGCATCAGGAAGAGGACGTGCTCGATACCTGGTTCTCGTCTGCGCTGTGGCCGTTCTCCACGCTCGGTTGGCCGGAAAAGACCAAGGAACTGGAATACTTTTACCCGACCAATACGCTTGTCACGGGCTATGACATCATTTTCTTCTGGGTTGCCCGCATGATCTTCTCCGGCGTAGAGCACATGGAGCACACGCCGTTCGACACGGTCTATATCCATGGTTTGGTGCGCGACGCGCAGGGACGCAAGATGTCCAAGTCGCTCGGCAACGGCATCGACCCGCTTGAGATCATCGACCAGTACGGCGCGGACGCGCTGCGCTTTACGCTCGCGACGGGCAACAGCCCCGGAAACGACATGCGCTTCTCGACCGAACGCGTCGAGGCAAGCCGCAACTTCTGCAACAAGATCTGGAATGCGTCGCGCTTCATCCAGATGAACCTGACCATCGACAAGGCGGAACTGCCCGCGACGCTCACGCTCGAGGACAAGTGGATCGTATCCAAGTTCAACGATCTGGCACGTGAGGTCACGCAGAACATCGACAAGTACGAGCTTGGTCTTGCCGCAAGCAAGCTCAACGACTTCATCTGGGACAATTTCTGCGACTGGTATATCGAAATTGCCAAGACCCGTCTGCAAAACAAAGACGACCGCGAGACCTGCGAAAATGCGCAGAAGGTGCTGTGCTATGTGCTGTCGGGCGCGATGCAGCTGCTGCATCCATTCATGCCGTTCATCACCGAGACCATCTGGCAGGCGCTGCCGCATGAGGGTGCATCTATCATGGTCTCGAAGTGGCCGGAGTATCGCGAGGAACTCGCATTCCCGACTGAGGAAGCGCGCATGGAAACGCTGATGAACGCGATTCGCGCCATTCGCAACCGCCGCGCGGAAATGAACGTGCCGCCGTCGAAGAAGGCGAAGGTCATCGTCGTCACGGACAAACGCGATACGTTTGAAGCCGGCAGCGTATTCTTCGCAAAGCTCGCATACGCCGCTGAGGTCGAAGTGGTGGGAGAAGCACCGGCGGACGCTTCCAAGATGGTGTCGGTCGTCACCGAGGACGCACAGCTCTATATGCCCATGAGCGAGCTGCTCGATCTCGATAAGGAGCGCGCACGCCTGACCAAAGAAAAGGAAAAGGCGGAAAATGACCTTGCCTTTGTACAGAGAAAGCTGGAAAACGAGAGCTTTGTCGCAAAGGCACCGGAAAAGGTCATCCAGAACGAGCGGGACAAGGCGGATAAGGCACGCGAGCTGATCGCAAAGCTGGAAGCCTCTCTTGCCGCACTGGGCTAAGTTAAACCACCCAAAGGAACCCCGCAAGGGGTTCCTTTTTGGTATTGTCGCATCAAAAGGAGCAAAAACAGGATGGAACGACCGGAAGACTATATCCATGCGCTCGGGCGGTTTTCGGGCGCGCCGGGGCTGCACCGCATCCGTGCGCTGCTGGCCGCACTGGGAGACCCGCAGCGCGCGCTGCGCTTTGTGCATCTGGCAGGGACCAACGGCAAGGGCAGCACCGCCGCGATGACCGCCGAGATTGTGCTGCGCGCGGGCTATCGGGTGGGGCTGTTCACCTCGCCCTATCTGGTCGCGTTTGAAGAGCGCATTCGCGTGAACGGGGAGATGATCGGGCAGGACGATCTTGCACGGCTGACCGATCGTGTGCGCGCCGCGGTGAGCATGCTCAGCTTGCACGAGGGGGAGCACATCGGGGAGTTTGAGTTTGTCACGGCGGTGGGCATGTTGTATTTCGTCGAGCGGGCATGTGACCTCGTCGTGCTCGAGACCGGGCTGGGAGGAGAGTTCGACGCGACAAACGCGATCGACCCGCCGCTCGTTGCGGCGATCACTTCGATTTCACTCGATCACACCGCGGTACTCGGGGATACCGTCGAGCAAATTGCACGCACCAAAGCGGGTATCATCAAGCAGGGCAGCACGGTCGTATGCGCCTACGGGCAGCCCGAGGGTGCGCGGCGCGAGATCGAGAACGCATGCAAGCGTGTCGGCTCGCCGCTCACGATCCCCGCACCCGCGACCGCGGTCGTGTGCGGGCTGGACGGCTCGCAGTTTCATGCGGGGGAGCACACCTACTATCTGTCGCTCATCGGGCGGCATCAGGTCGAAAATGCGCTGACTGTACTTGCCATCGTAGGCGCACTGCGTGATAGGGGATTTTTCTTACCCGAGGATGCGGTACGCGACGGTCTTGCGGGCACGCGCTTCGCGGGGCGGTTGGAAATCGTTGCGACCGCCCCATTAACGTTGCTAGACGGTGCGCACAACCCCGGCGGGGTCGTGGCGCTGACCGATGCGATCGACACGCTGCTTGACGACAGGCGGCTGCTGCTCGTCATCGGCATGGTGCGTGATAAGGCGGTCGAGCCGTGCGTGGCGGCACTTGCATCGCGCGCGAGCGCGGTGTTCGCATGCGCGCCGAATAATGAGCGCGCGCTGCCTGTGCAGCAGCTAGCCGACCTTGCCGCGTGTCACTGTGCAGAGGTGCACACCTGTGAGAGCGTTGCCGCCGCCTATGCCGCCGCGCGGCGCAATGCGACCGAAAGCGACTGCATTTTGCTGTGCGGTTCGCTCTATCTGGTCGGGGAAGCGGAGAAAATCTTTGCCGCGCGACAAAAAGCGGCACAATAGAAACTCCATATTTTGTAAAATAGACCCGTAACCGTCGTTGCGGGTCTATTTTCATGTTTTGGGGTGATAGAATGCAGATTTCACATACGCGGGAGGGCGATGCGCAGGTCATCGCGATCTCGGAGGAATTGGGACACCATGAAGCGCGGCGCATCATCGACTATACGGATACCGCGCTGTCTATGAATCCCGAGGGGCGGGTCATCCTCGACCTGTCTGGACTGACGTTTATGGACAGCTCGGGGCTGGCGGTCGTGCTGCATTTGCAGCGCAGCCTACAGCGCACCGGTCGCGCGCTTTCCGTGCGCGGCACAAGACAGCAGGCAATGCGCGTGTTTCGCGCGGCAGGTCTGCCAAAACTGGTACATTTTGAGGGGGAATAGGACATGCAGAACGTGCAAAACAGCATGAGCATCAAATTCGAGAGCCGGTCGGTCAACGAGGCGTTCGCGCGGCAGACCGTCGCGGCGTTCGTCGCGCAGCTCGACCCGACGCTTGAGGAACTAAACGACATCAAGACCGCAGTCAGCGAAGCGGTGACCAATGCCATCGTGCACGGCTATGCTGATCGGTTGGGCTACATAACGGTATCCGCTAAGCTGCTCGAGGGAGGCAAAATCGAAATCAAGGTCAAGGATTCTGGACGCGGTATCGCGGACATTGAGAAGGCGCGCGAGCCGATGTTCACGACCGGCGATGATACGCGTTCGGGCATGGGCTTTACAATCATGGAGAGCTTTATGGACAAGCTGCGCGTGCGCTCGACCGAGGGCAAGGGCACGATCGTCACGATGCTGCGGACGCTCACGCTGCGCGATGGTGTGCGGTGATGTCGGTCCTCGAGGACAATACCGTCTTGCTTCGGCGCGCGCAGCAGGGCGATGAACACGCAACAAATGCGCTGATTGAGCACAACAACGGGCTGATTTGGAGCATTGCGCGGCGCTATTTTGGGCGCGGCGTCGAGCCGGACGACTTGTATCAGCTCGGCGCACTCGGTTTCCTCAAGGCGGTGCGTGGGTTTGACTGCGATTACGGCACCGCGTTTTCCACCTATGCCGTGCCCAAGATCGCGGGCGAGATTCGGCGTTTTTTGCGAGATGACGGCCCGGTCAAGGTCAGCCGCTCGGTCAAGGATCTGAGCACGCGTCTGCGGCGGCTGCAAAGCGAGATGGAGAACGCAAATGGGCGGGAGGTGACGATCGCGGAGCTTGCCGACGCGGCGGGGGTCACAGTCGAAGAAGCGGCAATGTGCGAGCAGGCATCGCGTGCGACCGATTCGCTTGAGCGGCAGCTCACTGATGACGGCGCGTCCCTCGGTGAGCTGTTGTCCGACGGAGGCAGCATGGAGGAGCAGCTTGCGCTGTCTCTCAGCCTGCGCGAAGCCGTGAAAACACTGCCGCAGCGCGAGCGGCAGGTCATCGCGCTGCGCTATGACCGCGGCATGACGCAGGCAGCGGCGGCGCGCGTGCTTGGAGTGTCTCAAGTGCAGATTTCGCGGTTGGAACGCCGCGCCATCGAGGTACTGCGCGGAGCGATCGTCTAGCTGCGCTTGTTTAGACCCGCAAAGTGTGATATACTGTATCCATAGGTTATCGTATTTTGGATAGAGGGTCATTACTTATGGAAGCGACGAAATTTGACGCCAAATACACCGCCGTGCGCCGTGCGGTCATCGAGCAGAGGTTCCAATCGCTCAACGACCGACAGCGCGAGGCGGTTTTTCACACAGAAGGACCGCTCCTTGTGCTCGCAGGCGCGGGCAGCGGCAAGACGACCGTGCTCATTCAGCGCATCATCAATATGCTGCGTTTCGGACGTGGCTATCAGGATGAATTTGCGACGCCCGGCGCGACCGAGGAGGATCTCGCGTTCCTCGCGGGCTATCTGGTCGACCCCAAGGAGGAGGACCGCGCGCGTGCGGAGCGCTTGTGCGCAGTCGATCCCGCAAAGCCGTGGGAGATCATCGCCATCACGTTCACGAACAAGGCGGCACGCGAGCTGCGCGAGCGACTGACCCGCGCGGTCGGGGAGCAGGACGCAGACGCGATCTGGGCGTATACGTTCCACACGGCGTGCCTGCGCATCCTGCGTCGCGACATTGAGAAGCTGGGCTACGATAAGAACTTCACGATCTACGACACCGACGATACCAAACGCGTGCTGACCGACATTCTCAAACGCCTCAATCTCGACGAAAAGGTCTTTGACCAAAAGCAGGTCGCGGGCGCAATCAGCCGCGCGAAGGACAATCTGCAAAGCCCGCAGAAATACGCCGCCGCCATCAGCGGAACCGACTTTTTCCGCAGCAAGGTCGCGGAGGTCTACACGCTGTACGAAAAGGCGCTGCGCGAGGCAAATGCACTCGATTTCGATGACATCATCATGAAAACCGTGCGTCTGCTGCGCGAAAACGATGATGTGCTCGACTATTATCAGCACAAGTTCCGTTATGTGCTCGTCGACGAATATCAGGATACCAACCATGCGCAGTATGTGCTGACTGCGCTGCTCGCGGGCGGACACGAGAATATCTGCGTCGTAGGCGACGACGATCAGAGTATTTACAAATTCCGCGGCGCGACCATCACGAATATTCTCGAGTTTGAGCAGCAGTACAAAAACGCTGCCACCATCCGTCTGGAGCAAAACTACCGCTCGACGGGCACGATTCTGAACGCCGCGAACGAGCTCATCCGCAACAACCAGCGCCGCAAGGGCAAGGAGTTGTGGACACAGTCGGATGAGGGTGCGAAGATTCGCCTGCACCGTTCCGACACGCAGGAGGGCGAGGCGGCGTATATCGCGGAGACCATTCTGGACGGCGTGTCCAAGGGCGCAAAATGGAGCGATTTTGCGATTTTATACCGCAATAACGTACTTTCCAACAACGTGGAAGGCGCGTTCCGCCGCAACTCCATTCCGTATCGTATTTACAAGGGACGCGACTTCTTCAGCCGTGCGGAAATTCGCGATATGTTCGCTTATCTGTGGGTCATCGAGAATCCGTCGGATACGCTGCGCCTCAAGCGCATTATCAACGTGCCGGCGCGCAAGATCGGTGACCGCTCCATCGAAATTGCGGAGGAAGAAGCGGCACAGGCGGGCGTCGATCTGTACCAGGTGGTGCACGATGCTTCGCAGTATCCCGCACTCGCGCGCGGTGCGGGCGCGATGGAGAAGTTCGGCAAGCTCATCGACGATCTGAGACACATGCTCGAATATATGCCGCTGTCGCAAATGTACGATCAAATGCTCGAATTGAGCGGCTATATGGCGGCGCTCAGCGCAAAAGCCGATATGGAATCGCGGTCGCGTGCAGAAAATATCATGGAACTCAAATCGAACATCGTCGACTATGAAGCCAAGACCGAAAATCCGACGCTCGGTGGCTTCCTCGAAGAGATGGCGCTCTACACCGATGCGGATCACACTGCGGAGGACGAGGACGCTGTGCTCATGATGACGATGCATTCGGCAAAGGGCCTGGAATTCCCCACGGTATTCCTCGCAGGCATGGAGGACGGGTTGTTCCCGTCGTTCCGTTCGACCGAAAGCGAGGAGGATCTGGAGGAGGAACGCCGACTGTGCTATGTGGCGATCACGCGCGCCAAGCGTGAGCTGTATCTGACCTGCGCCGAGCGGCGTATGATCTACGGTCAGACCCGTTACTCCAAGCCCTCGCGATTCATTCAAGAGATTCCGGAGGATTTCATTGACTCCAACATCACCAACCGCCAGATGCGCGCGGCAAGCGAACGCGACGAGAGTGCGCAGCGCACGAACAAGAACGCGTTCCGGTCGCAGGATACCTTCCTGACCTCGGCATCCGCGGTCAAAAAGGCAACGGAACCTGCTGCGGCAGCGCCGACGCTCAAGGTGGGCGATGCCGTGCGGCATAAGGCGTTCGGCACGGGCACCGTGCGCAGCGTCAAGCCTATGGGCGGTGATCAACTGCTTGAAATCGAATTTTCCAAGGGTATCAAGCGCCTGATGGCAAAAAGCGCAATGCAGTTCATGGAAAAACTATAAACCGAAAAGCGTCCCCGAACCATTCGGCTCGGGGACGCTTTTTTAGCAATGATCGACGTCGATCACCATTTTTTTGCAATAAGAACAGTAGTAGGTGTCGGCTTCCGCGTGAACGCCGGGGATATGCGAGCCGATGCGCAGACCGCCCGCCGCCCATAGTCCGAAGAGAAGCTGTTTATCCTCGGGCAACCATCGCAGCGGGTGGTGGTCACCGATCAGGCGACCTTTGAGCATTTCCTTCCCACAATACGGACAATCCATAACGACACCTCCTCAAATTGCGCTTACGCTTCAGATGTATCACAGTAGGGAGTCTTGCGGAAGTGACTGCCGCCGGCACGGCGGTCAGGTGCGGAAAAAGCGAGCGCGTACAGATCATCTGCGAGCACGTCGCGCGCAAGCATGGGCTGCATGATTTCCGGCAGTTCTTTTTCATGCAGCGGCTTTGTGATGAGCGGCACGCGTGCGGTCTTGGAAAACAGGCGCAGGAGTGCACGGCCCTGCGGACCGATCGCGAGCACGCGCAGATACGCGGGCGGCTTGCCGCATTCGTCGAGCGGTAGATCGAGCCACGCGCGCAGCAGCGCGCGGCGTACACGGGCGAGCGGATAGCGGCGCGTCTGAGCATGCTCACAGATTTCGTTAAAGCGCACGCCGTCGCGGATGGACTGCGCGAGCCGGTTTTGGAAACCCTCGCTGTCGCTGTCATAACGGGCAAGATCGTCTGCGGACAGACGCCGCAGGTGGCTGAGCAGGGCACCGTCGATGGCGGACAGAAAGACCGGCGCTTCCCCGCAGTCGAGCGCCTGCCTGAGCATGCTCAACGAAGGGGCAGGCAGATAGGGGACACATGCCGCAAGCTGCTGCACCGCAAGCTGTGCGCGCAGCAGGGAAGCGGAAGCGTAATCCTCTGCGGGGATGCTGCTGTCATGCGCCGCGCCGCGACGCCGGATGGAGAACGGCGTGAGCAGGCTGCCTTCGGCGGCGATCGCACGGCAATATTCCAGCCCGAGCGTGTTGTTGGAGGTGGAAAGTAATGCGGCAGACTGAGTGTCGACTGCCGCAAGTGCTTTTTGTCGTGCTGCCGCATAGGATAATCCCTCGTGCAGAGCGGCTTGGAATGCGCGCTGCACACGCGGTTGTTCCAATGCATCCATCGCGCGCAGCAGCGCGCGGGTCGAGCCGCATTCGCTGCCGAACGACAGAAATCCCACGGCACCAAGCGCATCGAGGGCACGCACACCGCCACGCGCAAAGCCCTCCGCCGAGGAGAGCGCTGCACCGAGTGGAAGCTCAAGCACAAGGTCTGCGCCGCACTGCGCGGCGACCTGTGCACGGCGGTATTTTTCCATCACGGCAAGGTCGCCGCGTTGGACATAGTTTCCGCTCATCACGCAAACGATGGCGGTATCGTCACCAAGCACCCGGCGGGTCTCGGTAAGCTGGAGCGCATGGCCCGTATGGAAAGGGTTGTATTCAGCGATGACACCGCAGATCTTCATAGTGACCTCCCGGGGAAAACTGTGAAAAAATCGAAAAAGTAGGTTGTGCAAAGACAAAAGGTGGTGTAAAATAAAAGTAGTGATTATTTTTGCCTTGCGTAACCGGAGTTTATGAATATTTCTTATCTATATCATACTCTTTTTTGCGGTTGGTTGCAATCGCTTTTGCGGGCATATAATAAAGAAAAAAGGAGAAAGACACATGAAGGTATTGGTAATCAACGCCGGCAGTTCCTCGCTGAAGTATCAGCTGATCGATATGGACAGCAAGAATGTCATGGCGAAGGGCCTGTGCGAGCGCATCGGCATCGACGGCCGCCTGACGCACGAGGCGGACGGCAAGGAAGGCAAGTACAAGGCGGAGGTTCCGATGAAGACCCACGCCGAGGCGATCAAGGCGGTACTTGACATCCTGACGAATGCAGAGTGGGGCGTCATCGCAGACATGAAGGAGATCGACGCAGTCGGTCACCGTGTCGTACACGGTGGCGAGTACTTCGCGGATTCCGTTGTGATTACCGAGAAGGTGCTTAAGGCAATTGAGGACTGTGTCCCGCTCGCACCGCTGCACAACCCGCCGAACCTCATCGGCATCCACGCATGCCAGGACGTTATGGGGCCGAATGTGCCGATGGTCGCGGTGTTTGATACGGCGTTCCACCAGACCATGCCGCAGTCGCATTATATGTATGCGATTCCGTATGAGTACTACGAAAAGTACAAGATCCGTCGCTACGGCTTCCACGGCACTTCGCACCGCTATGTTTCGCAGCAGGCGGCGGAGATGCTCGGTCGTCCGATCGAGGATCTGAAGATCATCACCTGCCATCTGGGCAACGGCTCGTCCATCACCGCGATCGACCGCGGCAAGTCGATCGACACGTCGATGGGCTTCACCCCTCTCGACGGTCTGCCGATGGGTACCCGTTCGGGTAACATCGACCCCGCAATCATTGAGTTCCTGTGCGAGCATGAGCACAAAAATGCGGCTGAGGTCATCGAAATTCTGAACAAGAAGTCCGGTATGCAGGGCATTTCGGGGGTTTCGTCTGATTTCCGCGATTTGGACAACGCAATCGATGAGGGCAACAAGCGTGCGATCCTCGCAAAGGATATGTTTAACATCTCGGTCAAAAAGATCATCGGTTCCTATATCGCGGAAATGGGCGGCGTAGACGCGATCGTATTCACCGCAGGCGTCGGAGAGAACGACCGTTCGGTTCGCTGGGACATCTGCGAGCACCTTGAATATCTGGGCGTCAAGATCGACCCTGAGAAGAACAAGTATCGCGGCCGCCAGATGGATATTTCCATCGACTGGGCACGTGTACGAGTTCTGGTCATCCCAACGAACGAAGAGTTGGTCATCGCACAGGACACAGAGCGTCTTGTCAGCGAAGCTCAGTAAGCTGTGAACACAAACGGCGGATCGCTTGTTCAGAAGCGATCCGCCGTTTTTTTTTGATGGGATACCTTTGTCTTGCGATCACACTCTAGTGACTGTGCGCCTGTCGGCTGCCGTAAAAAGAAATCGCCCATATGCCGGCAAGTCCGACCAACGTGTAAATGATCCGGCTGACCACAGAAAGCTGGCCGCCAAAGAGCCATGAGACCAGATCGAAACCAAAGATTCCGATGAGACCCCAGTTGATTGCGCCAATGATGACGAGCGTCAGTGCGAAACGATTCATAAGCTTTTCTCTCCTTCTTTTTTCACTAGCATTCCGCAACCGACGTTGTTTTATACCACAAAAACTGTTATAATGATAGCGTTTAAAAGGAAACAATAAGAAGGGAGACGCGACTATGCTGCTTGATCTGCATATGCATTCCGAATATTCTGAGGACGCGAAGCCGAACGCTTCCGTTGAAGCGATTTGTCGCGCATCGGTCGCGCGCGGACTTTCCATTATCGCGCTCACCGATCATAAGGATTTTTATTTTGAGCATCCGCCGCTGTTTCTCGATATTGACGCGCAGCGCCGTGATGTGGCGCGCTGTCAGCACGAATTTGACGGAGCGCTGACGCTGCTGTCCGGCGTGGAACTCGGCGAAATCCATGCGTGTTCCGAAGCGGCGGAATATGTTACGGCATATGATTTCGATGAGGTCATCGGTTCGCTGCATGTGCGCAGAGCGAACGACATCGACATTTATTTTCAGGATTGGGAGCAAACCAATCCGGATGCATTCCTGGAGGAATATTTTGCGGATCTGCTGCGCATGGTACGCGTGGGCGGCTTTGATATTTTGGCGCACATCGACTATCCACTGCGCGTGATGAAGCGCCCCGATGGCGTTCCCCCGAGCTTTGCCGGTTGGGAGGATCGCATCGAGCCGATTCTGCGCGAGATCATCGACCGCGAAATTGCTTTGGAAATCAATGCGGCGAATCTATTTGGCTGGCAGAAGAAGGTTGGCACGCCGCGTTTCATTCTCGATATGTACCGCAATTTGGGCGGGTCTATGATTTCTGTCGGCTCGGACAGCCACTGCGCGCCCGATGTTGGTCGCGGCATCGAGCAGTGTCTTGATCACGCCCGTGAAGCGGGTTTCCATGAGATTGCAGTCTTTTACAAGCGCAAGGCGCACGCAGTCTCGATCTAAAAAGGAGAAATTCGTATGAAATCCATGACACGCGAAGCAAAAGCCAAGATTAACCTGACGCTCGATGTGACCGGAAAGCGTCCGAACGGCTATCATACCGTCAAAATGGTCATGCAAACCGTGGCACTGCATGACGATGTGACGGTTGCGCTCAACGAGGACGGCGGCTTTTATCTGAAAAATAATCTGCCCTACCTGCCGTGCGACGACCGCAACCTTGCCATGCGTGCGGCAAAGCTGTTTTACGAGGTAACAGGCGCGCCTAATGCCGGCACGCGCATCGAAATCACCAAGCGTATTCCGGTCGCGGCGGGATTGGCGGGCGGCTCGACAGACGCAGCGGCGGTGCTGTGTGCGCTCGACACGCTGCACGACAGGAGACTCGGTGTGGAGCGGCTGTGCGAGATCGGCGTGAAGCTGGGCGCGGATGTGCCCTATTGCATTCGCGGCGGCACGATGCTCGCGCAGGGCATCGGTGAGGAGCTGACGGCGCTGCCGCCCATGCCGCGCTGCTTTGTCGTGCTGTGCAAGCCGCCGTTCTCGGTGTCGACTGCGGGCGTGTATGCCGAGATGAACGGCGGCAATGTGTCGCCGCGTCCGGATACCGCAGGCATGCTGCGTGCGCTTGCGGACGCGGATTATGCGGGCATATGTCATCGGCTGTATAACGTGATGGAGCCTGTCACGGGCGGGCATCATCCGGAGATTGCGGACATCCGCAGTACGCTGCTGTCATGCGGCGCGGACGGCGCGGTCATGAGCGGCAGCGGACCGACCACCTACGGTCTGTTCTGTGCGCGCGAAACCGCCGAGACCGCGTATGAAACGCTTAAAAAAGCCTTTCCGGATACACATCTTACCGAAATTTGTGATTAAAACGGCAAACCTCCGTCGATACTCCTGTTAAGAACAGGAACGACGGAGGTTTTCTTTATGACACAGATTAAACGTTGGGAAGCGGCGCTCGTACTGACCGTGCTGCTGCTGTTTACATATGCGGCGATGGCGGGGATGCAGCAGCAGGCGCTCGCGGACGATGTGCTGCGGCTGCATGTGCTCGCCAATTCGGACAGCCGCGAGGATCAGCGCGTGAAATTGTGCGTGCGAGACCGCGTGCTTGCATACTGTGAGCCGCTGCTGACCGAAGCGCACACACAGACGCAGGTGCGTGCAGTCGTGCGGCAGCATTTGCAGCAGATTGCGAACGTTGCGCAGCTTGAGCTGTGGCGGCAGGGCGCACAGGATACCGTCGCGGTCAAGCTCGACGAGGAATATTATCCAACACGGGATTATGAAACTTTTTCGCTGCCTGCGGGCCAATATGTCGGGCTGCGGGTGGAAATCGGTCGTGCAAAAGGGCACAACTGGTGGTGTGTCATCTACCCGCCGATGTGCCGCGGTGCTGCGGTCGCGGAGCCGGCGGCGCTCTCTTCGGGGGAGCGTGCACTGACGCGCCGCGACGGCACGCGCTTTGTCGTGCGCTTCAAAACCGCCGAGCTTGTGGGTGCGCTGCGCCACCGCCTGACGCGCGGATAAGCGCGGGAAAACGCAAAAAGGCTTGTACACCCTTGCCATTTATGGTATCATTACAACGTATGAAATGTTCCTAATGGAGGGTAACAAATGAAAATCATCAACGAAAAAGGCAAATTGTTTGGGCTGATTAACGTTGTCGATCTACTGGTGCTCATCGCTGCGATCGCCATTGTCGGCGGCATCGGCTGGAAGCTGTTCGCGGCGCCGGTGGCGGAAGCGGTCAGCCCGCAGGTAGAAATGACCAGTGTAATGCGCATTCGGGGCGCAACGCCGTTTATGGTTTCCGAGCTGGCACGCAACGATCAGACCGGCAAGAAACTGGTTTCCGGCAATGACTTTGTCGACGCCACGATCGATCATATGGAAATTCAGGATTACATTCAGCAGGTCACGACGGCGGACGGACGTATCGTCAACGCGCTCGACCCGTCCAAGAAGGATGTGGTTGTCATCGTGAAGTCCAAGGTCACAAAGGGCACGCCGACGCCGAAAATCGGCACGCAGGAGGTGCGCGCAGGCCGTACCTTCATCCTTAAGACTGACGACTTTGAAACGACTGCGAACATTGACTCGGTGGATATTGCAAAATGAGAGAAATTTTGAACGGGAGTCTGCTTTGGAGCGTGCTCCGGCAACTGCGCGATTGGTATCGGCAGGGCGCGATCGCACATTTTTTCCGTGCGATCGCTGACAGCTATCCCTTTTCAAAAACCAAGCACCTGTGGCATCGTTTCGTTTGGGCGCCGATGTTCGGCGGGGAGGGCAGCAAGCCGCCCGTATACGTTCGCATCGCGGCGCATTTTGCACGCTGGCTCGAGCGGGTCGGAGATTGCGTGCGGCAGAGCGTGTTCTACCGTGCGTGCGTGAAAATTGCGAAGCCTGTCGGCCATTTTGTCGGCGGCGGTGTGATCGGACGGGTATGCCGCTTCTTTGGCGTGCGCGGTTTCCTCATCATGGCGGTTTCTCTTTACCTGCCGATCGACTTTTTCCTGCGTAATGTGGTACAGATCGGCTTTTTGTCCTCGCTGTGGGATGAAATGCTCATGGCGGTCGGCATGCTGTATGTGTGCTGGCGACGTGGCATGTACCGCACGGATCGCAGCATAACGCGCGCAACGCCGGTAGATGCATATATCCTGTTTTTTGTCGGTGTCGCGTTCTTCCTGATGTGCGTGGTATCGCCGTATATGGGCATTGCGATCGACGGTTTCCGCGCTGTGGTGCAGTATATTTTCTGGTTCTTTGTCATGATCCGGCTCGTGGAGGATGATCGGGATTTTGCCATTTTATATGGCACACTGGTCGTACTGGCGACGCTGATCGGTCTGCACGGCATTTACCAGTATATCGTCGCCGCACCGATCCCCGCCGGCTGGGTCTCGCAGACGGAGGAGAGCGTGCGCACCCGCGTGTACTCGCTCACCGGCAGCCCGAACATCATGGGTTCGTTCCTTGTGCTGTTCGCGCCGATGGCTGCAGGTCTGGCGTATTACTCCAAGAAGCTATGGCTGCGCATCATGGGTATCGGTGCCGCGGGCATTATGTGCCTGTCCATCCTGTTCACGTTTTCTAAGGGCGCGTGGGGCGGTTTGGTCGTCGCAGTTCTGATCTTTGCGATCTATCTGGATCGTCGGCTGATCGGTCTGATGGCGGTCGGCGGCGGTATGGCGCTCATTGCCATTCCGTCGATCGCAAACCGTATCACCTACCTGTTTACCGCGGACTATGCCGCCGCAAGTGCGCGCGCAGGCCGCTCCATTCGTTGGGCGACCGGTTATCAGCTCCTGCTGAGCAACAACAAGTGGCTCGGTTTCGGACTGGGACGGTTTGGCGGTGCAGTTGCGATGCAGAATAAGATCATCGAGGAGACGGATACATTTTCCTATTTTTATATGGACAACTACTATCTCAAGACGTTGGTCGAGATGGGATACATCGGTCTGATCGCATTTATCATCCTGCTCGTCGGCATGTCTCTCTGGTGTCTGCGTGCGCTCGGCCGTACCCGGCGTACGGACATTCACCCGCTTGCGGTCGCGATGTTCGCGGGTATGGCAGGTGTGATGGCGCACTGCTATTTTGAGAATATCTTTGAAGTCCCGTACATGGTCGCGTATTTCTGGACGCTCGCGGCGGGCATTCTCTATCTCGGATACTTCCGAAAACGCATTGGTCCAAAATCGGAAAACGGATAAGAACGCAAAAAAAAAGACGGTCATTTGACCGTCTTTTTTTGCGCCTTAAACCGAGAGGAACATTGCAAGCATCCACAAATATGCGCAGGTCTTGGGGAACATGAGCATGCCGATTTTCGGGTTGCGGTTTGACCATAGCACGACCGGGAGATAGCATGCGAAGCTAAGCACGATTGCAAGCCACATCGCATCAAACCCTGCAAACTGCGTACGCCATCCGTAAAAGAACACGGTGATGATCGCTGCAATCGCAAAAAACGGAATGTTGCGTGCAATGCCCCACGAGACCGGGGGATAGCGCTCGAACCACGCGTTTTGCGGCATCAGGCACAGAAGGATGCGCACTGCGGCAAGTGCGTACAAAATGTACGACCACATGCCGCCGCTTTGTCCAAAGACCAGGATTCCGACATGCCACAGCAAAAGGTAGAACAGCGTCATCGTGATCGACGTGATGAGCTTGCCGCGACCAAGTGCAGCACGATAGCGCTCCTCACGGCCGCTGCGAATCACCGCGATACGGGGCAGCAGGTGGAAGGAATCGCCGCCTGCGAGCACCAATGCCATCACACCGCACAGCACGCGCGCGAGCGAACCGGAACCGGTGAGAAGCAGCACCAGACCGATCGTCACCGCAGCCAGTAAATAGAGACTGTCAAAAATCGCCTCTACCAGTCCAAAAACACGTTTCATGATCGTTACCTCATCCAGTATTACGGTATCGGGGGTCGTAAACGACCGCAACTACTTACAGCGTAAACCGTAGACGGGTATTTGTCAAGAATACGCTGTTTACGCGAGCGGATCCTGCGACGCGAGGTCGGAATCAATTTGCGTACTGGTGACAAGCTGTGTGCCGGGAAGTTTGAAAATGGTGTCCTCCATTTGTATTTCATAAAAAGAATGCTGATTTTTGCCCTTTAGTTTGGCATCGTACAACGCAAGATCGCCATGTGCAAACAGTTCGTTAAAATTGCGTCCGGACTGGGGACACAGCACCAGACCGATGCTGCATGAGATCGCGCCGCCTGCCTTGTGCTGCACGACGATGCTGCGCAGCAGGCTGTTGATACGCGATGCGCGTTCCTCAATGATGCGGGGCTCACGCACCGCGGTCATAAAGACCAAAAATTCATCACCACCGATGCGTGCGACAATATCTTCGCTGCGAAAAATGCGTTTCAACTCGGTCGCGATCTCTTGCAGCACCGCATCGCCGCGCATGTGCCCGCAATGATCGTTGATTTTCTTAAAGTCGTCCACATCTATGACGAACATTACAGCAGAATCTTCTGGTTCCATGCGATCGATATAGGCGTCAATTTTTTGCATCGCCGTACCCTTGTTGTAAAGCTGTGTCAGGGAATCTCGCTCCGCCATGTCGCGCAGCTCCTGTGAGGCGCGCTTTTCACTGTCGATATCGGAGATCAAGCCGATCATACGCACGACTTGACCATTGTCGTCGCGAATAGCGGTGATGCGGAAACGACACCAGTGGTACTGTCCCGCGTTGTCATACAGACGCACCTCAGCCTCTCCATATCGACGACCGGCGAACAGTTGGTCGAGCATCTTGCCGAAATCGGTACGATCTGCGGGATACACATCCGAGGCGTAGCTGAGATATTGCAGCGCATCCTTTTGCAGGGTGCTGTGGCCGAAGCGCTCATTCCAACGCGGAGAGAAATGCAGCTCATCGGAATCCGCGTACCACTCAAAAATAATGTCATTGGTCTGGTCGAGCACGATCTGATAGCGCTCGATGAGCGTGCGCAGCTCCTCCTGCACTTTTTTGGATTGCGTGATGTCGATGAGTACGCAATAGAAGCCCTCTGCGCCGTTTGCATCGGTCATCAGTTGGGATTTGGAGAGCAGCCAGTAGACACTGCCGTCCCGCGCGACCACGCGGTACTCCAGTTCTTGGAAGGTACCCTTGCGCTGCTGCTGTGTGCTGTCGCGCAGAACCGATTCGCGGTCGTCGGGGTGAATCAGCAGCAGATAACGGTTTTGGAACTTTTCCTGCACCTCGGACTGTGAATAGCCCAGTAAATCAAGAACGCCGTGACTTGTGTGCGGCATCGTCAGCCAACGGTCGTTGCGGTAGGACTGCACATCAACGATCATGTTTTGCAAAATGATCTCCTCCGCGACAGACTGTAATTTGGCGGGGGCAGCGGCGTTCTCAAGCTTTTTCCAGATCAAAATGACCTTTTGCTGATGCGGCGCGTCGGGGTTGACGCGCAGGATGGTCGCCTGCCAATGCAGATACTGTCCCGAGGCGCGGTTATAGATGCGATAGCTGCGCTGCATTTCGAGCAGACCCTCGGAAAAGAAGTGGGCGGTATACGAACCGAGCAGCTGCAAGACGCGGTCCTGATCGTCCGGATGCACCGCTTCGCGCGCAAAGCGTGTGATGGATTCCGCAAAGCTGCTGCCGGATTTGAGCAGGTCGAAATCATTGCTGTATTGGTAAACGACGTGGTAGATGCCGCTCGTAAGGTCGACTTCCATGACGGTGCTTTTCAGATATTTGAGCAGCGCAAAGTATTTGAGCGAATCGCTGTGCTGCGTGTCATGGAAGTCCTCCCTCATGTCCAGAAGAGAGGGATCGAGCAGTTGACCCGCGTCGATCGACTCCTTCTGCGAGTCCGCGTACTGTGCGGCGAGTTGCAACCACACGGCTTGCACGGCTTTCAGGCTCTCAAGCAGCTTGGGCGAGAACAGGCCGCATTCGCCGTTGAGGATCATGCTGATCGCTTTTTCCGGTGCGATCGCTTTTTTATACACACGATCGGTCGTCAGGGCATCATAGCAGTCTGCGACACCGACGACCTGTGCGTAGATCGGGATAGCATCCCCCTTGAGTTGATCGGGATAACCGTTGCCGTCCCAGCGCTCATGGTGATAGCGGCAGATATTGTATGCATATTGCAAATATTCACGATCTGCGATCCCGCTGAGATTGGCGAGCATTTCACAGCCCTTGACCGAGTGCGTCTTCATAATAGCATACTCGGAGGGGGTCAAACATCCCGGCTTGTTGAGCACGGCGTCAGGGATGGCGATCTTGCCGATGTCATGCAGCGACGCCGCGTTGACGATAATGTTGATCTGACGTTCATCCAGAATATACTCCGGATGATTGCGCACGACGTCCTCAAGCAGCACCTTGGTATAGATGCCGATGCGTTTGATGTGCAGACCGGTCTCCAGACTGCGTGCCTCTACGACCGATGCGAGGGTCGAAATGATCGCCGCGTTGGATTCCATGAGCTTGGTTGCCTGTTCCTCGATCAGCTCGTCCTGATGCAGCTTGCGCAGATTCAGCTCCACTACATTTTGCACACGCCGACGAACAAGATGCGCTTCAAAAGGCTTTGTAATGACATCGGCAGCGCCTGCATCGAATGCCTTCAGTTCGGAATGGGTCGAGCTGTCCGCCGTGATGATGATGACCGGTATTTTGCAGATCAATCCCAAACGGTTCATTTCCAACATGACCTGATAGCCGTCCATGACCGGCATCATGATGTCGAGCAGAACGACGGCAATGCTGTTCTGGTACTGCTGCATTAGTTCCAGTGCCTGCATGCCGTTTTCCGCTTCCAGCGAGCGGTATTCCTTGCCAAAAATGCCGGCTAGGATCGCACGGTTCATTTCTATATCGTCTACGATTAGCACTATATCTCTCTTTATCATCCTATGTATTGCCTCCGCATAACTGCGACAGTGTCACAAAGATTGTATTAGGGTGGATGGGCTTGGCGATGTGCCTGTTTATGCCCGTTTGCTGTGCCTTAGGGATATGCTCGGTGTAAGCGTCTGCGGTCATCGTGATGATGGGAACAGAGGGGGCATGCGGACGGGGCAGCGCACGGATCGACCGCGCAGACTGCGGCGTGTCCATACCAGTCGATCGTATGATAGTCTGGGAGCAGCCAGCGATCGAGTTGAGGGAGATACAGTTCAATAATCGCATCGTCTTGCGCGAGCGTCATCCCGGAAAGCGCAGCGAGATTGGGAGAGTGATACAGCACACGCAGCGCGGTGTCATCCACCTGATAAATGGCGATGTCGCCGGGATTCCATTGTGCCATATACGCGATAGCGTGACGGGTTAGCTCCATAAATCGTTCCTCATTTTCTGCTTTCCACAGCTGCATTCATGGGGAAAAGGGAGTTGCGATTCAATCCCCGCTGCACTGTGCGATCGCGCCGCAAACATCGTCGTACGCTGCCTTGAGTACGGCGTAGGATTGCTTTGCCTGTTCATACTGCTGCGCGCGCAGCAGCGCCACGGTTTCCGAGCATGCGGCAAACAGCCGATCCATGCCAAGGTTGCCGGAGACGCCTTTGAGGGTGTGAACGGCGGTCAATGCGGCTTCAAAGTCGTCGGATTCCAGCGCGGGCGCGATGTGGGCAAAGTTTTCATCCTGCGGGAAGGCGCACAGATACTTGCCGTACAGGTCGGTGCTGCCGACAAAACGCCGAAGAGCGGTCGTCGTGTCCACATCGTGGGCGGAAAGACGGTCGATAAAAACTTCATACATAATAAATTACCTCTTGTCAAACTTCCGGTCGTATAAAAATCAATGCAGAAAGGAGTATTCCTTGTGCAGGAAGTCCTCTTTTTTGTACAAACATGATAGCGCGCGCGGAACAGGATGTCCGGCTCAATGTCCTCGTCAAATGACGAAACGCAGACGGAACAGATGCTCCTTTCGGGATAAGACCGTATCGTTCGTATGTGTGGTTTGATACTGCTCAAGCAGATGGGCACGGGTGGAATACGGTTCCATACGGCGTACTGCCACACATGGTGTCGCGCTTGGCACTATAGACCTGTTGACGGGAACGGTTGAGCAACACTACAGGCAACTGCTGCGCGTCGAAAGCATTGAGAACGGTGCAAGCAGAACAGGCGCACCCGCGAGCGTACCGATGTTGCGCATGCGCACATGCACCCGGATATGCTCCTGCGCGGCATGATACCTGCCCTCCTGCAGGCGTGAATTTCACGACATTGGAAAGCAGGTTCGGAAAGATTTTCTGTGCGTTCAAGCCGTGCGCACGCACATAGATGCCGTCCATATTAGACAGATCGCAGGAAAAGTGTACCCCTTTATCGTCTGCCGCCGCCGGAATGGGCACGGTGATACGCGTAAACAGTGTGGTGAGGGAAAGATCCTCAAGGGAGATGGCGCATTTGCCGCTTCTAGCTTGGATAAGTGAGGGTGTCATTGACCAGATCGAGCAGCAACTTGCCAGAGCCGCCTGTACCTCGTGAAGATGTGCCTGCTCTTTGGATAGGTCTGCGTGATGTCGTTCTTCACGATGACGATATAGCGCTGTGTCTCATCGAGCCCGCAATACCGTATTCATGGGTTTCAGCAAGGTAATGCTTTGCGCGATCGGATAAACGCGGGTCGGCACGCCGTGCCCATCGCTTGATACCAGGTAGGATATGCAGAATATGCGCCCTCTACCGATCACGCCGCACAATCGGAAATCTCCATTGGGATCACCGCGTGCGATGCGGTCGTTAGAAGCTTGGGGGAGCGGCTGTAGCGTATATCCCCCCACTTCACCCGCCGTGTGCGCCAAGCCCCATCCACTGTGCAGAGAAAGAGGAATGATAGCTTGCAGGCGCCGACAGCGTTCGCACGCGACTCTATTTCCGCAGCAGTGGTATGGTCCATAAGTGAGACACCTTCATTTCGGTTAAATCGCACTGCACATGACGATATCGTTATTTGGACTAAATAGGTATACTTTTCCATCATGTTCACTATATCTAGTATACGACAGGAATCGACGTTTGAACAGGTTACATTACTGCCAAATTACAAATAAAAGGGAGAGCACCCGTGCACCAATGCGCTAATGCTGAACAGTTAGTACGCATAACCAGCAAAAACGCATAAAAAGCACAAAAACATACGAAGTATACGGTAATGAAAAAGACAGGAATGCACGGGGATGTCCGTTGCAAAAGGCTGCGGCTTCTGCGGCTTCTGCTATGATTAAACCATCTTGAAAATCATGGGAAAACAGCGAGCGAAATCGGAAGGAACGCGTCATCCAGTCGATTTACAGCGATGTGACCGAGCAAAAGTCCAATGTATGAGAACGGACGCATCGTCGGGTCGAGGATATGATCGAGGAGTGCAGACAGCGCACACACCCACAAAAATAAAGGTTGCATTTTACCGCGGCTTTGTTATAATAATAACAGACTGCGCTGCGAGAACGATTCTTTCAGCAAAGTGTTTTTTAGCTGGTTCTGACACACAAAGAGCATCTCTGCGGTGGAAGGCAAACGACAGATCTGCACAATACAGGGGATTTCCCTGTCTGCAAGTGTCCTCCTTCCCGAGGACACTTTTTTTGTTTTCACGCGAGAAATGCACAAAATGTGCCCACAGGGCATCGAGAGGGAGGAAAACACCCGCGTGAATCCCCAATATCCCGATTTAAACCCTCATTTGCAGCAGCTCATCGACCGCCTTGCCCAGGGGCAGCCGCTCACTGCGGCGGAGTATATCGCGCTCATCGAGGGACGCACCCCCACGCTTGCTGCGTATCTGTTTGAACGTGCCCGCGCCGTCAAACACCGCGTTTACGGGGACGCGGTCTATATTCGCGGACTGATCGAAATTTCAAGCTATTGCAAGAATGATTGCTATTATTGCGGTATTCGCTGTTCCAATACGGAAGCGGAACGCTACCGTCTGACCGCGGAGCAGATCCTGTCCTGCTGCGAAAACGGCTATGGACTGGGCTTTCGCACGTTCGTTTTACAGGGCGGCGAGGACGGCTATTATACGGATGCGCGTCTGTGCGCGCTCATTCGCGAGATCAAGGCGCGCTATCCGGATTGTGCGGTCACGCTGTCGCTCGGCGAGCGCGGTGAGGACAGCTTCCGTGCGCTGCGGGAAGCGGGCGCAGACCGCTATCTGCTGCGGCATGAAACTGCGGATGATGCGCATTACCGCACGCTGCATCCGCCGAATATGCAGCCTGAGCACCGCAAGGCGTGCTTGTACGCACTCAAGGCGCTCGGGTATCAGGTAGGTGCGGGCTTTATGGTCGGCTCGCCGGGACAGACGCCTGCGCATCTGGCGGCAGACCTTCTGTTCGTGCGTCAATTACAGCCGCATATGGTCGGTATCGGGCCGTTCATTCCGCATCATCAGACCCCGTTTGCGGACAAGACCGGCGGCACACTGGAGCACACGCTGTTCATGCTCGGTCTGTTGCGCCTGACGCTGCCGCATGCGCTGCTGCCGTCGACGACCGCACTGGGCACGATCGACCCCAAGGGACGCGAGCAGGGCATTCTCGCAGGCGCCAATGTCGTCATGCCTAATCTGTCGCCGGTTGCGGTGCGCAAAAAATACAGCCTGTATGACAACAAAATCTGCACCGGAGACGAAGCGGCGGAGTGCATCCGCTGCATGACCCGGCGCATAGAATCGGTGGGCGCAAAAATTGTCGTGGCACGCGGCGACTACCGCGCATCGTCAGAGGAAAGAGAGGAAAACGGTCATGTATGATGTAAAATCCATGAAGGCACAGGAATTTATCGACGACGGTGAGATCCGTGAGACGCTGACGTATGCCGATGCCCACAAGAACGACGCGGCGGAGATCGACCGCATTTTGCAGCGTGCACGGGAGCGCAAGGGTCTGAGCCACCGCGATGCATCGGTGCTGCTCGCCTGTGAAATTCCGGAAAAGAACCGCGAGATCGAGCAGCTTGCCGAGCAGATCAAGAAGGATTTCTACGGCAACCGCATCGTGATGTTCGCGCCGCTCTATCTGTCCAATTACTGTATCAACGGTTGCGTCTATTGCCCCTATCATGGCAAAAACAAGCATATCACGCGCAAAAAGCTGACACAGGATGAAATTCGTCGCGAGGTCATCGCGTTGCAGGACATGGGACACAAACGACTTGCAATCGAAGCGGGCGAGGATCCGGTCAACAACCCGATCGAGTACATTCTCGAGTCGATCGAGACGATTTACTCCATTAAGCATAAAAACGGTGCGATCCGCCGCGTGAACGTCAACATCGCTGCCACCACAGTGGAAAACTATCGGAAGCTGCGCGACGCGGGCATCGGCACCTATATCCTGTTTCAGGAGACCTATCACAAGGAATCCTACGAAAAACTGCATCCGACGGGACCGAAGCACGACTATGCTTATCACACCGAGGCGATGGATCGCGCGATGGAGGGCGGCATCGACGACGTCGGTCTGGGCGTACTGTTCGGACTGGAGCTGTACCGCTATGAGTTTGCGGGCATCCTGATGCATGCCGAGCACCTCGAAGCGGTGCATGGCGTCGGTCCGCATACGATTTCCGTACCGCGTATCTGTCCTGCGGACGACATCGACCCGACCGCGTTCGACAACTCGATCAGCGACGATATTTTTGCCAAAATCGTCGCGTGCATCCGCATCGCCGTGCCCTATACCGGCATGATCGTGTCGACCCGCGAAAGCCAACGCACCCGTGAGCGCGTGCTCCATCTGGGCATCTCGCAGATCTCGGGCGGCAGCCGCACGTCGGTCGGCGGTTACTGCGAGACGGTTCGACCGGAGGATACCGTGCAGTTCGATGTATCCGATCAGCGCACCCTCGATGAGGTCGTGCACTGGCTGATGGACATGGACTACATTCCGTCGTTCTGCACCGCATGCTACCGCGAGGGACGTACGGGCGATCGTTTTATGGAGCTGTGCAAGTCCAAGCAGATCCAAAACTGTTGTCTGCCCAACGCGCTCATGACGCTCAAGGAATATCTGATGGACTATGCCTCGCCTGAGACCCGCGCCGCGGGTGAACGCCTCATCGCGGCGAATATGGAGGACGTATCCAACCCCAAGGCGCGCGAGACACTGTCCGGATGGCTCGATAAGATCTCGCAGGGCGAGCGCGATTTCCGTTTTTAACGCACAAGGGCGTGCGGCTTTGGTTGCCGCACGCCCTTTTTGAAAAAGAAGATGAGGTGAATTCGATATGAGTCTCAATGCGACTCCGTCCGGCGAACGCGTACACATCGCGTTTTTCGGACGGCGCAATGCGGGAAAATCCAGTGTGGTCAATGCGGTGACCGGACAAAATCTCGCGATCGTGTCCGAGGTCAAGGGCACGACGACCGATCCGGTCTATAAGGCGATGGAGCTACTGCCAATGGGACCGGTTATGGTCATTGACACGCCGGGTATCGACGATGAGGGCGCGCTCGGAGAACTGCGCGTGCGCAAAACACGGCAGGTGCTCAACAAAACCGACGTCGCGGTACTGGTCGTGGATGCGGCGGAAGGGATGCGCGAGGCGGACGAGGAACTGCTCGCACTGTTTCGCGCGAAGCATTTGCCCTATGTGCTGGTCTGGAATAAGAGCGATCTGTTGGAACAGATACCGGATGCGGCGGAGCATACCGTTTGGGTGAGTGCGCGGACCAGTGCGGGCATCCACGACCTGAAGGAGAAAATTGCGCACCTTGCGGCGCAGGAGGAACCGGAACGCTCTCTGTGCGGCGATCTGTTCCGCACGGGGGAGACCGGTGTGCTCGTTGTGCCGATCGACTCCGCCGCGCCCAAGGGACGTCTGATTTTACCGCAGCAGCAGGCGATCCGTGACATGCTCGAGCACGGTGCGATCCCGGTCGTGACACGCGAGACCGAGCTGCCGACTGCGCTCGCCATGCTGCACACGCCGCCGCGACTCGTCATCACGGACAGTCAGGCATTCGAGCGCGTCAGCCGCGACACGCCGGACAACGTGCCGCTGACCTCCTTTTCAATTTTGATGGCGCGCATGAAGGGCGACCTGCCGCAGCAGGTCGCGGGCGCCGCCGCAATCGACCGCCTGCGGGACGGCGACCGCGTGCTGATCTCCGAAGGCTGCACGCATCATCGCCAGTGCGACGATATCGGCACGGTCAAGCTGCCGCGGTGGTTACACGAGCACACGCGCGCACAGCTTGACTATCACTGGACATCGGGCACGGAGTTTCCTGACGACGTGACCGCGTACCGGCTCGTCATTCACTGCGGCGCGTGCATGCTGAATCCGCGTGAGATTCGTTATCGGCTGCAATGCTGCGCGGATCAGGGTGTGCCTGTCACAAATTACGGCGTCGCGATCGCGCATATGAAGGGCGTGCTGCGGCGGTCGCTCGCGCCGTTTCCCGAGGTCGCGCGGTTACTCGACCATACCAAATAAGGTTCATTTTCAAGCGCACAAAGCATGATATCCGATGCTTTGTGCGCTTTTGTATCAGCAAGCGCCGCGCTCAATGTCCAATACGGTGTTTTTTCAAGCAGCGCGCTATCGAGGACGCGAGAGCTGCTGCGGCTTACAGGGGCGCAGCGCCGTGTCAGCGGTGAGGTTGCGGGTCAGGTAGTGGTTGATCGTACTATATTGGTCGGTGGGATCGGATTCGTGAAACAGCGCATAGGTGGGAACATGGAGCGTTTGTGAAATGCGGTGCAACGTGCACAAAGAAGCATTATGCGAGCACGGCTCTATTTTGCCGATCAGGGACGGCTCGAGATCACAACTGAGTGCAAGAGATTGCGGTGTCAGTCCAGATGCGATACATTTTAAGATTTCTGCCAACGGTGCCAATTAAATAAGACATCAGTATACCACCTTTTTTACATATACCGTGCAAGTTACCCGAAATTCTACAAAAAATAAAAACTTCCCGCAAACTAATGCGGGAAGTTTTGAGTGGTTATTTATTAAGTATTGATGCGGGGATCACTGATGCGTAGCAAGTTGAGCCGGGATTAAAAGTCTCGGAATAGGCAGTGTTTCCGACAGAGCAAATATACAGCACTGGCATGCGGTAAAGGTATTTTTTGCACATAGAACACGCGCTGGAAAGAGGCAGTATTGGTGTTCATAGTATGAATCCACATAGCTGCAGGGAACATCATGCCAGTAACCGCCGCAGCAACACTGAATATTGGCAGAGACCTATGTTTTGGTAACGTCCGGCGAGCCTGTAACGCCTGCTTCATATAATACACGACCATTGCTTTTGCCCAGATCAAACGGATGCATCGGCATGTACCATTGCCAGATAGGGGTCATCGGTACTGTCACGGGCAACTTTTAAGAGGAGTCGGAAGTATTTTTGATAGAGTCGTTCGACTTTCTTATAACGCAAATCAGCATTCACCATCCCATCAGGTATCTCGCGGGTGGATACGAAAAAAAGCCGTTCTTTCTGAAAAGAAAGAACGGCTTTTGGTCGAGGTGACAGGATTTGAACCTGCGGCCTCTTCGTCCCGAACGAAGCGCTCTACCAAGCTGAGCCACACCTCGAAGTTGGCAGCCGGAGAAGGATTCGAACCCTCACAAACAGAGTCAGAGTCTGTCGTGCTACCTTTACACAATCCGGCTATGCAATGCTGTCTGACAGGGAAGCGTTCCCAAACGACGAAATATATAATATCATGCTTTTCGACATTCGTCAAGAGGAAAAATTAAAAAACTTGCGATTTTTGCAAAAAGAAAACCACCGTAATGTTACGATGGTTTAGTGGCAGCCGGAGAAGGATTCGAACCCTCACAAACAGAGTCAGAGTCTGTCGTGCTACCTTTACACAATCCGGCTATTTTCATTTTGCACACGATTGACCATGGCTGACAACGAGTATTATATCGAAAAAAAAGGATGCTGTCAAGTAGCTTTTACCCAAAACAAGAAATTTTTTTCTCATGTGCGGTATGGCGCATCCGAGCGGTACCGTGCGCGGTACAAAGCGGCGGGAAAAGCGTATCGCACAGTTTTTTTCAGTCCGTCGCCCAAAAATTTGAACATTCCATGTCTGGAAAACGCACTTTTTGCAGAGTATAATAGTAAGGTACATTAAATTGACTGGAAAAGAAAGTAATCCTTTCTGGGAGGAACTATGGTAAGAAACGATCTTAGAAATATCGCGATCATCGCTCACGTCGACCACGGCAAGACCACGCTCGTCGACCAGATGCTCAAGCAGGCAGGCTCGTTCCGCGACAATCAGGTGGTGGAAGAGCGTGTCATGGACTCGGGCGACATCGAGCGTGAGCGCGGCATCACGATCCTTGCAAAGAACACTTCGGTCCACTATCAGGACGTTAAAATCAACATCGTCGACACCCCGGGTCACGCGGACTTCTCCGGTGAGGTCGAGCGTATCCTCAAGATGGTAGACGGCGTCGTGCTGCTCGTCGACGCAGCGGAAGGCCCCATGCCGCAGACGCGCTTCGTGCTGCAAAAGGCACTGGAGTTCGGTCATAAGATCATCATCGCGATCAATAAGATCGACCGTCCGGACGCACGCCTCAACGAGATCGGTGATGAAGTGCTTGAGCTGCTGCTCAACCTCGACGCGACCGACGAACAGCTTGACAGCCCGATTGTTTACTGCTCGGGTCGTGCGGGCACCGCGTCCATGTCCCCGAATGTCGAGGGCACCGACCTGACCCCGCTGTTCGAGCAGATCCTCGAGCATATCCCGGCACCGCAGGTCGACACCGAGAGCCCGACCCAGATGCTCGTGTCCTCAATCGACTACAACGAGTATGTCGGCCGTATCGGCATCGGTCGTATCGAGCGCGGCAGCCTGAAGGTCGGTCAGCAGGTCACCGTGTGCGACTACCACGGCAACACGACGCCGTACAACTCCAAGATCGTTTCGCTGTACACGATCGAAGAGCTGGCGCGCACTCCCGCGGAGGAAGCACAGGCGGGCGAGATCGTATGCTTCTCGGGCATCGAGAACGTCACGATCGGTGAGACGCTGTGCGATCCGGCACAGGTCGAGCCACTGCCGTTCGTCAAGATCTCCGAGCCGACGGTCGAGATGTATTTCTCGGTCAACGACTCCCCGTTCGCGGGTCGTGAAGGCAAGTTTGTCACCTCGCGCCACCTGCGCGACCGTCTGTTCCGCGAGCTGCTCAAGGACGTTTCGCTGCGCGTCAACGAAACCGAAACCACCGACTCCTTCCGTGTATGCGGCCGCGGCGAGATGCATCTTTCCATCCTGATCGAGAATTTGCGCCGCGAGGGCTACGAATTTCAGGTCGGTGCACCGAAGGCACTGTTCCACGACGTTGACGGCGTCAAGCATGAGCCTATGGAGCGTATGATTGCGGACGTACCGCTCGACGCGGTCGGCTCCATCATGGAGAAGATGGGCGCGCGCAAGGGCGAGCTTGTGCACATGAACCCCAAGGGCGCAGATCGTATGCGCGTAGAGTTCATCGTTCCGGCGCGTGGTCTGTTCGGCTACCGCACCGAGTTCCTGACCGATACCAAGGGCGAGGGCGTGCTGTCCTCGGTATTCCACAGCTATCAGCCGTACAAGGGTGAAATTTCTAAGCGCGCGAGCGGTTCGCTCATCGCATTTGAGAGCGGCGAAGCCGTCACCTACGGTCTGTTCAACGCGCAGGAGCGCGGCACGCTGTTTATTCCGGCAGGTACGCCGGTCTATGAAGGCATGATTATCGGCTCCAATCCGCGCGGCGACGACATGGCGGTCAACGTCTGCAAAAAGAAGCAGTTGACCAACACCCGTGCGTCCGGTTCGGATGACGCGCTGCGTCTGATCCCGCCGCACATCATGTCTATCGAAGAAGCGCTCGAGTTCATTTCCGACGACGAGCTGCTCGAGATCACGCCCAAGAGCGTGCGTATGCGCAAGAAGATCCTGTCGAACAACGAGCGCATGAAGAAGATCAAGGGTGGCAAGTAATTTCAACTGACGGGAGGTCAAAGTACGATGAAACAGGTTATTTCCACGGTTCTGGCGCCTAAGGCGATCGGACCGTATTCGCAGGCGATCGAGGTAAACGGCACGATTTACTGCTCGGGTCAGATCCCGATCGACCCTCAGACCGGCGAACTGGTCGCGGGCACGATTGAGGTGCAAGCGGAACGCGTCATGAAGAATCTTCAAGCGGTGCTTGCGGAGGCCGGCGTCGGCTTTGACCACGTCGTCAAAACCACCTGCTTCCTTGCGGACCTTGCGGATTTTCAGGCGTTCAACGCGGTCTATGGAAAGTATTTTCCGGAAAATGCACCGGCACGTTCGTGCGTGGCGGTCGCAGGACTGCCCAAGGGCGCGAAGGTCGAAGTGGAAGTCATCGCCGTCAAGTGAGCGAATGCAGCAAGCGAGAGGGAACGTGTTTTACGCGTTCCCTCTTTTCGTTGGAAAAGGGGGGGAAAACGGAACATGGGGGCATGTACTTTGTGCCCGCGGCGGTGCGGCGTCAACCGTGCGGCGGGCGAGCGCGGGTTCTGCGGAGCGGACGATACCGTGTATGTGGCGCGTGCGGCGCTGCACCCGTGGGAAGAGCCTTGTCTTGCGGGAGAACACGGCGCGGGCACGGTCTTTTTTTCACACTGCACGTTGGGCTGTGTCTATTGTCAAAACCGCGCGATCAGCGGACCGCACGAGAGCGGTCTGCCCGTCTCGGTCGAGCGGCTCGCGGAGATTTTTATGGAGTTACAGAAACAGGGCGCGGCGACACTCGATCTGGTCACGCCGAGCCACTATGCGCCGCAAATCGTTGCAGCCCTGCGCCGTGCCCACGCAGAGGGGCTGCATCTGCCTGTCGTCTACAACTGCGGCGGCTATGAATGCGTGGACACGCTGCGGCTGCTTGACGGCTTGGTCGATGTATATCTGCCGGATTTTAAATATTACAGCAGCTATTACGCGGCGCGTTACTCGGGTGCGGCGGATTATTTTGAGGTCGCGTCGGACGCAGTTGCGGAAATGCTGCGCCAGACCGGTACGCCGATGTTCAACGGAAACGGTCTGCTCAAGCGCGGCGTGCTTGTGCGACATCTGATGCTGCCCACATTCGGCGGAGACACCGCACAGGTGCTGCGGCATCTCGCGGAACGCTTTGGCGACCACATCCTCGTCAGTCTGATGCGGCAGTATACGCCCTGTGGCGTGGCAGAATGCTATCCGGAAATCGACCGCACAGTCACGGATGCGGAGTATGACGAGGCGGTCGAGTGGTTTGCGTCGCTCGGATTGAGCGGTTACACGCAGGAGGGAGAAGCAATCGGGGAGAGCTTTATCCCCGTGTGGAACGGAGAGGGAGTGCAGAAGACATGAAAACAGCGCGTCGCTCATTGAGCGGCGCGCTGTATTTTTTACGAAGGGGATAGATTACGCCTTGCCGTTGCAGCCCAGAACGTTGACCAGCTTGTGAGCAACCATGTCCTTGACAGCCTGACGAGCGGGCTTGAGGTACTGACGGGGATCGAAATCCGCCGGATGCAGCGTGAAGTGCTCACGGATCGCCGCGGTGATCGCCAGACGGATGTCGGAGTCGATGTTGATCTTGCACACAGCGCCCTTAGCAGCCTCGCGCAGCATCTCTTCCGGGATACCGATCGCGTCGGGCATTGCACCGCCGTACTGGTTGACCTTAGCAACGAAGTCCTGCGGAACCGAAGAGGAACCGTGCAGAACGATCGGGAACTCCGGCAGACGACGGGAAACATCCTCGAGGATGTCGAAGCGCAGCTGCGGGTTCTGACCCGGCTTGAACTTATAAGCGCCGTGGGAGGTGCCGATCGCGATTGCGAGGGAGTCAACGCCGGTTCTCTCGACGAAGTCCTGAACCTGCGCCGGATCGGTGTACTGATGCTCCTCAGCCTTTACGTCGTCCTCGACGCCTGCGAGCTGACCCAGCTCCGCCTCAACGACAACACCGTGTGCATGCGCATACTCAGCGACCTGCTTTGCAACCTTGACGTTCTCCTCATAGGGGAGGTGAGAGCCGTCGAACATAACGGAGGAGAAGCCACCGTCGATGCAGGACTTGCAGATCTCGAAGTCAGAGCCGTGATCCAGATGCAGAGCGATCGGAATGTCCGGGCACTCGATGACTGCAGCCTCAACCATCTTGATCAGATAGGTGTGGTTTGCATAAGCGCGTGCGCCCTTGGAAACCTGCAGGATGACCGGAGCCTTCTGCTCCTGGCAAGCCTCGGTGATACCCTGGACGATCTCCATGTTGTTCACGTTGAAAGCACCGATGGCATAACCGCCAGCATACGCCTTCTTGAACATCTCGGTAGTAGTTACTAATGGCATGTTCTATCTTCCCTTCAAAATAAAGATTTTCAAAAATTGCGCCCCTCACGGAGAAGCTATTGCTATTTTACCAGTCATGTGCGTTAAAATCAAGGCATTACTTGTAATTTTGTAAAAATTCGTCCTTATTCTGCAAAAATGCATAATAATGAATTGATTTTTGGCACAACTTATGGTATCCTTTTTTAAGAAAAGTAAACGGCGAAGTAGGCTGTTCTACGAGGTATTTAGGAGGTTTTTTTGATTATGAGTGAACTCAAAGGCGCTTGCGTAATCGGCCAGTCGGGTGGACCGACCTCGGTCATCAACACTTCGGTTCTCGGTGCGCTCGAGACCGCGCTGGATAATCCGTCGATCACCCGCGTGTTCGGCATGGCGCACGGCATCAAGGGTCTGCTGAACGACGAGCTGTACGACATCGATAAGGAAGACCGCGATGAGCTCGCGCTGCTGCGCTTTACCCCGTCCTCCGCGCTCGGCTCCTGCCGTTATAAGCTCGCGGATCCCGATGTAGACGACACCGACTACAAGCGTATCCTCGAGATCTTCAAGAAGTACGACATTCGCTACTTCTTCTATAACGGCGGCAACGACTCCATGGATACCTGCAACAAGGTTTCCAAGTTTATGATGCAGTCCGGCTACGAGTGCCGCGTCATGGGCATCCCGAAGACCATCGACAACGACCTCTTCGGCACCGACCACTGCCCGGGCTACGCTTCTGCGGCAAAGTATATTGCGACCTCTTGCATGGAAATTTATCAGGATGCACGCGTCTATGACACCGGCATGGTCTGCGTCGTCGAGATCATGGGTCGTCACGCAGGTTGGCTGACCGCTGCGGCAGGTCTGGCCACCGCGCAGGGCGCAGGTCCGGATCTCATCTATCTTCCGGAGACCGATTTTGACATGGACAAGTTCCTCGCAGATGTCAAGCGCGTCTATGAAGAAAAGGGCAACTGCCTTGTCGCGGTTTCTGAGGGCATCCACTATGCCGACGGTTCCTTCGTTTCCGAGGCAAAGACCTCCGCGACCGACGGATTTGGCCACGCACAGCTTGGCGGTCTGGCTGCAATGCTCGCAGACACCGTGAAGAATAAGGTGGGCTGTAAGGTGCGCGGCATCGAACTGTCCCTGCTGCAGCGCTGCGCGGCACATTGCGCGTCCAAGACCGACGTCGACGAGTCCTATGCGTCCGGTAAGGCTGCAGTCGAGAACGCTGTCGCAGGCAAGACCGACTTCATGCCGGGCTTCAAGTGCACCCGCGACGAGAACGGCTACAAGTGCGAGATCGAGCTGCTGCCGCTGTCCAAGGTTGCAAACACCGAGAAGAAGGTTCCGCGCGAGTGGATCAACGAGGCTGGCAACGGCGTAACGCAGGCATTTGTCGACTACGCGCTGCCGCTTATCAACGGCGAGAACGTCGGCCCGAAGGAAAACGGTCTGCCGCGTTTCGCAAACCTCAAGAAGATCAAGGCGCAGGTGTAAGCGTCTGTTTCCCCCAAAAAAAGAGCCGGGTTTCCGGCTCTTTTTTCTTTGCCCTATCACCGAAATATTTGTTTGCAACTATAATAAAACAAAAGCAGACATCGAATTTCCTTGCTTCGATGTCTGCTTTTTATACAGTCTTGATGTGGATACCGCGCACCCTTTTCCCGATTTTATAGCGGTGGTGCTAGGATGAAAGCAGGAAAGGAGGTCATATAACATGACCAACACGATCGTACTGCCATGCGGCGAACACGAACCGACCGACGTGATCGTGCACTTGCCGTTTGATGTCCACAGCTTTTATCATCGGGAGCAGCCGCCGCGCGGCACAAAATGGCAACAATGGCTGAGTCGCCATGTGTATATCGGGTATGCGCTGTGCGCGATCGTACTGCCATGCGCGGTGCTGCTCACGGTCGGTGCGCTTGCATGCATCGCGACGCTGCCGATTGCGCTGCTGCTCGGCTGATGCTGCACAGCGGGTGCCTCAATAAATGAGCATGCTGTCCCCGAACGAGAAGAAGCGGTATTCCTGCTCAATCGCCTGATGATAGGCATCCATAATCATATCGCGCGAGGCGAATGCGGAAACGAGCATCATGAGTGTGGATTCCGGCAGATGGAAATTCGTGATGAGATGGTCGATCAGCTTGAAGCGATAGCCCGGATAGATGAAAATATCCGTCCAACCGGACTGCGCGCGCACACGACCGTTGTCATCCGCGATGGTTTCGAGCGTGCGGCATGCGGTCGTGCCGACCGCGAAGACCTGATGTCCCTGCTCCTTGGTGCGGTTGATGAGCGCCGCGGTGTCCTCGTCCATGATGTAGTATTCCGAATGCATTTTATGCGCGGTCACATCCTCGACCTTGACCGGACGGAAGGTACCCAGACCGACATGCAGCGTGACATACGCGAGGTTCACGCCCTTCTCCGCGATGCGGGCAAGCAGTTCCTTGGTGAAATGCAGTCCGGCGGTCGGTGCGGCGGCGGAACCGGGGGTCTTGGAGTAGACCGTTTGATAACGCTCCTGATCGTCCAGTTTTTCCTTAATATAGGGCGGAAGAGGCATCGTACCGAGCTTTTCGAGCAGCTCGAGAAATACGCCCTCATAGTGGAAACGGATCATGCGGTTGCCGCTTTCGGGGTCGACCGATTCGACCTCGGCGGTCAGCAGTCCGTCGCCGAACGACAGGCGCACACCCTCGCGCGTTTTTTTGCCCGGACGGGTCAGGCATTCCCACACGCCGTCGCCCTTATCGGTGAGCAGCACAACCTCAATGGGCGTTGTGCGTCCCTCGGCAGAGCCCATCAGGCGCGCGGGGATGACGCGGGAATTGTTCATGACAAGCGTATCGCCCGGCTGAAGGTAGTCGATCAGCTCGGTGAAATGGTGGTGCTGCACGCGGCCATCCGCGCGATTGAGCACGAGCAGACGGGATGCATCGCGCTTTTCAAGCGGGTGCTGCGCGATTAGACGCTCGGGAAGATCAAAATTAAAATCACTGGTTTTCAAATTTATAACAGTCCTTTGTTTTATTTTGAGAGAGTAATGCCGGTAAAGTAGAAGTTCAGGATGTCGGCATAGCTTTTACCCTGCTCTGCCATTGCTTTTGCGCCGTACTGGCTCATGCCGACGTGATGACCCCACCCGGTGCCATGAAAGGTGTATCCCGTTGCAGCGGTCGAGGTGGAAGCGCTGCCGATCGAAGTGCCGTTCATCGCCTTTTGAAAGCCCGAGAGGATGCCTGCGCCGATCGAAGCCGGAGCAGGCGTGCCGGTGGACGCGCCGTTCGCCGTGATGGTGTAGCGCTGACTGTTGAGCGAGAAGGTCGAACGGCATGCCGCCTTGGAGATCGTCACTTTTTTGCCGGAGGTATCGGTCGCAGTCAGCTCGAGCACATTGCCCACCGCGGTGTTTTTCGTGACGGCGAGATTCGAGAGCGTGCCGAAAGACGCGTCGATCGCCTTGATCTTGCTCTGCACCTGTGCGGAAGTCAGAGTAACCGACCAGACCGCCTTGGCTTCGGGGACTGCCGCAGTCTCATAGGGGTCTGTCTTGCCGACTAAGTAGCTGTAGTCGCCGCCCCAGACATTCACGGCGTCCTCGGTCGCACCGCCGTCCGAGGAGAAGTAGAAAAGCTGCACAGGCTTGCCGTTTGCGGTCGCATAAACGCCCTTCGTGCCGTCTACGGCGGCATCGGAGTTTGCAGTCGCGTTGTTCAGCCCGTGATAGACCTGACAGTGCGTCGTCGCGCACAGGTCGAACCCGTCCGCTTTGTGCTTGGTTTCGCTCATTGCGTAGGAACGGGCGCAGACCGCCTGCGCCTTGAGCGCTTCAACGTTCCAGTCCGCGCTCATCTCATAGGGGATGACGCCCTTCACATAATCCTCGGTGCTCACATAGTTTATAACGGAGAGGTTGCCGTTCGACGCGCGCGGATAGGCGAAATTTCCGTAGTACTTATAGCCCTTGCACCAGGTCGCGGGGTTGCTGCCCTGCGGCGCCATTGCAAAGTCCTGCGCACCGTCATACTCAAAAAGGATGCTGCCGCTTTCGGTCTCAATCACCGTGGTGCAGGTGGAAGAGCCGCCGACCGGCGTGCCACCGAGCGGTGCGCCCGCGGACTGCGCGGCAAGCAGGGTGGAATAGCTGCCGGTGCGCACGCGGTATGCGCCGTCGACGTAGGCGGCGAAACCGCCCGCACTCTTGGCAGCGGTCTGCGCCTGTGTCGCGGTCGCATAGGTCGCAGGAAGCTGTACATGGTATGCGCCGACCGTCGCGGCCGTGCCGGAGGCGGGCGCGTAGGTGCCGTTCGCGGCGCGGTCATAGTTTGCGTCCCGCAGGATGACGACCTTAGTGTCGCTGATTGGGTAGAGGCTGTGGAACGCCTCGCCGTCATCGTAGTAGCCCGCCTGATAGCCGCTGCCTTGGAAATTTTGCAGCTGCGGCGCGGCGAGTGCGGTGGATCCATAGTACAGCCCAATGCGCACCGTACCGTCGGCAGTCGAGGCAGAAGCGGGCAGTTTGAGCAAGGCGAAAGCCATGCAGGACGCGAGAAGGATGCCTAAAATACGTTTCTTCATGTTTCTCCCTGTCTTTCTATTGACAAATAACGACCTGTCCTCTAAAATAATGAATATATCACAGCCATATATAGATAGAGGCGCGGTTTTCATGAGTATCATCCGTGAGGGAGCACCCCCGACGACCGGATGAGAAAGGGGTATTCCGCCGAAGGCAGCCGCAGCGGTGCGCGAAGGCTGTGCTGGACGGCCCGGAGAACATCCTGTCGTCTGTCACCGGAGAACACGGTGGAGTGCTATCACCATAATGTGAGGGAGCATGTGCTCTTTTTCTATTATAGTATAGTTCATACCGGTTTTTCAACCGGTATTTTTATTTGCAGGAAATGCCTGCAAGCGGTCGGACATTGTCCCTCCGACAGTCGTTTGCGCGCCGTTTCGCGGCGCTCCATCTGTCAGTATAACTTTGAGGAGGACATAGAAGAAATGAAACAGTACAAAGTAGGGATCGTCGGCGCGACCGGTATGGTCGGACAGCGGTTTGCAACACTGCTGGAAAAGCATCCGTGGTTTCAGGTCGTCGCGCTCGCGGCTTCCGGCCGCAACGCAGGCAAGACCTACGCTGAGGCATGCGAGGGTCGTTGGAAAATGACCGTGCCGATGCCGGAGAGCCTGAAGAGCATGGTCATGCTCGACGCCGACAAGGACGCGGAAAAGCTCGCGGGCATGGTCGACTTTACGTTCTGTGCCGTTGATATGAAGAAGGATGAGATCCGCGCACTTGAGGAACGCTATGCAAAGCTGGAGTGCCCGGTCATTTCCAACAATTCTGCGCACCGCTTTACGCCCGATGTGCCCATGATCATTCCGGAGATCAACGCCGATCACGCGCAGATCATTCCGGAGCAGAAAAAGCGTCTGGGCACGAAGCGCGGCTTCATTGCTGTTAAGTCCAACTGCTCCATTCAGAGCTATGTCCCCGCGCTCAGCGCGCTGCTCGATTTTGAGCCGACCGAGGTCGCGGTGTGCACCTATCAGGCGATTTCGGGCGCCGGAAAGACCTTTGAGACCTGGCCCGAGATGATCGACAACGTCATCCCCTATATCGGCGGCGAGGAAGAGAAGAGCGAAAAGGAACCGATGAAGGTCTGGGGTCATGTCGCGGGCGATCACATCGAGAACGCGACCGCGCCCAAGATCACAGCGCAGTGCCTGCGCGTCGCGGCGAGCGACGGACATATGGCGGCGGCGTTCGTCAAATTTGCGAAGAAGCCCACCCGTGAACAGATTCTCGAGCGTTGGACCAACTATACCGGTCGTGCGCAGGAGCTTCAGCTGCCCTCCGCCCCCGCACATTTCCTGACCTATTTTGAAGAGGAGAACCGCCCGCAGACCAAGCTTGACCGCGATCTGGAAGGCGGCATGGGCGTATCCATCGGTCGTCTGCGTGAGGACGCGGTCTACGACTACAAGTTCGTCAGCCTGTCTCATAACACCCTGCGCGGCGCAGCGGGCGGCGCGGTCCTCATGGCAGAGCTGCTGTGCGCCGAAGGCTATATCGAGCCGGTTCGCTAAACCGTATTTCCCCAAAAAATTTATGATGCATGGACCCCAAGGAGGCTCCCTTTTATGAAAAAGCCCGTATTCACCGGCGCTTCAGTCGCCATTATCACGCCGTTCACATCGACCGGCGAGATCGACTACGAGGAATTTAAGAAGATCATTGATTACCAGATCGACCACGGCACGGACTGTATCACGATCGTCGGCACGACGGGTGAGGGCAGCGCGCTGACCGACGAGGAGCATCGCGCCGCGATCGCGTTCGGCTGCGAGTACATCAATCATCGCGTGCCGGTCGTCGCGGGCACAGGCTCCAATCACACCGATTATGCGGTATCGCTGACCAAGTTTGCGCTGTCCTGCGGCGCAGACGCCGGTCTGTCGGTCACACCGTATTACAATAAGACGACGCAGCGCGGTCTGGTCGCGCACTTCACAGCCATCGCGGACTGCGGTCTGCCGATCATCCTGTATGAAGTACCGTCGCGCACCGGCATGTCCTTCACGCCGGAGACGCTGCAAGAGCTGTCGAAGCACCCCAACATCAACGGCATCAAGGAGGCGTCGGGCAATTTCTCCGCCATTGCGGAGACCATGCACCTGTGCGGTGACGAGCTCAATGTGTGGTCGGGCAATGACGACCAGATCGTGCCGCTCATGTCGCTCGGCGGCAAGGGCGTCATTTCGGTGCTGTCGAATGTCGCGCCTGCCGAAACGCATGAGATCACTGCGGCTTGCCTGCGTGGGGATTATGCGGCGGCGGCAAAGATGCAGCTTGCGTATATGCCGCTCATCAACGCGCTGTTCAGCGAAGTCAACCCGATTCCGGTCAAGGCCGCAATGGAGTACCTCGGCTGGAAGGTCGGTGATCTGCGCATGCCGCTCGTGCGCCTGAGCGACGCGCATTTTGAGACGCTCAAGCGTGAACTGGATGCGGCGGGCTGCAAGATCGAGAAATAAATCTGTCCCCCGCAAAGGAGTTTTGAAAAATGCTGAAAATTGCGCTTTCCGGCTGTAACGGCCGTATGGGTCGGGTCATTACCGACATCTGCGCGAAGAAAAACGACCTGAAGATCGTTGCGGGCTTTGATGTCAACACACAAAAGCTTGCGGATTTTCCGGTTTATGCCGATCCGTTTGAGTTCAAGGGCGCGTGCGACGTTATCATTGACTTTTCCAATATTTCGGTGACGGATACGCTGCTGCGCTACTGCGTGGAGACCAAAACGCCGGTCGTCATCTGCACGACCGGACACAGCGAGGAGCAGCTTGTGCGCATTCAGGACGCAGCCGCGCGCATTCCGGTGTTCCGCTCGGGCAATATGTCGCTCGGCATCAATCTGATGCTCGAACTGCTTCAGCGCTGCGCGCGCGTTCTGGGTGACGGCTACGACGTGGAGATCGTGGAGAAGCATCACAACCAGAAGCTCGACGCGCCCTCCGGCACGGCGCTCATGCTCGCGGATGCGGTCGCGGAAGCGCTGCCGTATGACGCGGACTATGTGTACGACCGTCACGACCGCCGCGAAAAGCGCGCGGCACACGAGATCGGCATTTCTGCGGTGCGCGGAGGCACGATCGTCGGGGAGCATACGGTCATGTTCTGCGGACGCGACGAGGTCATCGAGCTGACGCATATCGCCCAGTCACGCGAGGTGTTTGCTGTCGGCGCAGTCAATGCGGCGGTATTCCTCGCAGGCGCCAAGCAGCCCGGACTGTATAACATGAAGCACGTCGTTGCGGCAATGTAAAGCATAAAAAACGTGGAAACGAACATCGTTTCCACGTTTTTTTGTTTTGAAAACCGGTATGTTGTGTAAGGAAACTGCGAACACTATCCAAAGAAATATCAAAGCAATATAAGTGCATCCGTGGAATTGAAGGAAGTATCTTCCTCACGGCAGAGCAGCACACGCACGGGAATATTGCGCTCAAGACAGGCTTTAATGGTATATGCTGTGCCGCGGGAGCGACCATCCCACAGCGCGATAACGTAATCTGCACCTTCGATGATGCGTTCGGAACGCTCGAGCGGGGCGCGCCGTCCATAGCGGGCGTAGTCCGGCTCGATCAGGGTCAGGCGCAGTCCGTTTTCGTGCGCATAGCGTGCGGCGAATGCGTCCGCACCCTGTGCGCCGCCCGAACGAATCTCGCTCGCACCGATAGGAACATGAGCACAGAGTGCTTCAAAAAAGCAATCCGGCAGATCACGCGAACCGACGATAGCAACATGCATGTGCCCAAACCTCCGTTTTTCTAAATAATAAAATTTCCTATATTTAGTATACGCTTTTTGCTGCCGTGGCACAAGCATTGCGTGAAGCGGCATTGAGAAAACGTCCAAAACTTCGCTTGCTGCACCAAACGTTCTCTGCGATAGTTTGCGCCTGTCGTGGAATAGTAAAAACGGGAGGTGAGACAGATTTGAGAAGTCAATGGAAAACGGCGCGTTCCAAGCGTATCGTGACGGCACTGCTGGCGGTCGCGTTCTTTCTGCCGGCAGGCTTGCAGGCGCGTGCAGCGCCGGAAACAGTCGTGCCAGTCGGCAGAGCGGCGGGGATTCGACTGACAGCGGATGGCGTTATGGTCGTGCGCTTGAGCGGAGTGCAGACTTCCGTGGGCCTGGTCTATCCGGCGAAGCAGGCAGGACTGCGCGAGGGCGACATGATCTTGACAGCAGACGGCAAAAAAATCGAATCCAACGAAGGACTGCAAAAAGCGGTCGCCGGAGCGGACGGCAAAGCGGTGCAGTTGACTCTTCGGCGGGATGGCATGCAGAACAATCTTGCCGTAACACCGGTCGCGGATACGTCGGGTGCGTATCGCATCGGTGTGATGGTGCGTGACAGCATGGCAGGCATCGGCACGATCACCTATGTCGATCCGGCGACGGGAGCATATGGTTCGCTTGGACACGGCATCTGTGACACGGAGACAGGAGCGCTGTTGCCAATGTCAAAGGGCACGGTGACCGAAGCGGAGGTGACCGATGTCAAGCGCGGGCAGTCCGGCGACCCCGGCGAGCTGCACGGTGCATTCAACTTGCAGCGGGATATGGGTACGGTGGACAAAAATACCACCTCGGGTATTTTTGGTGTACTGACCGATGACGCCTACTACGCGAAGCTGAAAAGCGTGCCGGTGGCACAATCCAGTGAGATCCACACCGGTGCGGCACAGATTTTGAGCAACGTGGAAGGCGAGCAGGTGCAGGCATATCAGGTGGAGATCACGAAACTGTACGGCGATGACGACGAGCTGGGTCGCTGCATGCTGCTGCATGTGACCGATCCCGCTTTGCTCGCAAAGACCGGCGGCATTGTGCAGGGCATGTCAGGCAGCCCGGTCCTGCAAGACGGCAAACTGATCGGCGCCGTTACGCATGTGCTCGTCAACGACCCGACGCGCGGATATGCAATTTTCATCGAGCGTATGTTTGACGAAATGGAAAAATAAAAGGGCACACGCGTAGTGTACCCAAAACGCAATAAAGCTTGCGCAGGGGAGAGCAAAAACGCTCTCCCCTGTATTTTTGTTCTGATGCATTTGATGGAGGATGACGGAAAGAGCACGAGAGCATTGCGACTGCACGCGTTCTAAAAGCGCCTTGTGCAGAAATGTGGCTAACGCGCTATCGGCGCGAGATCGTGATAGAAGTTCAGGCGGTGTTTTCCGCTGCGCACACAGTTTTTGCGTGGTGTGCGGAGATGCGTCAATAACGCATCTCCGGTATGATGTCCAAAGGTTCGCTGACCGCCTTAAATCCACCCAAATCCCAATAGAGCAGCGTTAGCGTATTCGCTGCATCCCGCGGGCGCGCGTGGTACTCGGTCAAATAGGTGTAGAAGGCGGCGCGATTGGGGAAACCGGTCAGGAGCCGGTAAGCCCGCTCCTCTATTTCGTCGAATGCGATCTCTGCTGTGGTGAATCCGGTCAAAAGGGCAGAGAGCGCATTTTCCAGCAGCTCGATTTGACGGATGCCGGTGTGATTGGGCAACGGGATACGCTCACTTTGCCGCAGCCGACTCACCGCGTGTGACAACGCATTGAGCGGCATCGTAATGTTTCGCTCTGCCATCCAGCACACCATACAACCGCGCGCCATTTTACACATCGTACCTTTCTCGATGATTTCCGTTCGCTGCCGTTCTACGAGAATACAGGTCACAAACCGCACAGCAGGGGAGAGGTGCGGCGGGATCACGCAGATTCGTAGCGCGAACGCGCGCGATATTCTCTTTGGTGATGGAATCGCTGCATTTTTCATTTTGATTTTGATCGATGCCAAAATTATCGCAGTTGCTGTGATATACCACAAGCAGCCCAATTTCCTGAGCGTATCGCAAAAAGCGTAACAGACTTTTTCGATGGGGAATGTGGTCCAGTCGATAGCACGGTATTCCGCGAGAAAGTGCACTACTGCTTCGGTCAGGGAGGAAAGCACGAACTGTTCCCCGTCGTCCAAACCGGACAAGTCAAGTATAGAAGCAAGGCACACGGAAGGCAGTAGTCCAGCGAATCTTGAAATGCCCAAATCCCCATTCAGGGCAATGCCCGGCGGAACCTTCTCCAACTTTACGACTGCCTCATTTACGATCAAATTTCAGCCCAACTGTTCGTTCAAAGATTTTCGAAACTGCGGTAAGGCACGGAATACGGGCAGTATTTTACACCGCAAAGAGATGGCATCACCGATTGCAAACTTGTCTGCACGGATGGAGTGCTGACAATGCCCAACTATATTCGGGTTTTTGAGGAAAACGTGCATGTATGAATTTCGTTGCCTGTTGTATCGTTTGGGGATCAAACAGAATGAGAACCAGGAGCTGTATTTCAGCGTTAAGCGTGCGTCCGCGTCGATGCGGACGCAGGTGAAAGCAGCACTGTGCGCGCCGCACGCGATACGGGCTGGAAAGGTGAACCAAATTCCGACCTAACATCGTATATATGTCCCATAAGCTGCTTGCGAAGCGGTTGCGTTTGCTTCAGTATCTGCTGCAGCTGAGCGGCTTTTCCCCAGAGAATCATCCAGCGAGGGATCGCCAAATGCCGGCGTTTTGTGTCTTTTGTTCATTTTCTTAGTTGCCGGTATGCCGGGAGTTGGGGCAGGGGATATCCAATTCACTCTGATGGATCGACGAAAATAGCTGCTCTGTCCGATTATAGGCAAGAAAAATTGTCATTCGCTCAATCTCCAGTACGGGCTGTGTCATCATATATTGATACGGACGCTTCTTAAAGTCCGCGATTGGGTAAATCTTATGAGGATTCTGAAGCGGAGTAAGGTTTTTCCAACTTACCAACGCTGATCCAGATCCTCATTCAACTTCTCAGAGGTATATTGAGAAAAGACTGTTTCCTTGCAAAGATGGGGAAAATGGTGTTTTTGTCCAGCTGGTAGTGCATTTTTTGCTGCTCCAGAAAGAACAGCCGCATAATGGAAAGATGTTGTAAATAATGCTCTGCCGATAAATACTTCGTCTGCGATATGTTCTCACGAAGTTCCGCGCGAAGTGCCATAGAAGTCCCTCTGTTCCAATCATCCTTTCGTTGCCGGAAGATGCTGTTTATTCTATTATATACTTTTGACCAATGGCTTCAATTTCCTGTTGTATTTTTCTGTTGTAGTTTATACACGCTATAAAATCACACAGGCTGACTTGACAGATAATCTATTGCATGTTATCATATCAAATAGCCGCCACTCATTAGGTTATGCAGCAGCAAGTGGTAAGCGGCGGGGATCATGTCGTGTCGGCATCCTACATAGCAGTGGTCATAGAAATGTGAAGCTTGTGTGCGAAAATTGTGCTAAGATAGAAAAATGAAATATCCGGGTGTAGCGCAGTTGGTAGCGCGGGTGGTTTGGGACCATCAGGCCGCAGGTTCGAATCCTGTCACTCGGACCAAAACCCCGCTGAAATCGTTGATTTCAGCGGGGTTTTCTTATAGAAAAGTTTTGTTTTTTCTGTTTTGGGTTTTCTTCATTTTGTACTCTTAAAATGCTCTTTTCTTTGATTACTGCGGAGCACAATTTGAAGTTGGCAGTGTTTGCATGAGTCCATAAAACGATTCGGGCTTGCCAGTGCTGAAATACGCATACGACGATTTGAGCGTGTCTGCCTGAAAAACACCCAAATGCTCAATGATCTGCTTCGTCCACAGCAAGCATCCGGTGGCACCTGCGGTAATTAGGTTGTTGTCCGCGACAGACGGCTGGTCGATATAATAGCGTTGCCCTTTATGAAGGCTGCGTTTCAGTACGCAATTTTGAGCGCCAGAAATGGCACTCTTTTTGATCAAAGTCTCTTGACAGCTAACGGTTGTTAGCCTTATAATGCAGCTAATGAGAATTAGTTTTGGAGAAAGTCATGAAACAGGCGACAACAAAAGATCGCATCTTGCTCTCGGCGCTGGATTTGTTTTCCCAATACGGTTACGAGGCTGTTAGTGTGGAACAAATCGCACAGGCTGTGGGTATCAAAGCGCCGTCACTTTACAAGCACTACAAGAGCAAGCAGGACATCTTCGACGCAATTTTTGTGGAGATGCAGCGTCGTTATGATGAGCAGACAGAAAAAATGAATCTTCATATGACGAACGCCTCGGCAGATCAAAACCGATTTTCGGAGATCAAGGCCGATGCCTTGGTACAAGAGGTGCAGAAACTGATCGGCTATTCCCTGCACGACGAATATATCAGCCGCTTCCGCCGTCTGATGACCATTGAGCAGTTTCGCTCACGGTCGATTTCTGCACTGTATACGCACCGCTATGTGAATCGTTTCGTTCTGTACCACGAAAAGCTGTTTGAGGGGCTCATTCATGCGGGGGTGATGAAAGATGGAGACATCCATAGCATGGCGCTGCAATATGTCTGCCCGGTCTTGATCTGCTTGTCCATCTGTGACAGGCAGCCTGAGTTAGAAATGCAGACAATGGCGCAAATTGACGCGCACATCCGACAGTTTCTGGTCGCCTATCAACTAAATAAGGAAAAGATGTGAAGTAAAAATGGAAGCAATTCTTTATACAACCAATACAGGATCCACGGAGCGGTATGCCAAAATGCTGGCTGAGAGAACCGGCCTGCCGGTCTACGCCTTGGACAAATCGCCTGTCCCCGCGGGAGCGGAGATTATTTATCTCGGCTGGGTCATGGCAAGCGGCGTCAAGGGTTTCCAAAAAGCGGCGAAAAAATACAGGATCAAAGCACTTTGCGGCGTCTGTATGGGCGCTACAGGCTCGCAGATTGCTGAGCTGCGCAAGGCAAATTCGGTGCCGGAAAATGTGCCGGTCTTTACGATGCAGGGCGGCTTTGATGTCAGTAAGCTCCATGGCGTATATCGATTTATGATGAACACCATGATCAAGACCGCAGGAAAGAGTCTTGAAAGCAAGGCAGACCGCACGCCGGAGGAGGACGAGATGCTGAAGATGATGCTCCACGGAGGCAACCACGTCAGCGAGGAGCATCTGAAGGACATTATGCGCTGGTATCATGAACAAAACTAAGAAACCGAGAAATGCATGTATCAAACTCTATTTTGGAACTACGGGAATGACTGCTACAACCGTTTTACTGCGGGGATTGTTCACCTTTTGGGTTTGGGCGGTCGTGAGCAAAAAGGCTGTTGATCACTGGGGCCTAAAAAGCCAAAGACAATAGAGGACAGCCCGTTTGCGAAAAGCGCTTTTCCACCAATCTTAACCATGACGGTGTCCCTGTAGTAAAAACGGATATGATATTTGTTGAAAGCAAAGTCGCCGCTACACCGAACACGGTGCAGAACACAAATGACCAGATGACTGACGTTTTGATTGCCGCATTGAGGCGGTCATATTGTTTTGCTCCGTAACTGAATCCGGCAATGGGCTGCAAGTCCTTGATGAAACCAAACACCATCAACGTTCCCGTGGAGACCAACCGCGTGGCCGCATCAATGCCGGCGATGATGGAGTCCACATACTCCTTGCCCATTGCTTGGGTGAAGCTGTGGACTTCGAGGTTGATGAAAACCGTGGAAAGGCAAGTTAGAAGCTGAAAAACAAAGGTCGGCCCGCCCGTGGACAACAGTGCTTGCAGTATCGGTGCGCTGCCCGGCGGGACACATTGTGAGTGCTCTCGCCAGAGCATCCTGTATGTTCTTGGGACGCTGCTGCCGGGCAGGGAGATTCAAGTAGCTGCTGCATACGGTTCTGACGGGGGCAAAGGAGTGCCGCTTCCGCGTGACAGTGGGGGAATAAACATGGAACCGATTGAAATCACGAAAGAAAACCTTGCCCGAGAGCACATCTGCTGCGCGATCTCCAATCGGAAAGATCCGTAGGTATCCGGGACAGTCAGGCGAAGGGCAGGAAGGGGCTTGTGATCCTGTCGTCTTCGAACAAGCTGGGCTTTCTCTCCGACCCCAAATACCTGAAGTACAAGGGCTTTGAGATCGTAGACGACGCACCGCCCTATTTTGAGCTACTGGCGCTGCCATTTGATGCGGATACAGGAAGCCGTCCTTTCGCCCGCACGTCAAACAGACAGAGCATGCGCAGAGCGCACCATCGCCATTGACTACCTTCTCACTTTACTACAACGGCTCTTTTCTGACCCACGAGATCCAGTCGGAAAAGAAATTTGAAAAGATTATGGACAACCTGGGCATATAGAAGCGGGAGGTTCACCGTGCCAATGTGGAATCCGTGGCGGGGCTGCCACAAATACAGCGAAGGCGGTCGGTTTTTCTAAATTGACAAGGAGGATGCCCGACGGGGCGTGAACACCGATGTGGTAACAAAAACCGATGGCTTCTGTGCGCGCATAAACGTAAATTTTTTGGTTGCGCTTTAATGCATCTAAATATTCCTGTGTGAATTCACAGCCTAATAATTGCAGTTCTCAAACAGCATAATTGCTATCTACACTGAATTTTTTTACGCTAACCTCTAACGATATGTTTTGGACTGCTCATATACATGGTTAGCCATTGCTTCGCTTTTTGTAATCGCTGTTGTCATTTTCAGCTTTTCTTATTTTCCCCATTTATCCACCTACCAAAAGACTAAACATAGAAATAAAAATCTGCAAATTTTGAAAGGAGAGCCTATGGCGATAGACCCAATTACCGACAAGATATTGGCACATATAGCGGCACAGGTTGCAACCAATGAGCAGGCGCGAAAACGCCTGCTCATTACTATTTTAGCACCTACTATCACAGTGTTTTGTTAATTGCTTTTATCCTGTACCTTATGATTACCACAAAGTACGGTTCCTTGAATATCCGCCGGAGCCAACCAATGATTCGGTCAATGCAAAACAGTGTAAAACCATAATAGCAAACGCTTGTGCCGGAGCGTAATGCTCCGGCACAAGGAGAATTGATAATGATGACAAAGCAAGCTGAACTAAAACATCAAGCGTATGCCAGCAATCTAAAAAACCGTGCGCTTTCTGTACGGATTGATCTGATTGATCGCTCCAATATGGATTTAACCTGTTTTCCTGCTTAGCATAGATACTCCTGTTCACACTGTACTTTTTTGTGAGCTGAAACTCTCTCTACGGACATAGGAAGCGTAGCGGAATTTCTGCCGTTACGTTGCTGATCTTATTATGTGGACGGGGGTGGGGGCAGTTTAGAACCCCCTTGAATTACGCAGTATTACTGTTTGTAAAAGCGTAAAAATTTGAGCCACTTTTATGTTATTCACTCAGCATTTATGCTGCACATGCTATATCTAATTTTTCTGTTAATGCATCAATGTAAATCGGATAACCAACTAAATGAAGTATATTTGCTTTACAATGAGTGATGATTATGTTACTCTTATTTGAGAAAGCATATCCTTTTTTTGGAGAGGTGTACCTATGGCAATAAAGAGTAAATTATCTATTTTGATGGGGATAAAAAGATATAGCATACAGGATGTTTATGAAAAGACGGGGCTTGCTCGCAGTACAATTTCCAATTTGTATCACGACAGAACGCAAAGGATAGATTATGATACTCTAAATAAATTGTGTAAATTATTTGAGTGTAATGTCAGTAATATTATTGAGTATAACGAAGAAGTCTAATGAAAGCATCGTCCTATTTAGGACATGTGACGGGATGGTGTTATCTGTGGATAGTAAAATAAAAATATTAATATGTGATGATAATATTGCTGTACATGAAAGCCTTTCTTCATATCTTCAATCCGAAGATATGACATGCATTTCAGCATATGATGGTAAAGAATCATTGGAAAAAGTGAAAAGTGAGAATTTTGATGCGATTGTACTCGATATTATGATGCCATTTATCTCTGGTATTGATGTTTGTAGGGAAATTAGAAAAATAAGTAATGTTCCGATAATCATGTTAAGCGCAAAGGGAGAAGAATTTGACCGAATAATTGGCCTTGAAATTGGAGCAGATGACTACGTCACTAAACCCTTTTCACCTAGAGAGGTTGTTGTAAGGATACGAACTATTTTAAGAAGAAGTAAGCCAAAAGTATTAGAAAACACTGTGAGGAGACAACGTATTTGAGAAAGACGGGATAAGGCGGGACAGAACGGGAGAACGCGAGAAAACCCAGTGTTTACGCGGGATAAGGCAGTATTTGAGGCGGGACGGGCCCGCACGTTATCAACAAACTTGAGACAATGGGCGTCGAGGAGATCGGCGTCCTTTTTTCATGCCTGGGCGCAGGAGCAAGCCGTCAGCAGCCGCGAGCGGGCGCATGTAGAAAAGTATGCTCTAACCGTGGAAAACCGCTTGAAATAAGGCTTTAGACGCAAGAAGAGCCGCGAAACACCGTCCCGGAAGTCACAGCAGCGCAACCATGAGGACGGGCATCGCGGCCCTTGATGATAGTATAGCAGAGCGGGGGCGGTTTGGCAATACGGCGGGGCGTGATAACGAGGCGTTAAAACGTGAGAAATGTAACGCTTACCCCTGCAAAACGAGGGTTCACGGCGGCGATCAGCGGCGCGGGCGCGTTACTCGGGCGTTACTGACCCCGTGACAGGCACAGCAAACAAGCCCGGCAACCTGGGCAAAACAGGCAGCAAGCAAAGTGACAAAATCGGAAAAGCGCGTCATCTATGTCACATTGGCTATTTGCGCGGGTTTCCTCGTGTTTTCATGGGCGGCGGACGCGTCGGGAGCCTTGCCTTCAATGTGACACAAAATAGATTAAGTTTTTAATCATACGGGCACAAAAAATTAGACGGCTTCGTGGTGGGATTTAGGCTCACCATTGGAGCCGTTTTTTTGCGGCTCGTTGGTGTCGGTATACGTTGAGTAAACAGAGCCCCTTTCCCCTGTCACTTGCTCATATTTGAGCGTGGTCAAGTCGAAGATCGTCTTCCTATCTTCGGCACTGACAAGGCGATACATGGCGACCAGATCGGCCTCGGCTTCGGACAGCGGCTCGCCGTCGCAGATCGGGCGGGTGGCGGTAGCGTTTAGGCTATTTCCGTTCACGAGGTAGTCAATGCTTACATGTAGTGTTTGGGCTACTTTATTAACGCTCTCTATGTTAGGGGTTTGCGTCTCCCAACGACGAATAGTTGCGTTTGCAAGACCACAATCGCGCTCAACCTGTTTAACTGTAAGACCTTTTTCTTTGATTAGTTTCTGAACTCTCTCGAACAAATTCATAGTGATTAACCTCCTAAAATAGTGATTAGGCTAAAATAAATGTTGACAATTAGTGAATAGGCTACTATAATGAAAGTAGATTAAAAATTAAATCATACAAAGCATACCACAACCGAGTACGAAAAGATATATCCAAAAGGAGGAAAAAGGCCATGCGTCACGGAAAAAAGCCGACCAGGAAACAGAAGATCAGACTCGGACAAGCGGGTCTCTCGCCGGAGAACTGGCTCGTCGTTAAGCAGAAGCAGAACGGAGAGCTCGTCATCCTCCACAAGCATACCGATACAATCCGCGTCGTCCCCGCGACGATCGCCTAACCAGGCAGAAGAAAGGAAGGAATAGCAGCTATGAGAAAAATCAAGAAGATCAACGGATACCTCGTTGTTAAGTTTAATGATCGCGAGCTTCGCGAGTGGGCAGATACCGCCCTGGGTAACTATGGCGTTATCGACGCAGAGCTTTACACTGGATGCCTTGACGTCGACCGCTCCGTTATGGAGTACGACGGCGCGGAGACTCTGGAAGAAGCAATCGAACAGGCTCGCGACCTTGAGTCCGAGCTTGAAGTGGACGAGCCCGCAGCTACTTACACCGTCATCAAGGAGACTGACGACGCGACCGAGGAGGACAACGTCGAGCCTCAGCTCATGATCGCCGGATGGAAGTCGCAGCTTGAGACACAGGTCAAGAGCCGCCACTATTCCGACATCGACCCGCGCACCGCAGCCCACGAGCTTTACGGCTTTATGGTCGCCCTTGAGCGGCTCGGCCTTATTGAAGAGGAGGATTGCTTCGTCAAGCCGGACATCTTCAAGCCTCAGCCGGGAGCGGACTTCGTTCACTCGCCGGACGGCGCACCCACACGCAAGACCTTTGAGCTCGGCCTCGAGCTTATGGCGGAGTGTCCGCCTAACGACTGTATGCTCTACCGCAACATCTTCGAGATGTGCCTTGACCTGGACGAACAGATCGACCGCGTGACCGGGCTCGCCCGCCGCACGTTGGAGGCTGAACTCTACAAGCATCAACACGAGCTATTCAAAATGTGGATGAAGAACTACGCCGTCGAGGAGTACCGCAGGAAGCGCAGAGCAAAGAAAACGGAGCCGCCTGTAGAAGAGGCGACCCCGAATATGAAGGGCTTGCAAAAGCTTATTGAAGAACTCGAAGATTACAACAACGAGACAGATAGACCCAAGGCAAAGGAATTGAAAATGGTCTATCTTCATGGCGTGAAAATCCAAGGTGAATGGTATCGTAGCCCAGAACTCGGAGCTCTCATTGGTCAACAAGTTCTTGTGAAGTCACAGGGCGGAGTCATAATCGCGGAAACAATCAGCGGAGTTGAGATCGGCGAGCTTACTCTTTGCCGGGAGTAAAGTCCAGGAAGTCTGGCTCGTGCTCTTCGTCGTACTCATGCACATGTAAATCCACGAAACGCTCGGTCACGTCAGTGATAGCGGAGACCCATTCTTCATGAGTGATAACTCCCTTGTCGATTAGGATTTGCAGAAGAGCACGGGCTCCAAGTTCGTTGGCAACCATCGAAGAGGTTAAGCCTGTTACAAAGTTTGTTTTAGATAGCTCTTCGATGTATTTATCTCGTTTAGTCATTTTATTACACCCCCTTCCGTTTTGGATTGTACTTCCATTATACGGCTACGGGGACAAGAAAGGAAGTGCAGCAGCATGACAGAAAAGACAAGCAATCTCCCGGAGTTCTTCCGGGGGCTTCGAGAGAAGGAAGAAGCCGTCGCCTATATCCACAAGATCAAGCGCGACGCCCTGGTCAACAAGAGAGCTTGCGGACAGGCTAAGAACCCGTTCAAGGCAGTGCCGGGAATGGAGAAGGACTTCGAGGATGCAGCGAACGCTGTGCGTTACTGCGATCGTATTCTCAAGGAAATTGAGAAAGGGCCGAAGCGTGAACGCCGGAAACGAGTCGTCGTCCGCTTCACCAGAAGCACGACCGACCGCTTCCTCGCCCTTCTGCTCGGCATCGGGATAACAGGAACCGCAGCCCTCGGCATTGGGGCCACTTGTTTGGCTCTCCGCTTGAACCCTCTTTTCCTGCTCGGTGGCGTGGCGGTCGTTGCGATCGTCGCGGAGCTTTGGAACGGTCGGCGCACCCGGAAGTAAATCTAAGAACCACAACGCAGAGAAAGGAGGAGCGCGATGAACGCGAACAGCAAACTCACCAAGTTCGGGAAACTGGTTGTCAAGGCCCTAACCGACAAGGACATGACGAAGACCCAACTCGCCGACGAGATCGGGACGTCGCCGCAGTATCTCAGCTATATCCTCTATGGCGTCCGCTCCGGCGAGAAGTATCTCCCGCTGATCGTCGCGACCCTCGAACTCGACCCGCGCAAGGTCGAAAAGGCAATCGCAGCATGAACAGCAGAAGGGAGGGACAGAAGTGCCGGAAATCTATATCACGCTCGAGGATGCCGCAGAGCTTGAAGATGTCAAGTATAACACCCTCGTTCAGAGGATGAAGCGCAACCCCGGAGCGTTCAAAACAAAAACACAGGCCCGCGAGGGTGGCGGCAAGGAGCAAGTTATGGTCTCTGTCGCCTCTCTCTCCTCCAAGGCGAGGAAGGCACACAAGGCAAAGCAAAAGGTAGACGGGAGGGATGTCATCATAGAACAGCGAACAGACGCGGCTCCCTGGTACGTTGAGGCAGACCTCAACCACTTTATCGAAAGCCGCAAGAAGCAATACTACGAAGCGATCGAGCTCGCGGGCAAGGTGCAGAGCTTCGTCGACTACGAAGGCGAAGACCGCACGGCATACGCCGAACGGTATGCTCTGGCTCTGGGTGTCAGCCTCCCGACTCTTTACCGATACGTCGGGAACATCCTCGAGGCTAACGCCTGGGCCCTCAAGCTTGAGAAAGAGGATGGACAGAACCGGGACTACTTCCGGGCACTGGCTCTTTGCCGGAAGCCCAAGGAGAAGGACACGTTCCCAAGCCTCACCGACGAGCAGAAGGCCGTCATTGAAAATATATGGTTTGACCGCAGCTTCGCGGCGAACCTGGGCACGATCGAGATGCTCTTTGAGAAGTTTGAGGAGATCGCAGAGGCTCGCTCCTGGGAGAGCTACCCCTCTATCAAGACCGTCGCCCGGTACATCAAGCACCTTATGGACAGACCGGGCGCAGAGAGTGCCCGATACCTCGCAGCCAACGGCACGAGGGAATGGAAAAACAAGATGATGGTCAAGGCTCGACGCGAGACCGCCTCCCTTGAGGTTATGGAGTACGTCGTCGGCGACGAGCACACCTTCGACATTTGGGTTCAGTACACCGCGCCGAACGGCAAGATTAAGGCAGTCAGACCGAAGCTTGTCGCATGGATGGACGTCAAGACAAGAACGATCATCGGCGACGTGCTTTGTGTGGATGCCAACTCCCAGACCTTGAAGGAAAGCCTCGTCAAGATGATCTATAGCAAGCCGGGCGGCGTACCGAAGATACTCCACATCGACAACGGCAAGGACTACACGGGCGAGACCATGACCGGGCAGAGCCGAAAGAACCGAAAGATCGACTTCGACTTCGACGCCGAGACAATCGGCTTCTACCAGTCAATCGGCATCCAAGAGGTCGGGCGTTCCCTACCGTATCAGCCGTGGGATAAGTCAATCGAACGCTTCTTCTCGACGGTCTGCTCCAAGTTCTCGAAATGGTTTGAGAGCTACACGGGAACCCTTACCGGGTCGAAGACCTACGCCAAGCGGAACAAGGACATCGACAAGATGCTTGAGCGCGGAGAGCTGCTCACGATGGAAGAGTTCTTCGATCTATGGCTCGCGTGGAAGGATACCAAGTACCACACCAGAGAGCACCGAGGGCTCAAGGAGAACCATGAGAAGTGGGTCACTCCGATCGAGCTCTTCGAGAATGGCTCTCGCTACATGAAGGCAGCTCCTCCCCGCGAATATGCGGCGATGCTTCTCATGAAGGCGGACATCGCGCTCGTGAGAAACGTCGGTATTCAGAAGTTCGGCGTCATGTATACGGACAGCGAGCTCGGCAAGTACATCGGTCAAAAGGTCGGCGTCAAGTGGGACATCGACGACGTGACCAAGCTTTACGTTTACGACAAGGAAGGCCGGAAGATATGCGAGGCGGTTTCCGCCGAGGTTCTCTCTTACGGTCAACACTGTTCGCAAGTTGCGCTTGAGAAGCACATGCGGGAACAGAAGCGGCAGAAGCGAGACGTTGAGGAGTTCCTCGAGGGCGTTCAAATGCCTTACGAGGCTCGACTGGAACAAGGCAGACAGTCCGACGCCGTGGGCAAAATTGACCTCACGATCAAGGCAGAGCGCAGCTCGAAGGTTGTTACACTACCCAACGACAAGGAGTTCCGCGCAGAGATGGCGGCAGCTCCTCGCAAGAAAAAGGCCGCAGCCGGGGACGAATACCTCGCAAAGAAAGCAGGAACAGCACTCGCTCGCTTACGGGCGATGAACGAATAAGGAGGAAACACAATGGAAGTTACAGCAGCAACGGCGAACGCCGTTTACACCAACAGCAAGACCCTCGCGGAGAAGCTCAACGAATATCTCTCCACCACAAAGACGAGCATCGCAGCCCTCGCGAAAGAGGTCAACTATTCAAGAACCGCCGTGTCCCGTTATCTGTCCGGCAAGTACGACAGCAACGCGAACGGCCTTGAGGCAAAGCTCGCCGAGTATCTGGCACAGAGCACAGGCGAAGAGGTGGAAGTACCCACCTCCTCCAACCAGAAGGCAACCACCCGCCCGCAGTTCTTCGAGAGCCGCGACGCGACCGCCGTCCTCGGCGTGTGTCAAAGCTGTCAAGAGTATATCGGGCTCGGCATCGTGGTCGGGCGTTCCGGCTACGGAAAGACCCACACCCTCAAGCAGTACGCCAAGCTCCCGCGCGTCGCCTATATCGAGTGTGACGACACCATGAGCAGCCGCGACCTTGTGGAAGCGATTGAGCGGTCTATCGGCTTGCCGAGTGGCTACGGCACAATCTGGCGCAGGGTCAACGGTATCCGCGAGTTCTTCAATGTAAACAAGGGATACCTTCTCATTATCGACGAGGCCGACAAGCTCGTCAGCAAGTACACCGCAAAGAAGATGGAGATACTCCGCGCGATCTTCGACCAGAGCGACGTCGGTCTGGTAATCGCCGGAGAGCCGAAGCTTGAGGCAACGATCAAGACCTACCTCGCTCGTATGGCGAACCGCGTTGACTTCTACGCTACCCTCCGGGGCCTCTCTCAGAAGGAAGTCGAAGAGTACCTCGAAGGCTACGACGTGCAGCCCGAGGCAATGGCTGAAATCAAGGCTCGCGCTTGCAATATGCAAACCGGGTGCTTCCGCCTACTCGACCGAACCCTCTCGAATGTGTTCCGCATCCTCGAGGAGACAGGCAGCGAGACGATTACCCTCAAACACATCGAGCAAGCGTCCTCTATGATGATGCTTTAAGGGAGGGGCGCAGACAATGAAAATGAGAAAACAACGACTCATGGGTCTGTGTATGGTCGCGATCTCCTTCGCAATTCTGGCTCTTGCCTCCACGGGCAAGACGCCGGAAGACCGAGACGCGACGGCGATACTCTTCACCCTACCCCTCGGGGTTTACATGATGGTCACAAAGGACTATGTCCTCTATGACGGCGAGGAGGAAACTGACTCCGAGCCTAACTATACAACCGAAATGAAAGGAGCCGCGACATGGCAAGAAAACGAATTACAGAAGCCCCGGCGATCAAGTCCTGGGAGGAAGTCGATGCAGCTCTCCGAGAGATCGCTGAGGCAGAGCTCACACTGGGAGACATCGAGGCAGAGATGAACCGTCAGATCATCGGCGCGAAGAAGGTCGCCGAGCAGGAAAGCAAGCCTCACGCTGACCGCATCGCGAAGCTTGAAAAGGACATCAAGGAGTTTGTCGAGGAACATCGTACCGACCTCGGCAAAGCCAAGAGCAAAGCCCTCAACTATGGGGAGGTCGGCTTCCGACTCTCTACAAGCGTCACAGTACCAACCGCCAAGGAGAAGCTTGAGAAGATCATCCGCAGCCTCAAGGCTCGCAACATGAACGACTGTATCGTGGTCAAGGAGACCGTGAACAAAGAGAACCTCAAGAAGTACGGAGAGGACACAGTAAACGCCGTAGGAGCTACCTACAAGCAAAAGGACGTCTTCGGCTATGACGTCTTTAAGGATAAGGTCGAGCGCACAAGCTCCGCCGTATAAACGGAGGTGGAAGGAATGGCAGCAGCAAGAAATACAGGAGGCAGGGCTCCCGCCTCCATCCGTACCCTCTGGGCGATTGCCAAGTCGCCGGAGCTCGCGTTGTCGGAGGAAGACCTCCACGCGGTCGTGTTCCGAGAGACGGGCAAGGAGTCCATGAAGAAGCTCACACAGGGCGAGATCAACACCCTCGCCCGCGTCCTTCAAAATATGAAGGACGGCGTCCAGAGAGACACACGCAGCAAGCGCACCGACGAGGGCGGCGACGCCCGCACAGAGAAGCAGCGTCACAAGATATACGCCCTTTGTGAAGAACTCGGATGGAACAACGACAACCGCAGAATTAACGGTTTCGTCAAACGTATTTGTAACGTCGACCGCATCGAATGGCTCAATCCTTCGCAATGCTTCAAGGTCATTGAGGCCCTCAAGAAGATGGTAGACCGCGAGAAGCAGAAGGAGGCCGAGCATGGCAGCACCTAAGAAAAAGAAGCTCACGCAGCGCGAGAAGGCTCTTAACGCCCGCGTCAAGAAGCAGCTCCAAGAGGAAGGCGTTCTTCCCCCGGATAAGCCGAAGCTCAACCGCAAGAAGTTCGCGAAGGAAGTCCTTGAAGAATGGGGAGAGATGGACACTTACGGAAGCCTCCTCTATTTACAGAGGGCGATCGGTTGCATGGTATCGGCGGACATGCGAACGGTTGACGCTGAACAAGTCGGGGTTCTCAAGCTTTTGAAGATTGCGCTTGAGACCAAAAAGTTCATGAAGGAACTTGAAGAGAAGAACCAAACAACTTACACGATCGGAGAGTACATCGACAAGGTCGTCCTTCCGATCAGAAAGCTATAGGAGGTATAACATCATGGCAGAAACCAAAACGAACAAGGCTCCCAAGCAGAAAGCCAACACCGCCCCGGTACAGGAGCCGGAGCTGAACGAGGTTGACGGAGACCCGATCTTCCACGCACCCGACGAGGAAGGAGATGACGACAATGAGTAACATTAAGATTTGTCTCGATGCCGGGCACGTCGGCAGCAACTACAACCAGAGTCCCGTCGTCAAGACTTACTTCGAGAGCGCGATGAACTGGAAGCTCCACCTCTACCTCAAAGCAGAACTTGAGAAACGCGGCTTCGAGGTAATCACCACCAGAGCAGACCAGAACACCGACCTCACCGTCTACAGCCGAGGCACAGCGGCAAAGGGATGTAATGTCTTTATCTCGCTACACTCCAACGCTTGCGGAACGGAGAGCGTCGACTACCCGGTCGTATACCGTGCATACGATAACCAGAACAACGCCGACGAACTCGCCCTCTCCCTTGCGAAGATGATCGGACAGCTTATGGGAACCACACAGGCCGGGCGCACAGCGACACGCAAGAACGACGCGGGCGGCGAATACTACGGGGTACTTCGCGGAGCTCGCGCCGTTGGCGTTCCGTTCTACATGCTGATCGAGCACAGCTTCCACACCAACACCAAGGCGACGAAGTGGCTCTCAGTTGATGCCAACCTCAAGAAGATGGCGGTCGCCGAAGCCGACATCCTTGCCGCTTACTTCAAGCAGGAGGCAAAGCCGGAAAGCAAGACGGAGATCATGGGCGAGCCCGTGGCAACGGCGGCTCAGATGGCTCTCTATTGCCGAAGCAAGAACGCCTCTCCTCAGCTTACAAGCTGCACTCTGGAAGAACTCGCGCAGCTCTTCATCGAAGAGGGACGAGTTGAGGGCGTTCGTGGAGATGTTGCCTTCGCTCAGAGTCTCAAGGAGACAGGCTTCTTCAAATACGGCGGCATCGTCCTCCCAAGTCAAAACAACTATGCAGGCATCGGGGCCCTTAATGGTAACGCCCAGGGACAGGCGGCAAGCTTCCCGACTCCCCGTATTGGCGTCCGCGCTCAAGTGCAGCACCTCAAGGCGTATGCAGCAGCAAGCGCACTTAAGAATGAATGTGTCGACCCTCGCTTCTCTCTCGTGGCTCGTGGCTCTGCTCCTTATGTGGAGTGGCTCGGCGCAGCCGATAACCCAAACGGCAAAGGGTGGGCCGTTCCCGGCAAGGGATACGGCGAAGGAGTTCTCTCCTTATTGGATAAGATCATCGCGCAGGAGACGCCTCAGACGCCAACAGAACCGCCGAAGGAGCCGGACGAACCGACCTTCCCGGCATGGCAGACGGACGGGCTAAAGGCTCTCACGGAAGCCGGGGTCATTAACTCGCCGGAGTATTGGGAAGGAAAGCTCGGCGAGAATATCACAGTCGGAGAGGTTCTCGGCATCCTCGGAAAGACTTTCGCAAAGCTGACCGAGTAAAGAAAGGGGGCGCAGGACATGGACGATCTATCCAAAAGCTTGACGGTCGAAATGCTCCCGGAGAACTACAGAGAGATCGCCGAGGCGATCGGAGCCGAGAACTTTGTCAAACTTGCCGAGGTAGTCGGAGGCTCGACGCTTTACATCCCGAAGCCGGAAAGCCTCGTTCGCCCCGTCCGAGACGCCCAGATCAAAGAGGAGTTCAACGGGTACAACCACCTTGAGCTCGCGAAGAGGTACGGCGTCACGGAGCGATGGGTTCGGCAGCTTTGCGGAGCCGGACGTCTTGAGGGACAAATGGAATTGTTCGACTACATCGACGCCGGGCCGGAGACCGAAAACAGTAAATAACACAAGTGAATATCGCCTTTTTTCTCAGAAGTGCTACATATATTAACTTCACAGAAAAGGCATTAAGATAAGAGTATGAACTAAAGTTCATACTCTTATTTTTTACCCAAAAGGAGGACGCATCATCATGGAAGCAATTCAAACAATGGCGAGCGAAGTTCTGGTCAACGTGGCTCTGGGAGTCATCACCCTGCTCGGTGCTTATGCGATGTATTACATCCGCATCGGCGTCAACATGGCGAAGGCTAAGACGTCACAGATTGAGGACGACGCGACCCGAAAACTGCTCAACAATGCCCTGGACGACGTGGAGAGCCTTGCCTCTATCTCGGTCGGCGCAATGGAGCAGACCACCGCAAAGGCTTTGCGTGACGCTGTCAAGAGCGGAACGGCAAGCCGTGAGGAGCTGCTTGCTCTGGGAAAACAAGTCTTTGACGACGTCAAGACAGCAATCACGCCGGAGGCACAAGCAATCATCACAAAGAACCTCGGCAGCTTCGACGATTACCTTGTCAAGTGCATTGAGGACGCAGTCCGTAAGGTGAAACAGGAAGACCCCTATATCACCCTGGACGGCGAGCTTCTGGCCTCTGGCGGAGAGTAAAGGAGGCAGCGCATGGATGCAGTACAAATAACAACCATCATCGGGGCCTCGGCCTCTCTGCTTTGTACCCTCGTCGTTGGAGCGTTGACGTTCTTCATTAAGAAGACACTCACCACACTCGAGGAGGCAGACAGAAAAAACGCGTCGCAGATCGAGAAGGTGGAGGAGAAGCTCAACGACCTCAAGGCAGACCTCCCCCTTATCTACGTCACGAGAGAAGACTATATCCGTATTATGAACCGCGTTGAAGACAAGCTTGACCAACTGCTCTATGGCGCGGGTAGCAAAGGAAAGGAGGAATAAAAGCTATGGCTTTTATGGACGAAATGCAGGAGCAGGAAGTCAGCAAGAATAAGGCGATAAGGGGCTACATCATCCGAGCCCTGGCGAAAGGCAATCAGAACGCGCTCCTCGTTCGGCAGATCACGAACGCCCTTGTCGGCGACGGCCTTATCATCTCCCCGGACATCTCGAAGCACCTCGAGTATTTGGAGGAGGCGGGCTATATCGCCTTCACCGGGCGCACGGCGAACGCCTACAATGCCTATCGCCGAGACGCTGTCATCAAGCTTACGAGGAAAGGCGTCGACCTTGTAGAAAGCACGATCGACGACCCCGGCGTCGATGTCTAAGGAAAGACGCAGGACGCGAGTCAGCTCCACGGTCGACAAGCTCCCGGATGATATTAAGGGGCAGCTCGACGCAAGGCTGACGGACACCTCTAACACATACGAAGAGCTCGCGGCATGGCTCAAAACCGAGGGCTATGAGATCAGCAAGAGCGCGATCGGTCGCTATGCTATCCGTTCCAACCAAGCGGCGCAGCGCGTAGCCGAGACCTTACAGCGTACTCAAGCGATCGCCCAGGCGGTCGAGTCGCACCCCGATCTCGACTATACGAAGGCGGCGTCAATGGTTCTCATGGACGGACTCATGCAGCGCGTAAGCACAGCGGAAGACGACTTCAATGAGATGCCGCTTGACAAGGCCGGGCGTCTGATTGCCTCTCTTGCTCGTAATGCAACCTATGAGAAACGAGTGCGGCAGGACATGAAGAAGAAAGCGGAGATCGCTTTTGACCAGATGGAAGTCGAGCTCATGGCGGCGATCAAGCAGCACCCGGAACTCGCGGGAGACCTCAGCGACGTATTGGCTCGCGCAAGGGAGAAGGTGGTCACGGATGGCGAAGATTGATCTTGAGGAATACCTCGAAAAGCTCAACGAGCCGGAAGACCGTGAGGCGGTCGCCAATCGTGAGTATCAGAGAGAACTCTTTGAGCAGTATGTCACCCAGGGCGACAACTTCCCCGAACGTCGGGCGCAGCTTCTCCGGGCATACAAGGCCGGGAAGGAACTGACCGGGCCGAAGGGGTTACGCCGGAAGCTCGGGGCGATTGACCTTGAATACTTCGGGCGAGCTTACCTTGCTCACTACTTCGTGAGAAAGTCCCCGGCATTTCATGGCGAACTCGATCGCATTTGGAGAGAGGGCGTCATGAAGGGACTCGACCCTACAGAGTTCTCGAAGGAAATCAACAGAGCCGACGGATGCCGCCGAGCAATCGAGGCTCCCCGTGGTCATGCCAAGAGTACGACCTTCACCTTCAAGGACGACCTACACGCCGCCGTGTACGCCTACAAGCATTACATTCTTATTTTATCGGACAGCTCCGAACAGGCCGAGGGCTTCCTCGCCGACATCAAAACGGAGCTCGAAGAGAACGCAGCACTCAAGGAAGACTTCGGCGAGCTTGAGGGCAAGGTATGGAAGGCTTCGGTCATCCTACTGGCGAACGGAGTCAAGATCGAAGCGATCGGCTCCGGGAAGAAAATCCGTGGTAGACGCCACAAGCAATGGCGTCCCGATCTGATTGTCTGCGACGATCTGGAAAACGACGAGAACGTCAACACACCAGACCAGAGAAAGAAGCTTCGGAACTGGTTCTATAAAGCAGTGTCAAAGTGTGGCGACACCTATACCGACATTGTCTATATTGGAACGCTGCTCCACTTCGACGCGCTGCTTGCCAACGTCGCGAAGAACCCAAGCTATAAGACAGCGGTATACCGAGGCGTTATCAGCTTCGCATCCAACACGGAGCTATGGGACGCATGGGAACGCATCTTTACAGACCTTTCCAACGAGGAACGGCAGGAGGACGGGAAAGCGTTCTTCGACGCCAATCGGGAGGCAATGCTTGAAGGAACCGCCGTTCTCTGGGAAGAGAAGCTCTCCTACTACGACCTCATGGTTATTCGTATCTCTGAGGGCGAGGCGAGCTTTAACAGTGAAATCCAGAACGACCCGATCGACCCGGAGAGCTGCACCTTCCAAGAGGAATGGTTTGACTTCTACGATGACGACGGAAAGACACCCCCGGACTTCTCCGACCCTCGCTTCCTGTTCTTTGGCGCGAACGACCCGTCGCTCGGTAAGAATAAGAAGTCGGATACAAGCTCCATCTTTGCGCTTGCCAAGGACACACAGACGGGCTTCCTCTATATCCTCATTGCAGACATTGAGAAGCGCAAGCCCGACAAGATCATCGACGACGCACTCGAAGCAAGCCGCCGACTTAAGCGAGAGTTTAAGAGGCCCTACTACCAGTTCGGCGTCGAGACGGTTCAGTTTCAATACTACTTCGCCGAGATAATGCGTCAGCGTTCAGCGGAGGCGGGTGAGTATCTGCCTATCGCAGAGATCAACAGCACCCAGAACAAAGACGCCCGCATCCAGAGCTTGCAGCCGTTTGTAAAAAACGGGTACATCAAGTTCTCAAAGAAGCACAAGACACTCTATAAGCAGATGACCGAGTACCCAATGGGCAAGAATGACGACGGCCCGGACGGTTTGCAAATGGTGGTCAAGCTTGCGCTTGACTGCAAGATCGGCAGGAAGACCGAGTACCGCTCAGTTATCGCCCGCGCTTTAGACTTTAAGCGTGGGGCCTACTAAGGAGGTGGGGCAACATGGCAAAGAACAAAAACAAAAAGCAACAGCAGCAGCGAAGCCCCCAGGCTCCGCCTCTGCGAAGACCCGAGACGAACGAGCTCGCCGTCGCCCAGGTCACAGACAAGTATAGCGAGTATCCATCGAACGGATTGACCCCGCAGAAGCTCGCGGAGATATTCCGAGAAGCTGACGCCGGGGACGTGCTCCGACAAATGGAGCTATTTGAAGAGATCGAGGAGAAAGACCCTCACCTCTTTTCGCAGCTTCAAACCAGAAAGAACGCTGTCACGGGTCTCGACTTCGAGATCATTCCATTTGACAGCGACGACCCAAGGGACAAAGAGATCGCCGACTTTATTGAGTCGCAGATCGGCAGCCTTGAGAGTCTCGAGGATGTCATGACCGACCTTCTCGATGCTATCGGGAAAGGGTTCTCGGTTTCTGAAATTATGTGGGGGTATGACGAGGGGCATGTGGTTGTCAATGACATTCGCTCCCGACATCAAAAGCGGTTCTTCTGGGACACGGTAGACGACTCCTTTAAGGTGAGAACCAAGGAAGCCCCGGACGGCATACTCCTCCCGGACAGCAAGTTTATTGTTCACCGCTACAAAGCTCGCAGCGGACACCCTTCTCGCGCCGGAGTCCTTCGCGTCGTCTCGTGGATGTACCTATTCAAGAATTACGACATCAAGGACTGGATAGCCTTTTGCGAGGTCTACGGTATGCCGCTCCGCCTGGGCAAGTATCAGCCGGGAGCGAGCGAAGCCGACAAGATCGCGCTCATGCAAGCACTCATTCAGATCGGCGCAGACGCGGCGGGCATTATCCCGGACGGCACGACCATCGACTTTATAACAACCGAAAAAGCCTCGAGCACCGACCTCTATGAGCGGCTCGCCCGATATTGCGACGAGCAGATCAGCAAGGCTATACTCGGGCAGACTCTTACATCGGACTCGGGCGGAGGCAGCTTCGCACAGTCCAAGACCCACAACGAGGTAAGACATGACCTCACCGTCGCAGACTGCAAGGCTCTCGCTGCAACGCTCAGACGAGACCTCATCCGCCCCCTTTGCATCTTCAACTTTGGGGAAGACAAGCGCATCCCTTACCTTCGCTTTGACTGCGAGGAGTCGGAAGACCTCGAGCAGACGGCGAACATCCTCGGAACGCTAATTGAAAAGACGGGGCTCAAGGTTCCTACGTCGTACATTTACAAGAAGTTCTCTATCCCGAAGCCGGAAGGAGACGAGGAAGTCGCAACGCCGTCCCCTCCTCAAATTGGAGGATATGGTGGTATGCAGCTTAAGCAACTCGAACTCAAGGAGCCCTCCACCGCGCCGATCGGGACGCAGCAGCGCATCGACAAGCTCGCAGATGTAGCCGTCAAGAGGAGCGCGGGAAGCTTTAAGAAGGCGTTCTCTCCTGTTCTCAAAATGATTGAGAAAGCCGGAAGCCTTGAGGAGCTTCGTGACATGATGGAGGACGACAAGCAAGTCGCCTCCCTGCTTGACCAGATGGACGTCTCACAGGTTGAGGAGCTGCTTCAAAAGGTAATGCTCTACGCAGACCTTGAGGGGCGGGTGGTAAACAATGAATGAGATCGACGCCCTATTCAACCGCAAGGATATGACCTTCGAGGAGGCCGTGGACTACTTTAAGGAGCGCGTACCCGTCAAGGCATCGGAGTTCTATAAGATCGCCGAGGGGTACAGAAACCTCGCCTTCACTGTATCCGGCTACAGCAAGACCCAGATACTCAAGCGGTTCTATGACGAAATCCTTGCAGCTCTTGAAGAAGGAAACACCTTTACCGAGTTTCGGGCAAATATGAACGAGTTCTTAGAGTCGCAGGGATACGAAGGACTTGACCCACTACAAGCGGACAACATCTTTCGGACGAATATCCAGACAGCTTACAACGTGGGGCACTATGAGCAAATGTCAGACCCGGACGTCGTGAAGCTCCGCCCTTATTGGCAGTACGACGCGGTTAACGATACCCACACCCGACCGAGTCATCTCGCAATGGATGGGAGAGTATTTCCGGCAGACTCCCCGGTCTGGGACACCTGGTTCCCGCCTAACGGCTTCCGTTGTCGCTGCACCGTGAGGAGCCTATCAAAGCGACAGGTCGAACAGAGAGGGCTCAAGGTCGAGGATGTAACACCGCGAGGAGGAGAACTCCCGGACGGTCGCTTCGTTAATATCCTCCCCGACCCTCAGTTCTCGACCAACCCGGCAAAGGTACGGTTTAACCCAGACCTCAAAGGCTACCCCGAACCACTCGTCAAAGCGTACCAAAAACGGCAAAAGGAAGAAATGCCGCCGTAAGCCCCAGAGAAGCCCTATAAACGGCTTAACTATATCGGAGGGTAATTCTTCCACTACAAGAATAAGCAACCGTTATCACGCGTTATAACGGCGTTAGAGAGTGGTTCGGGAGCGAAGCAAAGGAGGACACACGCAAAATGAAGGATTATATCATCCTAAAGGGGGGCGATGTCGACATCGGAGAAGCTCCGAGCGTCATCTCCATTATGCCCCTCGGACATGTGACGAGCTCGAAGGGAGAGTTCTTCGTTGATGAAGAAAGTCTTCGAGAGATGAAACGTCAGATCGCACAGCGCGGCGTCGACCTTGTAGTCGACTATGAGCACCAGACGCTCAAGGGCGTCCAGGCTCCCGCCGCCGGATGGGTCAAAGAACTCTTTCTCAAGGACGGAAGCATCAAAGCCCGCGTCGAATGGACGCCGACCGCTGCTCAGTATCTTGAGAACAAAGAGTACCGATACCTCTCCCCGGTCATCACTGTCCGAAAGAAGGACGGAAAGGCGACGGGCTTGCACTCGTTAGCCTTAACCAATACCCCGGCGATTGAGGGAATGTCCCCGATCGTCAATTCACAAACATTTGAAGGAGGACAAAACAACATGGAGATCATTAAGAAGATCGCGCAGCTCCTCGGCCTCGGAGAAGAGGCAAGCGAGGACGAAGTCATGGAGGCCCTTAAGTCCTGCATGGACGAGAACAAGGCTCTCAAGGATGCCGCAAGCGCGGGAGCACAGCCGCCCGACGCCGAGAAGGTGGTAGCGAACAAGGCAGTTTGTGAGCTTCTGGGTCTTAAGGCGGGCGCACCCGCCGACGATGTCAGCGCAAAGATCATGGAGCTCAAGGGCGGAAACATTAACGGCGTCAATGTTATTGAAGAGCTCAAGGCTCTCAAACAGCAGAACCAGGAGCGAGACGCCGCTGACGCTGTCACCCTCGCACTCAAAGCCGGGAAGATCACTCCGGCGCAGTCTGAGTGGGCTAAGAGCTACGCATTGAGCGACCCGAAGGGCTTCGGCTCTTTCGTTGAAAAAGCTCCCCAGGTCGTGCCCATGAGCGAGATTGCAGGCGGCGAAGTGAAGGAGCTCAAGGGCGACAAGGTTGACGAGGCGACGATGCTCGTCTGCAAACAGCTCGGCATCAGCAAAGAAGATGTCGAGAAGTACGGAAAGGAGTAAATAAACTATGGCAGCTTTAACTAATGCAAGAGACACTTCTGAGATCGCAAACGGCGCAAAGGCTCTCGTCCTTCCCGTGAAGGGCTCAACAACCATTTACCAGGGCTCGCTTGTGGCGATCGACGCCAACGGCTACGCAATCCCTGCTAAGAAGGCGGCGAGCCTCACAGCGGCGGGATGTGCCGAGGAGACCGTCAAAAACGAAGGCTCGGACGGCGATGTCGTCATCAACGTCTCTCGCGGCGTCTTCGTGTTCTCGAATACCGCAACCACCGCGAACAAGCTCACAAAGGCCCACGTCCTCAAGCCTTGCTATATGGAGGACGACCAGACCGTTACCGCTCTCGCTACCGGCTCCTCTGTTGCCGGGCTTGTTGTCCGAGTGGATGACAACGGCGTCGCGGTAGAAATTAACGCAGCCCTCAACTACCCTGTAGCATCAGCGGGCTAAATGAAACAAGGAGGATAAAAAACCATGATTATTAGTTCCCAGAACTTGAGAGGCATTTTTATCGGCTTCAACACCCTTTTCAACAAGGCACTTGAAGAGCAAAAACCTCTCTACGAAAGAGTCGCAACTGTCACACCTTCCACCACGGACGCCGAAACCTACGCATGGCTCGGCGATGTTCCCGGCATGAGAGAATGGATTGGCGAGCGTGAAATCCAGAACCTCGCCGGAAGCGACTACGTTATCAAAAACAAGGACTTCGAGCTGACGGTAGGCGTCGGACGCAATGCGATTGAGGACGACAAGATCGGTCTCTACAATCCGTCTATCCAGATGCTCGGGCAGTCCGCAGCCATGCACCCCGACGAGCTGATCTTTGAGTTGCTTAAGGACGGCTTTACCGAGAAATGCTTTGACGGAGAGGCGTTCTTCTCCGCAAGCCACAAGATCGGCGAAAAGACCGTTTCTAACAAGGGCACGGCAAAGCTTACCCTTGACGCTTATGTAGCGGCACGTTCCGCGATCATGTCACTCACCAACAGCAAAGGCCGCGCTCTGGGTCTGGTTCCGAACCTGCTCGTCGTGCCTCCTGCTTTGGAAGGGGTAGCTCGCAGCATTACACAGTCCGACTTCATCAACGGCAGCACAAACACTATGAAGGGAACCGCCGAGGCTCTGGTTGTTCCTCAGCTTGCGGGCAAGGATGCCGCGTGGTATCTGCTTTGCACCACTCGCCCCATTAAGCCGCTGATCTATCAGCAGCGCAAGAAGGCAAAGTTTGTAAGCAAGACCGCCGAGAATGACGACAATGTCTTCTTCCAGAAAACTTACCTTTACGGCGCAGACTCTCGCGGCAACGCGGGCTTCGGTTTCTGGCAGATGGCCTATGGCTCTGACGGCAGCGCGAACGCCTAAGTCGGAACCAACTCTTAGAAGGGAGGGGACAACGTGAGTTACTGCACAAAAGCGGAAGTCCGCGAAATGCTCAAGGACGACGCGCTGAACACCATTATCGGCGACTCCTATATTGAGGACGAAGCCGAACGAGAAGCAAAGGCCGGAGTCATTATTGAAGCGGCGATTGCTGACGCTGAGGGAGAGATTGACGGATACCTTGCGAAAAGGTACGCCGTCCCGATCGACCCGACGCCGAAGGTAATCAATAAGTTTGCGAAGGACATCGCAGTCTACAACCTCTACTCCCGCATCGGCATTGACGAAAACGGAGAAGAAAAGAACTACTTAAACCGCTACAATGCGGCGGTCAAGTTTCTCACGCTTGTCGCGGAGGGAAAGGTCTCAATCGGGGCCCAGGCCGACGACCCGCAGACAGCAGCGTCAACCGGGTTTTCGGTAAGCTCAAACCCCCGGCTCTTTAGCCGGAGGACAATGAGGGGGATGTAATATGTATAGCATCCGACTCGAAGGAGATACCCGAGCGATGCTCCGCAAGATACGGGGCTTCGCAGAGCTTGACAAGAAGAAGATTAACGCCGCGATCGGCGAAGGCGTCCGCGAGTCCACCCTGGAACGCTTCAAAACCAGTAAGGGGCCGGATGATAAAACGTGGAAGACCTCCATCCGTGCGGCAACTGAGGGCGGGAGAACGCTCGTTCAGACTGCACAGCTTCGGAACTCCATACGATCAAAGTCGGATGCCTCGGGCTTCGCGGTCGGCACCAATGCCAAACATGCGGCGACGCACCAGTTCGGCGAACAGGGCCGAACCATACGAGCCCGAAGAGCGAAGACCTTGCGCTTCCAGGTCGGGGGGCAATGGGTCAGCAAAAAGAAGGTCAAAATCAACATCCCCGCCCGTCCGTACCTCGGCCTCTCGGACGACGATATGCAGGAGATCAAAGGCACGGTCGAGGACTTTATTGCAAGGGAGGATTAAACAATGCTATACGCACAGAGCAAGCAATACCTTCTTGACAAGCTCAAGGAGGCCGGGCTCAAGTCAAAGCCTCATACCACGCAGAAGTCACTCGAACGTAGTCAAGATAGTCACATAGGAGCGGTACTCTTCGAGTCTGAAACCTTTAACCGAAACGGCTCAAAAACACGATATAGTGACCAAACAGGAGCGCAGAAAAAGAGGAGAAAGGTATTTGACCGAGGTCTTTCGTTCACTGTGGTTATTGGAGACTACACCGAAGATGCAGCGGAGGCGATGTTTGAGAGGTTCCTCTCCGGCCTCGGCTCCGGCGTCATGGTCGACGGCAACTTCGTACCGCTTGAGGTCGAGGGCGCGGATTGGGTAGACAGCGACGACTCAATTCTAAAAGCTAAAGTCGCCGTACAAATCAAGGTTCGGTTTGACGGCGGCATTTATAGAGACACGGACTTCGCGAAGCTCACCGAGCTCGAGGTCGAGTCCGTAACAAAGAACAACGGAAAGGAGCCTACAGATGGCAACTAAGAACCAGACCACGGACACCGCGAAAGCGGCAGAGCCGGAAGTAACCAAACAGGCCCCGAAGCTCCTCGAGATCGACGAGCTTCGCAAAAGCCACAAGATCGGGAAAGCGATTTTTGCGGGTGTATGTGCCGCGCAGGATTGGAGACCCGGCAAGCAGATCAGCGAGGAAGAGTTCGTCCATGCGGTCGAGTCTTTTACAGGCGCACCTATGGACGGCAGACCTCGCACCAAGGAAAGCGAGGCGAATAAGTAAATGCTCAGAGATGTTACTCACAAGGTCACGGACGGCCTTCTCGGGTTTGCTACTGCAAAAGGCGACGGCTTGCATGTCAAGATCGGCGTTTCCCCTGTAGTATCCGACGCGCCGATTATCGTGACGGGAGACATGGACGCGGCGAAGATTAAAGCTCGCCTCGGCCTTTCTCCACTGGCTGACGCCGTTATGGACTCTGTCCAGTTCGGCGCGAACCGAGTGTATTGCCTCCCTGTTTCCGCAACTACGGCGGGAACTCTGGGAGAGATTACTAAAAAGGGAGATGGCGGCGGGACGCTTACCGTAAACGGTAGCCCGACGAACGCCTTCCCGGTCATTGTTAAGATCACTGCACAGGGCGGGCTCAATGCCGCTGCCTTCGTCGTATCAATCGACGGCGGCAATAGTTACAGCAACGAGACAACCGTACCTGTAACGGGCTCCTACGAGCTCACAGGTACAGGACTGACGCTTGTGTTTGCTGAGGCAACACAGGAAGACCAGAAACCGAGCTCCTTCCTGGTGAATGACTCCTACACATTCAAGACCACCGCGCCGACGATGACAAACGGCGACGTCATTGCGGCGGTCGACAAGCTCAAAAACTTTAATCAAGAGTATGAGTTTATCCACATTGTCGGCGAGAGCTCCCTTGCTCTATGGCAAGCGATCAGCTCCGCCCAGATTGAACTCCGCGACATCTACCATAAGCCTATGTTCTTCGTGATGGAAGCAGCCTTCCCGACCGAAGGGGAAAGCGGAGACCTCACCGATTGGGCTCTGGGACTTGAGGCCGACAGAAAGAAGATCAAAAACTACGACGTCCAAGTAGTCGCAGGATGGGGCCTTCTGGTGAAGCTTGACGGCACGACGCAGCGCGTCAATTTGGCGGGTCTTGCATCCGGCCTTTATGCAAAAGCGAAGGTGCAAGAGTCCATCGGAAAAACCAGATCGGAGGCGGGCTTCGGTATTCCTAAGACGCAGCTCCTCGAACTGGCTCCGGCAGGAATGGACAACGCGATTATCGAGCTTCTCGATCTTGCGGGCTTCCTTACTTTCCGCGAGTATGACGGTCTGGATGACATCTTTGTTTATCACACAAAGATGATGTGCCCGGACGGAAGCGACTATCGTTATGCTGAGGATGTGCGCGTCAAGAACAAGATCATCCGAGAGACCCGCAAAGAGGGGCTCTTGCTTCTGAATGACGACATCGACCTCGAGGACGTACAGGGCGAGCTCGAAACCCGAGCAAAGTTCATGTATAAGCCTTTGCAGGATATGATCGACGCGAAGGAGATCAGCTCCGCCGAGATCACAGTCCCAGAAGGACAGGGCGCGACTATTCTCGAGGACGAAAAAATGCGGGTTAAAATCCGCTATGTATCCCGTGGCTACATCCGCGAGGTCGAGGTAGACCTCGGCAGAGCGCAGCCAAGCGAATAAGGAAGGAGGTTAAACAACTATGTCTTTGAAAGTAAACGGAAAAGCCTACGATTGGGGCGACGTTGATGTCAAGGTTCCCGGCCTCGTTCTGAATGTCCAGGAAATCAGCTATGACGACGAGCTCGAGATGGAAGAAGTCTATGGTCGCGGCAATAAGCCGAGAGGCTACGGAACGGGCAACTATAAGGCGTCCGGCAAAATCTCCATGCTGAGAGATGACTATGACGACTTCCTTGCATGGTGCAAGGCGAAGGGCGTTCCATTCTACAAAGTGGACATTCCTTCGGTCGTCGTAAGCTACGCCAACGAAGGCGAGCGCACTCGCATCGACGAGCTCAAGAAGGTTAAGATCAGCAAGCGAAGCAACAAGGCGGCACAGGGAGACAAGAAGCTCACGGTCGACCTTGACCTTATGATCTTCGGCGGCGTTATCCAGGACGGCGTCGAACCCGTGTAAGCGTTATCTCAAAATAATTGATAGGAGGATTTTATCATGGAAGATATGAAGAAAACGAACGACATTGCGGAAGCGGTGGGCGTAATCAAAGGGGCACTCGCCCCCGGTGGAGCGGTTGAAGCTATGCTCTCCGCTGAGGCTGAGAAGAAAAAGCGAGCCGAGGAGCTTAAGGCGAAATATGGAAAGGTCTATCGCGTCGGTGCGACGATTGACGTTGACGACGAGACCGAGAAGACGGTCGAATATTTCTTCAAGAAGCCCTCGACCGGGAGCTACGACCGCTACGTCAAGACCACCGCGCAGGGCGCGACAAAGGCCCTCAAGACGTTCTTGTTCGACAACGTCACGGAGGAAAGCAAGGCAGCGTTAGAAGCCGACCTTGAGGAGTATCCGGCTCTGGCTCTCTCCATTGGTGAGAAGCTGCTCGGTATGCTCGGCCTCTCCAAGCAAACAAATTTGAAGATGCTCTAAGCGAGCAGCTCTCGGAGATACGGGGGAACGTGGTTGAAGCCGGGCTTCTGGAAATATACCGCTTCCTCCCTCCGGCTTGCTTAGAGGGGTTTGACATCGAGGCGATTGATCTCGAAGAGTTTATGAGGTATGTCGCCCGTGCGAGGTATGTGCAAGAGCTTGAGCAAGGGATAATGTCTCGGGCAATCTCTGAGGTGTTCTCGGAATAAAAAAAGAACCGACCTCAAAAGGTCGGCTCCTGCCTGGTTATCCATGCTTTATAGAGTTTTGTCGCGTTCTTTGCGGTGCGGAATACATTTTCGCCCTTTTGGAGTTTGTCCTTCTGTCTACCCATAGTCTGCTCACGCCCTACCCACAGGGCGTATGGAATGACATATAGACCTAATGGAACAAACACAATAACGGAAACGATCGCCCCGGCGCACAGAGCAAACACAAGCACCTTCAACATAACAAATATCAAGGTCATACTACCGCCTCCTTTGCTTCCAGTATATCAGATCAGGAGGTGAAAGAAAAGCGTGAGTTTAGAGTCTGTATTCAAATTGTCGCTCATTATGAATATGATCGACAACCTAACGGGCCCAATGGCGGGCGTTCAGTCGAGCGTCGGCAACTCGGTCTCAAAGCTCGAGGGCATGAACCAAACCCTCGGGAATATCACAAAAACGGGCGCAGTCATGGCGGGCGTCGGAGCGCAGATCACAGACGCCACACTCGCCCCGGTTCAAGCTACATTCGCCACAAGAAAGGCAATCGGAGAGCTGTCCTCTCTGGGCGTCAAAGACCTACAGGCCGTCGAAGATGCCGCGAAGAGCTTCTCCGATCAATGGAGCGGCACGACAAAGTCGGACTTCATCACGGCGGCTTATGACATCAAGTCCGGCATTGCTTCTCTATCAGACGAGGGCGTCGCCGATATGACGAGTCTCGCAGCACTTACGGGCAAGGCAACGAAGTCAACGGCGGCAGAGATGACCTCCCTCTTTGCCACGGGGTACGGCATCTATAAGGACTACTATAACGACCTATCCGATATGGAGTTCGGGGAAATGTTCTCGGCGGGTATCGCGAAATCGGTGCAGCAGTTCAAGACGACGGGCTCCGGCATGGCGCAATCCATCCAAACCCTCGGCGGTTCGGCGACTACGGCAAACGTGCCGCTTGAAGAGCAGCTCTCTATCCTCGGCATGTTACAGGCCACGATGGGAGGAGCTGAGGCGGGAACCAAGTATAAAGCCTTCCTTCGTTCGGCGGTCAAGGGCGGCGAGGAGCTCGGCCTAAAGTTCACAGACACCAACAACCAACTGCTCAGTATGCCGGAGATCCTCGACAAACTGAGAGGAAAGTTCGGCGAGACGATGGACGCCGCTGAGAAGGTAGAACTTCAAAAGGCGTTCGGAGATACCGAAGCCGTCGCGCTGATCGACCTCATGTATAACAAGGTCGGCGACCTACAGGACAACATCGTCGGGATGTACGACTCCCTCGGCTCCGGCGCAGGAGTCGCCCGAGAGATGGCGTCCGCGATGCAGGAGACCGAGCCGGAGCGGTTTGAGAGATTGACGCAGCGCATCCAAAACGTCAAGGAGTCTATCGGTAACAGCTTACTACCAACAGTCAACGATCTTATGGGAAAAGGTGAGCAACTACTCTCAAAGGTCGCGACATGGATAGAAGATAACCAGGAGCTCGTCCGAGTTATTATGCTCGTTGTTCTTGCTATCGGCGGCTTCCTCACGGTTGCGGGCACTACGATCGCCGTTGTTGGCGACGTCGGCCTCGTTCTCACAAAGACGGCGGGGTTCGTCGGAGGGTTTGCCCGAGCTATAAGTAAGATACCAGACCTATTAGATACCGTTCATATTATGGCCCTGTACGCCGGGGACGGTATTAAGAAAGGGTTCTCCGTCATGAAGACGGCGGGCTCTACGGCGATAACGGGCATTAAAAACGTAGCTGTCAACATTGCAAGTATGGCAAAGACCGCCGCAATCTCTGGCGTTACGGCTCTCAAGAACATGGCTCTCGGGCTTATTGGAATGGCAAAACAGGCGATTGTAACAGCAGTGACCGCCCTTCCCGGGCTTATTGCCGGGGTATGGAGCTTTACCGCTGCACTCCTGGCTAACCCGATCACATGGATAATTATAGCGATCATCGCCCTTGTTGCTGCTATCATACTGCTCTGGCAGAATTGGGACTCCGTTACCGCGTGGCTTCGCAGTGCATGGGACGCATGTTGCAATGCAGTCTCGGCGGGTATCCAGTGGCTACAAGGAGGCTTCCAAGCGTTCCTCGGGTTCTTCCAAGGCATAGGACAAGGCATCGCCCAGGGGATTGACTTCATCCGGCAAGGCTTCAATAACGTGGTGACATGGATACAGGAGAAAATCTCCTGGTTTGGAGAAGCCGGAAAGCGGCTCATTACAACATTTGTTGATGGCATCAAGTCGGTGGCTATGGCTCCCGTCAATGCCGTGAAGAACATCTTCGGCAAGGTCAAGAACCTGTTCCCGCACTCGGACGCAAAAGAAGGCCCACTCTCCACCCTCACCCTATCGGGTCAAAGGACGATGACAACCTTTGCGGACGGCGTCGCATTGGCGCAGGATGCACCCGCGAAAGCCGTTGAAAAGGGCTTCCAAAAGGTAGACGGGACACTCACCAGAGAACCCGCAAAAAAGGTAAAGCTCGGCGGAGAGCCTCAGCAAAACCAAGATGACGGCGAAGGCTCGCGCTCTGGCGGCGAGAAGAACGTCATCATCCAAAAGCTTCTCATGCAAGTTGATGTCAAGAAAATCAAAGACTTGCAGCTCCTCCTCTCTCTTCTCAAGGAAGTGGAGGACTACACCAACGCAAACGGCGGCGAGGTCGACACGGACGCGCAACCAGAACCGGCTTAAGAAAGGAGGGCGACCATGATTTACGTTGAAGACCAACTCGTCAAAGTGAACGGGGTCGTCCTCCCTGGCCTCCTCAAAAGTATTGAGGTCAAGGAGACGGCGAAGATTGACGAGCAAGAAGTAGAAGGCAGCGCAGCCAAGCCGAAACAGGCTACCGGGTACGAGGATGCAAAGGTCAACATCGAGCTCATTCTCGACAATGTAGGCTCAAGCACGAAGTACCAGAGGCTCGCAACGCTCCGGGCGATCTTCCGAAAACCGGGGCAAGCAGTACCGCAGCCTATTCCTATTGTAAGTGAAGACACAGCAGCCCACGGCATTGATAAGGTGCTCTTTAAGAACCTAAGCCACAAGGCAGAAAGCAAGAAAGATCAACTCTCTGTTACGCTTGAGTTCTGGGAGTACATCCCCCAGACAATCGCAGCAAAGAAAAGCGGTTCCGGCAGCTCCTCGGGCAAAGCGACAGCTCAGACGGCGAGCAGCTTAAACTCTGACTACAAGAATTACTTAAGCAGTAACAGAGGGAAGTCTCCCGCCGTAGATGACGCAAGCTCGTCGGCGGCTATGAACCGTGTCTCTCAGATGCCGTACTAAGGAGGTCATACCGTGGAGATAACCGAACTTTACTATCCGCAAATTGAGGCTCGTGTGGGCTCCTATTGTTTCGACCAAGGCGTCGAGCTTGAAGTATTCTCCTCGCAGGACTCATACTTTGATTGGGCAAAGGTACGCTTTACGGAGCAGTATCAGCCAAAGATAAGCCTCAACAAAAAAGACCCGGCAGTCATCAATCTCGGGTATAACAACAGTTTCGAGGAAGTGTTCTCCGGGTATGTTGCTCAAGGCTACGACGGGGGCGGCTTTGCAAATGAGGTCAACCTCAAAGATGATATGCTGCTTCTTGAAGAGACCACGATCAACAACACTTTTCTCAACACAACGCCCCAGGAGATGATCTCCTACTTCTTGTCACAAGCAGGAGTCACGAAGATGAAGCTCTCGTCACAGGGATACCCAGAACGAAAGCAAGTCCCTATCCGAAAAATGAACGTCATCCAGGCGATCAATGCGGTACATGCTGCATGGGGCATCAAGAAGAAGTTCTTCTTCTCTGGCGGCGTGTTTTATTGGGGAGAACGCCCGGAACAAAAGAAGGTTTACGCCTTCGAGTATGGAGTCAATATTCTCGGCCTTACGAGAACCGGGGGCGTCTGGGAACTGGAAACGGTCTCCGCTCCATTCGTGAAGCACTCGCACAACATCAATGTAATACACCCACAAGTGAGCGGAGAGTTCGAGGTCAAGAAGGTCGTATCTGCAACCAATGACTCGGGCTTCATCCGCACAAAAATCTATTTTTGAAACCAGAAAGGAGGGGACGCCAATGCTTGAACAAATGGTCAAGAGCGTCATAACAAAGACCCTCACCGCTGACTATCCGCACTTGACGCTCCCCGCCGTTTCCTATGCGATCGTTTCGTCAGCGAAGAAGCTCGCCGAGACCTACGAGCTCGAGGAGCTCGTCATTTACAACGACGAGTCCGGGGGAAGCTACAGAGGGCATATTGTGGCTTCGTGGTATGAGTACGGTCTTACGATTATAGACCGCTTCGGGAATGTCGATGAAGACTTCCCTCCTCTCCCCGGAATTAGGTCTAAGAAACAGTTCCAAAGCGGAGCGGTGGTCGCGGTAGCGTTTGCCTACGGAGACATCTCTCCGGCAATCATTGGGGAGGTGGTATTGTGACGGGTCTATCAGACACCGATATTCGCCTGTCTTCGGACTGGCAGCTTACACAAGCGGCAGACGGAGACGCGCCGCTCTGCTCCGGTCTCGAATGTCTCTATCAGAACATCATCCTCGAAGCTCTCACGCAGAAGGGCGATCTATTCTATGATGCTGACTTCGGGTGGAGCTTGTACGACTTCATCCAAAGCGAGGATGACGAACTCACGAGGCTTGAGATTGTGCAGCGCGCAAGGCTCGGTCTACAGAAAAGGGAGGTCATCCTCCCGGAAAGTATTCAAGTAACCGTCGACCATGAAGACGATACCTTCCGGCTATACTGCTCGTTCCAATTTTCGGAGGAGTCAGAACGCCGGGAACTGAACGTCATCATCGACGCGGTAAGTGTGGAGGTGGTAACAAGTGATTGATAAAGAAATACTCGACGAGGTGCTTCCAGTCCCCGAGCTTGAAGAGCTAAAGGAAGCGACTATCGCAGAGCTGAAGGAGGAAGGTTTCGTTGTCTCGAACTTCCACTCGGGCGGCGTGTTCTACACGATCATGATGATTGTGCTCCGCATCAAGATCGAGTTTACCGAGCTCCTTCGCACAGTTCTAAACAATATGTTTGTCAGTCATGCGCGGGGCGCGTGGCTTGACATCAAGGCGGCGGACTACGCAAAGAAGCGAAAGAAAGCCCAAAAGACACAGGGGTTTGTGACACTGTCAAGAACAGACGATCAAGCCGACGCGGTTAAAATACCGAAGGGACACGTCTTCAAAACAGAGAAGGACATCAACGGAGAGGAGCTTCGCTTCTTCACCATTGAAGCCTCAGTTCTACAAAAAGGCTCAAGAACGGTCGACGTTCTGGTGGAGGCTGAGGCAGAAGGCTCCCGATACAATGTTCCTCAAGAACAGATTACAAAGAGCCTCACATACCTCAGCGGCGTTTCAACCATTAGCAACGGCGAGAACTGGATTGTTAGAGAAGGCAGCGACACCGAGGAAGACGACAGCTTCCGCACAAGAGGGCTTCGCTCGTGGGCAGAGCGAGCGACAAGAGCAATCGAGGACACGTTTGTCAATGCGGCTGAGTCTGTTCCCGGAGTTTTGTTTGCTCAAGCAGATTGCAACCACCCGCGAGGGCAAGGTACAATCGACGTCATTGTAACAGGCACGGCAGGAGAAGCGACCGAGGGCTTGCTGTCCGAGGTTCGTAGTGCCGTTGATCTGATTACCGGGCCATACGACGACGTGCTCGTTAAAAGCTCTGTGACCGTGCCTCAAGATGTGGCGGTATCCGTAACAGTAAGCGACACGGCGGAAGACAACGAAGTTAAGACCAAAGTCTCCTCGCTACTTTCTGAGCTCCTTGCAGTCCGCAAGGGTCGAAAGCTCTACGAGCTGAGACTATCGGACATCAACCATGCAATCCGCAGCGGCTACGCATCGGCGACAAACGTCGAGATTACAAGCCCCTCGCAGGACGTCAAGCTTGCGAAGGATAAAGTCGTCACCCTGGGAGCCGTGTCTGTAACGGTACGAAGGGAGTGAGGCGATGAAGCAGTTTAACACATTTGGGGAGTACATGTTTGACCTTCTGTTCGGCCCTTTGAAAAAAGGAAAGCGGTCGGTCAACCAGTTCTTCGTCTTCTTCAAAGTGATAGGCCGCATCTTCGACGGGATGAAAGAGGACGTCTTCCGAGTACGGGACGAGGCTAACGTCGCCACAGCGAGCTCTGTCATGCTCCCGGTACACGGGCAGGACAGAGAGATGCCGAGACTCGCAGGAGAAAGCACAGAAGCCTACAGGACGCGCCTATCAATGAAGGGCATCATCGCAGAAGAAGCCGGAACAAAGCAAGGCATACTCCGGGCTCTGGCTGCTCTGGGATATGAGCGAAGCTATATCGAACTCTTTTCGTTACAGGATACCGACAGATGGGCGGAGTTCATTGTATTCCTCAGAGGAGATAAACAGTCCGGCGTCAATAATCTCGATGTCATCGACGCCGAGGTTCGCCGGGTTAAGGAAGGAAGCAGCAAACCCTCCTATGGGATGGATACGGGGGCGACAATAGAAGTTTTGTCAACCTTCCGATCTGGTGCTTCAAGGTATCCTCGTTGCGGCGAGATCGTTTGTGGCATATTCCCAAGAGTGGCAAACGAAGGGCATCTACTCACGGCTCTTGTGGCTGCACATGGGACGAGCGACGGCGGAGATGTTGAGTTCCCGAGAGTCGGAACGATCGCCGCGTCTGAGTCGTTCTATCAGCCGTGCGACTTTGTTATGTATGAGGGGCTCTCCTCTAACATTGACGTTCTATCTCGCGAGAACGACGGAGACAATAATTATCCGAAGTGCTCTCAAAGCACTTACTTGAAAGGAGGCAACCAGTAAATGAAAACACTAACAGAAGTCGGAATTGAGAAGATCGGGCGAAGGTTTGTAAACTCGGTAGATCATGCAGCGTACACGCTCGACGGGCAGCCTAAAACCGTGAGTCCGTTCCGCAAGATCGTCGAGGGAACGAGCGCGAAGGTATACGTCTACTTTGACGATACTGTCTCCGGCACGGTTGAGAACGTGCAGCTCATTGACACGGACGGCGATGTCATCGCCGAGGCCACCGGGCGCAGCTTCTCGAAGACGACAAGCAAGGGGCTTTATGTAGCCTTCAAATACAACATTCGAGAAATGGAGGTAGATGCAAGCAATGAAAGCTTATGAGAAAGTGGGATGGCTTGACCACGTCGAAGACGTCGCAACAGGAGAAGTCATCCAAGAAGGGACACCGTTAAGTCAAACAAACCTCGGACACATGGACGAAGGTATTAAGTTAGTCACCGACGAGACTAACATCCAGGCCGGGCTCATTGCGGACGCTCAGAAGGAAATCAAGGTTCTTAAGGATGCCACACTCAACAACATGACAAACAATGTCTTCTTAAAGAACTTTGACACGGTTGACAGCGTCGCGATCACATCCGGCATTTACGACTCAATCGCCCGAAAAATCTATGTGTAAGGTTGCTTGTACCAAGAAGCGAGCGAGCTGCATCGTCGGGAATATACTTAACGAGCTTGTTCCTATATGTGAGCACTGTAGCGGCCTACAGGAAGACGAGCTCCTCCTCGTCACGGTAGACGGTCTGGAAGTGTTAGAGGTTGACGTCGGTATCGTTAGAGGGCACAATACGATCACAGGGAAGCCTATCGAGATACGGCTCACGGACTACGGCTTCGAGCTACACGGAGACGACACCGGGCTTGAGCGCATAAAAGAAGCGAGGTGTCTCTACGTTGGCAGATAACAAAACGACTCTTCAAAAGAAGGCGGAGGTCTTCCTTGAAAAGATTTACCCCTTGCTTAAGAACTTCCCCGCCGCTGAGAAGTTTTGCTTGTGCCAAGAGATAAAGCAAGCTATTTATAGACTCATTCGTGATACGGTCATGTTTACCAACATCCGAACCGCAAAGAGGATGGAGTACCTCCAAGAAGCAGACGGCGAGAAGACGTTGCTCCTCACCCTGTTCGGCGTTGCAAGAAACCAGAAGTATATCACGAAAGGAAAAGCTCTTGAGCTACAGACAGACCTCGCGGAAATCGGGAGAATAATAGGCGGGCTACAGCAAGCCTATTACAACAAAACGAGCGAGCACAATCCGCAAAGCTCGCCCTATAGCAAAAAGTAACACCTACTGAGGGTTATCTCTGTTTGGCGTCGAACCGGGCGAACCGTGGGTACAACTCGGCCCGCAACTGGAATTACAACTCGTCTTCCAACCGGAACGCGAACCTCGGCTTCCGCCCCGCCTTGTAGGTTATACGATCGCCGTGCTACGGCTCCGGCGACGTGTCCTTGTTATACTTCAAGGGAGAGGTAATCCTTCGCCATGCAACACGGCGTAAAAACAGTAGCAGACCGCAAAAGAACAAGGAACGCGGCGAGCTTACAAAGTGGGTAGAAACCCGCGTCAATGCTGCCAAGCCGTTTCAATTATGGAAAGGATGCCACGATGACGAAATTCCCCTTAAAGCAATTACCGCCGATTATGCCGCCCTCCACCTTCGAGGAGGCGGTCGGATATGATCGGATAGAAACACATTACAAAGAGGCTCTTCGCGGCCCTCGAAAATACAAGAAAGAGGCCGTCGACTACGATCTCTACAGAGAACTCAATAACGTCAATCTATGGCGTGACCTCAAGAGCGGACGATACGCTCCGGGCTCCTATTATCACACGATAATAACAGAACCTAAGAGGCGGGCTCTCTCAATACCGAGGCTTCGAGATAAGATCGTGCAGCTCGTCATCCATGAGGAGCTACAGAACATCTACCGCCCGGTATTCGTCGATCGTTCATTCGCTTGCCAATATGGGAAAGGCCCTATTCGAGCGGCGTTCAATGTGCAACGTGATATGAGGGTCGCCTGTGCAAAATGGGGCGACGAGGCTATGGTCATCAAACTCGATGTCCGCAAGTTCTTTTATTCCATTGACCGAGATGTCCTCAAAAGCATCCTTGCAAAACGCTTCAAGAAGCTTAAGAAGAAGCACCCGGAAAAGTACCAGGACTTCCTAAAGCTTTATCGGCTGCTTTGCAAAGTAATAGACTCAAGTCCAGAAGGAGAAAGAGGCATCCCTCTCGGGAACGTAAGCTCCCAAGACTTCGCCAATATCTACCTCAACGAGCTTGACCAGTATTGCGTCCGATACCTGGGAGCAACGCTCTATACTCGGTACATGGACGACGTGATCGTCATTGCACCAAACAAAGCGACGGCTCGGGAATGGCTCGCAAAAATCAAGGAGTTTCTCGCTGAGAAGCTGCACCTTGAGACAAACTCAAAAACCAAGATTTTCTATTTAAGGCAGGGCGTGAACGCCTATGGCTTCAAGATTAAGACGACGCATCTCCTCATACGCACCGAGTCAAAACGGGCGGAGAAGCGGCGCATCAAGAAGATGGTCGAGAAAATGAAGGCCGGACTTCTCACAATGAAGGCGGTCGTCAATGCGGTCAATTCATGGCTCGGCTTCGCTCGATGGGCGTCGGCTTATAACCTAAGCAAGAAGATATTCGCGCCTTACCCATTCATCAAAGTGGAAGGAGAGATGCAATTTGGCTACCTATCTCGGAACCGTCAAGTTAGGCGGTTTCTACAACAACGGGGCAATCCTTGCCCTACCTACTAAGCCGTGGAGAAATGACGACGCGGCAGGAGGCAGCAACGGAAACGGCAACATCCCGAGCATGTCCGGCTCTATGGCGAACTACACCATCGGGAACACGCCGTCCGCTGAGGCAAATAAACTCCAATGGCACAAAATCCAGGACGGAGACAAAACGCTTCTTATTTGCGACCGTGTCCTTCTGGTGTCTGTCTCGTGGGATGATCTAAACGCTCAAGGGCTCGTCTCTGGTAAGGAAATCACCATCGACGGAGCTCGCTACAAGTGCCGTCTTTTGACGGGCGGTAGTAACTACAGAAACGCCTCTGACGCTTATGCGGGAGGTTCGCCCACTAACAACGAGTGGGACAGGTTCATTACTCGTGAGGAGGTCATTACAGGGCTCCCGGCCCCGGTAAGCTCTGACCTCGACTCATCCATGAACAGTACAGACCACAACAGCACACACAATCAGTTTTGGCACTGGATCGGCGTCTATTCCTGGTGTCAAGAGGTGTATGCAAGCGACGCGTCGTACCGGGCGTTCCGTGGGTACGACTCGGCCCGCGGCTGGTGTTACGGCTCGTCTTCCGGCCGGGACGCGCTCCGCGGCTTCCGCCCCGTCCTTGAAGTCCTGAACACTGCTCCTCTGATCTCTGACACAGATCGCAACCTCGGAGACAAGAACAACGACTTCACAATCCCGTACAGCGTGAACGACACCGACTCCGGCGACGTTCTGACGGCGGTTGAGTCCATTGACGGAGTTACGAAGAAGACCTTCTCGCCGACGAGAAACACGCAGTACACGATCAGCGTCCCGGTTACGACTTTGTCGCTCGGAGCTCATACGGTCAAGGTAACAGTGAACGACGGTCAAGGCGGCAGCGCGACGAGGACGTGGACATTCACGAGAACCAACTCCGCACCGACCATCTCCGGCACAGATACGAACCTGGGCGATAAAAACCTCGGCTTCACTCACACCTATACCGTGGATGACGCAGACGGCGACACGCTAACGGTCACGGAGAAGCTCAACGACGAGGTGCTGAGAACCATCAATAACGCGCCGATCGGAGAGCAGCTCTCTCTCTCGATCACGGATCAGAAGCTCTACACGCTAACCCTCAACTCGGTCAATACCCTCACGATCACCGTCACCGACGGCAAGGGCGGGACGGCGTACAGAAGACTCACCTTCAAGCGTACAAACTCCGCGCCTATGATCTCCGGGCAAGACTCAGACATCGGATTGCAGACGGGGGCCTTTGCTGAGAACTACACCGTTTCAGACGTTGAAGGCGATAACGTCGTCATTACTGAGTATCTGGACAGCATCGAGCTACGCTCCTATCAAGCGACGCTCGGGCAGCAAGCGACGGTTGAGGTGAGCCGTGAAAACTGGCTTAAGCTCGCCAACGGAAGCCACCAACTCAGAGTAGAGGCGGTAGATGGAAACTTTGCAACCTCTGTCAGAGTGTGGAACTTCTCCAAGAAGGAAACGGTCATCTCGTTCCAGTTAGCCGCAGCCGAAGAGACTGACGCAATGGCGACAAAAATCCTCGTGACCCCTACATGGAAGATCGAAGGCGCAGTCGCAAAGGTCGAGGCTTGCAACAACGCTTTTGACGCCGTTCCTACATGGGAAGACATCACGGCGCAGGTAGCAATCAACCGAGTCTTCAACTTCACCAACTCCGCAAAAACGGCGGCAAAGTGGGGCGTAAATATTCGCTTCACCATCACCAAAAATACGGGGTACGAAGGCGAAGTCTCCATCTCTGGGTTTGGAGGTGCTTACGAATGAGTCAAGGCATGAAATACCTCACTCCGAAAAAGCCTCTCTCTGAGATCACTCGAGAGAGAGAGGAGCAAAACGAGGCACAGAACATTGACGTCTATGAGGCGATCGCCGGGCTATATGAGGAGATCGCAGCACTGACAGAAGCGAACGCAGCCCTCACAGAGCGCGTTACACAACTTGAAGGAGGACAAAATAAATGAAAGTAAAACAGTACATGGTAACGGTCTACGCAGTTCTTGTTAAAAACGGAAAGCGTCAGATTGAGGAACTCCCCGAAGCCTATATCGTCCCGGTCGCTGAGTATTTGGCGACCCAGGAGGAAGGCACTGGAACCTTCACCGAATAAGACGGGCAAAGGGGCAAAAAAGACCCAGAAAAGAGGGGCTCAAAACCTCCCTTTTCTGGGCATCAAAAAGGGCTCGCCCCTTTGCATGACTTACCCTCTAAAATGGGGTGAGCGATGCAAGTGAGCGAGCCTCGGAAATGCTTCTCAGAAACGGCCTATTTTTCTCAAATATGTTGTCCCAATTTCTCAAAAATCTCGTCGCGCTACAAACACATTGGAAAGAATTGTGATTGGAGAACTTATAATCGATGCTGAAGGATATGAAGTATGTATTGGAAATAAGAAATTGGATTTAACTCCCAAAGAAACAGAATTGTTAATTTTCTTCTCTAAAAACATAAATAAAGTTTTATCGAGAGAACAAATATTGAGATATGTATGGAGCTATGATTACTTTGGAGATACGAGAGTAGTAGATACTCTTGTAAAAAGGTTGCGTCCCAAAATTTGCATTTCCCCCAAAAGGCTAGATATTAAGTCGGTTTATGGCGTTGGTTATAAATTTGAGGTGGAACAATGAGGAAGCTGCTTTCAGATAAGAAAATTGTTTTTGGAGTTATTGTTCTTATATATATCATGAGTCAAATTTTAGGCACTCTAGCTATAAAATCATTCTTTTTGAACTATAAGAAAAATGAATTGACGCCTTTTATAAAGCATCTCGCAAATGAAATCGAATCTGGCAATAGAAATCTTCCTAAAAATAATGATTTTATTTTAGTTGCTTGTGATGTTAATGGACAAGAGATAGATATCTTTACAGAAGATTATGATGGGATAGGAGTGGAAGATCCAACTTTATCAAAGAATTTGGCAGTCTATTTACCTAGTGTACTGGATGGAAATAGGTTAGCTGTGATTGATAAAGTCGATGATAGGAAATATGAAACCATAGTTTTAGGGTATCCTATTGTTATTGAAAACAAAGTGAGTGGTGCAGTGTTTCTTATGAAACCTGCAAGTGACTATAAAGCTGTTCTAAATGGGTTTTATCTTGTTTTTTTTGTCACACTTTTTATTGGACTTATTTTAATAGTGGTTTTTTTAAAGAGCTACTATAATGAAATGTTATATCTGGAACAAACCAAAAGAAATTATATTACAAATGTGAGCCATGAACTTAAATCGCCAATTTCTTCTATAAAAGCGTTGGCGGAAACTTTACAAGACGATATTGTAAAAGACGAGGAAACGAAAGCTAAGTATTATAGTATAATTATTAGAGAAAGCAATAATCTGCAAAAGCTAGTAACAGACATGTTAGAGCTTTGTAAAATTCAGAATAGGCAAGCGAATTTTGAAAAGCAACATATAAGCGGAAAGGAATTAATGCAGGAGGTATTCGACCAATACTCAGTGATTATAAAGGATATTGGAATTGACTTTGAAATAACAAAAACGGCATTTGAGTTGCCTGTACTATATACTAATAAAGATAGGATCTTGCAGGTAATAAATATAATGATAGATAATGCTTTAAAGTTTACTAATGAAAATGGCAAAATAGTAGTTGATGCTAAAAACTACGACAACTACATTATGCTGATTATATCAGATAATGGGGTTGGAATTGAAAAGGGGAAAATACCTTATATATTTGATCGGTTTTACAAAGATGAGACAATACATAACGCGAATGGCAGTGGACTTGGTCTGTCTATTGCAAAGGAAATAATCGAAGGGCTCAATGAACGAGTTTGGGTTGAGAGTATGCATGGCAAAGGAACATCCTTTAGTTTTACAGTTAGTAAAGGTTAGATTATTAATTATAAATCTACAATAAGAAGCACATATGAAAAGGATGGTCAAAAAGATTGGTTAAAACCAATCTTTTTTTGTGCTTGCATATAATCATATTTTTTGTCAAAACACGAGTAATTATTTATTTGTGCTAATGTTTACATATTTCTGCCATATTTACGCCATATTGTTGTTGTAAAATGAATAATTATGTAGCTTTTCAACTATGGAAGATGAAGGCGGTTAAGTGATATGAAATCATTAAAAACTAGGCTAATAGTTATTTTTACAACAGTAATCCTTTTTTTAACTTCTTTTTTAGGTTTTTTATCAATCTATACCACCAGTAACAACTTAATTGAAGGCACACATAGCGACTTGAAGGAGATGGCAAAACAAGAGGCTAGTTACATTCAATCAAGAAGAGATAATGAGTTAAATTATGTAAATGCATTGGCGCAAAATCAATTACTAAGTGATCAAAAGGCAACGATAGAACAAAAAATATCATTTTTTGAAGCAGAATCCAAAAGAAGCGGATACTTAGCTTTTGCATTTGCCGACAAATCAGGCAATAGCACTGTTTTCAACACAAAACGGGAAACAACGAATATCGTAAATAGAGAGTATTTTAAATCAGCTATGAAAGGAAATCTAGCAGCTTCAGACGTAATTACCAGTAGCATAGACGGTACGTTGATAATTATATATGCAGCTCCGGTTTATGAAAATGGGCAAATAATTGGTGTGTTCTACGGGAGAAAGGATGCACAAATTTTATCGGATATCGTCAGTCAAGTAAACTATCGTGAAACCGGGTATGCATATATAATCAATAACCAAGGCACTACCATAGGTCATAAAGACAAGGAATTAGTTTTGAGTCAAGATAATGACATCGAAAATGCTAAAACGGATCAATCCCTTAAAGAATTAGGTGCGCTTACTGAGTCTATGATTAAGCGTGAATCTGGAAGTGGAGACTATACTTACAAGGGTATTAATAAAATAGTAGGATTTGCTCCAATTGAAGATAGTCCTTGGATTGTCGCAGTGGGTATTCAAACGAGCGAGGTTCTAAAAGAGATTAAGAAAATAAGTTTTGTACTGATACTTTTCTCATTTATTGCTATAATTATCGGTGCAGTAATAACTTATTTTGTCAGTGATAAAATTGCAAAACCGATTAAAAAGGTTACGAATGTTGCACAAAAAATAGCGAATGGCAATTTTGATGTAAAACTCGCTATTAATACAAAGGATGAAATAGGACAGCTTGCAAATGCTTTTAATTTGACTATTCAGCAGCTAGTAAACTATCAAAGCTATATTGATGAAATCTCCAATGCACTTAGTGAAATATCACAAGGCAATCTCATGATTGAATTACATAATGAGTATGTTGGACAATTTATTAAACTAAAAGAAAATATGCAGTCACTTTTATCAAATCTAAATGCAACGTTCTTGGAGATGAATCAATCAGCAGATCAAGTTGCAAGCGGTTCTGGACAAGTTGCCAATAGCGCACAGGTACTTTCACAAGGTGCTACAGAACAAGCAAGTTCCATTGAAGAATTGTCAGCATCCATAGCTGAAATCACTACTGAAATTCAGCAAAATGCAGACAATGCAAAAAAAGCAAGTAGTATGGCAGAGCTTGCCGGAAAAGAATTGCATAAGAGCAATAATGAAATGAATGATATGTTAGCGGCAATGAATCAAATCACTTTAAAATCCAAGGAAATTTCAAAAATTATTAAAGTAATTGATGATATTGCATTTCAAACAAATATTCTTGCATTAAATGCTGCAGTTGAAGCAGCACGTGCTGGTGCAGCAGGAAAAGGTTTTGCTGTTGTAGCAGATGAAGTTAGAAATCTAGCGGGAAGATCGGCTGAAGCTGCGAAAGATACAACAGCACTTATCGAGCAAACCATACAAGCGGTAGAAAGCGGTTCTTCCATTGCGAACAAAACGGCACATTCACTTGAGTCAAGCGCACAAATCACAATGGAAACAGTAGATGTCATTGAAAAAATTGCACAGGCTTCAGATCACCAAGCGATATCCATTTCACAAATCAATTTGGGAGTGGAACAAATATCTGAAGTTGTGCAAATAAATGCCGCAACGGCAGAAGAAAGCGCTGCTACAAGCGAGGAGTTGTCAACTCAATCCAGTTTGTTAAAAAGTTTGATTTCAAAATTTATGCTTAAAAACTAATTATTTAAGGAATGATTCAAATTATGGATCATTCCTTTTTTAAGTGTACATCAACAGCAACAGCCAAACGCTTGAACAATACGTCTCAACCTGGATTTGCATGGAAGATGTAAGTTTCGTTTTGCATGGCTGTAGAGTTGGATTTTGAACATTAGAAGTTAACAGAGAGGAAAACTAAACTCACATATATTTGTGCGAATATTCGCGTATTTGTGCCTTATTTACGCCACATTTTTGTTGTAAAATGAATAAATATACAAGTTTTTGATGATAAGAGACGAAAAAATGAAAAAAATAAGTGTTTTTGTAAGATGGTTGAGATGTTGATACTTTATCAATAAAAAACAATATACTAATATTTCGTATTCGAATGTATCGAAAACGCAGACATTAAATATATACATGCCCAATGAAGGAAGTGGTCCACTCCCTGTGATTCTAGCGATACACTATAAACTATCGCAGGAAGCCATTTTTTAGCTGCAGTAAATGACTGCAAAGCTGCTATAAGATTTATTAAAGCTAATACATTAAAATATAATCTTAATTCTAAAAAATTGGTGTATGAGAAGACAGTGCCGGTGCAATCTTGCTGCTATGATCGGAACTACAGAAAATTTAAGCATCCTAGAAGATGATAATACGGATAATCTTAGCGACACATCAACGGTACAAGCTGTTGTAAATTGGTTTGGTCCGTTGGACTTTTTAAAGATACATGAACCATTCACGGAGCTAGGCATCACCCCTAAATTTGGGAAAACAAGCATGAAAGGAGCCGCAAGGAAACTCACTTGCGCAAAGTTTTATGAAAAGTTTAAAACTAAAAAAAATGAGAAATATAACACTCGATTCTAATCAAAGATTCCCAAGCCTCTTAGAAAACATGGCAGAAGGTTTCGCTTTACATGAAATTATTTGCGATCAAGAAGGGAATCCGGTAGATTATCGATTTTTAAAAGTCAATAGAGCATTTGAAAAACTCACAGGCTTGAAAGAAAAGGATATTAAGAATTGCACAGTGAAAGCAGTATTGCCAAACACAGAAAACGATTGGATTAAAAAATGTGGTGAAGTGGCATTAAATAATAAATCATTTGCCTGTGAAAATTATTCTCCAGACTTGAAAAAATATTTTAGTGTAAATATATATAGTCCCACAAAATATCAATTTGCAACTGTATTTTCAGAAATATCCAAACAAGAAAATCCAACAGAAGACATTGATTGGGAAAGAGACTTTTTTAAGACTTTTCTAAATAATACATCGGCTGGATACTGGGATTGGGATATTCATAATAAAAAGAAGTACATAAGTGCCTCCTATAAAGCGATGCTTGGTTACTCTGAGAAGGAATTGCCTGATTCACCAGACACATGGAAAACATTAATATACGAAGAAGATATCACTAAAATAAATGAAGGCTTGCAACAGCATGTTAATACCCATGGAATAATGCCATTTTCTAATGAGGTAAGGTATCGGCATAAAAATGGATTTACAATTTGGGTAAGGGTTTTCGGTCGAGTCGTTGACTGGGATGGCGATATACCCCTAAGAATGATTGGAGGTCTTATTGATATTTCTCAGCAGAAAGAACTGGAGGAGAAATTTAAGTCAGAACATAATTTGTTCAAGACAACATTATACTCGTTGGGAGATGCGGTTATTTCTGCCGATAAAGATGGAAAAGTTGACATAATGAATGTTGTAGCGGAAAGTTTGACAGGTTGGACGCTTGATGAAGCTAAGGGTATGGCATTTGAAACGGTTTTTCATATTATTAATGAGCATACACGGCGTGAATGCGATAATCCGGTAAAGAAAGTTTTTGAAACCGGAAAAATTATTGAATTAGCAAATCATACTTTGCTGATTACAAAGAATGGACATGAAGTACCAATAGAAGATAGCGCTGCGCCGATCCAAGATGAGAACGGGGAAATCACTGGCGTTGTTTTAGTGTTTAGAGATGTTACAGAAAAAAAGCAGAAACAGAAAAAAATTGAATATATCAGCAAGCATGATCAACTAACCGGTCTTTATAACAGACATTTTTTTGAAGAGGAATTAACAAAGTTTGATACTGGCTTCAATTTACCGCTAACAATAGTAATGCTTGATGTGAATGGTCTTAAATTGACCAATGATGCGTTCGGACACCACGCCGGAGACTTATTGTTAAAAAGCGTTGCAAAAATGCTAACAAGTAACAGCAGAAAGCAAGATGTTGTAGCAAGAATTGGTGGTGATGAATTCGTTTTGTTATTACCCAATACCACTGAAAATCAAGCTGTTGAAATCACTGACGCTATTTATTCAGCGGTTAAAGAAGAAAAAATGGAAAACATTATAATATCTGTTTCAATTGGTTGGGAGACAAAAGCAAATAGTACTCATAATATCAGTGAGATTTTTTCGAAAGCAGAGAAACATATGTACTCTAAAAAACTAATAGAGAGCCAAAGTATGAGAAATCAAACAATTAAGGCAATTATGCACACATTAAAGGAAACCAACAGCAGAGAAAAAATTCATTCCCGAAAAGTCAGCGAAATTTCTCTTTTAATTGGTGAGCTATTAAACCTTGACAGCCAGCTGCTTAAAGAGGTAGAGACAGCCGGTTTCATGCATGATATTGGTAAAATTGCGATTAATAGCAACATACTTGATAAAGCGGATAAGCTTACTGATGAAGAATATAAAGAAATTAAAAGACACCCTGAAATAGGGTATCATATTCTGAAATCAGTTGATGAATATACGCATTTAGCAGAATACGTTCTATCACACCACGAGCGCTGGGATGGTAGGGGTTACCCAAGAGGTTTATCCGGTGAAGAAATACCTTTCGTAGCAAGAATTATTGCGGTTGCTGATGCCTACGAAGCAATGACTGGAGAACGACCATACAAGGAATATATTGACAAAATGGAAGCGATAAAAGAACTGAGACGCTGTTCTGGAACTCAATTCGACCCTAAAATTGTTGAGGTTTTCACAGAATATATCAAAGATCAAGATTATTCATCTGTAAATTCTGCCACACTTGCGTGCAGGTTTAAATGATCATTATTATTGAAACACTCAAATAATAAAGTGAAAAATTTGTTTGTCTTTTAACTAAGCAACACAAAGCTCACAATTTGAAGATTTATATAGGTATGCAGTTGGGATACCATTAAAACTACTTGTGGTAGAGTGCTTTATTAGCGCAGGACCCTCGATTATGAACTTCACTTGATACTGTCTTTTTTAATCTCAAAGGAGGGAGGAAGCTTATGTGTGTAAAAATAGCGGACTGGATAACTTCCATAGAAAGTGGATATGGTGAATACGCCACTTGGTCAGAGCTTGATGAAACGCTTAGAACGCTTCTTGAGCCTGTCAGGCAGGTATTGCTTAAATACAAGAAATCCAAAGCTGAGTTACAGATGAACTTGAAGAATACGCTTGCTATCATGAATTTCTGTAAAGAAGCCTTAAATTCGTTACCAAACCCCATCTTTATCAAAGATAAGAATACAAGATTTGTTTTTTTTAATGAAAAGTATAAAGAATTATTTGGTATAGAGGGAGACTCGCTTATAGGAAAAACAGTTATGGATCTAGAATATTTGCCTATTGATGATAGAAAAAAATACCAAGACGAAGATATTAAAATGATACGTGAAAAATCGACGGTACATTATGAACAGCAGTTCCGTTTTACAGACGGCAAATTGCACGAATGTCTATACTGGAGTAGTGGTTTTTCGGTACCTAGTTCTGATGAAAAGGGCCTTGTAGGTGAAATAGTAGATATTTCTAAAGAAAAGAAGTTAAGTAGAGAATTGGAATTTCATATAACTCAGTTGGCAGAAGCAAATGAAAAGATCGCAGCAACTTCCAGAATGGATAGTCTAACAGGATTGGCTAATCGGTATATTATGCAAGACCGGGTTTCTTCTTTAATTGCGCTCTCGCAACGACACAATTTACCGCTTGCTGCTATTATGGCGGATTTAGATAACTTCAAATCGATCAATGATAAATACGGTCATGTTGTGGGGGATAACGTTTTAAAAAGGTTTGCTTCAATTTTGAAGAAGTGTTGTCGTTGTGAAGATATTGCTATTCGCTACGGAGGGGAGGAGTTTTTGGTTTTTTTGCCTATGACCGACTTGCCTCAAACAGAATTAGTGGCAGAGAGAATTTGTTCTACTATTCGTAAAGAACAAATATTACCTGATAAAAGCATTGTTACTACAAGTATTGGGGCTGCTCAGTATAAAAAAGACGAGACGATGGAAAATTTTATCTGCAGAGTAGATAAAGCATTGTATCTTGCAAAAAATTCAGGTCGGGATAGGTGGGAAGTGATTCTATAGTTCTTCGGATGGAAGCTTGCAATTTAACGGAGCAAATTCCGAAAAAGGTTTCCCAGGGGGGTATCCACGGTATCTACGCAGATTGAATTCATGCTGTCTTTTAAAAATAATTGTTTATCTTAAGAACTGCAAGTATATAAAAAATAAATAGCAAATGAAAAAAGAGGATAAAAATGAAAAATATAGTGTGTGATGAAGAAGAGTCTCAAATGCTGGAATCAGATTCGGATATGGAAGGTAAATATCTCACATTCTTTGTTGACAAGCAACTTATAGCAACGCCAATAGCTGATGTAGTGCAAATTATTGGAATGCAAACCATTACAGAGATTCCAGATTCGGTTTCTTACATGAAAGGCGTAATCAATTTGAGAGGAAGCATCATTCCTGTCATTGACATTCGTTTAAGGCTGGGGAAAAAGGAAAGGGACTATGATGGGAGAACCTGTATTATTGTGGTGCTGATACAGGAGAAAGAAGTTGGGTTGATTGTGGATGAGGTAGATGCAGTGATAGAAATTGATGCAGAAACCATATCTCAGCCACCTAAAACGGAAAAGAAAACAAATCAGAACTATTTATCTGGTATTGCAAAGTTGGAAAATAATGTTGTTCTTCTCATAGATAGCGCTAAGCTACTATATGGAGAACTGATGGACAATTTGGAACAATATGTGTAAAGAGATTCCGTTGCAGAACAATATTTTATTCGGTAATAAAAGAAAGAGAGCGCGAATGAAGATGAAACAGTGGTTTGAAAATCTAAAGATATCTAAAAAATTGCGAATTGGCTTTTTGTTCACGGCATTTTTAGGTGTTTTTATTGGCATTGTTGGTATTATAAGCATGATTAGTATGATCAATAGCCAACAGAAATTATATGATGAGAACACCCTGGGAGTTAAATATACAGGTGCTGCCGGCATTGCTTTAGAAAATCTGAGAGTCGATGTCAGAGACTTATATATTAACTATGATACTGAAAAAGGAAAATCCATCGAAGCAATCACAGCTTCTATGGACGCTGTTGAAACGCAACTTGAAAATTATACAAAAACGCTGGGAGATAGCAGCGAGGAACAGCAGCTTTTTAATACAAGTAAAACAGCTTATGAAGATTATAAAGATACAGTTGATAAGATAGTGGAGGCAGCTAACGCAGGTGCAACGCAAGACGAAATCTTTGGTTTAATGCATGCACAATGGAGAGCTACCGCAAAAAGCGCTGGTGACGCGTTTGATGCCTTAATCGATTTTAATGATACTCTTGCCAAAAAAGGTCTTGCAACTGAAAAGAAGAGGGCATGGATTGAAGTATTTGTGATGCTTTTTATTATTGGCATTTGTCTTGCTGTTGCAATTCTATTGAGTATGTACATATCCGGTATTATTAGCAAGCCAATGCAAATGCTAGCGATGGTTTCCGAACATCTTGCGGTTGGCGATGTTGATATTTATGGTCTACTTACAGAAGAAGACAAAAAAGTGAAGAATCGAAAGGATGAAATAGGAAAAGTTTCTTTGGCATTTAACAGGTTAATTGACGAAACTGTAACCCTGAGCAAAGAGGCAGAAATCATCACAACCGGAGATTTGACCACAACGGTAACTGTACGCTCTGAAAAAGATGTTATGGGTAAGGCACTTGCCAATCTTGTGGACAAGTTCCATGTTTTGGCTTCTTCTGTATCAGCAACAGCAGCACAGGTTAGCGTTGGTGCTGACCAGGTCTCCGGTGGTGCACAAGCCTTGGCTGCTGGTGCTACGGAACAGGCAGCAACTGTTGAGGAATTAACGGCTTCCGCTGTCAGCATTTCGGAGCAGGCGGTGAAAAATGCCGCTAGTGTGCAGAAAGCAGGCGAATATGTAGCGCAGGCTGGACAAGGAATCACATCCAGCAACGAATATATGGACAAGCTGAATAACGCTATGCGAGAAATCGGGCAGTCTTCACGGGAAATTTCGAAGATCACTAAGCTTGTGGAGGATATCGCCTTCCAGACAAATATTCTTGCACTTAACGCCGCTGTAGAGGCTGCACGCGCAGGAAATGCAGGAAAGGGTTTTGCTGTGGTAGCAGATGAGGTGCGCAATCTTGCAGCGAAATCCGCAGCGGCCGCAAAGCAGACTTCAGACTTAATCCAGCAATCGGTTGCTACCGTTTCCGAGGGGGAACAGCTTGCAGATGAGACACGCAAACTTCTGGTTACCGTGGCAGAAAAAGCAGGTTTGGTTGTGAAGTCAATTGAAGAGATTGAAACCGCATCTGAGGAACAAGCATCAGCTATTGAACAAATTAATCAGGGACTTTCACAGGTGTCCGCAGTGGTGCAAACCAACGCTGCAACTGCGGAGGAAAGTTCCGCCGCCAGCGAGGAGCTTGCGGCGCAGGCGCAAATTCTACAACAGGAGATTGGAAAATTCAAGCTGCGTAAAGAGCAGGAAGCCTCTCAGATGTTAGAGAACGAAAGAACATCCTTGGAAATTCAGCATCAGGAATCCAAAACTGCCTTAGCGGGATCAAAAAAATGAGAAAAATACTAGGGCAATACCGCACACAAAACAGGGTGCTGAATTTGACCTAAATATGGTAAGGTAGACTTATGAATAAATAATTGAGTCTGCCCAGCCTGAGCGATGAATGAGCACAGGTGCAGACAAAGAAAAAAGATTTCTTTTGCACATCGAGCGCATTGTTCGGTGGAGCAAATTGGTTTGCAGTCTCTGAACGAGTGAATTCAAATGGCAACAGTGGCATGCTCCCAGATTGCCTCCAGATGCTCCATATTCATGATATTTTTGCACCGATGAATGCGATCGTCAACCTGACCGCGCTTGCCAGAGCGGAATTGGATGCGCCGGAGCAGGTGAGGCAGCGGCAGCAATACGCGCGCTACCGCGTGGGAATGCCGCAAGCATTCCTATCATCGCGCTTACAGCGAACGCACTTGGAGATGATGTAATCGCTTCGTATCAAGCGGCAATGAACGCGCATTGGTCCAAGCCAATCGACCCGGAGATACTCTATGGAACACTTTGCACCTGTATGGCAGAAAAGCGGCCGAGAAACGAATGAACAGAAACCCTCCCTTGTTTGGGAGGGTTTTTCTGTAGGCGGTGCAGGCGGAAACGGGCTAGGGCATTCGTTGCATGAAAAAGCTATCTTTCAAAACCAAAGCATGGTATGATAGAACAAAGAGACAGGAGGATCGAAGCTATGGTTCGAGAAATTATGAAAGATGTTATCTTTTTGTCCCTGCGTGCGCAGGCGGCGACACCGGAGGATCTGTCGGTCGCAGACGACCTGCTCGAAACCCTCAAGGCGCATCAGGATGGGTGCGTCGGCATGGCGGCGAATATGATCGGCATCAAAAAGCGTATCATTGCTTTCGACAATCAGGGCGAATATATGGTGATGTTCAATCCGAAGATTCTCAAGCAATCCGGAGGATATGAAGCGGAGGAGGGGTGCTTATCTTTGGAGGGCACGCGAAAGACCCGACGCTGGCAGTCCGTCAAGGTTCAGTATCAAAATCGCGATTTTCAAACGCGTATCAAGACCTTTACCGGCGTTACCGCGCAAATCATTCAGCACGAGATCGACCACTGTGACGGCATCCTGATTTGACAAACCGCAGTACAAACAGCATATGCCCACAGGAAAAGAACGATCAAAAGTGAACAAAGCGAAGGGGATCGTATGATTCCCTTCGCTTTGCTTTTGCCGATCGATGCTGCTTACCGCCCGCGCTTGAGCTGCGGGAAAAAAGCCGCCATCTGCGCTTTGGCTTCGGCAGAGGTCATGCCCAGTTTGAAAAGCAGTTGATCGACCTGCTGATCGGCAGCTTTGAGGCTTTGCACAGCGAAAACCAGTTGGTTCTGTTCCGCATCGGATAACAGCGCTTTGTCAAAGCGGTAGCCTTCTGCCAGAGAGATGCCGCCGTTTTTACCCACTGTGGCGTGGATCGGCACGCCTGCCATTGACAGCGTTTCCATATCGCAATACACCGTGTGTACCGATACCTCAAGCGCTTGTGCCAATACCGGGGCGGTCATACTGCCGCGTTCCAACAGGAAATAGACGAGCCGAAATAATCGGTCATTTTTCATAGCTGCACCACCCGACAAAGAATAGCTGTAGTATAGCATCAAATCCTGACAGTATCTTGTCAGGGATTGCAATCGGTGCAGCAAAACGATATGGCGGAGCATAAAATTTTTTTACGATCTGTGTAACGAAACCGCAGGACGAAAGTCATATAGGGGAAAGCGAGGTGAGTACGTGGGAGATTTTGAAACGCTTTATGTGCAATATTTTACGGACGTCTATAAATATGTTCTTTCTCTGTGCCGCAGCGAAAGCGAGGCGGAGGAACTGACGCAGGAGACTTTTTTTAAGGCTCTGCAAAACATTGACCGTTTCCAAGGGCAGTGTAAAGTGTATGTATGGCTATGCCAGATCGCAAAAAACAGCTATTTCTCCTCGCTGAAAAAACGAAAGCGATGTGTGCCACAGGAAGAAGCGCCGGAACAGATCGCGCCGGGCGAGCCGGAACAGGATTACCTTACGGGTGAGATCGCCTTTGAGGCGCAGCAAGCGCTGCACCGATTGGGCGAACCGTATAAGGAAGTGCTGCTATTGCGCATATTTGGTGAGTTACCCTTCTCCAGAATCGGGCAGTTGTTCGGTAAAACGGAAAGTTGGGCGCGAGTGACGTATCACCGCGGCAGAATCAAATGGAAGGAGCTGCTATGATGGATATTTCATGCGAAGTAATTCGGGATCTGCTTCCCTTATATCATGATGGTGTTTGCAGCGAGGAAAGCGCAAAGTTAGTGGAGACGCATCTGCAAAGCTGCCCGCAATGCAGAGAGGAATGGAAACAAATGCAGGAGGAAACTACGATGGTGAAGAATATGGACGAGGCAAAATTGATTTGGGAGACTGCGCAGGTCTGGAAAAAGAATCGAAAGGCATCTTTTTTAAAGGGAGCGCTCGCGATCTCGCTGCTCGCATGTGCAGCATGCGTGATCGCTTTTCAGGCGATCGGCAGTTATGTTGCACCCGACGGCACGCTGGTAGAACCGTTCGGCTTTATCCCGATGGCATGGCTGTTCCTGCTTTTGAGTGGTATCTTTGGCGTAGGCTTTGCCTTTGCACGCAGAAAACCGAAGCAGAAATAAATCTCTGCTTCATCAATAGACAACAGAAAAACCGCTGAAATCATTTAATTTCAGCGGTTCTTTTTTGGCGGACAGGGTGGGATTCGAACCCACGTGACGTTTCCGTCAAACGCATTTCGAGTAAATGTATACCAAATTACTATAAGATACTTTGAGTGACTTTAAGAGAAGGTAAGAACCCGCAAACTCGCATAAAATCAGGCTTTCTAGGGCAAGAAGCTAGCAGTTGTGCGGCTTCCTGAAAACCGGCATTTTTGCACGTTTTCCAACAAAGCGTAGAAAAAGCGTAGAAATTTGGGTAGATAGCGGACTTTGAGAGATTTTATTTTCCTGACCGGTGTCTCAACCCACACGACTTGACGTTTTTCAAAGCATTATCTACACTCACAAACACACGAAAACAGCGGCCACCATTGACTTTACAGGCAAATAACCCTCGATTCGAACCCAAGATTTTATCTTTGGGTTTGCATCGCCAATGGAGGCCTTTATGAATACAGATTACAGCTATTTACTAGCAGAATATCCCGCAACCATCAGCATGGATCAGCTCTATAAAATCTGCCACGTCAGCAAGCGCAAAGCTAGATGGCTGCTGGAGCACAGTGTCATTCCATGTGAAGATAACGGCAACCAGACAAGGCGCTTTACCATTAATCTGGCCGATGTGATTATCTTCCTGCAGAATATGGAGCAGGGTAAGGTGAAGAACCTGCCGCCTCCCGGCAGCTTCCCATCAAAGCCGTCGGTCAAGCATATTAACTACAGAAAGGTTACGGCCAAAGCATTCACCGCACTGCTGAAAAAACAGTGGGCAGACCAGCCGGACATGCTGCTGCCCGAACAGGCCGGCAAGCTCTTAAGCTATACCCGCCCCACAGTCCATAAATGGATCCGGGACGGCAAGCTGAAGGCCATTCCCTATAACAGCACTTATTTGATTCCAAAGGAATGGCTCATCAAATACCTAGCCGCCACAGTGAATGACAGCCGCGCATCAAAGTCGGCAAAGCACATGAAGCTGATTTCGCAGTGCCAAAAACAAAAATGAAGTTGTTTCAGCTAAAATGTGACATTATCCTATTTTAGCCGAAACGTGTTTGTGCTGAAATTGCTTCATCGCTTGTCGCTTAAGCTTCCGTAGGGTATAATATAGAAAACTGCTTTATGAAGAGGTAATTCAATGAATGGACAAAACCGCGCAGATGTGAAAATAGGCGCACGTGTAAGCATCGTGCTCAAGGCCGACCAGCGCACCGGAAAGCGCACCGAGGGCATTGTGGCACGCCTGCTGACGAACAGCAGTACCCACCCCCACGGCATCAAGGTCATGCTGGAGGATGGGCAGGTAGGCCGGGTGCAGGAGATATTGTAATCCGAAAATACACAAAAGGCAGATGTCTGAGGGAAGTTTCCTTGGACATCTGCCTTTTTCATTGACCCTGTTTACTTTTTGATCACCGGAATCCAAACCTCATATTTGGTGTTCTCGGGGTTGGGGTCGAGGTATACCTCCACATCCGGGCCATCTGCATACTCGTAGCCGGAGGTTGGCAGCCACTCGGTGACGATGCGCTGTTCCAGCTGCTGAATGGAAATTCCGCTGCCCTCACCGGGGAAAACCGCCCATGTAAATGCAGGAATGGTGTATTCTTCAAATTCACCTGCATCGGCAGTGCTGGCAACCGCGATGTAATAGCGCCACTGCTCTGCCGATGCGTTGCAGGCGCTTACCCCGAGCACGCCCATGGGCTGACTGTTCATTTTTGCGCACAGCTTAGGGATGGTGCCGTCCTGGGCCGCCTTGCCCCATAGCATAGGTACCGCTTCAAAGTTTTTTTCAATCTCTTTGTCCAGTGGTGCGCTGATCCCTATGATACGAAACGCTTCTTTTTTCTCAATCCTGTATTCCATTTGCGTTGCTCCTTTGATGGATATTTGAAAGCAAATAGGTGGAAAGGATTTGATGGTCTGACCCGCAGCCTTCGCCTGTGACGGTGCAAAGCCATGCACACTTTGAAAGGCTCGGTTAAATGCAGTTGGAGATTCGTAGCCGTATTTTGCGGCAACATCAATAATTTTTTCCTCGCCGCTTTGCAGGTCAGCGGCAGCAAGGCTCATCTTCCGGCGGCGAATATATTCCGACAACGGCATCCCCGCCATATAGCCGAACATCCGCAGAAAATGATAGGACGAGCAGCATGCAATCTGCCCAAGCTGTTCGTAGTCAATCTCGCCGGTTAAATTTTCCTCAATATAATTGATCGCTTTGTTTAGTCGCTCAATCCATTCCATTTTGATCGCTCCCTTGTTTTTAGTATAGTACATCATTTCGTGTGCGTCCTCTGATTTGATGCACTAAAATGAGAGGTCACGTTGCCCAGCCTTCCAAACTCTGCCGCAGCCGCTCCGCCGCCGTGCCCAGTTCCTCATATCCCGCACAGCGGCGAGGCAAGTCATTGACCGCGCTGTCCAAAAGCGGCTGGTATTGGGTACTCTGGTCAACGGTGTAATCAAGCGCAACCACATCGTCCCACGCGCGGTTGAGGAACGCCACCTCCCGCCGTCCGTGTGTTTTGGTGAGCTGCGGTGTATCCACCTGCGCCAAATAACGCCTGCACACATCCACCGGAATACCCGCCGCCAAAAAACTATCCTGCATTCCTCGGAGGAAAGTGCCGGATAGGTCGCCCCAGTCGAAATGGCTTAAATCGAACAGCGTGAAGGTATAGCGGCTGCTGCAATGTACCGCAAGCAGGCAGCTTCGCCCATAGAGCGTGATGCCGTGTAAATCCCAGCAAAAACGCCTGTCCAATGGCTCGCCGTAGGACAGGTTTTTGATTTTTAACTGTTTTTGCAACGGAATGGTCAGGCCGAGCTGCATGGTATGTCTCTCTTTCTACCGAATCGGGGCATAGTCGATGGTGGCCGCTTCGTCGGTGGTCTCCAGCTTAAAAATCACTGGGCGCAAACCGTCGTTGCAGCTGCAAATGGCCACACCTGGTTTGCGAATCCAGTCGCCATAGTAGAACAACTCCTCGCCCATGCCGTGGGCTAGAGCAAACACATACTGATAGATGGCCTTCCACGCCTCGTGGCAAAAACCGTCGGGTTTGGCATAGTCGGCATAAAACACCTGTCCCACCTTCAGCATAGGGCAAGGACCAAGACCCTCCGCACCGTATTCCAGCGCCAACTCCTGATCGAGAGTCGTTTTAAGCACCGTGATTTTAACCTTCTTCATAACAAACCCCTATTTCTTTTTTCTCAGCTTTAGGGACACTTCCTGCTCCGTTGCCGCTGCTTCCATCAACTGTGATGCAAGAGCGGCTTTTTCTTTTGGTGTCATGTCGGGAGTAGTTTTGGTTCCCAGTGTTGTCATAATCACTCGCAAACGCTCTATTCCCAGCAGATTCACCGCCGTGCAAAAGGGGCTTTTGTGCCGTCCATCATTGTAGCGTTCCAGCAAAGCCGCCAGCATGGTAATTTTTTCGTCCAGCTCCAGACGGTATGCGTCCAAACCGATACACCCAAGCTTCTCCAAATCCTGCTTTTGACTCAAATGGCTGATAAAGGAATCGTAGTCGTCGATTCCATCGTACTTGGCACATGGATAATCGCCGCAGTGGATGCAAAATTCCACGCCGCGCTCCTTACCGCACCGTGCAATGGCGCAGCTTTGGTTGCCATCCCCGCCACCGCAGCCGGGGCAGAGACCCCCGATATGCATAGTACACAGCCCGCAGTTCAGGCCGCAGAGGGAAAAGAGAGGATATTCCCGGATAAAGTCTTTCAAGGCTTCTCCTCCATGATGTAATAGCGGGGCTGTCCCTTGGACTTCTTTTTGTACTCAATCGCCTCGACCGGACAGCCGCCGATGCAGGCCATGCAGTGGGTGCAGCTGCCGTTCCAGCGTGGATGCTTGTCCTCCATGCTGATGTTATTCAGGGGGCAGCGCCCCACGCACAGTCCGCAGCCGATGCAGCTATCCCCTACGGTGAAGCCTTTGTCCGAAACCGTCGTGGCATAAAAGAGCGGATTTACCGGCCCGCTTTTGAGGCGGTCGGTCAGGCTGGCTTTCTCTGCGGGTAAGGGCTTCCCGTTCCGGATATATTCAGCCAGCGCCCGGATACGTGGCACGGAGGCGGCCAGAATCCGCTCCGCCGACCCTTTATCCGGCGTGGGAAACAACGCCAAGTAGTTTTCCGGCATCACGACCTCCGAAAGGCCATAAAGGGTGAAGCCCTTTCGTTTGCACAGCGCTTCGGCGTAGGCCCCGGCATTGCCGCACTCGCTGCCACAGGTCAGAATGAAATAGGCATCACGGCTTCCGGTAAAGGTGGTTTTTTCCACCCACCGCTCCACCACCCGGGGCATCCGCCACGCATAGGTAGGGGCAACAAACACAAAGGGCGAATTGGAGTGGAGCGTTTCTGCATTGCCGCTGTGTAAGCTCTGATTGATGGAAAAAAGTGTGTCACCGCAGACCTCGGCAATCTGCCGCGCCGCCCGCTGGCTGTTGCCGGTGCCGCTAAAATAACAGATCATTGGGTAGCCTCCTCCCTTTTTATCATGTGTTTGCACAGAATCCGCCAAACTGCCTGTCTCAGCAGGCATCGGCTTTGATAAAAACATGGTTTTGAACGGTGGAATAGGCACTTGCGAATCGGTAACCCAGCTCGTCAAATTTGCGAATATCCGCGCGCTCGGTTACATTGTGCTCCGCCAGCCAGCGCACCATCTGCCCACGAGCCATCTTGCACAGGGTTCCCTTTTCTATGACCTTGCCGTCCTTCAGTTCGCCAAAGGTACAGGTAAGAAAGCACACACCGGATGGCAGGTAGGGCGCCACTGCCTTGCTGTATTCCTTGGAGGCAAGGTTCAGCACAAAGTCCGTCTCCAAAGCCAGCTGCTTTGCCAATTTACTGCCCCAAAAGTCATACAAATTCCGATGTCCGTCCACAGATAGCTTTGCCTGCATTTCCAGGCGATAGGGTGTCACCCCGTCGAAGGGGCGCAGCAGACCGTAAAAGCTGGAGAGAATGCGCAGATGCTCCTGCACATAGGCAAAGTGACCGTTCTCGAACACACTTGGTGCCATGTACTGGTAGGCGATTCCCTCGTAGGAAAGAATCGCCGGAGTAAGATTATTATGTAGATCCATCGCCCGCAGCCGCTCCACATTTAGCTTGGCAAGGACATCTTTGCAGCTCCACAGGGTCTGCAACTGCTTGTCGGACATCGCCTGCAAAGCCATCTTGATGCGTTCCGACTCGGGCAAAAACTGTGGCAAGCCTTGGGGCGCAAGGCTGTCGGTATCCACGTTCATTTTCTTGGCGGGAGATAGGATAATTCTCATGGGTGACCCACCTTTCCCTTGGTGGCCTAATGGTCAATCAGCACCTTTTCAAACCGGTATGTTCCTGCGTCCACCGTCATGCGGCACAGGGTGATTTCCAAATCAAACCGCTGCTTGCCGCAGCTGCCGGGATTGAGCCACAGCACGCCGTTTGTGATTTCCGTGAAGTATTTGTGGGAGTGTCCGTATACAATCACATCCACATCGGTCAAATCCTTGGGCACGTCCTTTTTGTTGTGCGCCAGAAAGAAGCACACGCCCTCGATGGTGACGCGCAGACTTTGGGGCAGACGCTCCGCCCATTCCTTGTCGTTGTTCCCGCGCACGATATGGGTTTCACCATAGGATTGGAGGGTTTCGACGATAGCCGGAGTATTGATGTCTCCGGCGTGAATGATCACGTCGGCTGTGTCCAGTTCTGTCAGCACCTGCTCTCGCAGAAGTCCGTGGGTATCGGATAAAATTACAAGCTTCTTCATGTATTTTTGTTTCCCGCTTTGCTTAAAAGTTGTTCCAGCGCCAGTGCAAAGGACTTATTTTGCTCTGCTGTGCGTTTGGGTGGCCCCTTCAGCCGACCGCCGCCATTGCGAATTTTCTTGGCGGTATGCCGCGCCAGCAGCAGTGCGTCGATGTTGTCGGCGGTATACTCCATGCCGTCCTGATTGAGAATGCGCACGCCACGGGCAAGGCACATGGCGGCAAGGCCGTAGTCCTGCGTCACCACAACGTCCCCCCGCTGCACTAGATTCACCAGCGCAAAATCCACGCTGTCCGCCCCCTTGGAGAAGGTCAGCGTCTGCGCTCCCTCCCGCTCGAAGCGGTGGGCGGTATCGCAGAGGAGCAGGCATTCGATTTCAAAGTGGCCCGCTATCGCAATGGCCTCTTTTACTACCGGACAGCCATCAGCGTCTACCACAATGCGGCGGGTCACGGTGTAGCCTCCAGAATCTCTTTTTGCAGCTTCTTTGTCAGCTTCCCAAAGATGAGTCGATAGGAGTCGTCGCACATCTGCTTGAGCTGGTCATTCGTGAGACTGCCACCCAAATCCACCGAGTTCCAGCAGCGCTTGTCGCTGTAGAAGCCGGGCAGCACCTCGGGGTACTCCTTGCGCAGCAGCTCGGCCAGCATCGGATCACACTTTAGGTTGATGAGGTCCTTTTCTGCATAGGACGGGTCATATTTCTCTGACGGACGCATGGTGGCAGCGAACATCTTGCCGCCCACCATATAGCGGTACCAGCACCATTCGATTTTGTAGTCCTTGGTCACGCCGGGCTTTGCCAGAAGGTATGCGTCCAGCCAGTCGTAATGGTTCATGGTTGTTACTCCTTTTAATTTGCACGCTCTTTATTGTTCTGCTTTTGCTCTGGCTTCAACTGATCCTAATCTGATAACTTTACCTTTAACTTACGGATAAGGCTTTATACCGGTCATTAAATTCATTTACGAGTTGGGCAAATGTTTCAGGCAGTGTACGATAAAGTTGAAGTGCAGATTCACTTGCCTTGCTAGGACAATCAAGTCCAGCAGTTCCGTTGGAAGTTAGATAACGAACAGATTCTAACTGCATGCCAATTCCATTTATGTTGCGGTAGCGCTCATCAATAGTCTTTTTTAGTAATACAGCCCTATTGCGAAGTAACAATGATAGTTTTTTAACCTCTTCCTCAACTTGCTCCGACGAAAGGCTTTGTGTGCGGAAATAAAGGTCAATAAGCATAACAGCTTCCTCTAACTGCCAATTATCTGGACGCATTGACAACCCCTCCATTATTAATATAAATCACTTGTATTTATTTTATGGTTTGCAAATGACAATGTCAATGAATTCACTCATGCTAAAGTTTAAAACCGTTGTGCTACACTCTCAGAATGCTGCACAACGGCTGTTAATTAATATTCAATTTTGCAGGTATCAAAAAGATCCCTATAGCGAGAAACCATATGCAAATACTCCTGTGGATGGGTTTGGTTCAAGCGCTCAAACCTATTAATGCCTTTTCTTCTTTTTTCGCTCTTTATTCCAAACCCGCAATACATGCAACCGTTTCGCTCGTATCCTTTGCTATATAGTGTTGCGATTGGTACGTTGAACTGTTGAATATAGGCCCAAATATCAGCTTCAGTCCAAAAGGAAAGGGGGCGACACTGGTTGTCTTTTTTGACAAAGAAAATATTTGATCCGTTGCATAGCCAATCTCGCTCCCGAGTTTGACTCTCTTCTGCTAGAGTTCCTATCATACTGCACTTCATTCCTGCCTTGTGCGCAGCTCTCTTCAAAGGCCCTTTTTTAAGTTTCTCACAGCATAGATCGGATATATTTAAATTAAGATATGGTAAATAGCTCGGAAATCGGCGGCTCATATAGTCAATTGAATTTTGTTTTGTAATCTCCGTTTTAGCATGCCGATACGTTCGGATGCCATTTGCTACTGTTTTTGAAAACAGTGGATACCCTTGTTCTGATACCACACGATCAAATGTCCACAAAACTCCCTGACGGTCGGTTGGAATAATTACCTCAATATTTACTCCCGAAGCTTGCATCTCCTGTATAAACGAAATAGTTTCAGGATATTCGCATGACGTATCCGCAAATAGGTGCAACATTTCTGGATATATCTGTCTGACTATATGAGAAAGCACCGTGGAATCCTTCCCGCCAGAAAAAGATATATAAATATACTCACAACCAAAAGTTTCAATTGCTTCTTTGATAAGGCTTCGCGTCAATAAAATTTTTGTTTTAAGTGGCAGTGACTGAAGTTCGCGTAAAACATGCTTTCTTTGGCGCATCCAATCATTTGAATATAAATGCGGTGTGGCCTGTTCCTTAAGAATTAGGCTACATAAATCCAACGAATTTCTTTTCATGTTCGAAAATACCTCCACAATTTTGTTGTGTATGGTATTAACTCTGAACGTGGCCAGTTACAAGCGTTTTTGGTTGTTTGTTTTTCTTTTCTCCATATTTCACTTAAAATCTTTGTTTTTTTCAAAACTTGTTGTATAATAAAAAACAGTAGGTGATGATATGGAAATTGGGAAAAGTATCCGTGAATTTCGTGTGCGGCAGAAAATGAGTCAAAAGGCGTTTGCGGCTCAAATTGGGACAACACAACAGAATATAAGTAATTATGAAAATGGAATTGCCCAGCCTAGCGTAGATTGCTTAGCCAAGATTGCAAAAGAATTTTCGGTCTCGCTGGACGAGTTGCTTTTGGGCACCCCACACTTCTCTACCGATCAAGAAATTTTGGGTATTCTTGCGAAACTTCCAGAAGACAAAAAGCAGCTTTCAAAGAAAATTCTCCAAACGATTGGTGAAGAAAGCAATAAAGAGTGAGGTTTGGTTTCCAATATGACGAACAGCTATTTTAATGAAAACAAATTAGAAGACTTACTAGACGAAATTAAATTTGTCTATCAATCGGATGAACGGCCGTGGATAATTGGGTATAGTGGTGGCAAGGACTCCACTGTTCTAACGCATCTTGTTTACCTTATGCTCAAGAACTTAAAGCCAGATGAACGAAAGAAAAGCGTGCACATTGTTTCTTCCGATACCCTGGTGGAAAACCCTTTGATTAAGCAATATTTGGATGACATGCTTTATCTGCTTAGCGAAGCCGCAGAAAAAGACAAACTCCCCGTCGTAGTGAAAAAAGTAACGCCAGCCCCAGACACAACGTTTTGGGCTAATGTAATTGGTCGCGGTTTCCCCACTCCTCGGACCAATGGTACATTTAGGTGGTGTACGGATCGACTAAAGATCGCCCCCAGCGGCACATATATCAATGAGATCATTGAAAAAGAGAAAACAGAGGTTGTTGTGCTTTTGGGCGTACGCAAAGAAGAAAGCATTGCTCGAAAAAGACGAATTGAAGGACGAGAGTTGGCCGACCGCCTGCTAAACCGTCATGAAACTATTAAGCAGGCCTATGTATACCCTGCCATTGTCGAACTAACCACGGATGATGTATGGAAAATCCTAATGGAAAACTCCATGAAGAATGCGTGGGGCGGGGACAATAGACGAATTGTCGAATTGTATTCTGGCGCGGATGGCGGAGAATGTCCATTCGCTGGTTTTTCCAGCAAGGATGCTCAGCCACAGACTTGCGGACAATCCCGCTTTGGATGCTGGGTTTGCACCGTTGTTAAAGAGGATAAGTCTTTAAATGGGTTTATCAAAACAGGCCATAGAGAGCTTATTCCGCTCGCTGAGTTTCGCAAATGGCTCATGTCAATCAGGGATGTACCAGAAAAACGCGAGAAAAAGCGTAGAGACGGTACTGTTTACTGGACAAATAATAATGAATTAGGCTTTGGCCCATTTACATGGGAAGCACGGCAAGAGATCTTAGAGCGTCTACTCAGCATCCAAAAGCAAATGAGCTATGAATTGATTACTGAAGATGAGCTGCGCGCAATTGATGAAATATGGGACAATGAAAAGGATCTTTCACGCCGCACTTTAGTCGATCTGTATTATAGGGTAATGGAAACACGGTTGCCGTGGGATCATTTAAAGCGGCCTATGTTTGATGATGACACAGTTGCAAAATTGCAGGCGTATGCAAAGCAATATAATGTGCCTCTTGAACTGCTGCACACAATGATTTTTAGCACGAGTAAGAATAAATATTTTTCAAATACAAAGCGCTTAAGAGATGCTCTCGGTAAACTGGTGACACAGCAGTGGCTCCAGGAGGCATCTTTGTGTGATACGGAAGAAGGAATCGTGGATGGAGATCAAGAAGATTCGAATTTGTAATTTCAGTTCATATGTTGGCGAAAACACAATTGATTTGAGTACCAAAAATGAGCAGAATGTGGTATTGATAGGCGGAAATAATGGTGCTGGAAAAACATCTTTGTTTACAGCCATTAAGCTTGCTTTATATGGCCCACAATGTTTTCGCTTTCAAGATAAAAACAATCAATATACGGCAAAGATTAAGGAACTAATCAATCATGATGCGTACACAAAACAGGATGTAACAGCTTTTGTTGAGATCGAAATTTCAATGCCTACCGACCGGTCTTGTTCCCTGTACACCATCCATCGCGAATGGAATTACACCGGCAAAAAATTAAGTGAAGACTATGCTGTTTATCAAGACGGAATATTATTAAAAGCAAAAGACATGGATTTTTTTCAAAACTATCTTTTTTCCCTTGTCCCCCCTAATTTGTTTGACTTTTTCTTTTTTGATGGTGAAGAAATTGCAGAATTCTTTTCAACCGGTAGCTACAACAACTATATAAAAAACGCAGTCCTCACTCTTTGTGGATATGACACATTTCAGCTGATCAAAAAATTCTGTGATTCTTATGTCGGGCTAGAAAATGGAAATGAGTTGCATCAAGCCACTACCGAAAAAGTATTAGCGCTTGAAGCCAAAATCCAAGGGCTGTCAGATGAAATTTCCCATCTAACGACAATTATGCCGGAGCTTGATCAGAGACTCACTGACTTGCATAACGAAGAAAATGCCATTAGAGCAAATTTTGAAAATGCCGGTGGGCTCAATCAAGAGATTCGAGAAAAGTTAAGTAAGCAAGCGCAGCATCAAGATGCGATTCGGAGCAACCATGCAAAGCAAATTCGTGATTTTGCAGAAAACTTAATGCCGCTATATATTACAAAAGAATTGGCGGACACTGCAAAGTCTCAGCTTAGGAAAGAGCGTGAAGCAAATCGATATCAAACAGTAATGCAGCAGCTTTCCAATGATATGCTTTATCAGGTTTTGTGTGAACTACCGAAAAATGAGCAAGTTGTTCAACCCAAGCGACTTGCTGAAGTGCTTTCTGAAAAAATAGCGAAGCAACTAATGCCTAATTTTGAAATCGACAACTTTAAGCATATTCACGATTTATCGCAGGAGCAAGAAAATCGTGTGGTTTCTGCATTCGTCCGACTTCAAAATTTTGATGTTCGGGGAATGATTGATATTTGCAAAAACAAAGCAAAGGCCGCAGCAAAATATGATCGTCTCACAAAACAACTGAGAGACGCACTGCCAGAAGTGGATGCCGACAGTTTTTTCACTAGCATTAAGAATATCTCAGCAGAAATTTTTCAATATGAAAACACAAGAGAGACGACGATGCTGCGTCTCACCGAAGCGGAAGGCGAACTAAATGCAGCAAAAGCTCAATTGGAAAATCAGAAAAAGGAACTTCGCAGGTTGGCAAAGGATCAGACCGCTTATATTTATACTGACCGGATGAGTCAGGTGATGGACTGTATGATGCAAGATGCTGCCCACGCAAAATTCAAACAGGTTGAAAACCTTACTTTGGAAATATTTCGCAAAATCATTCGTAAGAATGACTTTATTGAGTTGATTGAATTGGACGATAACTTCAATATCAACATTTATAAAAAGCAAGTCTATACAGCTCGTGAGCTTGCGCTGCTTCTTCAGAATGTAGGCGGGGATGAGCTTTCTAAACGGCTTGGGATGGCCGGAGTGCAAAAGGCGCTGGAGCATTTTCATTTGAACTCAATACAAGAATTGAAACATTCTTTGGGGCGCCACTTGTCCGGGGAGCAGATGAGCCTAATGGATGAAGAGCCGGTTTCACTATATAAGCATATGGAACTAAGCCAGCTTTCTAAGGGTGAAAAGCAAGTGTTCATTTTAGCACTCTACTGGGCAATCATTAAGACATCCGGACAGTCTATTCCATTTGTAATTGATACTCCCTTTGCACGTATTGATACTGAACATCGAGAGCAAATTGCAAAGCTATTTTTTCCTGGAATTAGTAAGCAAGTAATCATTCTTTCCACCGACGAAGAGGTTGTTGGGCGGTATCAAAAGATCTTGGAACCCTATACTGCGCACAAATATCTTTTGGATTATAGCACAGACAAAGGCCAGACTGTGTTGACTCCTGGATATTTTAATGAGGTGTCAGCATGATATTTAAATTGAAAACTGCAAAACGCACACAAAATATTTTTTGTGAAATTGAACGTAGCACACACCTAAAACCGTATACCCTTGTGAAACATGCGATTGCGTGGTCACTCAAGGAGGGCACTCCTGCAGATAAGTTTAACTACGACACAAATGGGCAGGAACTTAATCGGCAAACGATTATGGGAGAATTTGATGAATATTTTAAGGTGCTTATTGAGCAAGTAGAAGGACGGCACTTGACTGACGATGAGTTCTTTCCAAAATACGTAAAAGCTCACATTGACAGGGGTGCCATTATTCTGGAGTCCAGGTTTAAGCACGCAGGAAATATGGACAAGTACGTTTTAGAAGCTTTGGGAGTTGGTGATACCGTATGATTTATTTGGACAATAGTGCGACCACTTCTATTGCACACGAGGTATACGAAGCAATGATTCCCTTCTTGACCTCGGAATTTGGAAACCCTTCCAGTAAATATTATCCCCAAGCTACCGCAGCAAAAGATGCTGTGGAAGAAAGTCGTTATTGGGTTGCAAAGCTCCTTCATGCAAAGCCAGAGGAAATCATATTTACTGCCGGAGCAACAGAAAGCAGCAATATGATTATTAAAGGCGTTGCAGATTATCAGAAGTATTATGAGAACAAAGGAAACCACATTATTACTTCTCTTGTAGAACATCACGCCACATTGAACACCTGCAAATTTCTAAACGGTGACATTTACTCCAATCAAGATGCGACATTCTCATTATCGGGAGAACCTAGAAAGGTGGATCGAGGGTATGAAGTTACTTTTTTGGGAGTTAATGAGTTTGCGCAGGTAACATTAGATTCTTTCGAGCAGGCCATAAGGTCCAGCACGGTTCTGGCTTCATTCATATGGGCTAACAATGAAATCGGGTCGTTAAATGATATTGCGGGTCTTGCTGATATTGCGCACCGGCATGGAGTTCTCATCCATGTCGATGGAACGCAAGTTGTTGGGAAGCTTCCAATCAACTTGCAGGAAGTGCCTGCTGATTTTCTATCATTATCTGCCCATAAGCTTCATGGCCCAAAGGGTATTGGTGCAGCCTTTATTCGAGGGGATGACTACGGGCTTCCTCCCATGAGCTCATATATGCATGGTGGAGAGCAGGAGCAGGGCCTGCGTGCAGGAACACTGTCGGTACACAATATTGTTGGGTTCGGGAAAGCCGCTGAGCTAGCTTTTCATAATGCGGAACAAACTCAAAAAGCGCTTCTCGACCTAGATACAGAAGTGCGTGCACTTATTACCCAACACAAGAAGTTAGAGTTGTTGGGAAATCCTGAACAACATGTGCCGGGCATATTTAGCATCATCGTTCATGATGCCAGCTTCAATAACGAGCGGTTCATCAAAAGCATCAGCTCTGATTTTGCGCTTTCTACAGGCTCCGCCTGTACTGCTGGAATGCCGTCACATGTGCTGAAAGCAATTGGAAGAAGCGAGGATGTATCACGCGTATTGAGACTCTCTCTTACTGAAGTTGATACAGTGGAGTCGGTAAATGCTTTGATAGAAAAGTTGAACTGACCTCATCCAATTAGGAGGAACTATGAGTTTACAATCTATAAATTTTGAGGATACCTATTGGAGTGGAGAAAACAACTTAATTGATGATTTTTATATTCCCTGCCTTGAAGAGAGCATCGAATACTGCCGTGCTGTAGGCTACTTTAGTTCCTCCATTCTATGCTACATTGCTAACGGTCTTTTCCCATTTATAAAAAATAACGGGAGAATTCGGATTATTTGCAGTGTAAACTTGAGCGAAGATGATATGCGCCAAATTGCATTGGGATATAACATCAAGGAAATGATGATCTCAAGAATCGACAATGAGGTGCAGAAGTTCCTTAGCCTTAATATAGCTAATGTAAAAAATCTGTGCTGGTTAATAAAAAATGACAGACTAGATATCAAAGTGTGTATGCGGCAAGACAAAGGACAACCCCAAAAGCTAAAACTGTTTCATGAAAAATTTGGAATTTTCCGTGATTCAGATAACAATGTGGTTTCCTTCTTGGGCTCAATTAATGAAACTTTGAATGGGTGGCTTGACAACGAGGAATCTTTCGAAGTATCAAAAAGTTGGATTTCGGCGCTAGAACCTCGTGTGCAAGAGAAGCTGAAACGATTTGAAAAGCTATGGGCAAATGAGGCTCCTAGTGTAGTCACGTATGATTTTCCCACCGCAGCTCGCCAGCGTATGATTCAAAATGCGCCAGAGGAGCCTATTGACCAGACATTTCGCACTTCTAACAAATCAATTTGTGGGTTTGAGCCGCGCAAATGTCAAGAAGATGCCAAAGATGCATTCGTCGCTAAAAACTATAACTGCTTGTTTATGATGGCGACGGGAGCCGGTAAAACAAAGGCGGCACTATACGCTATGAGTCAAGTAGAGAACTGGCAGCTCATGCTAATTTGTGCTCCCGGAATAGAGTTAGTAGAACAGTGGGAGCGAGATGTGAAATTGTTTTACCCAGCGGTCTATATAATGAAATGCAGCTCAATTAACCCACAATGGCAGGACTTGCTACTTGCGCTGATTCAAGCAAAAATACCACGCCGGACAGTGGTGATTTCGACCTACGATTCTGCCATTAAGCCATTTGCAATGGATAAGTGGCAAAGTATAAAACCAGAGTGCTTTGCCATGATATGTGATGAAGTACATAATATGGGATCCCCCACTGCGCAGCGGCTTATGGAACTTTCTCCTCGATATAGAATAGGCCTTAGCGCAACTCCAGAAAGAAACTTTGATGAAGAAGGATCTGAAAGAATTCTTGACTTTTACCATCGCAATAAATACGAATTTTCTATTCGTGATGCCCAGCGTTCGAAGTACCTTGTTGAATATGATTACAAGATAATCCCCTGTCCTTTAACGGATGACCAATGGGAGCTTTATTTAGAGAAATGTAAAAAAATCACTAAATTAAAGCAGGCACTTAAAAGTGGCAAAACGGAAGCAGCGCAAAAAAAGAAATATGCAGACCAACTCGAATCATTGTATCGAGAACGCTCTGGAATTATAAAAAAATGTGGGAACAAAGTTAATTACTTTGACGAAATATTTTATATTCTTCCATCTACGGCTAGGGTGCTGATATATGGAGACGACCTAGATCAACTAGGAACCTTTAAACAAAAATTGGATTTGCTCAATAAACAGTACTTCGAGTACACAGGTGATAAAGATGCTTCAAAAATGCGTCCGGTAATGCTCAAAGAATTTCGGATGGGAATTAGAAGGATTTTGTTGGCTGTTGGATGTCTAGACGAAGGAATCGATATTCCCGCTTGTGATGCCGCGATTTTTGTAAGTTCCTCTACCTCAGAGAGGCAATTTATTCAACGGCGTGGTCGTGTGCTTCGTACTGCTCCCGATAAAAAACAGGCATGGGTTTTTGATTATTTAGTCTATCCACAGCTTTCAAGCACTGCTTCTATCGAAGAACTGAAAATAGCTAAATTAATGGTAGAAAGTCAATATAAAAGAATTAACATAATTGCAGATGATGCAATAAATGGAATGCAGGAGCGCTCTAAACTAGATGCGTTTCTGTCTGCCCATAAGCTAAATCCTTATGAGTATTGAGGTGTGAATATGGAGAAGTTGTTAGAAAAAATCGCCACAGAAAAAGATATTGAGCCAATGGTGGTGGAGGAAATTCTAAAGATTGAGCGCCGATTAGTTTATAAGAAAAAACGTCATTTTCGCGGTGACTTTAATACCATTATTGCAGATGAAGTAGAAGCGGAGGTGAAGAAACAATGATTATTAAGTCCATTCGTTTTGAAAACTATCGTGCGTACTATGGTGAAATAAATTTTGACTTCCCTGTTGATGGGGAGAAAAACATTAGCATACTATTTGCAAACAACGATGTCGGCAAAAGTTGCTTCTTCATGGGCGTGCTTTTCTGTATGTACGGACCGAAAGAAGACCTAAAGGATTTAATCAATGTTAACGCCTTTAATGAGGGACAATATCAGGCAGCGGTTACAATGTTTGTAGAACATAATGGCGAAGATATTGAAATTACCAGAATCATTCAACCACGGGGTAAATTTCAGGGGATTCCGGCTTCCAAAGACTTTGAAAGCGTTCTTACTATTATCAGTAACGGCAAACCAATCACTGCTGATACTGAAGAGAAAGCGGACTTTATTAATTCCCTAGTACACGAAGATGCGGCGCAATATTTCTTTTTTGACGGCGAAAAAATAAATGATTATAGTGTTGCAAATAGTGAGAAGTATAAGGACGCAATAGCACGTATTTTAGGAATCAAAGAAATTGAAAATACAATAGCTGATCTTATGCAAGTTCAAAAGGACTATGAGAAAGAGCGAGATGAGGCGTTAAAAAAACTAGATAAGTACGAAGACATTTTGCAAAGCAAAACCAAAAGTGAGCAAGAAGTTTCTTTACATAAGGAAACTTTGCACAAATATGATTTGGAAATTCAGGCGGCTATAGAGCTTATTCAACGGCATGAAGACGAGCTTAAAAAGTTTGACGACATAAAGGAACAAGTAGAGAAAAAGCAGGAATTGGCAGATAATATCCAGAAGCAGGAACTTGCATTAAAAGAAGTAGAGCATCAGCGTGATGACTGTTTTAAGAAAAATTCCAGTGTCATTTTAGGAATGATTGCGTATGGACGAATTGCTAAACAACTGCCGGAAGAACCTCTAACATATCATATTTCCTCGGCTGTTAAAGAGCACTTACTACATTTAATGAACCAGGAAAAATGCTCGTGTGGAGAAAAAATGACAGCACAGCGTATTGAAAATACGCAAAAATATATTGATGATAATTTTTTAACTGATGATGCGTTGCTAATCGAAAAAGAGCGCGAAGCAATGTTTGCAACTCTTGAAAAATATCGAGACCACGGAAGCAAGAGCCAGTATGCCTATTTGCAACTAAATGAGGATGTTTTTGGACTTCAATCAGAAATCGCGGCTAACAAGCAAACATTGATTGCACTCAAGAAGGATATTGGCTCATTTGATGAAGAAGCCGGAGAAAAAATAATCGCCGATATCGCTCGAGCTGAGGAGAAGCGAGACGAAGCCAAGGAGCGCCGAACAGAAACAAATGTGCTATTGAATCAGTCGAAAGAAAAGTTGCAGGAATTTGAAACCAAGCTGGCGGAATTTAGTCAGGCCAATGAGGAGAGCGCTCATTTACAAAGGAAGTTTGCTTACACCACTAGGCTGCTTGAAGTTTTCCAAGAGTATTTGAATCAAATGCTGGAAGAAAAACGTCAATTGGTGGAGCAAAAGGCGACGGAAGTATTTATGCAAATTACCAATAACCCCAAAAAATATAAGGGTATTTGCATTGCAAAAAACTATTCACTTATGTTAGAACTGACCGATGGAGAAAAATATCAAATTGAACCAGGACGCACTTTAAATCCTTCTACGGGCCAGTCAAAAGTGATTAGCCTTGCATATATTGCGGGGTTAAACCGTTCAACCAATTATGCGGCACCGGTTGTCATTGACAACCCCCTTGGCTTGTTTTCGGACGAGCACCGAGCAGCAATTACAAAATATTTGCCGCACTTTGGCAAACAGATTATTTTCATGGTTTCTTCTGGAGACCTCAGTGAAAAATATCATGATGTAATAAAGCCTTATGTGAAAACCGAATATATTTTGGAGAATCGGGGCGATCAAACTTGGCCCAAGACTACCATTGCTGAAAAGAAGGTGTACTAGTGGGAATTCAAGGATATTTCGACCTTAAAGAGTCAGATCATGTCAGAACTTCATCTGCGAATAAAGAGTTTTACAATAAAATTGTAGATGATCTCGGACTTTTTTCTGCCAAACATCAGCTTTATACATATGCAATTTTAGTAGCCATACTTAAAGATGCTGAAAGAGATGTCACCACAAAATCGGAGGATATCTGTCTCGTTGGCAATGTGAACCCGGACAACCTCGCAATTGCAAAAGGCCTTGTTGCAAAATTGAACCCCGATATAACGGATGGCGGAGCATTGCTTAAGAGAATGCACGAGTATGCAGATGCGGGAATTAATTTGCTGCGGGTAGAGTTTGAAAATAATGGCGTATTACGGATGGATCAATTTATAGACTAATAGTTATATGCTAATAAAATTTAGCTAGCGGAGGTATATTACAATTACCTCCGCTAGCTAAGTTTATGGTTTTTTTATTTTTTCAAGCACTTCTTTCAAAACATTTCGAGCAAACTCAACATATAACTCTTTGTAATCTCGGGAGAAGAAAAGGTCTAGGTTATCTTTTAATGTCAATTCGCTTTTAACGGCATCATTAATCTCGTAACTCAATTTATCCAGATGTTTTATAACCATTTTGGAATATGCACAATTTACCATGGATGTTTCGATTAAGCTTATTTTCTTAGGCAGCCAACAGTTCCCTAAACTTGAATTAAGGGCTTTAGGAATAAATATAAAGTTAAACAAGTTGTTTACATGTCGATTGTAAAATTTTTCATCATATTCATATTCAATTTCAACATCATCTATATGGATGCTTGTTTTGTGAGTAGTTGATTGGTTAATTATAAAATGCTCTATAGAGTAGTTGTTGCTGGATGAGACAAAATCTTCTAGATCAGGCAGTTGTCCCTTGCGGATTTTAACAAAACCGTCTGAAATTAAAAAGAAATTGTATATTGTTGCCAGAGACTTGCAACGAAACCTGTAATCTTCAGCATCTTCATTTGCGGCCAGCTTGTACTGTGCTAATAACCTAGTATCTGTGATTTGATCTGTTTCGAAATATGTATTAATCTGGTCGGTAGCCTCTTGGTACCAGCCTACAGTGTCCGCCTTTAAGACAGAAAGTAACAACTCCTTACCTTTTTTGTTTTCAAAAATTACAAATAATACTGACAGCATGTATACGCCGTATATTTTTTGATACTCTGTTTTTTCTTTTGGCTTCCCATCTAAAAGAACTGTAAGTATATATTTCATAATAAGCGCCTTAGGAATGTTTTTTTCATCTTTTAAAATTTTTGCCATAATATTGTGGATGACTTTCAGTTCGATCGAATCCATCTTGAAAATAGTGCCATCTGATTTTATACATGTAAATAAATTTTCAAATGATGTTGTTGGTGAGGCGCTACTAACAATTTCGAGCATAATACCAATAGCAGCATTTAAATTATTAATTGAGGTAAGCATATATTGCTTGCTGTCAATTAATTCTATGAGATGAAGTCCTTCTCGAAAAGGCTGTTGTGTAGAGTCACGCATCCGGAACTCTTTTTTTAAAGTAAAGTCACTACCAAATTCCATACCTCTATATTTTGCATCTGTGTATAAACTGCAATAAAAGTAATGTTCCAAATATTTAAGCAATGGATAATTTAGCTTGCTATCATCCGATTGGCTTACCAGAGTCTTCAATTTATACCATGCAGTCCTTATCGGTTCGCTTTGATCATTTTTAAACAAATAACTTTTGAAAATATCTTCGATATCCAGTTGCTTTCCCTTGAGATTCACATCAATAAAATATCGTATACCATCGCTAATGTCATCAGATTTGTTTAAAATAATATTGACACTACACTTCTCGAGATTTTCAATTATCTTACGTGCCTTGCTTTTATCAACTATTGATGTGTGATTACTAATATATTTCCATAAACTACAGTATTTTTCTGCTTGGTGCAACTTATCCGAGGCAACAATAGTGGGATCACTCAGTTTTTCAAAAGGGAAAGAATCCTTTAGCATATCATTAAAAGACGAAAAACTTTGAATCTGAAGGTTGCATGGTTCAATAATATCTATATCGTCACTATAGAGCTTTTTAAGGCATGATAACACCATCGTTAAAATTGTAAGGCGTTGTTGTCCGTCAATTACCGAGTACAAGCTATCATCCTGTTGCGTTAAAATAACATTCCCCAAATACTTTGGTCCCGATTCGATATCATCGATTAACAAAGCAATATTATCGTTACCCCACCGAATCTCTCTTTGAAAATCTGGAATAAAATATACCCGATTGACCGCCATTGAAAAGCTAAGGGGTACACTAATTGTTTCATTAGTATTCGATAGGAATTTCTTGAGCGGAGCAATGATTCCAAGTAAATTAGACATGCACTAAGCACCTCCCAGCACAAACTTAACTATAATATGATAAATTGTGACATATAAAATTATTATACAGCGTTTAGTGCGATTTTGCTATATGAATATACTGAAAGGATAAAATAATGGATATAGAATTACACCCTCTGCACCTTTTCAGTCCGCTCTTCCCCCATCTCTACAGAAAGAACGAATACGATGACCTGGAGAACTAGCCCAAAGATCTATCCCCACAGGAGCTTTTACCCTACCAAGAGCAAATCAAAGTTGCCATTGCCAGCGACCGATCACTCAGAGATAACCCACGAGGGCTAGCCGAGTACCTGCATGATGCGGCGCTACAACAAAAAATCATTAGCGTCATACCGAGCGTAGAGGAGCAGGATGGTATGCTCTGAGGTGTCACCGAGGTGCAGTTGCGCCAGCCCCTGACCCCGGAGAAACTGGAGCAGCTCACCGACTGGCTGGAGAGGCAGTTTGCCGATGGGTGGGGTGAGGGATTCGAGCAAAGGTCCATCCGCATCCCGGATGGTGAGCTTTGTATCAGCTTCTGGGATAGTAGCGACCAATTTTTCATAAAACCGGAGGATGAGCTGGATAGCCCGTCCTTCGGTTTTCATATTTCAATGTAGGAGGTCAACACAATGCCAAATCACGTTACCAACATTTTGACCGTCAGCGGGGACGCTGACAAAATGCAGGCCATGTTCGAAGTCATCAAAACGGATCAATTCGGTCTCGGCAGCATCGACTTCAACAAGGTCATTCCCATGCCGGAGCACATCTTCCGTGGCAACCTCGGCCAAGCCGAGCGTGAGCAGTATGGCAGCGCCAACTGGTATGACTGGTCGATTGCCAATTGGGGAACCAAATGGAACAGTTACGGCTACCAAACCTGCACCGAAAAAGACTTTGACGGCACTACCCTCACCTTTGACACTGCTTGGAGCAATCCCCAGCCGGTTATCGCTGCTCTGGCGGCCAAGTACCCCGATCTCAGCTTTTCGCACAAATGGGCAGATGAGGACTTGGGATACAATGTGGGCGAAAAAGAATATACGGACGGCGAGGAATCATTCAGCAATATTCCCGATGGTGACTCGAAAGAAGCGATGGAGCTGGCGGCTGAAATCCACAGCGTTGACCTCACCGATGAGGGCTATCTCTACAACGAAACCACAGGCCAATACGAATATCACGATCCGGAAACGCCGAGGTTGCTGCAAATGCAGTAACAATCGGCGTTTTTGCGTTTCAGGGAGGTGATGAAATATCAATAGCTTTATCAGCTGGGTGGGCGGTAAAAAAGCCCTCCGCAGCATTATCTACCGGCTATTCCCCAAGAGCTACGGCAGATATATCGAAGTCTTTGGGGGCGGCGGATGGGTGCTGTTTGGCAAGCCGCCCGAATGTAAGGGTGGCAAGGAGGTCTACAACGACTACAACGGCAACCTCGCCAATCTGTTCTACTGTGTAAAGATGCGTACCTTGGCTTTTCTCAAGGAGCTGGGCTTTTTGCCCCTCAACTCAAGAGATGAATTCAGTGTGCTGCGCCGCTATTTTGAGCAGGGCGAATTTGACACCGCATATTTAAAAGAAGAACTGGAGTTGGCGCAGCACAACCTCTCGCCCCCGGAGTTTGCGGAGATTGAGGCCATTCTGCTACAGCGAGCCGAGCCAAGCGATGTGTGGCGAGCCGCCGCCTTCTTCAAGCTCATCCGTTACAGCTATGGCAGCGGCTGCACCTCTTACGGCTGCCAGTCCTTCGATATTCGCAAAACATTTCATGTCATCTGGCAGGCATCCCGCCGCTTGGCTGACACCACGGTGGAAAATAAAGACTTTGAGGCATTGATCCGGCATTACGACCGGGACGATGCCTTTTTTTATTGCGATCCGCCGTACTTCGAAACCGAGGGCCACTACGCTGTGGAATTTCGCAAAACCGACCACCAGCGCCTGCGGGATACGCTGGCAGGCAGCCGTGGCAAGTGGATGGTGTCCTACAACGACTGTGAATTCATTCGGCAGCTGTACGAGGGCTACCACATCACCGCCGTCACCAGAATCAATAATCTGGCACAGCGGTACGAGGGCGGCTGCGAGTTCCCGGAGGTCATCATCACCAATTACGATCCCAAGGAACGAGAAAAGGCTTCGTTTCAGATGAATCTGTTTGATCTTGGCTTTGGATTGGAGGACGAAGATGAAGATGGAGTTTCCTATGAAATCGGACAGACCACTTAAACACAGAGAAAAAAGGAGGAAATATCAATGAAAATCGTAGAAATCAAGGGCCGCATTGCCGAGGATGACAGTATCATTCTGCCGCCCGGTGTGTTGGATAGTATGGGCGTGGGCATCGGCGACATGGTGCATCTGGCCTATCTGTCTCACCACCCGGTGAAGCAGCTGAACAGCTATGGAGAGTTTTTCATCACCAAGAAGGGCATCGACTCCATCGGCGAGCCGGTGGAAGCGCCGGATACCGCACAGTTGTCGGTGCCTCACGCTCTGCTGGAGGCCGCAGGCATTCCGCTGGACGGTGACCTCGACATCACCATCGGCGATGGCTACATCGTAATCGGCAGCGACGATCCGCTGCAGCGGGTGCCGTCTGAGCTGAGAAAGCTGTTCGGCGATTTGGGCATCAGTCCGGAGGTTGTGCGCTCTGTGTTGGAGGGAGGCGGCGAGGATGAATAAGAAACCGACCTATAAGCTGATTGACGGCAAAGGCCGTGTGCTCATTCCCAAGGAGCTGCGCACCGCCACCGGTATGGATTACGGCGACATTGTGCGCCTCGGCTTTTCCGGTGGCAATGTCTGTGTGCAAAAGGTGGACATTATCGAGGTGGGCGACCAGTCCCCAGAGGCGGTGGAGTGCTATGTTCGGGCAGCCTTCAAGACCATGCCCGATGATCTAAAGATCCAGCTAATCGTCGAGCTGACCGGCCTGCTTCAAAGCAAGGAGGGATAGCCCTATGGAACCGAAAAATCTCTACACCGCCGCCGACTGTGTCGAAACCGGCTATGGCTGTGCTCTGCATAACAAGGTTATCGTCCTCAGCCGTCAGGCGCTGCCGGAGGACTACCGCAATCAGCTATTTTTCTGCTCCGGTGGCAACGGCGCAAATCCCAACCCCATCGGGCGGTCTGTATTCCTCACCTCCCTCTCGGACGGCGAGCAGCACCGCTTTTTCCGCAGCGATGTGGTGGGTGTGCTCAAACCTGAACTTTTGCCGGAGAGTGCCAAGCTCCAGCTCTCCCAAATTAGGCCGCCCAACGCCCTGCCGGTGGAGCGCAACGAACCGAAATACAGCGGCTACAGCTTTCTGCCGGATGGCCGCTACGCTTCTGGTGTGTGGCTTTGCAGCGAAAAAGAGGTGATGGACTACATTGAAATCCAGCAGCCCTATCAGCACCGCATTATGATTTGCGACCGAGATGATTTCGCTGTGCTGGAGCTGCAGGAAGGCAAGCTGTTGTACCCCAGCGAGGAAGCGATGGAGGCATTCCGGCAGCAGGAGCAGCAAGGAGGCATGACCATGACATAGGAGGTATCCATGCAAAAGAATGGTGCAAAAATTGAAAAAGATGTGGTTTTGTACTACAACAACCCTGCCGGGTACATCCGGGATGGCAAGGCGGTGGTTGATCCGCTGTTTCAGACGGAAGAATTGTCTGCCTTTCTCAATCGACAAAAGGACATCGCCGAGGTCAAATGGACAGATGGTGTGTACGACCGGCTGGTGAACGGTCAACGGGATCACCTGGAAGCGCCGCTGCTGAAAAAGTGCCGGGTGTGGCAGCTGAAGCCAGAGTCCGATGTACGGATGCGCTTCATCAGCCTTGACGAATTCGCCAAGGGCTATGGCCTGCCGCAGATGGCCGATTACCAAACCGTCTATGATGGCGAGGTGGAAACCAACGATCTGGAGGCACTCTATACCAAATTCAACGTGGCGCACCCGACCGGTTACGCTGGACACTCGCTGTCCATGTCTGATGTGCTGGAGCTTTACGATGAAAACGGCAGCACCTTCCACTACTGCGACCGGTTCGGCTTTGTGAAAATCCAATTCCAGCCACCGGCACAAACACAGGCAATGCAGCTCTAATACGCAGGGCTGTTTTTTATTGCTAAAAACACGAAAAGGAGAACATCAAAATGCCCGATTTAGAAGTGAAAATCAACTCCATGTACCCGCACAAGGCGCGCAGCATTTTGGCGCCAGACCAAAATGCCATGTGACACGCAAAGCGTGTCACGGCGCACCTCACGGGCTGAGGGTCAGCGACCCTCCCCCGTGTGCCCCCACCGTCCAAATCCCCTCGGAGAGCATGGGGGGGACTGCGGGGGGAACTGGTTCCCACCCGCAAGGCGCACCGTGAGCAAAGCGAACCTGCATTTTTCACAGAAAATGCATGCGCCTTAAGCCCCTTCGCCCATGCAGATGGGCGGTATGTAAACAATCTCACATTTAAAATATTGGAGGAAAAACAACATGAAAAAGATGATGAACAAGCTGACTAACAAGGCAAACCTGATGGTGATCAAGGCAAAAATGGCGCTCCAGAATCCCCGTGGCGAGGGCTTCGTGGACACAGCGATCAAGATTTTGATGGCGGTTGTCATCGGTGCTCTGGTGCTGGCGGGGTTGTATCTGCTCTTCGACAAAACCGTGCTGCCCACCCTGACCAAGAGGGTGCAGGAAATGTTCAACTATGCCGGATAAGCTGGCCACTGTGCAGGCGGTCTTTTTTATTGCCTTGCTGTGCGCCGCCTCGGTGTTTGATCTGAGGCGGCGCATCATTCCAGACACCATAAATCTCGCCATTGTCGCAACCGCACTGCTGTGTTTCTCTTGGAGCAATCTCTGGGGAATATCAGTCGCCTTGCCGTTTCTGCTGGCTGCTGTGTTTTGCGGTGGTATGGGCGGCGGCGACATCAAGCTCATGGCGGCCTGCGGTTTAATGCTGGGGCTGACAAAAGGACTGCTGGCCACCGTGGTGGGGCTGACGCTGCTGCTTCTCTATGCGGTGGCACACCGTATCATCTGCAAGGTGCGGGGGCGGGAGGCGAAAAACACCTTCCCCCTTGCGCCCTTTTTATCGGCGGGCTGTTTGCTTGCCTATTTCATCTAAGGGAGGAAAACCAGCATGAATTTCTTGAAAAACAGGACGGTCATCGGTGTCATCTGCATCGTACTGTCGCTGCTCATCTGCTTTGCCATCACGCCACTGTTTAACCAAGGACTCAGCCAAAAAGAAGAAATCGTCCGGGTTACGAAGCCCATCAAAATCGGGGAGGAAATCACCGGTGACATGGTGAATACCGTGGAGGTGGGCGGCTACAATCTGCCGGAGGGTGTGGTGAAAAACCTCGACACCGTCCTCGGTAAATTTGCCTCGGCTGACCTTGTGCCCGGTGATTACATCATCGGCTCCAAGGTGGCCGATGCCCCCGCCGCTGAGAACGCCTATCTCTACAACCTCACCGGGGAGATGCAGGCCATGTCGGTATCGGTGAAAACCTTTGCCACCGGGCTGTCCGGCAAGCTCGTCTCGGGCGACATTGTGTCCATCATCGCCCCGGACTACAAAAAGCAGGGCGTGACAATCATCCCGCCCGAACTGCAATATGTGGAGGTCATCGCCGTCACCGCTGGCAGCGGCTACGATGCCAACACAGGTGAGCAGGCTGCTGATGCCGAGGAAAAGGAACTGCCCTCTACCGTCACCCTGCTGGTTACGCCGGAGCAGAGCAAAATCCTCGCCATGCTGGAAGCGGATGGGGCGCTCCATGTGTCGCTGGTCTACCGTGGGGATAAAGAAAACGCCGCCAAATTCACCGAGGCGCAGGCATTGGTGCTGACCGAGCTGTACCCGCCCGAAGCGGAGGAAACACCTGACACTGCGGAAAGTGAGGTCGAAAGTCAGCCGGAATCCCCTGCCGAACCGCCTGCGGAAAGTGAGGCTGAATAAATGCTGAACTTCAAAAAAGGCGGCCTGTTCAGCCGTAACAGCGATGCCAACCCACCGGATGAACCGGACAGCGGCGCTCAAATGCTGGCGGTGTGGGGCAGCCCCGGCTGCGGCAAAACCACCACGGCGGTGAAACTGGCAAAGCATCTGGCAGAGAAGAAAAAGGACGTGATCCTGCTGCTCTGCGATACCACCACCCCCATGCTGCCCTGCATCTGCCCCAGCTCGGAGCTGGAGGACAGCCGTTCTCTCCGCAGCATTCTGGCCGGTACCAGCATCACAGAAACGCTGGTCAAGCACAACTGCAACACCCACAAGCGCATGGGGCATCTTGCCGTCATTGGGCTGTGTAAGGGTGAAAACGAGAATAGCTTCCCGGAGGTCACCCCTGCGCTGGTGAAGCAATTTTTAGAGGTGCTGCGGGATATGGCCGACCATATCGTGGTTGATTGCAGCAGCCACCTGTTCTTTGATGAGCTGTCGACACTGTCCATTTTAGAGTCCGATGCCGTGCTGCGGCTGATGAATTGCGACCTCAAATCCGTGAGCTATCTGTCCAGTCAGCAGGAGTACCTAAAAATGGCGGGCTTCGATTTTGACAAGCTCTACAAGGCGGTGTGCAACGTGAAATCCAACGAGGCCAGCGAACACATGGAACAGGTGCTGGGCAAAGCGGTGTTCACCGTTCCCCACTCCTCGGAACTGGAGGCACAGGTGCTGGCCGGAAATCTGCTGGCCGACCTCGGCCTCAAGGACAGCCGTGGGTTTCGCAAGGAAATCGAGAAAATCGCAAAGGAGGTGTTCAGCGTATGAGCAGGCATAATTTGTTTTTCACCCCGGAGCAGGAAGCTGAGGATTTCCGCACCGTACTGGCTAAGGTGCAGGAGTACATCTCCGCTCAGCACAGCGGCCTGCTCTCGGACGGAAATGCCGCCGATGCCAAGGAGCACATCAAGCGGTACATTGTAAAGTTTGTGCAGGACAGCCGGGTGTCGGTCAAGGGCATGAGCCAGCAGGAGCTGGTGGATACCCTCTACACCGAGATGGCCGAATACTCCTTTTTAACCAAGTACATCTTCGGCGAGGGCATCGAGGAAATCGACATCAACAGCTGGCGGGATATTGAAATTCAGTATTCCGGTGGCCGCTGCGCCAAGCTTCCGGAGCACTTCGACAGCCCCGAACATTGTGTGAATGTGCTGCGCCGAATGCTCCAAGCCTCCGGTACCATTCTGGATGACCAGTCTCCGCTGGTGGTGGCCACCCTTGCGGAAAATGTCCGCATCGCCGTGATGAAGCATCCCATCGTGGATGCCCGTGTAGGGGCGGCAGCCTCCATCCGAATCGTCAATCCCCACAACATTGGGCGGCAGGATTTGCTGGACGGCGGCAGCGCCACAGCGGAGATGCTGGATTTGCTCTCAGAGTGTGTTCGCTACGGCATTTCCATGTGCTTTGCCGGAGCAACCAGCAGTGGTAAGACCACGGCGGCAGGCTGGCTCCTTTCCACCATCCCGGACAGCAAGCGGGTGTTCACCATCGAAAACGGCAGCAGGGAGCTGTCTCTCGTCCGGGAGCAGGACGGCGTGGTGACCAATTCCGTGGTGCATACCCTCACCCGCAACAGTGAAAATGAGCTGTACCGCATCGACCAGATCGACCTTGTAGACATCTCCCTGCGCTTTAACCCGGACATCGTGGTGGTGGGCGAGATGCGAGGGGCGGAGGCTAATGCGGCGCAGGAAATCGCTCGTGCAGGCGTGGCGGTGGTGACCACCATCCACTCTAACAGCTGTGAATCCACCTACCGCCGCATGGTATCGCTCTGTAAAAGGGCGGTAGATATGTCGGACGAAACCCTGATGGGCTATGTCACCGAGGCGTATCCCATCATCGTGTTCTGCAAGCAGCTGGAGAACAAAAAGCGCAGGCTCATGGAGATTATGGAGTGTGAAATCCTGCCCGACCAAAGCCGCAGCTTCCGCACCCTATTCCGGTATGAGATCAGCGAAAATCGCTTTGAAAACAATGAGTTCTTTATCACCGGCGAACACGCTGTGATCAATCCCATCTCGGACAGTCTGTGCAAACGGCTGCTGGAAAACGGGATGCCGCAGGAGCGCATCAATCGCCTGAAAGGAGGTCTGAAAACCGCATGACCGCTATTCAATTACTGGCCTGTATTGGCATGATTACAGGCTTTTTCCTTTTACTTCGCTTAAAACCGATGGAGTTTACCGATGGTCTGTTCTCCTTTCTTACCAGAGAGGAGAACAGCATCAAGGACGAAATCAAGGCGGCACAACGTAGGCAAAAGCCCGGTTTCCTGAAGCGTGAAATCCTCATGGCGCAGGAGGTGCTGGCCATGACCGGCAGAAGCAGCCGCTTTTCTCTGATTTGCGCCTGCTCACTGCTGCTGTTCGGCGTGGGAGCATCCATCGCCATTGTTCTGGGAAATTTCTTCCTCGCCCCAGTGATGGCGGTGGGTTTCATGCTGCTGCCGTTCTGGTATGTGCAGATGACTGCCAGCCATTACAAAAAGGACATCTCCTCCGAGCTGGAAACAGCGCTGTCCATCATCACCACGGCCTATCTCAGAAGCGAGAATATTCTTACCGCCGTGGAGGAAAACCTCCACTATTTGAACCCGCCTGTGCAGCAGGTGTTCCGGGATTTTGTCATGCAGGTAAAGCTGGTGAGTCCCGATGTGCTGGAGGCGATGAAAGCCCTGCGAGGAAAAATCGACAATGAGGTGTTCCGGGAATGGTGCGATGCCCTGTGCGACTGCCAGCACGACCGCAGCCTCAAAACCACGCTGACACCCATTGTCAGTAAGCTCAGTGATATGCGCATCGTCAACGCCGAGCTGGAATACTTGGTGTTTGAACCCCGCAAGGAGTTTATTATCATGGCCATCTTCGTGATTGGCAACATTCCGCTGATGTATCTGCTCAATAAAAGCTGGTACGACACGCTGATGCACACCCCGCTGGGGCAGATTATTCTCGCTATCAGCGCCGCCCTTATTTTCATTTCAACGGCCTGTGTGCTTCGGCTCACAAAGCCCATTGAGTACAGGAGGTGACGGATATGGGATTTTTATTTTTATTTGGCGTCACCTTGGCGGCGGGGCTGTTCTTTATACTGTTGGATCTGCTGCGCCTGCCGTATCTCAGCACGGCAAAAGCTATGCTCAACACCACTAGAGCCGAAAAAAAGGCGGCAAAGAGCATTGAAACCTACCTCATGACATGGGCGGTGAAACTCTCCAAGTATATCCGTATGGATGAGTACCGCAAGCATCGGCTGAAAAATGTGCTCAAGGCCACCGGCATGAACATAGCGCCGGAGGTTTATCAGGCGTATGCACTGGTTAAGACCGGGGCGGTATTGCTGGTGGCGATCCCGGCAGGGCTGGTGTTCCCGCTGGCGGTGCCGGTGGTTGTATTCCTCGCTGTGCTCGTGTATTTTAAGGAAACCAAAAAGGCCGATGAAAAGCTCAAGGTCAAGCGCAGTGCCGTGGAAAGCGAGCTGCCCCGCTTTGTGGCCAACATTGAGCAGGAACTGAAAGCCAGCCGAGATGTGCTGGCCATCGTGGAGAATTTCAAGAAGAACGCCGGGGAAGCCTTTGGCGGCGAGCTGGATATTCTGGCCGCCGATATGCGCTCGTCCAGCTACGAGGCCGCCCTTACCCGATTTGAGGCAAGGCTCAATTCGCCCATGCTCTCGGACGTTGTGCGTGGACTTATCGGAGTGCTGCGTGGAGATGACAGCGCTGTGTATTTTCAGATGCTGGCACACGACTTCAAGCAGCTGGAGTTACAACGGCTCAAAGCCGAGGCGCAGAAGATACCGCCCAAAATCCGTGTGTTTTCTTTCCTCATGCTCATGTGCTTTTTGTTCACCTACCTCGCCATCATCGCCTACGAGATCATCAAATCTCTCGGCGGGATGTTCTAAGGGGGTGGCGACATGAAGAAGATACTCAAATGCAGGCGGGGCGAGGGGTATATTGATGTCTGCATCCTCGTCCTCTGCGCCATTCTGGTGATTGCGCTGGCGGTCAAGGTGCTGCCGGTATTCATTGCCAAGCAGCAGCTGGACACCTACGCCACCGAGCTGTGCCGGGAGGCCGAAATCTCTGGCAGGGTTGGCAGCGAAACCAGTCGCCGTGCGGCGGTACTTACCGAGCAGACCGGACTGTCTCCACGGATATCGTGGTCGAAAACCGGAAGCATCCAGCTCAACGAGGAAATCACCGTCACCCTGACCTTGGAACGAAACCTCGGACTATTCGGCGGCTTCGGCTCGTTTCCAATCACCCTGCGCTCGCAGGCTTCCGGCAAAAGCGAGGTGTACCACAAATGACCAAGCTAAAACGAATCCTGCGAGATAACAAAGGGGGGTCTTTTCCGCTGACCGTGGCCATCACGCTGGCACTGCTCATTATTCTGTGTGGCGTGACCGAGTATTTCCGACTGAACATCATCGCCTCCGGCGTAAAAGAAGCCTTGCAGGATGCCATCATCGTCACCGTCAACGACAACTATGCCGATGTGTATCACGGAGTGCGGGAGGGCTACAGCGGCGGCTATCAGCCGGACGGCGAGTCCTTTTCCTACAGCGTGAACACCGGCGACATTTACAGTTACATGGACAGCACCCTTGGCACGAAAAAAATGGTTGGCAGGCACATCAAAACCGTAGGCGGCGTGACGGAATACAGCCTTGACCGGCTGGACGTTACGGTTCGCAATGCGCCGCTGGCTCCGTCTTACCCCAAAAATGCTCAGCGCTTCGAGGCCGATGCAACCATCTGGCTGGAAGCGCCGGTGCAGTTCGGCGGCAAACAGATTACCACCATGCGCATCAAGCTGAAAGTGCAGGCAGGTTATACCGAGGTGTTCTAAGCCGTTTTGGGATTTGTCTAGACTTTCTCAAAAAATGATAGTATGGTGTGGCTAACAAAGGTTAATCCCACCAGCTTAGGAGGTTATGAATATGACAGAGAAAACAAAGAAAAGACTTGCAATTGCTGGTGCTTCCGCTATCGGCTTGGCGCTGGTGGTGGCCATCGGAATGCAGTTTACCAAAGCTCCCGGCGAGCCGGACCCCCTGCCCCAGCAGCCGCAAAGCTCTGAAGCGGTGAACCCAGAGGTACAGCCGCCCGATCTGGTGGTCACCCCGCCCAGTGTACCTGAATCCCAGCCTACTGAGTCCCTGCCGCCGCAGACCGATCTGCCGGAGCAGAAGCTCCAGCCCGATCCAGTGAAGCCGGAAGCTCCATCTGAGCCGCCTGTGCTTCCCGAAGATGCGGATACGAAGAACCCGGAAAAGCCGCCCGAATACAAGCCGGTGGATACGGAAAAGAAGCCTGCTCCTCCCGCCCCCAGCACTCCGCAGGGCAGTGGCGGCGGACTCCCTGGCTTTGACAATGTGCCGGATGGCGGCGCTAACCAAGTAATCGAAGTTGATGGCGATGGCGACATCAACAAGCAGGTCGGTATTATGGATTAAAAGAATATAGCTGCAAAAAGGTACGGTTAAGACCGTACCTTTTTTGTTGCGGAAAGGAACCTATATGAAACGATTTCTCACAATCCTGCTGTCGCTTTCATTGGCGCTATGTATGGTTGCACCACTGACAGCCCATGCCGATACGGGTGGCAGTGGTAACGTGGACGGCGGTGGCGGTGGTATGGGCGATGGTACAAGTACCAACTCATGGAATCCGGGCAATGAGGGTGTGCGCATCACGGTTGTTCGGGCAACTGATCATGCAGTAGTGGCAACACCCTTTGACTTTACCAATAAGGCTCCCGCTTCGTCCATATACAACTTCGGTAAGGCGAGCAAGCTACAGTATAGTGGCGGCAGGGGGCTATCTCCGGTAAAAGGCGGCTACGTTGCTATTAAGCCAGCGCAGACTATGCCCCGAATTATTAGTACCAACGGAAGCAATAACATCGAAGCTATTAAACGATATTTTTGCTCTGAATATGTAGTGAAGCGCATCGCAGAAGTGGCGGGAATGAACTACGATGTGTTAATTGGCGGCAACTACAAGCTACTCCTCGAACCCATCGCCTATTACAAATTCGAGGGTGTGATGATCGCCACCACCGCCACCGAAGCGGCCCTCTATGATGAACAGGTCGGCGGCCTGCTCCGCAAGCGCATGACCTCGCTGTCTCATAAGAATCTGCCGCTGGCCATGTTCTTGGAGGTGGCAGACCTCGGCTATCCAGCATGGTCGGGCAGTAAAAACAAGACGGCCTCCAACGCCGATATCAAAGCCGCCCTTGGGCTTGGCGTGGTGCGCTTCAAGGATATGCCCACCGATCCGCCCGATGTGTCGGTTTACGACTACGAGTACCGGGTGAACACCGAGGTCATTACCTCCATCATCGTCAGCGGCGGTCAGAGTGATCCAGACAATCCGGTGTCCGCCACCTTTTATGTGAATGGCCGTAGCCACCGGGTCAGCAATATCTACTACCCGGAGGGCGACAGCCAGCTGGCGTGGATACGCTGGACAACGCCCAGCACCCCGCAGACCATGACCATTACCGTATCGGTGTCCGGTGGCTGCAGCGCAAGCAAGGCAACCATCCATGTGAAAATCGTTGATCTTGATAAAAACCCGCCGCCCAATCCCGTGGCCGATGACCGCAACGATGGCTTTTCAAAGCCCTCCGTGACCAACAAGCCACAGAAAACATCTTCAAGCTGGAGCATCTGGCGACCTTGGTGGCAGGAATATTGGGTGTGGCACAGCGATTGGGATTGGGAGTCCGAGGGCTGCGACAGCTCCTGTGACGATGACTGCCCCGGCGGTCACGGTGAGTGGGTAGATAATGGCGAATGGGTAGACGAGGGCTGGTGGGAGTTTGACAGCGACCAATACAGCGCCAGTCTGTCTGCCGCCATGAGTATCCAGCCGGATGAGAAAAACCCTACCGCCAGCGGCAAAACCCTCAAATCAGGCTACGGCATCAATCAGGCCGTGACTGCCAATGTCAGCACCAATCAGTCCTCGGCGGTCACCGGGGCGCAGAATGCGGTGACCTATTTCCCCGAATTCCAGTACCAGACCTACTGGCGTCTGCTGGAGCGTATGAGTGGTGGTTACAGCTCTCGCTTCGAATTCAAGAAAAATCAGTACAGCACCTACAGCCGCAGGACACACTTCACACCCATCTGGTATCCGGACGGTAGCTACACGCCCCACACATGGCTCATCGACAGCTGGACACCCACCGGGATGCTCTCCATGAACCTCACCGACACCGTCACCATCCGGGGCAACCTTTGGACAGACTGGCACATTGCGCCCCAAAATCCGAACTAACTACAGAGAAAAAGGAAGGACTGCGGCACGAAAACCGCAGGCCTTCCTTTTCTCCCATTTCACAATGAAAGGTGGAAAACCAATGAAAACAAAACGAATCGCAGCCGTTCTTTGCGTGACGCTGCTCCTGTGCCTCTTGTTCAGCACCACCGCCTTTGCAGCCGGAACCGGCGATGTGGCCGGAGCCATTGAGGGAACGTGGACAACGGCTTCCCAGCAAATCAAGACGGTGGTAAACAAGGTGGTGTTCCCGGCTATTGACCTCATTCTGGCGGTGTTTTTCTTCGCCAAATTAGGGACGGCGTATTTTGACTATCGGAAGCACGGCCAGTTTGAATGGGCTGCTCCGGCTATTCTGTTCGCCTGCCTCGTCTTCACCCTGACGGCTCCGCTCTATGTGTGGACAATACTTGGCATATAGTGAATAAAAGGAACCGCTACACAAATACGAAGTGTAGCGGCTCCTTTACAGATTAATTTGTAGAGAGTTGTTCAATCATTTCTTGCAGTTCATCGACAAAACGCGAAAGATGAAATCCATCGCAAACAGCGTGATGTACTTGCACAGAAAGCGGCAGCAGGCAGCAACCATCCACAAACTGAAATTTGCCCATTGTAAAAATCGGGAGCAGATAGTCATAGCCTTTTTGTAAGTTTAAATTAAACCCCTCGAATGACAGCCAAGGAATCATGGATATCGGGAATGTATTATCGGGTGTGTCTGGCTTTGCATCCATGCGCTCCACCGAACCGTATTCTTCAATATCCCGCTCATATGCGGCCCTAAAGATTTTGTAATCTGATGAATACTCCGTCCAAAGATTCGAGAATGTTTCGCTACTCTTATGAAACACTGTGTAACAGGGCATAAGCCAGTCGTAAATACCCAACTCACCATGATCGTTAAACGCCGTTCGAAACTCCTCGTGCTGGTTTACCACAGTTGCAATTAGATAGAGCATAGTCGGATACAGACTTAAATTTTTCTTCCGCAAAACGGTTATATCAATCCGCATTGTCATGCTATAAGTACAAGGTACATCGGATAGGTAATGATTAAAATATTCTTCACGCTTCCATGTGGAGCGGTCAATTTTTTGAAACATTGTAGATTCCCTTTCAAGTTATTTTTATTGTTTTATTTTACCACACAAATGTACAGAAATCTACGTTGTAAAAGTCAACTTATCATTGACCGTCCTTATGCAAGCATTGACTGGACGATTCTGGGATTATAATGTTGAAATAGAAAGTGGGCAACCAAGCCAATGATGGCCAGGTTGCCCACACTCTTGTAGTAATTCAGATTAGCTTTAGCGTTGATTTGGTTTGTTCGAAATAGCTATGAAGCGAAATAAGCAATCCTATTTGATACGATTGGACTCTGTCAAAACAGCCTTTTCCCATCTAAGATATCGATACCAAGCTCTTTTGCCACACTGGTTTGCTTAAATGGATTTATTTTTTCCACGACTCCGTCACGATTAAAAAGTGAGCCTGTATTTTTGAACCAAAATGTTACATCTGCTTTTACGCATTGTTCACGGATATGAAGCACCCAATCATAATTACACACACGGGCTTCTCGCCCTGTTTCGCCGCCGACTGTAACATGGTCTACCCCATGAAGATACGGTGTTAAATCGATCGCTTCTAAAAGCGGGGCGCAAGCAATAAAACGCCGCTTAATGGGATAAGACAAAAAGAGAGGAAGTCTGTAATCGGCGAGTGCTTGATTTTCGACAGTACAACCAATATTCACATTGTCATAACCCGCCCCCCAATCAGATGGAAGCGATTGGGGGAAACGGTCAATTCGCTTTGTTAAAATCAAAAAATCAATATCTGTTCGTTCCTTGATGATCGCCCAAATCTCTTTGCGCCATTCATCCGCTTCCGGCAGAAAAAAGTCCGTTGCAAAACAGGTCGCAAGAATTTTATTGCCTTTAATGTTGTATTCGCCCTTTGCGTTTTTCCTTGCAGGCCAATCAAATTTATCTGTTTTTTGTATGGTGTTTTGGCCATAGCGCTTCGCATGTGGCCCATAAAAATAGCAATTTGTACAGCCATCGCTTATTTTGTAGCAACCCGTCCACGGCTCCCAATTCATAGATGCCCTCCTTTGTTAAAAACCTTCTCTGCTGAATGCCTCGCTGTTGATCCAAGGCGGTGGCGGCAATAGGCAGAAAGGATGCCCCGCAGGGTCGATTATCACGCGCCAACCATCTTCAAATTGAATTTCAGACATCGTTGCCCCGCAGGACAGGGCATACTTTACCGCTTCGTCAACATTTTTCACATGGAAATCCAAATGAGCCATCTGCTGTTGCTTGTCCGGCGCTGCAGGCCAAACAGGCGGCACATAGTCATCCACCTGCTGAAAGGTAATCCAAGTTGGAAACCCCTGTTGTTCAACATTTGCCAAGACGGTAAATTCTTCACCCGGAAACCTTGTCCAGCCGAGCAGTTTTTCATAAAATACAGACAACTTGTCTGCATCATTGGAATCTAAAACAACATTCCATCCCACAAGATCAAGTCCCACAATATGACACCTCACATTTATCAATGATTTGAAATAGCCTGTCTTATCCGCCAAAGGCGAACCAAGTTAATACAATACAACCCGCAGGGCAAAATTTCACACACTGCCGTTTCAAAAAAGTTTTCTCGGTAGGTATATAGGATAAGTTTACCATAGCAAAGAAGGATTTTCAATCAAACAACTATGAACAGTGGAACGGACAATTGCTATGAAAATAAAAAACCGTTCACCATCTTTATACGAGGATGGACTGGACAATTCTTGGCACGTAAGCGAAGAAAGAGCTGTTGCATCAAAGCCCAGATACAACAGCTCAATTTTGTGATGATAAAGACACCTTTTTCAACGATGTTTCATGCCCAATGGAAGCATTCTGCACCTGCGCCCACCTCAAAATGATACTTCACAATGCCCATATCTACCTTGGAGTAGAATCCTCCGGTAGATTTGAGGGAAACAGTGTTTCCCTGCTGCGTCAGCATAAATTTCTGTTGGTTGGTGGCGGTGGGGGCTAGCAGCGCGGCCTCCATCCCAGCTTTAAACCAATCCGGCATGTTGACCTCTGTTTGGCAGAGTGATTCCATCGGCTTGGAACGGTGCGCCACGCCCTGCGTCGCACCGTATCCCAAGGATAGTACACAAACCAACTTCTCACCTTGACGTATCTCACAGTTTTTCTTGGTCATCCCTTTGGAAAAGGTCATGGCGGCCCAGCAGGTATTCAGCCCCAGCATCTGCGCCTTGAGAGCGATACGCTCACCGTAATAGCCCAGCTTTTCCTCAAGGTCATCGCTCTTTTTACCGATGAGGGCAATGTAGTTTTGTACCCCGGAAAATTTACCGTAATGCGCCATCATGCCGTCAAAGGCTTTGGGCTCGCCCGTTACCAGCTGAATGTGAAGTCCGCTCTCTTCATTGCAAGTATCGATTTCTGCTTGCAGCTGTGCTACGACTTCATTGGGGATAGGCTTATTCATATAGCTGCGTACCGAGTGCCGTGCTTTCATTGCTTCTAAAATTTCCATTGTGAGTCCTCCTATACGTCATTGTTATTTAGGCTATCATTTTCACCACTTCGATCCGGCAAAAGCAGCATAATACTTTTAATGTGCTGGAGCATTTGGATGAGGTTTTCCAGGTCAACCATATCTGCATCAAAATAGTAATAATTGCGCGTGCCTTCCCGGCGCATTTTTAGTAAGCCTGCATCCTTCAGGATTTGCAGGTGATGGGAAATGGCAGGACGCGACAGGCTGGACAGTGCGGCAATTTCACCCACTCGCATACCGCCGCACCGTGCTTCTCCGCTGTGATTTGATGCAAGCATCTGAATGATAATATGCTGTCTGGCTTCATCGCCGATCGCAGACAACATCTTTTGGCAACCCTGAAACTCAGTTAACAAGGTCAAAATTTCGCTCCGGTCAATCATAACGCACCTCCTTTGGTCGAACTGTTTGAACCATTATACCATATACTTTTAGCAAAAAATCAATGGGAAAGAAAATCAAGACCATTGCTACGCACAGTGCGATCGGAGCAACGCTTTTTTATTGAAGGGAAGGAAGATGACATTATAAAAACAAGAATCCGCTCACCGTCTTTATGCGAGTATTGATTGGCAGGTGCTTGGAATGTAGTTGCCCTATCAAGCGTTTTCATAGCTTGCGGCCTTTAATATGCCTTGCTCATGTCATATTACATCGGTATAATGGATATGAGGTGAGCGACCATGCAGATTAACCGGCTGTTTGAAATGATATACATCCTGCTGAACAAAGAAAACATGACCGCAAAGGCATTTGCAGAGCACTTTGAAGTGTCTCAGCGCACCATTTACCGCGATGTGGAGCTTTTGTCGGCAGCGGGCATTCCCATCTATATGACCAAGGGAAAGGGCGGCGGCATTGCCCTGCTGCCGGATTTTGTGCTGAACAAGACCGTGCTGACCGACAACGAAAAGGCGGATATTCTTTCGGCTCTGCACGCGGTGGATACTGTCAGTCTGGAGCAGACCAACACTGCCATCGGCAAGCTGTCCTCCATGTTTGGCGGCGCGGGCGGCGACTGGCTGGAGGTGGACTTTTCCAATTGGGCGAATGGCGAAGAGGAAGCCGCTGTCTTTGCCACACTGAAAACCGCCATTCTCAAAAAGAAAAAGGTGGCATTTCTTTATCACGGCAGCGAGGGCAGTGTGCGCCGCACCGTTGAGCCGCTGAAGCTCTGCTTCAAGGGTCAGAGCTGGTATTTATACGCCTACTGCAACCTGCGCAGTGACTACCGCTTTTTCAAGCTGCGGCGCATCAAGGAGCTTGAAGTTCTGGACGAAAGCTTCCAGCGCTCTGCCACCGCAAAGCTTTTTGAAAGCGACAAGCTGTTTGGGGACGATTTTGTCACCATCACGCTGAAGATTGCAAAAGAGATGGCCTACCGGGTGTACGACGAGTTCCCGCAGCATGAGGTGCAGCCGGACGGCAGCTTTGTGGTGCAGATGACCATGCCCCGGGGCGATTGGGTGTACCACTACCTTGCCACCTTCGGCGAGCACTGTGAGGTTTTGTCACCGGAGGATGTCCGTCTGCAAATCAAGGAGAAGCTCCAAAAAACTTTAGACCAGTATCTTTAATATGACACGCTGTTGTCATCTGCAAACAGATAGAATGAACCTATCAAAAACAAGGAGGTTCATCCTATGAACTATGAAATCGTGACTCTGGCAGAAAAAATCGTGGTGGGTGTCAGCGCGACCACAGGGAACAGCGACCCCAATATGGCGAAAATCATCGGTGGCCTGTGGGAGAAGCTGTATCAGGGCGGCGTGAATGCGGCCATCAAAAACAAGGTGAATGAATACGCCATCGGCCTTTACTCCGACTATGCCGCAGACAGCTACTGCGTCACAGCGGGCAACGAGGTCTCCAAAGCGGAAAACCCGGAGCTGACGGTGAAAATCATCCCCGCAGGAAAGTACGCCAAATTCTCCGTTCACGGACACATGGAGCGCGCGGTGGCCGAGGCGTGGGGCGAGATTTGGCAGATGGAGCTGCCCCGCAGCTTCACCGGGGACTTTGAGGAATATCGAAACGCCGACTTTGAAAACTGCAACATCGACCTCTATATTGCGCTGAAATAAGAGGAGCCGGTGGATTATTTGCAATCACTTTTGGGAGTGTAGATGCGGTGCTCGATTTTGAGCACATGGAAACCATTGCGTTATGAATAACAACCAAGCCGGGCAGTTTCGTGGGAACTGCCCGGCTTGGTTGTTTCTGTAAAAGCTATTCTTTCAACATTGCTTCTATGGTTTTTTGCACCGATGTCAAATCGCTGTCGCACAGCACCGGCACGAACTCCGCCAGTTTTTGGGGCGCAAAATCCCACCATTTCAGCTGGAGCAGCAGCCGGATCAGCTCGTCATCGAACCGCTTTTTCAGGGGCTTTGCAGGGTTGCCGCCAACCACTGTGTAGGGTGCAACGTTCTTTACCACCACAGAATAGGCGGCGACAATGGCCCCATCGCCAATGGTTACCCCCGGCATAATGACGCTCTCGCGCCCAATCCACACATCGTTGCCAACGATGATATCGCCCTTGTGGGGAAGCTGCTCCAGATGCGGAGGAACATTCTCTCCCCATGCGCCGCCGAATACGGCGAAGGGATAGGTGCTGATGCTGCTTGTGCGGTGGTTGGCTGGCCCCATGATAAACTTGGTGCCGCTGGCAATGGCGCAGAACTTACCAATCACCAACCGGTCACCAAACTCCGGCCAGTTGAACAGCACATTGTTTTGCTCAAAGGCGGTGGGGTTAACCGGGTCATCGTAGTAGGTGTAGTCGCCCACAAAAATATTGGGGGCGGTAATGACATTTTTCAAAAAGACAGATGTCTTGTATTCATTTGGAAAGACCACATTCGGGTCTGGTATCTGGTTCATAGAGAGCCTCCTAAATTATTTAAAAATCACCTCCAGCATAGATTTTGAATGCAGTAGCAACCGCTCTTTTTTTTCGAATCTCTTTCATATCATAACCTCATAGATTTTGATTTCATTTAGTTTACCACATCCGCATAGGCAAAACCAGCCTGCAGATGTGAATTCACACCTCTTGGAAAGGAGGCATAACAATTAATGTTTATATGGGATTTTGTCGCCGACACCGTCCTCGGTCAGATCATCGACTGGATGTACGGCCAGATCATCGGCTTTCTCGGCGACTTTTTTATGCAGATGGGCAACATGGGAGCCGACCTGTTCACCATGAGCTGGGTGCAGTCCATCGTCCTGTTTTTCAGCTATCTTGCATGGGCGCTCTACGGTGTGGGGTTGGTAGTTGCCTGCTTCGAGTGCGGGATTGAGTATCAATCCGGGCGGGGCAGCATCAAGGATACCGCCCTCAACGCCATCAAGGGCTTCATGGCTGTGGGGCTGTTCACCACGGTGCCGGTAGAGCTTTATAAGCTTTCGGTTTCCCTGCAGGGGGAATTTACCGCAGGCATCACCGGCTTCGGAACGGATATCGGCACGGTAGCCAGTGAGATCATCACCACCCTGCAGGGGGCCGGAGGGCTGGAGCAATCGCTGACCACCAACGTGTTCGGCGGCCTTGGCGCAATCACCAGCCCCATCATGATGCTCTTTATCATCATCCTCCTGGGCTACGCCGTGATCAAGGTGTTCTTCGCAAACCTCAAGCGGGGCGGTATCCTACTCATCCAAATCTCCGTGGGGAGCCTGTATATGTTTTCTGTTCCCCGTGGCTACATTGACGGCTTCGTCAGCTGGTGCAAACAGGTCATCGGCCTGTGCCTCACAGCCTTTTTACAGGCAACAGTGCTGATCGCAGGACTTATGGTGGTGAAAGACAACGCCCTGCTCGGTCTCGGCCTGATGCTGGCGGCGGGTGAACTGCCCCGCATCGCGGGGCAGTTCGGGCTGGATACCAGCACCAAAGCAAATCTGATGGGTGCCGTCTATACGGCGCAATCGGCGGTGAACATGACCAAAACGGTTGTGCAGGCGGTTGCAAAATAGGAAAAGGAGGAACCCCATGTATATCTATCCCGACCATCTGAGAGCCAAAGCGACACTGTGGCTATGGCAGCTGCGGGATGTGGGCATCATCGGCGTGATGGCGCTTGTCTCTGTGCTTACGCTCACTCAGCTCCGGTTTGCCCCGCCCATCGTGCTGACCGCCGTCTATGCCTTTCTCACCATCCGCTTTGATGACACGAGCATTCTTGATTTTATCAAGTACGCTTGTGCTTTTTTTATGACCAAACAGCAATTTTACGAATGGAGGTACACGCCAAGTGAGTAAACAAGCCAAGCGAGAGGCAAAGCAAAAAGCCTCCACCCGCCAGCTCATCGGCACAAAGGCCGTCACCGATTACAGCCTGCAGACCTACGGTCACGGCGAGCTGGTGTATTTCATCATCAAGCCCAGCAACATCTCTGTGCTGTCCGAGGCCAGCATCGGAACCCGCATCTATGCGCTGATGACCGTCCTCAAGGGCATCGCTGAGATTGAGATGCTGTGCCTCAACAGCCGTGAGAACTTCGAGGATAACAAGAGTTTCCTCCGCAGCCGTATGGAGGCCGAGCAAAACCCCGTGGTGCGAAAGCTGCTGGAAAAAGACCTTGGGTTTCTTGACCGGATACAGGTGCAGATGGCCACCGCCCGTGAATTTCTCATCATCATTCGGTTGCGGGATGAAAAAGAAAAAGAGGTGTTTCCGTATCTCTCCAGAATTGAAAAGTCCCTGAAAGAGCAGGGCTTCTCGGTGAAGCGAGCCGACAAGGAGGACATCAAGCGCCTGCTGGCGGTCTACTTCGAACAGAATGTAACGACTGAAAAGTTTGAGGACTTTGACGGAGAAAGGTGGGTGATTTTTGATGAGTAAAAACAGAAAAAGACCAGCGGCACAGGAGCCGGAGGATGTGCGCATCCAAGACTTCCTCGACATGATAGCGCCCTCGGTGGTGAAATTCAACACCGATCACTTCATCTGCGGCAATACCTATCGGTGCGTTTGGGCGCTGCGGGAATACCCCACCGCCACAGACGAGCAGGCCATCCTGCGGCATTTGGGCGAAAAGGACGGCGTCACCCTGCGCATCTACACCCGCCATGTCACCCCGGTGGAGGAAAAGAAAATCATCAGCAATGCGGCAAACAAAAACCGCATGAGCAGCCAGAACACCAACGACCTCCAGCAGACCGTCATGGCCGAGAGCAACTTGCAGGATGTGGCCACCATTGTGGCGCAGGCGCACCGAAACCGGGAACCCTTCCTTCACTGCGCTGTGTATATTGAGCTGTCCGCCCATGATTACGACCAGCTCAAGCTGCTGCAGACCGAGGTGATGACCGAGCTGATCCGCTCCAAGCTCAACGTGGACAGGCTGATGCTCCGTCAGCAGCAGGGCTTCCAGTGCGTGATGCCCAGCGGCTGGAATGTGTTTCGTGACCAGTTCGAGCGCGTGCTCCCGGCCAGCTCGGTGGCAAATTTGTATCCCTTCAATTATTCGGGCAAGACCGATGGCAATGGCTTCTATGTGGGGCGGGATAAGTTCGGCAGCAACGTGCTGGTGGACTTCAACAAGCGAGCTGACGATAAGACCAACGCCAACATCCTCATCCTCGGTAACAGCGGTCAGGGCAAGAGCTACCTGTTAAAGCTGATTCTCACCAATTTGCGAGAGTCCGGCATGAATATCTGTGCGTTAGACCCGGAAATGGAGTACGAGGATTTGACCAACAACCTCGGTGGCTGCTTCATCGACCTGATGTCTGGAGCATTCATCATCAATGTGCTGGAACCCAAGACTTGGGATGTGAACGGTAGCCCTGGCGATGCCGATGCGCCGCAGACCTTCCGCATCGGAAGCAAACTCAGTCAGCATATCTCGTTTCTCAAGGACTTTTTTCGCACCTACAAGGACTTCTCCGACCGGGAGATTGACACCATCGAAATCATGCTCCAGAAGCTGTATGCCAAGTTTGGTATCAGCGATGGCAGCAGCTTTGACAGGTTGTCTGTCACCGATTACCCCATCCTGTCTGACCTGTACGCTCTGATTGAGGACGAGTACAAGGCCTATGACGAGAGCAGCCGCCAGCTCTACACCGCCGAGCTGCTGCAAAATATCCTGCTGGGGCTGCACTCCATCTGCAAGGGTGCCGAGGCAAAGTTCTTTGACGGACATACCAATATCACCGACTCCAGCTTTGTCACCTTTGGTGTGAAAGGGCTGTTACAGGCCAGCAAGAGCCTCAAAAACGCCCTGTTGTTCAACATCCTGTCCTACATGAGCAACGAACTGCTGACGAGCGGCAACACCGCCGCCAGCATTGATGAGTTTTACCTGTTCCTCACCAACCTCACCGCCGTGGAATATGTCCGCAACTTCTCCAAGCGTGTGCGCAAAAAGGACTCGGCGGTTATCATTGCCTCGCAGAATCTGGAGGACTTCAATATTGAGGGCATCCGGGAATACACCAAGCCTCTGTTCAGCATTCCGACTCATCAGTTCCTGTTCAACGCCGGTAACATTGATGCCAAGTTCTACATCGACACTCTTCAGCTGGAGCAGAGCGAGTACAACCTCATCCGCTACCCCCAGCGGGGTGTGTGCCTCTATAAATGCGGCAATGAACGCTATAACCTGATGGTCAATGCCCCGGAGCATAAGGCAAGGCTGTTCGGAAAGGCGGGTGGACGATGAATCACAACGGTATTTTTGCGGACACACGACGCATACTAACACAGAGGTGATTTTTGTGTCAAAAGCAAGCATTTATTTTACCGTAGATAACGTCAATGGAAAGCATGATGTAAAAGAACTTAAGCGGGAATTGGATACCTTTCCGGGCGTTATTTCTGTCAGTGTGAACGATAAAACCGAATCCATTGCAGTGGATTTTGATACGACCGGTGTGCAGCAGGAGCAGCTGCAAAAGCGCATTGAAAAGCTGGGCTACGGCATTATTGACACCCGCTTTGAAAACCATATCATGTAGGAGGAACCGCTATGCAGAAAAATCAGCAAGAACCCGTCCCAAAGGAAAGTGCAGAAATGGCGCAAAAAGCACAGGGGCAGGAAGAACTTAAAAATCAGAATCCCAATCAAAATCACAACGCCAAGAAAGTAGCTCTTGGCCCGAATACCAAAAGATAAGGAGGTCTCGTATGCCAAAGGATAGTCAGCCGGATAACAAAAAAGCCAGAGCTGAAAAAGCAAATGGCCAGACCCCGATTACTCGTGAAAACCAGAACAAGAATAAAAATGCCAAGAAGCAATCAATCAAAAACAATGATGTTTGATCAACCCAATTTTTAAGGCCGTCTGCAATTTGCAGGCGGCTTTTTGCTGTACAAAACATGAAATGGAGGTGAAAATGTATGGACATGAAAGCCCAGCGCTTTGGCATTGAAGTCGAGATGACAGGCATCACCCGCGAGCGAGCCGCCGAGGTTGCCGCTGAATATTTTGGAACCAGCAGCCGCTATGTGGGCGCTGGATACGACACCTATGCGGCGCTGGACGATCAGGGGCGGCAGTGGAAATTTGTCAGCGATGCCAGTATTAGTCCACAGAGAAAAAACGGTAGGTGCACCGAGCCAGCCTCGGATGACTATAAAACCGAGATGGTCAGTCCTATCTGCACTTGGGAGGACATCGAAAAGGTGCAGGAACTGGTGCGCAAGCTCAAGACTGCTGGAGCCATCTCCAACAAGTCCTGTGGCATCCATGTGCATATTGATGCCTCACCCTTTGATGCCAACAGCCTGCGAAACATCACCAATATCATGGCCGCCAAAGAGGACTTGATCTATAAGGCGCTGGAGGTGTCGGTTGCTCGCCAGCACCGTTGGTGCCGTCCGGTGGAGCAGCGTTTTCTGGATGATCTCAACCGCCAGAAGCCAAACTCGCTGGAACAGGTGAAGCGCATCTGGTATAACGGCGGCGACCGCAGCCACTCCCACTACGATGACAGCCGGTATCACTGCCTCAACCTTCACTCTGTGTTTCAAAAAGGCACGGTGGAGTTCCGGCTGTTCAACGGCACGCTTCACGCCGGGAAAATCAAGGCGTATATCCAGCTTTCTTTGGCGATTGGGGCGCAGGCGCTCAACCAGCGCAGCGCCAGCCGCACCAAAACCCAGACCACCAACGAGAAGTACACTTTCCGCACTTGGCTGCTGCGGTTGGGGCTGATTGGCGATGAATTCAAGACCGCCCGTGAGCATCTGTTAAAACCGCTCCCCGGCTGCATTGCGTGGCGTGATCCAGCGCAGGCCGAGCAGCAAAAGGAACGGATGCGACAGAAAAAAGAAAAAGAGCTGGAGCAGGCACGGCAAGAAACCACTGCACCCGAAGTTCCTGCTCCCGAACCGGAAGAAGCCGAGGCAGAAGCCCCGGCTTTTGTCATGCGTATGTAAATACGCATTGGCTATTGTGAATGTTAGCCTGCAAATAAAAAGTCAAGGCTAAAATTAAAAAAGCGGTAGTGGAAAAGGAGCAACACAAAAAGGCCACCGCCGAAGCGCTGGCCTAACGTGAGCGGTCTCAGGATTTATCGGGAAAGGCCAGTTGAATCTAAATCTACGGGCGTATCCAGCGTATTCATGAACTCTTTCACCCTGCCGTAGTAAATGCGCAGGAACTTGTTGCAGCCAGCGGTCATGTAGACGTAGTAGGGCTTGCCCTCGGCGCGCTTCTTATCCAAAAACTGAAACACAGGGTCATCTGGCGGCGCATTTTGGAGCAGCACCGTCATCACAACGAAGAGCGTTTTACGCAGTTCAGGGGAGCCCCTCTTGGAAGAATGAGTGCTTTTTGCCTCATAGGTTCCGGACTGGTTAGCACCGGGATCCACGCCAGCAAAAGCCGTCAAAGAACCCTTGTGAGCGAAGCGGCGGACATCTCCGATCTCTGCCATGAGCTGCGGGCCAAGAGACTTACCAGTGCCATACAGGCTCATGACAACATCGTACTCAGGAAGCTCCTTGGCAAGGCGATTCATTTCCGTGCGGAACATTTCTACTGCCTTGGAAACCGTGTTCAGTTGCGCAATCGCTTCCTGCACCATGACTTTGGCCAGTGGGTTCTTCAACTGCATGGCAATCAGTTCTTTCGATTCGGTGTGAATTTCAGCGGCTTTTGTGGCGCAGAACTGGTAGCCGTGGCGCTTACACCACTTGCGGTAACGCTCAGTGAAGGAAGCCTGACTCATGCTGCGCACACAGTCCACATGCCAAAAGGACGCGGCAAAATCCACCCACTTCTGACTCCCATCCGCACGGACGGGGCTTTCAAAGAGGGCGTTCACACCAGGATAGGTCTGGTCAAGTAGAGCAATCAGATTGTTTTTAAAAGCGGTTTTATTCTTGGCGTACAGACCATATTGCCGGTTCATGGTTTTGAGTTGATAACGAATCGTATCCATAGGACTATGTTGCCGCAGCTCACTCCAGTTGTCAAGCCCGTATCGGGCGATCTTCAAGGAATCGGCCTTGTCTGTCTTAACCTTGCGCAAGGAATTGTTGCCGTATTCCTTGATGAGCAACGGATTGACCGCGCTGACAAATACTCCGGCATCGTGGAGCATTTGGGCAACCGGCTCGTAATATCGGCCTGTGTGCTCCAAAACAACGCGCGTTTCACCTTCCAGACTTTTTAGAGAGCTTGCCAACACCCTCAGTTCACTGGCGGTGTGGCGCACCTCGTAGGGCTTTGTCACCAGTTCTCCAAAGGGACGGATCACGGATACCATGCTTTTTCCTTTGGAAACATCAATTCCGACTGCGTTCATAATCCTCGCTCCTATCTCAGATATACAATTGGCGACCATCCTTTTCTCACTGCCGATTCTATCTGTTTGATGACACGAACGCGCTCGGTGGCGGTTCAACCTGCACAAATCGAACGCTGCGAATAAGAGGCTGGCTGACTGACTAACATGCGGACGCACAGTCCTTGGAGGGCTTCGTCAGGCCTATTGTCCTCTTATTCTAACAGCTTAGGCAACAAGATGGAAAACGACATGGCTGGTGGCCATGTCATCAACCTAATATATAGTAACAGGAGGAAGATGATGCAGAAAAGCAGACTTTACATCGCCTACGGCAGCAACCTCAATCTGCCGCAGATGGTGCACCGTTGCCCAACCGCCAAGGTGGTTGGCAGCAGCGAAGTCAAGGGCTACGAGCTGCTGTTTCGTGGTGGTCGGCGAGGGGCTGTTGCCACCATTGAACCGCTGGAGGGCAGTTCGGTGCCGGTGCTGCTGTGGAAAATAAAGCCGCAGGACGAGGCCGCACTCGACCGCTATGAGGGCTATCCCAGCTTTTATCGTAAAGAAACAATGGAGGTGGAGCTGTGCGGCAAACCGGTTACGGCAATGGTCTATGTGATGAACGATGGCCACAGTTTCGGCGCTCCCTCCGACTTCTACCTGAATACCATCGCCGATGGCTACGACAGCGCAGGCTTTAACACAGAGTTTCTAGACGATGCCGTGGAGAAATCCATCCAGCTGGCGCAGGAACAGCAGGCGGCAGATGATGTGCAGTACAACCTCTGGGAGCAGAAATGGTGGTGAGCATATGGCTGTACCAATAGCGGCAATCGCCAAAGCTGCGGCTGCCGTGTTAACCAACGAGAAAACCCGCAAGGCCGTGGGCTGGGTGATCGCCGCCATTCTCTCCCCGGTGATTTTGCTTATTGTGCTGATTTGTTCCCTCATGTCCGGCACTGCTGACCACAACAATACCGCTGTGGATTTGACCTTTCACGGCGGCGCACTCTCGGCACAGGTGCCAGCGGAGTACCGTCAGTACATCGAGGATATGCGGGGCAGCTTCGGCGAGCTGGACTCGGCTGTGTCCGAAATCACCCCAATGGTGGAAAGTGGCAGTATTGATACTACCCGCATGAAAGCCATTTTTTACTCTCTGTTTTTTGGCGCTGAAAACCTCCGCATCGACTATAAAGCCTTTGCGGATTGCTTCGTCACCTATGAGGAACGCACCCGCACCGTCACCGATGCAGATGGCAACGAAACCGAGGAAACCTACATCGTAGCTGTTCCCATTCAAGACCTTGCCACCATCTATGCGCAGCTGGAGGCGGCGCTGGGCAGGGCAATCACCGAGGAAAACAGGGTGAACGCCGCCCAAATTTACAGCCGTGTGCTTTACGGCTTCGCTTCGCCGGATGACTTCGGCATCAGCGAGGACGAATGGCTGGGCGGTGTGTTTGACGGCGAAATCTACAGGGGCGGCGGCGATTTTGCCAGCCCCCTCGGAGCAGGCTGGCGCAGTATGATCACCTCTGAATTCGGTTGGCGAGCCAACCCCTTTGGCGGCGGTGGCGGCGAGGGTCACTCCGGCCTCGACATGGGAGCGCCCAAGGGCACACCTATACAGGCAGCCAGAGGCGGCATCGTCAGCTATGTGAAGAACTCCGGCAGCAGCGGCTACGGCTATCATCTGGCCATCGACCACGGCGATGGAATGGTCACCCTGTATGGTCACTGCTCCAAGGTCTATGTCCGTTCCGGGCAGGCTGTGCAGCAGGGTGATGTCATCGCCGCCGTGGGCAGCACCGGACGAAGCACCGGCAACCACCTCCATCTTGAAGTGCGCATCGGTGGCAAGAAAGTAAATCCCCGACAGTTTATGCCGTAAAGGAGGCGGCACGATATGCAAGCTATCTTTGAAAGAAAACCCTCGGATTTTATGCCTCACGAGTTTGAGATCGCCAAAACGATCCAGATCCCGGCTGCGCAGTTTCAGTCTCTGCTGGTGGCTCCGTTGAGAGATTATGACTTTATCAAAGAGTACACCGACCTCATGTACTGCGATGAGCAAAATGTGTTTCACTGCCTGCTACTCACCGGCGAGGGCAGGAATGATGGTATCTTGGTCGAAGCGGAGGGGTCTGCCTACTGCCGGTACGCCGCCTATGTGCCGGAGATTTCTGGCATGGCGGCTCCCCAAGCAATGCAGTTGAAAGATTTGCTCCGCACCCATTGGGAGGATATTCATCTAATGCACAAGGACGTGGAGGTGGAGCCTGCCACCATTGTGGAGCTGGATGAACATACCCTCACCGATGCCGGTAAAGAGGCATGGGCTGATATTTTGAACGCCGAGGTAGTCAAAATCTATAACGGCTACTACGGCTTGCAGTTGGAGCTGGACAAGGTAAAGCCCCGCCGCTTGGAGAAATTTTCAGCCATGCTCGCCGGGTACTGCTCGGTGTCCGATTACGAAAAATGGGTGACCGAGGATGCTGATGCGCCCAGCCAGTCACCCGAAATGAAGCTATGAAATGGAGGAAAACGCTATGAAAAACGCAACACTGACCGTCAGCTTCGAGAGCGAGAAGCTGGATGCCCTGACCTACCACATGGGCAAAAAAGAGGCCGATTTGCAGGCAGAGCTGAATGACACCATGCAGAAGCTCTACGAAAAGCACGTCCCGCAGGCCACTCGTGAATACATTGAGGATAAGCTCAAACGAGATGCCTCGGTAAAGGAAAAACCTAAGCGCCCGATGCGTCCTGCTCCTCACCGGGTAGACGAGCCGCAGGCGTGAGGGCGTGTCCGGGGCGCTGTTGCCCCTGTGTCGGCTTTTATGGGGTAGGGTAGCATCCGTGTAGCCCTGCTCCAGTAAAAGCCCCCTGTCGCCCCCTTGTGCGAGCATTCGAAAACCAGCCAGAAAGCCTCCGAAAAAGGGCGTTCCGGTTGGGTCGAAAGTGGTGCAGGTTAAAGGGTTTATGCTGCTTTGGCAGCCTAAACCCAAGAAACACCCACCGGCAAAGCCGTTGAGTGAACGGACGATGACATAACTTTTCAGCCTCACCCCCAATTTGTTATGCTGGACTTACGCAGAGCCAAGGAATACCCGGCATTTGCGGCATTTCTTCTGCATACCGGGGCAATCAACACAGAGAAAGGAGGCCTTCTATGACAAGCGATGCCGAAAAAGTGCGCACCGGCTTTTATATTGAAAAAGAGGTGCTGGAGCGTTGCGATGAACTGCTCACCGTAGCCAATGTAAAATCAAGAAACGAATTTGTCACCGAGGCGCTGCGGTTTTACTGCGGCTACCTTACCTCGCAGCAGAGCGAAAACTATCTGCTGCAAAGTCTGTCCTCGGTGCTCATCAGCACCATCCGGGATACGGAGAATCGGCTGGCACGCATGGACTTCAAAATTGCCACAGAGCTAAGTAAGCTCTCTCATGTGGTGGCGCACACCCATTCTGTTGACGAGCATGCACTCCAGAGCCTACACTTAAAGTGCGTGGACGAGGTCAAGCTGATCAACGGTGCGGTTGATTTCGAGGATGCATATAAATATCAAAAGCGGCGAACCTAAAAAGTAAGATGGTTTTTGTTCAGTCTTGGTATGGACTGCAAGCGCAAAATTGTTTATGTATGTGTTGCGGCAACCTTTTTGCCGAGAAAGGATATGACAACAATGGAGAAAAGTGAAATCTTTGAAAACGCCATTCGAGAGCTGACGGAGGTGGCGGTCAGCCAGTGCAAGGAGAACATGGACGAGAGCGAGCAGCAGCTCTACGCCGAGGTGAAAGCGCTCAGCGCACAGGCGCAGGCAATTGTGCGCTCGCTGCCGGAGGATCAGCAGCAGGTGCTCACAGATTACTTTGTGAAAACCAATCTCATCGCCGATCACGACTGCCAGCACCTCTATGTGCAGGGCGCAAGGGACTGCGTGGAGCTGTTGCAAAAGCTGGGTGTGCTGTAAGAGAATATGATGGACGGCCTCTGCGAAAGCGGAGGCTGTTTTACATATTGGTGATGCGTTTTGTTGAAAGGGGTGGTATAATTAGCTAAAACAGATAAAATGGATTCCAGATTATATATGGCTGTATGCATAGGGGGGGTAACATGTTGGAAATGGAATTAATGAATGATTTGGTTATTCAGTGTAACTCATGTGGAAAGATAAGCATTATTGACAAAGACTCTTTAGAAGTTCAGACACATGCCTATGAACGGCAAATGGGGTCGGAAATTGAATATGACTTTGAGGGAGAAAGCGACTGTGATAATTGCGGAAATTGTTTAGCATATTCCATTAGAGCTTTTGAATATCCAGCGGGCAGCCTTAATTATGATGATTGCGAGTGTCGAGGTGGGCAGTTTGTTCAATCACCTGAAATAGATGTTCGCTATTGCGAGTTTTACTATAGTGAATATGATGAAGATTATATTTATTCAGAAGTCTGTAAAGCACAGGTTAACATAGAGAGAGTTTTAGCTAATAATGCCGTCATGTACGATTTAACTCCGAGAGAGTTCGAAGAATTGGTGGCGGAAATTTTCAGCAAACAAGGATACAATGTGGTTTTAACCCCAGCAACACGAGATGGTGGGTGTGATATTATCGCAACTCATAAGGTGGGGCAATTATCCTACATGATATTAATTGAATGCAAAAAATATGGTCTGAAAAACAAAGTAGGAGTGCAACTTGTGCGAAGCTTATTGGGTGTACAAACTGACCAAAAAGTGAACAAAGCTGTTATAGTTACATCTTCAACATTTACACGAGATGCACGGGAATTGGCAGAACGACAAAATACTTTAATTGGATTAATTGATTATAACGATTTAATTCGGATGATGAAAACGACATAAAGGAGGAAAATGATGGCCGATTTATTTGCAAATGATATTTTCAGCACTATCCAGCCGCCACACGGAGCAAAGTTTAGCTTAGTAGGCACTGCTCTGCCCACCAATCAAGATATGTACTTTGTTTCCAAATGGAACGAGTTATTTAATCGATATTGCTCCGCAAGAATTTTTTTAAGAAAAACACAAGAGTCCAATTGGGATTATTGGTTCAATCCGATGGAAAAACCCGATGTTCAGAGGGCTATGGAACTTATTTTTAAAGCAGAGCTGTATGAAACCGCACTGATCAACTATAATATCTTAGTAGATTTGTCATGGACAATTACTTATGTTTCGGCTGAATACGTTCTTTATAGCTTTGACAAAGACGGGAACATTACAAATGCAAAAGATGTTTATGGGATGCATCCAATCGAAGATGCCTATGACCTTTTAAGGAAAACTGAAAATGGTGTTGCTACCCCTCATGCGGAAGGAAATCCATTTCATTATTTAAAAATGATGTTGCCCGACTTTTCACCTGCTGTTGATTTAATTGTAGATTTTTGGAGTCGCTTTTCAAACAGTGAAATTAGGGGTTTATATAATTTTATTAAGCACAAAGGCAAGCCATTGTACAGTGAAATAGAAAGCCTGCGTGGTGGAAAAGTGATGAGCATTTCAATTGATAAAAGAGATTATCCTTCTGATATTAGGGATGTCCAGAAGATAATAGAGTTGGAAACCGCAATAACGGAACTAATTGGTTTTGATGATAATGTTCTGTTTCCCTATATTGCCAAGTTAATAGAAATGTTAAATATTGCCGTCGACCCATCACCTATGACATTTATGTAAGCAAATATTGCTGGCTCCGAGCGATCACAACCGTGGTCGCTCTTTTCTTTTACCCAAAACACAGAAAGGAGGCTGCCATGCCGAAAATTATATTCACCTCGCAGTATATGCGGGATGCCCCGCCAGCTCAGCTCGAAAACTATGTGAAGTACATCGGTACCCGTGACGGCGTGGACAAGATAGACGAAAGCAAGCTGTCGCTCCCAGCCACGGTAAAACAGCAGCAGCTCATCGCCCAACTGATCCGTGACATCCCCGCCGCCAAAACCATGCTGGAATACGCAGACTATCACCAGCGCCCCACAATCGGCAACGCCACCGAGTTTATATCCCTTGCCTTGGAGCAAAACCTCAACCTCATCGGCAAGCGGGAAAACTATGTCGACTACATCGCAGGCCGCCCCCGTGTGGAGCGTATCGGTGAGCATGGGCTGTTCACCGATGCAGGCGTTCCGGTGGTGCTGGCACAGGTGCAGGAGGATGTGTGCCAGCACAAGGGCGCTGTCTGGACTCATGTGGTCAGCTTGCGCCGGGAGGATGCCGCACGGCTGGGGTACGACAGCGGCAAGCAGTGGCAGGATTTACTCCGCAGCAAAAAAGCCATGCTCTGCAAGCACATGAAAATCGACAGCGAGAACCTCCGCTGGTACGCCGCCTTTCACAACGAGTCGCACCATCCCCATGTGCATCTGATGGTCTACTCCGCAAAGGACAATGACGGTTTTCTCACCGAGCCTGCCATCAAAGCCATGCGCTCGGAGCTTGCACACGATATCTTCCGTCAAGATTTTGCGCATATTTATGAGCAGCAAAATACCACCAGAGCAGACCTCAAGCAAGGCGCAGCCGATGTGCTGGCCGAGCTGCTCTCCCAGCTTCCACAGGGTATCTGTGTGAACCAAGCCATCGAAGCGGATCTGCTGTTGTTATCCAAGCGGCTGCAAAACACAGGCGGTAAAAAAGTGTATGGGTATCTCAAGGCAGATGTGAAAGCCATCATTGACCGCATTGTGGATGAACTTAGTAAGGACGAGCGCATCGGCAAGCTGTACCGAGCATGGGGCGATTGGCAGAATGAAATACTCAAAACCTACACCGCCAAGCTACCACCCCTTCCACCACTATCCCAGCAAAAACAATTTAAGAGCATTAAAAATATGGTGATCACTGAAGCATTACGCTTGGGTGGTCACCATTTCTCATTTGAGGACGAAGCTGCTCCCGAACCGGAGCTGTCGGACGATGCGCCACCAACGGAGGAAAGCATGGAACCGGAGGATGTGGTGTTTCATGCCGAGTGGAGCAAGCAATATAAGCTGGCGAGAAAATATCTCTTTGGCAGCGAAGATGCGCCACCCGATTTTTCAGAAGCTCATCGGTTGTTTTTACTGGAAGCGGAACTGGGCAACGCTCTCGCCATGCACGACCTCGGCAGGATGTTCGCCGATGGCCTCGGTTGTGAGATCGACACCGAAATCTCCTACACTTGGTACGTCAAAGCCCTCACCGGCTTTTTATCGGCAGAGGAAGAAAAGCCTGCCGCCTACATCGAATACCGCATCGGAAAGATGTACGCCGCTGGCCTTGGCACAGAGCAAGACTATGCGCAGGCCGCCGCTTGGTTTGGTGCGGCAGTGGAGGCAAATCACAAGTACGCCCAATATTCCCTTGGCAGCCTCTACTACCGGGGCAACGGTGTGCAGCAGAACTATGCCGAGGCGCTGCGGCTCTATGATTTGTCTGCTACGCAGGGCAATCCTTATGCCGATTACGAGCTGGCAAAAATGTATCGGGATGGTGTCGGCACAGCTGTTCGTCCGGAGCTTTCCACCCGGCATTTTGCTGCTGCGTTCTCCGGTTTTTATCAGCTGGAGCTGGACAGCCACGATGATAAGCTGCAATACCGCCTTGGCCAGATGCTCTACACCGGAACCGGCACGGGAAAGGATGTGTCAGCCGCCATTGTCTATTTGGAGAAGTCGGCAAAGCTGGGCAACATCAATGCACAGTATCTGCTTGGCAAGGTGTGTTTGGAAACCGGCTCCGGTGATCCTGCACAGGCAGTGGCATGGATGACAAAGGCGGCAGAGGCCGGAAACGCTACGGCGCAGTATTCTCTCGGCAAGCTGTACCGTGACGGCAGCCATGTGGAAAAGGACATTCAAAAGGCGGTGGTTCTGTTCACTGCCGCCGCCGAGCAGAAAAACGAGTACGCAGCCTATCAACTCGGCAGGCTCTATCTCGCAGGGGATGACATCACCCGCAATGTGTCGGAAGCAATCAAATGGCTGACGATGTCCGCCGACCTTGGCAACTCCTATGCGCAGTACGCTCTTGGTAAGCTGTATCTCGCCAGAGAGGATACGCCCAAAGATGTCACTGCCGCCATTCAACTGTTCACCTTATCAGCAGAGCAGAAAAATGAGTTTGCGGCTTACCAGCTTGGCAAGCTCTATCTCAAGGGCGAAGATGTGCCAAAGGATACCGAGGCTGCCATCCGCTGGCTGACCACTTCTGCGGAGCAGGGCAACCAGTTTGCGCAGTATGCCCTCGGCAAGCTGTATTTTTATGACGGTGATGTTCCTCGTGAGAAAGAAAAGAGTCTTTACTGGTTGGGGCTTGCGGCAGCGCAGGGTAATGTGTATGCGCAGTTTCTCATTGAGAATATCAACAATCCCCACACCCCCTCGGTGCTTCTGGCAACCACCCGGTTGTTTCGACATTTGGAGAATCTGTTCCGAGAGGACTACCTCAGAAGCGCCGGTGCAGACCACATCGACCGCAAGCGCAGGCGCAAGCTGCAGGAAAAGAAACAGGCGCAAGGTCACGCTCGTGATGACCATGCGCCGCAACTACATTTATGATGGGAGGTTTTATCATGTCAAGCTATCAGCATTTTACAGACGAGCAAAAGGAGCGAGCCAACTCGGTGGATTTGGTGGACTTCCTCCAGCGGCAGGGTGAGAAGCTGCTCCCCTCCGGCAGAGAAAAGCGGCTGGCCAGCGACCACAGCATCACTGTGCGTGGCAACCGCTGGTACGACCATGCCGCCGAGCAGGGCAGCTATGCCATTGATCTGGTGAAGCGGCTCTACAACCTGTCGTTCCCCGATGCTGTCACCTTGCTGTTGGGTGGCGAACAGGGGCAGCCCTACCACCAACACAGCAAAAGCGAACCAGAGCAGCGCAAGCCCTTTGTGCTGCCACTGGCGCACACTGATATGCGCCGGGTGTTTGCATATCTGATCAAGCAGCGGTGCATCAGCCGGGAGGTGCTGTCCGAGTTTGCCAGAGAAAAGCTGGTGTTTGAGGACAGCGAGCATCACAACGCTGTGTTTGTCGGCATGGATGAAAACGGTGTGGCTCGCCATGCGCACAAGAAAAGCACCGCCACCGGCAGCAGCTTTCGTATCAATGTGGAGGGCAGCGATCCGGCCTACAGCTTTCACTACCTCTCGAAGAACCCAAGTCCCCACCAGCTGTTCGTGTTTGAGGCTCCCATTGATCTGCTGTCCTACATCAGCCTGTACCCGAACAACTGGCAGAACAGCAGCTATGTGGCGCTGAACGGTGTGTCGGAAAAGCCGGTGCTCAAGCTGTTGGGGCTCTATCCCCAGCTTGACCATGTGGTGCTGTGCCTTGACAATGACGAGGCAGGGCTAAATGCCGCCAGCCGCATCCACAACACGCTCCGACAGCGGGGCTTTGAAAATGTGGAGTATAATATTTCGGCGCATAAGGACTGGAATGAGGATTTAATGTCCACGCAGGAACATACTGCGTTGGCGATGCAGATGGCATAGCAAAAGCAAGGCCGTCAGATGTAGCGTCGACTTTTCTGTTTTGACTATTCCTGTATTATTCGCAAAAAGTCCTCAAAGCTACTCGCTTTTTCTCTTGCCTGTGTGCTCTGCGGCTCGAGTAGAAAGGTTATACACATTTGTGTTGGATCATGTTCATCCGATACAGTGACATATTCTCCGTCCTGACTGCCAAGGCCTCCACGTTCCACTGTGCGTCCCTGTCGCCCGTAGTATGCCTTTGCTTCCTCAAACAGTGCAATACGTTTCTTCACCTCGCACTGTACTTCATCATTTGGAAAGGTGTAGGCATCCAAGCGAGTATCACCTTTCGGAAAAGCGATCTCTGGTATGGCAGTATCCATCTCGCTTACCTCGGTCAAGACAACCTCAATCTCATCGCCGTCACGCTCAGGTTCGTAGGAGCAGCGGCTGAACACATACCGCCAATTATGATAAGAAGCCACATACAGCTCTGGCAAATCGACAAAAGGAATGGTGTAGCTGATGCCGTAACTCTCTTTGCGCTTTGTGATAAAGGGAATGCTGCGGAGAAAGGTGTCGGCATTTTCCATTGTGGAAAATATGCCGACAATATTTCTCGTTTCCCCTTGCTGAATTTCCATAAGATAGCTCATGCTGATCTGCCTCCAATTTTGCTTTGTTCTATGTGTGTTGCAACTTTTTTATAATCTTATCATAAAATAAAGTATTACGAAAAGAAAGGACTTTAAGATGAACAATCCTATTTTTATTCTAATCGCTGTGGTCGCCGTGATGTTTTCCGTCATCGGCGGTCTTTCACTTTTGGCACACTATTACACGTTGGGCGGCATCAAGGCCAAGACCGTAGGTGACGGTCAGCACGGTACCGCCCGCTTCGCCACAGAGAGCGAAATCAAGCGCACCTACACCCATGTACCCTATGAACCGGAGAAGTGGAGGCAGGGCAAGAATCTGCCCACCATGCAGGGGCTGGTGGTAGGCTGCAAGCAAAAAGCTGGCTCAACCACGGCGCTGGTGGATGATGGCGACATCCACTGCCTCATGATCGGCGCTGCCGGTGTGGGCAAGACCGCCAACTTCCTGTACCCCAACATCGAATACGCCTGCGGCAGCGGCATGAGCTGGCTCTGCACCGACACAAAGGGCGACCTGTTCCGCAACTACGCAGGCATCGCCAAAGACCACTACGGTTACAAAATCTCCGTGCTGGATCTGCGTAACCCCACCCGGTCGGACGGCGATAACATCCTGCAGCTGGTCAACCGCTACATGGATGCCTATATGGAAAACCCCGATAACCTTGCTCTGAAAGCCAAAGCCGAGAAGTATGCCAAAATCACCGCCAAGACCATCATTACCAGCAGCGGTGAGGATTCCAGCAGCTATGGACAGAATGCATTTTTCTACGATGCCGCCGAGGGCTTGCTCACCTCTGTGATTTTGCTGATTGCCGAATACTGTCCACCGGAGAAGCGGCACATCATATCGGTGTTCAAGATGATACAGGACTTACTGGCTCCCTCGCCGGTGAAAAACAAGAGCCAGTTTCAGCTGCTCATGGACAAGCTGCCCTCCGAGCACAAGGCGAAGTGGTTTGCCGGGGCAGCTCTCAACACCGCTGACCAAGCGATGGCCTCGGTGCTGTCCACTGCCATGTCAAGGCTCAATGCGTTTCTGGATTCCGAGATGGAGCAGATTTTGTGCTTTGACAGTTCACTGGATACCGAAACTTTCTGCAAGGAGAAATGCGCCATCTTTATCGTACTCCCGGAGGAAGATAACACAAAATATTTCATGGTGTCGCTGTTCCTACAGCAGCTCTACCGGGAGATGCTCACCGTGGCCGATGAGTACGGCGGCAAGCTCCCGAACCGGGTGATGATTTTCGCCGATGAGATCGGTACCATACCCAAAATCCAGTCGATGGAGATGATGTTCTCCGCAGGCCGTTCCCGCCGAATCAGCATGGTGCCGATTATTCAGTCCTTCGCCCAGTTGGAGAAAAACTATGGCAAGGAGGGCAGTGCCATCATCATTGACAACTGCCAAGACATTCTGTTCGGCGGCTTTGCGCCCAATTCCGAGAGCGCCGACATCCTCTCAAGGGCGCTGGGCAACAAAACTGTCATGTCCGGCTCTATCAGCAGAGGAAAAAACGATCCCAGCCAGAGCCTGCAAATGATCCAAAGGCCACTTATGACACCAGAAGAGCTGAAAACACTGCCCAAGGGCAGCTTCATCCTCGCCAAAACCGGCTGCTGCCCTATGCGTACCAAGCTGCCTCTGTTTCTCAAATGGGGCATCCGTTTCGAGCAGCCCTATGTGGTGGAGGAACGTGCGGCTCGCAGGGTTGCCTACGCTGACCGCTTCGAGCTGGAGCAGGAGATCATGAACCGCCGCTGTGCTTATGACGAGGACGAATACGCCGAATCGCCGTATCCACCAGACACCGACCGCAGCGGCGGCCTGCTGCACATGCCGGTGCAGGAGCATGAGCCAGAGTCTCCCGCCATGCCTCTGCGTACAGATTAGGAGGTGTTTGTGCTTGAGTTATATCACCAGCCTGTATGCGCAGGATGTTCCACATCGTGCTGTGACAGTCTACCGCTATCTAAAAGACCGGGCAAATCAGGAAGGTACCTGTTACCCCTCCATCGGAACCATCGCCAAAGACCTCAACCTATCCCGCCGCACGGTGCAGCGAGCCATCGCCGACCTTGAAAAGACCGGTCGTCTGGTCAAGGAACAGCGCTGGCGAGAAAACGGCGGCAGGAGCAGCCTGCTGTTTACGGTGAAATGAAAAAACACATACCCTGCCGCCAAGGGAGCCGTGCGTTCTCTTGGTGGCATAAGGTATGCGTCATCATGGCCTATGCAGTAAACCTGTCACTCGAAGTATTCTTATAACACAGAGAAACAAATAGGACTTCGTCTCCTTACACGGGAAACGAAGCCCTATTTGTTTTTTAGCAAGCTTCTGGCAGTATCGGTGAGAACTGCGATATCCCGACTGTCACACTGCAATAAGAGGCGATGCAGCTCTGCCGCTTCATTCTCTGTGCAGGTACGAGCTGGGTAGAAAATACTTTCCACCGAAATGTCCAATGCCTGTACCAGTTTACAGAACACTTTAAAACTGGGCAGCTTCTTTTCATTTTCTAACCCCATGATATAGCGTGTAGAAACACCGACACGCTCTGAAAGTTCGTCCTGTGTCAGTCTTGCGGATTGACGGGCCCGTTTAATGGTCTTTCCCAAATGTGTCACAATGACCTCCACTAGCAGTTCACCTCCTTAAGTCAATTGTACTGTCCGTGCAAATCAATTTGAACGAACTAAATATTCACAAAAACACTCACTATCAGTTCTTGTTTTCTTTTCCAAAGTAATGCAAGCTAAAGCTGTTTTTATAGTAATCCAACAGACCTTCTTTTTTCATAGCAGATAATTCACGTGAAAGCGCACTGCGTTCCACGTTCAGATATTCGGCCATACCTACGCGATCCATTGGAATATTAAAGGTTTTACTTTCCTGTATTTGTGCCATACGACTTAGGTACGCTAAGATTTTTTCGCGTACTGACGGCTTTGTTAGGCAGGCAGTTCGATCATATAAATCCAGCGCACGCTCTGCCATTAAACTTAAATAATTGCGAAGCAGCAAATTGTGCTTTAAGCATTGTTCGCTGCATTGCCCTATGATTTTATCAAAAGACATAAATAACACCCGCAACGAATCTGTTGCTTGAATGGACACAGGACTTTTCAAATTTCTACCGGCTGCTAATAGAATAGAAATTACGCTACCGGTTTCCAATAAAGTGACAGTCAACACTCTGCCGTGAACATCGGTTTTAAATGCTCGACCTGTTCCCTCCAAAATGATACCGAGCTCTTGAACAGTATCACCCTCCCAAAGAAGCATCTGCCCCTTTTCGTAGGTTTGATGCTTGGCATTTAAGCATTGCAAAAGACAATCTAGTTCTTGCGGTGTAATCCCATAAAAAAGTGGTGTTTGCAAAAGGATTTCAGATAGTTCTCGCATATGTAGCGTTGCCCGCGCAACGTACCTCCTTTCCAGTCTATGTTAAATTGAACATAAAAAAAGGGCCAAGGCATTCCTGCCTTGGCCAAGTTAATCCATTATTTTCGTAAAGGTTTCACCTTTATGAACCGAAAAACAATACATTTTTAGTCATTTAAGGTCGCCATCTTTTTTCAGTTTATCATTGTTATGTCGGGAAGTCAACGCTTTGGCAGTGTAATCCATTGGCATCTTTGCTGTTTTGCTATAAATCGGTAGTCCCAGTTCGGCTATCACTGGTCTAAAATCTGGTCATCGCAAGGAGGAAAAAGAATGCCGAAACGAGGCGAAAATATTTACAAACGTTCGGATGGGCGCTGGGAGGGACGATATGCAGTTTGGAGCCAGCCGGAGCAAAAGAGAAAATATTGTTCCGTTTACGCAAAGACCTATACAGAGGTCAAACAAAAGCTGACGCAAGCCAGGCGGGAGCTTGCGCTGATTCCGCCGCCCCGATGGGCTCCCAATGGATATACCGTACAGGAGTGGCTCACATTATGGCTGAGCCAATATGTGCGTTTTTCCGTGAAGGACTCTACCTATGCAAATTATTATTATCGTATTCAAACCCATGTGCTCTCACAGTTAGGAGATCGTAAGCTTGGACAGTTAAGCACCTATGAACTTCAGCTTTACTTTAATGAAAAAAGAGAATCGGGGCGGCTGGACGGGAAAGGTGGGCTCGCAGTCAAGACCGTGAAGGATCTACGCACCATTTTATCTGCGGCATTCGCACAGGCGGTCAGCAATGGGATTCTGGCGCATAACCCATGTGCAAACATCAAGCTTGTGGACAAACAGAGCGGCCCTCTTCGGGTGCAAGTTTTGTCGCGGAGAGAGCAGTCTGTATTGGAGCGGCATGTTCTTTTTGCGGAAGAACGATTATCGATTGCTATCGTGATTGCACTGTATACGGGAATGCGGCTTGGCGAAGTTTGTGCGTTGCGGTGGGAGAATGTGGATTTAATAAATGAAATTCTTCATGTTACCGAAAATTTGCAGCGCATTAAGTTACCCATGCCCAACGGGAACAGCAAGACGAAGGTGTCTATCGGCACACCCAAAAGCAAGTACTCCGTGCGGGACATTCCCCTTCCAGGGAAACTGGTCGCTTACTTGTCAGAATACAAGTTGAGCGCAAGGGATTTTCCTTATGTCATCCCGGGGCGTGAAAATCAATATGTCGACCCCCGCAGCATTCAAAATTATCTGGCGCATTTGCGACTCCGCTTAAATCTGCCCAAAGTAAGCTTTCATACATTGCGGCACACCTTTGCAACAAGGGCTGTAGAGGTCGGAATGGATGTGAAAACGTTAAGTGAAATTTTAGGACATGCAGATGTCTCCGTTACACTAAAAAAATATGTACACTCGCTCCCTCAACACAAACGGGAGCAAATTAAAAAACTGGAAATGCTTTGCTTGGATTGCCCGTCAAACTAATGGTCAGCAACTGGGATTGAAGCCTTGTGCTACAAGCGATTTAGACAGGACATTCGCAAAGGTGAAACCTTTACGAATGTCCTGTCTATGTTATTAGGATGTGCTCAAAAGTCAGAAATATACTGCGTACGGATTGGAAAGAAGGGATTTTATGAAGACAGCATACAGCAGAGAAGAATTGCTTCGGGAGGTTGCGGTGCTACGAGGGACCTTTGACCTTGTCAGGGTGATTGATCCGGTTGGCAAGCGGGAATATCCATTGCCTTTGAGCGCTCAACAGACAATGGAGGGGCTCCATAAATGCTGTACTCTTTCGCAATCTGACGAAAATTGTATCAGCTGTGTGTGCCGAGATGCGCTGGTGGATAAGACGCGCTACACAAAGTTTGAATTTGTGGACCACGAAATATATCATGTACTGGCCAAATTCATTCATGTGGACGGAGTGGATTATGTACTAGAACTCATTACTAAAATTCAAAATGGCACTTTTTTAAATGCCTATGGGGTCAATGATTTTGTGGAGCGCATCACAAAATACAACCAAAATATCTACACGGATGAGTTGACGCATGTATACAACCGAAGATACCTTAATGAGAAGGGGACGTTTCTGCTCAAGCAGGCAATCGCTGAAGATGCAAATTTGGGACTGGCAATCATCGATATTGATAACTTGAAGCCTGTCAACGACCAATTTGGCCACCTCATGGGGGACCAGGCAATTATGGCCGTAGCAAACTTGCTGCAAAGCAACATCAGCTCCCGGCGAGGGGACGTTGTGGTTCGGTTTGGTGGAGATGAGTTTATTGTGCTATTTCGCAACATAGAGCGCCATATCTTTATTGACCGATTGCAGCTTTTTGTGGATCGGGCGCGTGAGTTTTTGTTTGCGGAAACCAAAAACATTCATCTGTCCTTGAGCATCGGCGGTGCATTTTCTAATGAACTGGACGCTCCACAAATGAACGACCTGATCGAACTGGCAGATCAGCGACTTTACCAAGCAAAGGCCCATGGTAAAAGCTGCTACATAGTTTAAAGAGACTCTGCTGTATTCCAGAGGAGGGCGGCAGCCACCTTCTTAGTCGCGTTGTTTATCCAACCATGTAGCATCCCGCTATCAAAAAAAGCCCAAACAATAGCATAGCAGATTGTACAGCAAAAGGCGAACACCTGGTTCCTCTTTTTTGTACGGTTCACAACAAGAGCATTCGAGCGGATGATGACATCCCTTCGAATGCTCTTGTCGTTTTGCAAAAAAGCACGCCCCGTTGCCGATCCCCGCCGCTTGTCCTTCGTTTTCGCCCAGTAACGAAAATGAAGGAGGACAAGAAAATGTTAGAAAAGCAAAAGCCAATCGCCTATTACAAGCGCGTTGTCTTCAATTCGCTGAAAAATGAATACCGGCAGAATGATAATGCTGCCAAGTACATCACTCCGGTGGGTGAGGAATTGTTCCTTGTGACCGAGCTGGTGGATTTCGACACCCTGCTGGAGCGAGAGCTATCCGGCATCAGTCCGGAGAACTGGGTGCTCTTTATTGAGAATCAGCGACTCTATGCCGCCCTTTGTGCTCTATCCAAAGGCGAGCTTCTTTTTCTGTTTCTGAAGTTCCAAAAGGGATATTCCCAGCGGGAGCTGGCCGAGCAGTTTGGGCTATCGCAGCAGGGTATCAGCAAGCGGCAGAAGTCCATTTTGAAAAAAATTAAGAAATTTTTCTAATTTGGTTGTAGAAAAGGTGCCTTGATGTGTCATGGAGGGTGAGAAGAAATTCTCGCTCTCTTTGGCACCTTGAAAAACACCGGCCTTGCCGGTTATACCCAGCAGCTTAAATACGTTAGTTGTTCAGCCCCGATGAGGGGAAAGCGGCACTGGAGAACACGCCAAGACCACCTGTGGATTGGTCAGAGCAATCCATCAATCCGATAGCATCAAAGGTGCAGAGCGAGAAGTGTTCGTCCAAAAAGCAATCTGTGGTAGATTGCCCCGCCATGACCTGAACAGCCTACAATGATACTTCCGTCCAGTCACAGTCTCAAACAATGAGGGCGGTCGGCAGAGATCCTGGCGAGGGTGAGAATCCCATGACAGCCATTGACTATGGTTGGTTTAAGCTGACTGCCCATGCGGGACAAGCCCGTCCTGCGCTCCGGGAAGTAGTGTCGAATAGGAGCAAGCGAAAACGAAGAGCAATTTTTATATAGATAGCGGGCGGCCACAAAAAATAGCCGCCCGCGTTACATAACAAACGTGCAAAGGAGGCTTGTGAAATGCGGATTTACAAAGGCGACATTTATTATGCCGACTTAACCCCTGTGGTCGGCTCCGAGCAAGGCGGCATCCGTCCGGTGCTCATTATCCAGAACGACATCGGCAACTTTTACAGCCCTACGGTTATCGTGGCCGCCATCACCAGCCGCACCGAGAAGAATCCGCTGCCCACCCATGTACACCTGTGCGGAGAGCCGTATGGCCTACGGCAGAGCTCCATCGTCATGCTGGAGCAGGTGCGCACGCTGGATTGCTCCCGCCTGCGTGGGTACATAAGCCACCTCAGCGAGCCGCAGCAGCAGGCGGTGGATGAGGCGCTGGCCGTCAGCTTTGGCCTGCGGCTGGCCCCACCCGAGCTGGAAAAAACAGAAACTGTGGCGATGCTCTCGCCAACGATGTAGGAGGAATTGCTATGAGTCAAAAGAACGCTTGGATTTATTGCCGCATTGATGCGCCGGAGGACGTCCACGGCGCTTTAAAAGGCCAGTACGAGCAGCTGGAACGCTACGCCGAGCAGATGGGCTTTGTCGTGGTCGGCTCCTCGCAGGATTTGGGACAAGACCTGAATGTGAAAAGCACCGGCATCTCTGCTGCGCTGGAGGCGGCAAGTGTCGGTGCTTTTTCTATTCTGCTGATCACCAGCCTCGCCAGATTGGGGCGTGAGCGCGCCAACAGGCGATCTATCCTTTACGCCCTCGCCTGGTACGGCGTTGCGCTTTATTCGCCGCTGGAGGGCAACGTGAGCGGCGTAGAGGGAGGCTTGTTATGAAACAGGAAATTATTGCAGTATTTGATGAGTACCCCGACATTGTAGAAGTTGAACTCCTCTGCAAAATGCTTGGGGGCATCAGTAAAAAGCTGGCATATCGGCTTCTGGCTGAGAATGAAATCCACAGTGTGCGGGTAGGCCGCAGCTACAAAATTCCCAAGGTCTGCATCATTGACTATCTAATCGGCGAAAACCTCTGCCACATCTCATTAAAGCAGTAGCCACCTGAACGACACGACTTAGAAAAAGTGCAAATAAAGTGGAGAAACTCTGCCGGAACCCATAGCTATGTCTCAAAAAGTGTGGTACTGTGGTGTCGTCAATGGTAGGCAAATTTGCTGTTGTTTCAAAGGAGGATTATTATGATAACAGGCTGCCTGCAAATTAAAAACGATAAATACTATGCAATGCTCAACCTCAAGGTTGACGGAAAACGAAAACCCAAATGGATTGCCACCGGTTTACCGGTGCGGGGCAATAAGCGAAAAGCAGAAGCGGAGCTGGCTCGCCTCATCAATGAATATGAGGAATTGGAAACCATTGAATCGAACCGGACGGAGGCCGATGTAGCCTTTGTAGACTATATGCAGGCGTGGCTGAAAATGATCAAGCCCACCATCGCCACCGCCACCTACCAGAGCTATAGCAACATGGTCAACAACCGCATCGACCGGCACTTCCGTGCGCTCAAGGTATCCCTCGGTGATGTGTCGCCACAGCAAATTCAGAACTTCTACCAGCTGATATTGGATGACGGCTGTAAAACCAACACGGTCATCCACTACCACGCAATTCTGCGGCGGGCGCTGCAAAATGCCGTAAAGAAAGAGATCATTCTCCGCAACCCGGCAGACAAAATCGACAGGCCGAAGAAGAACACCTACCGGGCGGCATTTTGCTCTGCCGAGGAGATGCTCACCTTGTTTGAAGCCATCCAAGGCGACCCACTGGAGCTCTGCGTGAAGATTGCCGCCTACTACGGCCTGCGCCGAAGCGAGGTGTTAGGACTGCAGTGGGATGCCATCAACTTTAAGGACAAAAGCATCTCGGTTCGCCACAAGGTCATCGAAGTGGAGCAGGACGGAAAATCCGTTCTCGTGGGGGAGGATGTGCTGAAAACCAAGTCCAGCTTCCGTACCCTGCCGCTGCTTCCCGTGGTGGAACAGCTGCTGCTGGCGGAGAAAGAAAAGCAGGAAACGTACCGCAAACTTTTCAAAAAATCCTACTGCACCGACTACCTTGAGTACATCTGTGTGGATCAGACTGGCAAGCTTCTTCGCCCCAACTATGTGACGGAGCATTTCCGGTGGCTCATTGACAAGTACGGATTCAAGAAGATGAGATTTCACGACCTCCGGCACACCTGCGCAAGCCTGCTGCTGTCAAACGGCGTACCCATGAAGCAAATTCAGCTTTGGCTTGGACACAGCACGTTTTCGACCACAGCGGACATTTACGCGCACCTCGATTACTCCGCCCAGCAGGAAACCGGAACGGTTGCGAGCGCCATGTTTGAGAAGTCGAGTGGCGCAAAACCCACCGAACTTGTGTAACGAGGCGCTGATTTCTACTATTTGTGCAGAGGACACCCCGCAAAGCCAGTCACAACAAGGCTTTGCAGGAGATTGCAGTTCTACCAAACGTGCAAAAACAGGTCAAAAAGCAGGGCGTAGAAGCGGTAGAAAAGGAAAGAGCCTGCTTGCAAAAATCCTTGCAAACAGGCTCAAATGGCGGAGCGGGTGGGATTCGAACCCACGGAGCCGTGAGGCTCAACTGATTTCGAGTCAGTCCCGTTATGACCACTTCGATACCGCTCCATATTGAATTTATTGCCCTGCTTTCGGTAGAAAAAATCACACCTTTTGCAAAGCGTAGAAAAAGCGTAGAAATACGCTGATTCACAAAAAAGATAAATGCCGCAAACCCGCATGAATACAGGGCGCTTGGGGATAGGGTGCGTTTCAACCTACACGATTTCGAGTGCGCCCCGTTATGACCACTTCGATACCTGTCCGTATAAGCAATATGCAGTTTTAAGGTTGCGGGGGGAGGGGATGCTCACGCTCAAATGCTTCCAGCTTTAAACGGATACACTCGATCGTTTGCGGGCTGATGACATGCTCGATACGGCACGCATCCTGTTCCGCGATCTCCGGATCGAGGGAAAGCGTTTCCACAAAGAAGCGGGTAAGCAGCACATGGCGATCGTAGACAGCCTGTGCGCGACATCGACCGGAATCGGTCAAACGGATGTTGCCATAGGCTTCCTGCTCGATATAGCCGGCTTTTTTGAGAATGCTCATCGCGCGGCTGACACTGGGCTTGGAAAAACCGAGCTCATTGGCAATGTCGATCGAGCGTACGATACCATTTTTCCGTTCGAGACTCAAAATCGTCTCTAAATAATTTTCACCGGACTCCTGTATCTTCATCTCGTACTCCATTCCGTCAGCAAGAGAATGCTTAATTATTCTATCATGGTCCGCCGAAAGATGCAAGTCTTATTTGTTATTTTTTCTTAAAAACCGCAAAATGTTTGTGGGGGATGAAATGTACTGCCGTCGGAGGTCTATACTAGGGAGGAGACCGTGTGTTTCGGTGTGAAAAACTTGCGCAAGCTGCCACTATATGATAAAATAATTTGGTAAATCAAGAATGGCGGTTGTGCGCGCAGCGCGGACAGACCGTGTAATGAGAGGTTTGGAAAAGCATGGATTATAACCGTTTGGCGGAGCTTTTGTTTCCGCATATCCGGCAAACACCGGAGCAGATTGAGGCGCGTTATCCCGCGCGACAGCTTCCGGAGGGCGCGAAAGTGACGCGTATGGGACCCAGTCCGACCGGTTTTATGCATCTGGGCAATCTGTACGGTGCCTTGGTAGACGAGCGTCTGGCGCACCAGTCGGGCGGCGTGTTCTACCTGCGTATTGAAGATACCGATAAAAAGCGCGAAGTCGAGGGTGGCGTCAAGACCATCATCGAGGCGTTTTCCTCGTTCGGGCTGCCCTTTGACGAGGGCGCGACGCTTGAGGGTGACAACGGTGTTTACGGGCCGTACCGTCAGTCGCAGCGTGCGGAGATCTACCAGACCTTTGTAAAATCGCTTGTGCAGCGCGGTATGGCATATCCGTGCTTCTGCACGGAGACCGAGCTTGCCACGATGCATGCGCACCAGCTTGCACAGAAGGAAAACTTCGGTTATTATGGCAAATACGCAACCTGGCGCGACCGTCCGATGGAGGACATCGAGGCGGCGCTCGCCGCGGGACAGCCGTATGTCGTGCGGTTCCGTTCGGAAGGCAGCCTGGAAAATAAGGTGCGCCATGAGGATCTCGTGAAGGGAAAAATGGAAGTCACCGAGAACGATCAGGATGTCGTTATCCTCAAATCCGACGGCATCCCGACCTATCATTTTGCACATGTGGTCGACGATCACCTGATGGGTACGACCGTTGTCGTACGGGGCGAGGAATGGCTCGCGACGCTGCCGGTGCATTTGCAGCTGTTCCGCGCGATGGGGTGGAAGGCACCCAAGTATGCTCACACCGCGCAGCTTATGAAGATCGACGCCGAGACCGGCGGCAAGCGCAAGCTGTCCAAGCGCAAAGACCCTGAACTTGCGTTGACCTTCTACGCGAAGGAGGGCTATCCGGTTCCTGCGGTGCTCGAATACCTGATGACACTGCTCAACTCCAACTATGAGGATTGGCGTCGTGCCAATCCGGATGCACCGATGAACGATTTCCCGTTCTCCACCAAGAAAATGAGCGGTTCGGGCGCACTGTTTGACATCGACAAGCTCAAGGACGTGTCCAAAAACGTGATTTCTCGCATGACAGCGGACGAAGTATACGATCATGTTTCCGGTTGGAGCGCAGATTTCGATCCGGCGTTTCATGCGCTGCTCACGCGCGATCCCGCGATGACCAAGGCGTATCTCGCCATCGGTCGCGGCGGCAAGAAGCCCCGCAAGGATCTTGCGCTGTGGACGGATGTCAAGCCCTACATGGATTTCATGTTCGACGAGCTGTTTGCGCCGGACTATACCATGCCGCACAATGTTTTCGCACAGGATGCCAAGTCGATCCTGTCCGCGTATGCGCAGTGCTTTGACGAGCACGATACACCTGAAGATTTCTTTGAAAAGATGAAGACGATCGCGCAGGCGCATGGCTTTGCTGCGGATACGAAGGCATATAAGGCAAATCCGGAGGCGTACAAGGGCGCAGTCGGTGACGTTTCCATGGTCGTGCGCGTCGCTGTGGCGGGTCGCCAGAACGCACCTGACCTGCAAAGCGTCATGTCCATCATGGGACGCGACCGCGTGCTTGCGCGTATCGAAAAGTGCATCGCTGCACTGTAATCCATAAATTAAAGAGGGAAACGAAACAATGATGGAAGAAGTATCAAACTTTCTGACCGAAATCATAGACGAGGACATTGCAGCGGGACTGTCCGAACGCATCCACACGCGCTTTCCGCCCGAGCCGAACGGCTATCTGCACATCGGCTCCGCTAAGGCGATCTTCATCAACTGGTCGATCGCCAAAAAATATGGCGGTCTGTTCAATCTGCGCTATGACGACACCAACCCTGTCAAGGAAGACACCGAATATGTCGACTCCATTTGGGAGGACATCAAGTGGCTGACCGGCGAGGAGCCGAACGGCGGCGTGTATTACGGTTCGGACTATTTTGAGACCTGTTATGACTGCGCGGTCGCGCTCATCAAGGCGGGTAAGGCGTTCGTTTGCGATCTGACACACGAGGAAATGCGCGCTTATCGCGGCACGCTGACCGAAGCAGGACGCAACAGCCCATACCGCGACCGTCCGGTCGAGGAAAATTTGCGCCTGTTTGAGGAAATGCGTGCGGGCAAGTACGCCGACGGATCTAAGACCCTGCGCGCAAAGATCGACATGGCAAGCCCGAACATGAACCTGCGTGACCCCGCAATTTATCGCATTGTGCGCGCGCATCATCACCGTCAGGGCGACAAGTGGTGCATTTATCCGCTGTATGACTTCGCGCATCCGATCCAGGACGCGCTGGAGGGTATCACGCACTCACTGTGCTCCATTGAATTTGAAAACCATCGTCCGCTGTATGAGTGGGTGGTGGACAACTGCCCGCTGCCGCATCATCCCAAGCAGCGCGAGTTTGCGCGCCTGAACGTTACGCATACGGTCATGTCCAAGCGCTATCTGCGTGAGCTCGTCGAGACCGGCAAGGTAGAGGGTTGGGACGATCCGCGTATGCCCACACTGTCCGCGCTGCGCCGCCGTGGCTATACGCCGAGCGCGATTCTGGATTTTGTGCAGCGCGCGGGCATTGCAAAGGCGAACTCGCTTGTTGACATTCAGCTTCTGGAGCATTGCATCCGCGAGGAGCTGAACGACACCGCGCTGCGCCGTATGGCAGTCACCGAGCCGCTTAAGCTGGTCGTTACGAACTATCCCGAGGACAAGACCGAGTATTTTGAGGTCCCGAATAATCCGCGCGACGAGCAGGCGGGTATGCGTCAGGTACCGTTCACGCGCGAACTGTATATCGAGCAGAGCGACTTTGCACAGGTGCCGCCTCCGAAGTTCCAGCGCCTTAAGCCTGAGGGCGAGGTGCGTCTGATGGGCGCATACATCGTACGCTGCAACGAGGTCGTGACGGACGACAACGGCAACGTGATCGAGGTGCGCTGCACCGCCGATCTGGAAACCGGAAACGGCATGCCGGCAGACGGTCGTAAGGTCAAGGGTACGATCCACTGGGTCTCGGCGCCGACCGCGCTCGATGCGGATATTTACCTGTACGACAATCTGTTCACGCTCGAAAACACCGGAGATGTGCCGGAGGATACGAATTATCTTGATTATCTCAATTCGGAGTCCCTCAAGCATTTGACCGGCTGCAAGCTCGAGCCGTCGGTCGCGCAAGTGCCGACCGGTACGCGCATGCAGTTTGTGCGCATGGGCTACTTTGTCAAGGATCACGAGGACGGGCGTTATAATCGCATCGTCACCCTCAAGGACAGCTTCGCAAAGGCACAGAAAAAGGCATAAAAACGATACAAAAGGGGCGGATGTGTGAATATCTGCCCCTTTTTCATGGAGGTTGCATATGGAGGATACGATCGGCGCGTCACGACGGACAAAAAAACTGTTTTGGCTGTGTTGGGTCACTTATATGGTGTCCTGTTTGGGACGCTTCAACTATGCGGCGGCGATGGCAGAGCTGATCGGCACGCAGGGCTACTCGAAGTCAGCGGCGGGCGCGGTCGGTACCGCGATGTTCGTCGTATACGGGATTTGTCAGCTCGCGACAGGATGGATCGGAGACCGTGTGAGCGCACGCCGTATGATCGCATTTGGGCTGTTCGGCTCGGCGGCGGTCAATGCGGTGATGGGCTGCGTGAGCACGCAGCGCGTCATGCTCCTTTTGTGGATGCTCAACGGCGTATTTCAGGCGTGCATGTGGGCGCCGGTGGCGCGTATTTTTGCGGAACGTCTGCCGGAAGAGCAGCGTAAGCGCGCGTTCAGCAATGCCGCAGCAACGATTCCGGTCGCGATGATGCTCATTTACGGCATGGCGGCGCTATCCATCCGTTACGCAAGCTGGCGGTTCGTGTTCTGGATTCCTGCGCTGAGCATGCTCATTGCTGCATGCATCTGGCTGCCGCAGTGCGCAGCGCTTGAGCACGGCATGGGGAAGCATGAGGCACAGCGGACGGTGCATGCACCGACAAAAGCACCCGGTTTATACACGCTGCTGCTGCCCTCCGGTATGCTGTTCATCGCATTTGCATCGTTTACGCTTGGACTGCTCAAGGACGGCATTCAGGCGTGGATTCCGACCTTTTTGACCGAGAGTTTCGGATTGACAACCTCGGTTTCGACGGCGGCATCGCTGCTTTTGCCGCTGTGCAACATTGCAGGTGTCATTCTGACACGATGGTTCATCGCGAATCATATTCGAAACGAACTGCGCGGCGCGGCGGTGTGCTTTGGCATTTCACTGGGAGGGCTGAGCATGCTCATCTGGATACAGAACGTGAGCGGCGTGCTGTCGTTCCTGCTGCTGACCGTTGCGAGCACGGCGATGATCGGTGCGAGCATTCTGCTCATCAATCTTGTGCCGATGCACTTCGGTGTGTGGGGACGCGCGGGCACGATGACCGGTTTCCTGAACTGCTGCGCGTATGGCGGCAGCGCGGCGTCTTCGTTCGGGATCGGTGCGGTTGCGCAGCATGCGGGCTGGGGCGCGGCGATCGGATTTTGGCTCGTGTTTGCGGCGGCAGCATGTGCAGCATGCGTGGTCACTGCCGCACGTTGGCAGCGCTATCGAGACCGATTAACAGAAGAAACCGCATAAAAAAGATCCGTCTGCATACAGACGGATCTTTTTGTTATACAGCATTGATCGGACGCACATAAAACGTCGTTTCCCGCACAGTGGAATCGGATTTTTGGATCGTTAATGTGACGGTAAAGAGCGAATCGGCATAGCTTGTCGCGATCACGGCTTGCAGGTCGGAATATGCGCCGCTCCCGATTACCTCCATGCCGCCGAGGATCACATGACCGTTCTCATTTACGCCGAAAGAGACATTCTGTCCATAGTTTTGTGACGTAAAGGACACGCTGTCACCGGAAACCGTGATATTGCGCGCAAAATGCAGTTCATCGGTGATCGCTTGTGACAAAGTAGAGGTGAGCACTGATGCTTCCGATAGCGCGACGGATTGCTGATAGACCGGTACGGAAGCGTAAATGCCTGTGACGACAGCGGCGGTGAGTAGTCCAAGCACCGCGATTGCCACCAGCATTTCGGTCAGTGCGACGCCGCGGCGGTCGTGTAATTTCCGCTTCATCACGATCCCGCCTTTCGATAGGCACGCAAACCGTCCTCAGAGCCGTAAACCGTGACATCAAGCGTATAGGACGCACCGGATGATGCATTGACGGTGACGCGCGCCGGAGCGGAGGACGCGGTACGCTGTTCAAGGGCATTGACCTCCTCGTAAAAGCGTGCGTCCTGTTGTGCGGCATCGCGGTTGAGCCGCATGCCGACCATCAGCATGGTCACGAGCAGGATGCTGGACAGGGCGATGACGAGCATTGCGCACAGTGTTTCCGTTAAGGTTTCACCTGCATGCGAACGAATGGGAATTTTCATGCCGCACCTCCCTTGGTGATAGCGCCCGGCAGCAGCGTAACGGTCGTCGTATAGGTCGTAATATCCGCATCGTCCAGGGATTCCGTGCTCTGGGATTCGCTGATTTGGGGCGTGAAGCGGAGTGTCATGGGATTTGAGCCGTTCTCTGCGCGCAGTGTGACAATCAATGTGTAGCTGCTGTAGAGCGTGACAGATGCGGATACGGTGGGGAAGGTATCATCGAGTTTGAGGGTGAGCGCATGTGCAGTGGGAACGTGAGAAGAAACACCGAAATGACCCGTCTCGTAGTTATAAAGGGATGTAAAATCGGATTCTAACAGCGAGATGAAGGTGGTATCGCGTACGGCTGCGGTGGTAAGTGCATAACTTGGACCGTGTATCGTGGTTTCTCCGGCTTCGTTTGTGGAGTAGGTGTAGGTCTCGGTGTACGAGCCGGTAAACCGAAGCTTTTGCAGGTCGTCACGCAGCAGCATGGCGGCGGATTGCACGGCAAGATAGCTTTGTTCGGCGGTACGTGCGCGCGCAGTACGACCCGCATTGGCAGTCGCGGCGGTCAGAACGATCGCACCGATCGACATTGCAAAAAACAGGAACAACAGACCGAGCAGCATGGATGCGCCGTGGCGGGATTGCAGTTTGTGTTTCATAAAAGCTGCCTTTCTGTGCGGAAGCATCTTATTGGACAGAAAAAGTTTGCGTAGTCGCGTCATAGCTGACAAAGACAACCCATTCTGGCTTGCCATTTCCATTTCCTGGGTAATACGCCAGTGTAAACGGACTGGTCAGTGCGGACGAGAACGGGATAAACGATAGAGAATCCGTGCTTGAAATAGACAGACTCCCTCCGTAACCATGGGCATCCATGTAGACAAGCGTACCATTGCCGTTACCAAAGCCTTCGCCTACGAACAGACCAAATCCGGCGCTTTGGGTTATAGCGGAAAGGGATACGGACCCGTATAGAATACGATTGTTCGCCTGAACATGGTTCGCGTTGTTGATTTCAGTTACGCCTGCGCCTATGATATCATACTGTCCATCCAATCGTTTTTCATAATGGAAGATGCCGATAGAGTTATCTGCGTTTGCCGGATCCAGGGGGGGCAGTGTCAGTGCAGGCCAGTCTCCGTAATGCGGCATGCTGACAAGTTGGGGGAAGGGGTTTGCGCCGCTCATCGTATAGGGGTAGGAGATGCCTCCCTTTTCCCAGTTGACGCTTCCGCTTGTAATGAAGCTGGCATCGGTCATTCTGTGGTAAGAGGTAGCCTGTCCGGCATCCGATGTGGCATAGGACACACTGGGGATCTGCAAGTAATAGCAGTTGTCAATGCTGCTGTTATAGACGCCCTTCGGTGCAAAGCCGTAGCTGATATTGTACGCGGATAAGTACAGCGCAGCATAGCAGTTTGAGACGGTTTCATTATAATTGCTGTTGCGCAAGAAACCGGCAACACTGCCGTTGTCGGACGTTGCAGCAAGCATGGCGTACGAATTGATGATTTTACCGGCACACTGATAGGCAAAACCGCTGGCACCATTGTATCCGCTGGTCTGACAGTTTGCATAGCAAGAGGAAATCTGCCCCTTGTTATAATAGATGAATCCGGCAGCCTCATCCACCTCCCAATCCAAAAGATTCGTGAGCCACCAGTAGCGGTTGGCAGTAACAGTCGCCGCAGCAGAGCAGCGTGAAATGGTGACGCTATAATTGTTTTGAATGGCAAAACCAGCGGCAATACCACCTTGCGAGATAATTTTGGTATTTGTGTAAGCGGTGGTCGAGCGCACATGACAATTTGTCAGTGTGCCGGAATTTTCAATCAAGAAGCCCGCAGATTCGGTATAACCCGTGGAACTGATCGACGTGTTGACGACCGTGCAATCCGTAATACCGGAGGATGGATAGTTTGTTCCGACAAAACCTGCAATGCTGCACCGAGCAGTCAATAGCGAAAAGGTGGCACTGATCGAGGAATTGGTCACACTGCAATTTTGGATGGTACCCTTATTGGAGTTCGCAAAAATACCATAGGTGCCTGAAGAGGAGATCGTGATGTTGGCTTCGACAATGCGTACATTGCGTACGAGAGCGCCGCTATACTGGATCTCTTCAAACAAAGGCGCATTCAGACCGGCTATCGTCTGCTCATTGCCGTCGAAGGTCTGACCGCCGAGTCCAGTCAGGGGTGACCAGTTGACTGCGCTACAATCAATATTGTGCGTTTGGAGAAATAAAGTGCCTGACCGCCAGGTATAATCTTTGATCGAACGGAGCTGGTTCGGCGTGCGTATTTGCATCGGCACGGTGGCCGAGCCGAGCGTGCCATCGTTTTCCCGCAGCACGGCACCGGCAAAGCGGGGCTGTAATAAATAGGCGGCAGAGGGTGTGAAGATTTTTGCATCCTGCCACGAATTTTTCATCGCGGAGAGGGACTGTGCGGTGAATGGATACAGATCCCATGCGGTGTCACCGCTTTGCAGATTCGGTCTCTTGGCATCAAAGGCAAGAATGTGATTTCCATCCCAGCCCAGCGACAGCGAGGTGCTGTCGGGCGATGCCTGACCGGTGGATACGAGCATACCGTATCCGGTCTCTACGATAGAATATGTGTTGCCCTTGAGCGTGCTGAAACGCTGCCCCTCCGCATTGACACCGTACAGACCGTAGCTGCCGTCGCTGTATCGTTCCCAGTAGGCGATTGAGGGCAGCACATCATTCTGCGGGGGCGGCCAACTGCCGTAATGGGGCAGCGGATTCCCTCCCACCATTTCGCGCAGGGCGGGGAATGGATAGGCTTGCCGTGTGGGGGTGAGCAGCGTGGGGTCGAACGGATGCGACTGCACAGCGGTCAATTTTGCCCAGTTCTGCGTATCGGCTGCCTTCCAGACAGTGGCAAGCTCGGTGTAGGTTTTCACGGTCGCACCGTTCGATTTTGCGCCGGATACCTGCAAATAGACACAATCGGAAGAAACGATGCCGCCTGCGGTGAAGCCGTTCGGCGCTGTGACAGAAGCGGTCTTGCCGTCCGCTTTCAGATAGGTCACTGCGCAGTAGCTGCTCGCGACGCGGGGCGTGCCTCCGGAAAAGCCGCTGGCTGCACCGGAAGATTGCAAAATATTGCCGACTGCGTAGCAGTTTGACGCGGACGTACCGCTGCTTGCCGTACCGAGCAGCATGGCGGCACTGCCGCTTGCGGATAGATCGTCGATTGCGGCATAGCAGTTGACGATATCGCCGCCTGCTGCGGAGCCGATCAGCCCGCCGATCACTGCATCGGCAGCGGTGTTGTACATGACCGGTAAACCGACAAACGAGTTTTTAACGGTGCAGTTTGTCGCGATCCCGATGAGACCGCCTGTGATACCGTTGCCTGTTATCCCGTACGGGAGAGAGACCGGATTTTGCGCTGCGCTCGCATAGACGCGGCAATCGGTTACAAAAGCGTTGGTCAACGACGCCGCAAGCACACCGGAGGTTGCGGGCTGCTCCGCATGCAAAATCGGATTTTCAATGTAAATATTGGACAGAGAGGCGGCTTGCTTCTCGCTGCCGAGCGCACCAAACAAGCCGAGCGCATAGCTTTTCTCGGCGGTTTGTGCAGGCGTGTGCAGGTTGAGGTTGGAGATGCGCAGCTTTCTGCCATTATAAGAAGCCAAATTGGCATTCTCAATGGGCTGCAAGGTAAGACCGTTCCAGTCAATATTTGCTGTTTGCTCCGCGGAAAAGACCGCGGTGGGTTCAAAGCCCGAAAAAGCGGTGGATAGATTCTGCAAATGGCGTGCACAGCCGATTTTCACGATATGTGTATGCTGTGCATCTTCTGTGGTCTCGCTGGACGCAAACAGACTGTTGACATCCGCCTGCGCGATTTCGGACGGCAGATAATTGTCGACAGAGGTGTTCGGGACAAATTTCACCGTCAGGCGCAGTCCGTCCCCGGGAAGAATGCCGGTGCTCCGAAAGAGTGTCGCGAAACGATTTTCCGAAGTGGTCAGGCTATCAAGCGTCAGCGTCGCATTGCCGCCCGCGTCGAGCGTCAGCGGGAATTCCTTAGACGCATCCGTGCGGTTGAGACTACTCACCGTGAGGACGACCTGCCCCTTAGAGAGCGTGTCAAGCGGCACGGAGACCGTAGCAGTCAGATCATTGCCGTTATGCACCTGTAACCGCGGCGTCGGAAGCGTTGTAGGCGCGTTTGCAGCAATATCACCGCCGTTATAATAGCCGATTTTTGCTTCTTTTCGTGCATAAACCGCCTCTTTTCCCATGCCGGATAGGGGTAGAACATCCTCTTGCCGCAGCGCATGCTCTGCATAGTAGACCTCGAGCATCGTGCCGGTTTTTGCATTGTAGGATAGCATGTACGATTGCTCGGCAACGGCAGGGTCGATCGCACGACTGGGGAGCAGCCAGTCAAGCACCGCATCGGAGGAACCATCCGTGCGCAAGGCATAAACTGCGGTATCGTCTGCGGTGGAAGGGAGCAGACCCGCTGTTTTTCGACCGGTCAGGCTATCCTGTGCGGCAAGAAAGATTTGACGCGCACATGCGTCGAGCTCGGTCTGCTTGAGCGCCTGACGAAACGCCATTACCCCGGGAATCGCAATGGCGGTCAAAATCGTGATGATCGCAACGGTCACTAGCGTTTCCGCAAGCGTGAAACCGTGCTTTTTTGAGAGCGTTCGTAAGCATTTCATACAAAAGTGCCCCTTTGTTTTGAAATTAATTCTATCATAACATTTTGTGTGCCGAAAGGCAAATAAAGGAGTGGGTTGGAGAAGAATAAAAAAAACAGGTATTTGAAGGGTTGCAGAACGAAAAAAGTGCTAAAAGAACATGAGTTACATAAAAAATTCAAGATATTGCATAAAAAATAAAAAATGTAACGCTATAATACGAAAAAAACAATTAAATTTCAGAGGGTTACATATTGCGAAAAACTGTAAACAGTGTTATACTTTCGGTAATCCAAAGGAGCGAAACGGGGGATCTGGCCGATGGCATATACATATAAAAGACTGGGCGATTTGCTGGTCTCGATCGGTCTGATCACGGAAAGCGATCTGGAGCGCGCGCTGGCGCTGCAAAAGGAGACCCATAAACGCTTGGGAACCGTGCTGACCGAATACCAGTTCATCAGTGAAAAGCAGCTCATCGAAGCGTTGGAAATGCAGCTCGGTGTTTCCTTTATTGACCTCTCAAAAACCAATATTGAGCCGGAAATGGCGAATATTGTGCCAAAGAATGTGGCAAAGCGGCACGAAGTCGTGCCGGTACGCGCGTCACGGGACGAAGTCTGGCTTGCGATGAGCGATCCGCTGAACTTCATGGCGATCGAAGAGGTCAAGCATGTCTCCCGCCGCCGTGTCGTGCCCATGATTGCGACCTCAGAGGCGGTAGACCGCGCGATTATCACGCTGTACGGTAACGAGGGTGCGGCGCGTGCGATCGAGGAAATGAAGCGTGCGCGTGGCACGGAGACCGAAGCCGCAACCCCACGCGCGCAGGAGCTTGCCACGAGTGCGGAGACCGCGCCGACGATCCGGCTCGTCAACTCTATCATCGAGCGCGCCGCGACCGAGCGCGCAAGCGACATTCATCTGGAGCCGCGAGAGCAGGAAATGGTCGTGCGTATGCGAATCGACGGCATTCTGCGCAGTATTCTGACCGTGCCTGCGAATCTGTCTGGTGCGGTGTTGTCCCGCTTGAAGGTCATGGGTGCGATGGATATTTCCGAGCGCAAGACCCCACAGGACGGGCGTGCCAACGTGCGCGTGAAAAATCAGGACATCGACCTCAGAATTTCGACGCTGCCGACTGTGCACGGAGAGAAAATGGTCATCCGTCTGCTTGATAAATCGGCGCAGACACTGACGCGCGCGGGCATCGGTCTGACCGGCGACGTGTTGACGCGCTTTGACCGTTTGGTGCGCGCCACAAGCGGCGTGTTGCTCATTTCCGGACCGACGGGTTCGGGCAAATCCTCGACGATGTCGACGATGGTGCGCGAACTGAATACCGATCAGGTCAATGTCGTGACATTGGAAGACCCGGTGGAATATGAGATTGACGGCGTCAATCAGTGCCAGATCAACGAAAAAATCGGTATGAGCTTTGCCGGTGGCCTGCGCGCGATTTTGCGGCAGGACCCCGATATTATTTCCGTCGGTGAAATTCGTGACCGAGAGACCGCGACCATCGCAATGCGCGCCGCGATCACCGGACACTTGGTGCTTTCGACAATCCACACGAGCGATGCGATCGCAACGCTCGACCGTTTGTCCGATATCGGGGTCGAACCGTATTTGATTACTTCCGCGCTCAAGGGTGTGATCGGACAGCGTTTGGTACGCAAGATTTGCCCCAACTGCCGCGAAGCCTATGATCCGAGCAACGAAGAACTGGAGCGCCTGCACCTGATGCGCACGCCGGATATGCAGTTTTATCACGGCAAGGGATGCCCGATGTGCTTTCACACCGGCTATCGCGGACGAACCGGCGTGTTTGAGATTTTGCTTGTCGATGCGGACGTGCGCCGCGCGATGAGTCGCCCGCACCAGCGTGAAGACGTGCTTGCGGCGGCGCGGCGGGGCGGTTTTACTACGCTGGGAGAACAGTGCCGTCGTCTGGTGCAGGAGGGCGTGACGACCGTAGAGGAAGCGGCGCGCACGATCTATTCCACGATTGAGGAGTAACACACATGGATCTGGAACAGCTTATTGCTGACGCAGCGGCACACGGAGTATCCGATATTCATTTCATTGCGGGTCTGCCGCCCAAACTGCGTCTGGATGGTGCACTGATTTCGCTTGAGGGCACGCCTGCGCTTTCCAATGAAGATTGCGAGCGTCTTGCCGCCGAACTGGTGGGAGACCGCGCAGAGCGTATCCGCGATTGCGGGGAACTCGACTGCGCGCGCAGCATCGCCGGTGCGCGCGTGCGTCTGAACCTGTTTCGGCAGCAAGGGCATCTTTCGATCGCACTGCGCATCCTGCACGATCGCATTCCGGAACTGGAAACGCTTGGTTTGCCGCCTGCGGTCTTGAGTTTTCCGGAGCTGCGGCGCGGCATTGTCCTTGTTACCGGTGAAACCGGTTCGGGTAAATCGACCACGTTGGCGGCGGTATTGCGGCGTATCAACGAGACCAGACCTGCGCACATCATCACGCTGGAGGACCCGATCGAGTATGTGCACGTTCCTGCGCAGTGTGCGATCAATCAGCGCGAGATCGGGCGCGATACGGCAAGCTACGCGGACGGTCTGCGTGCGGTGCTGCGCGAAGATCCCGATGTCATCCTCATCGGTGAGATGCGCGATCTGGAAACCATCGAGACCGCACTGACCGCTGCTGAAACCGGACATTTGGTGTTTGCAACATTACATACAGGCTCGGCGGCGGATGCGGTCGATCGAGTTGTGGACGTGTTTCCGGAGGGACGGCAAAAACAGATCCGCATGCAGCTTTCCATGACACTGCAAGCTGTGCTGTCGCAGCAGCTTCTGCCCAAGAAGAACGGTGGACGCATCGCAGCGTGCGAGCTGATGATGGTCAGCCCCGCCATTCGCAATCTTATCCGCGAGGGAAAAACACCGCAAATCGCAAATGCGGTCGCAACCTCGGCGGATCGCGGTGCTGTGACGATGGATTTTGCCATTTTACAGCTTTATAAGCAAGGAATTATTTCCGCGGAAACCGCGCGAACCGCAGCGCATGATGCGGAATATATACAGAAAACGGTCGGCATACCGCGCACGGAGTTGCGCATGCACTAACCGGAATTGGTGACAGCCTGGGGGTGAATGCTTGAACACATATCAATATAAAGCGGTTTCACGCGATGGCGCGACGGTGCACGGCGTGGTCGAAGCGTATGACGAGTTTGAAGCCGTGGCGCAAATCAAGCAGGAATACCCTATTGTTATAAAAGTAGCGCAAATTCCCCGGGAAAAAGCACGATTTGATCTCAATGAACCTCTCTGGATCAATGAAAAGTCACTGTCGATGGTATGTACACAGTTTTCTGTGCTCTTGCGTGCGGGGCTTCCGATGGTGCGCGCAGTCGAGCTGATTGCGGAGCAGACCAACGATCGGCTGCTGCGTCGTATCCTGTGCGAAACGGCAAAGGATGTAGCGTCCGGCTACAGCCTGACGCGCGGCTTTGAGAAAAACGGTAAAAAAATTCCGGAGGTGTTTCTGGAAACCGTACGCGCGGGAGAGGAATCTGGTACGCTCGAAGCTTCTTTTGCAAAACTCAGCAGCTATTTTCATAAATCCTACGAAGTTAAACGCAAGGTGCGTGCCGCGATGGCATACCCGATTTTCCTGTGTGTGCTCGCTGCGGTGGTCGTTGCAATCATCATGGTCGTCACCGTGCCGAAAATTCAAGGAGTGTTTGACAGCTTTGGTGGCACGCTGCCGCTTGCCACACGCATGCTCATCGGCATGGCAAACGGGGTGACACACTGGTGGTGGCTTATTTTAACTTTGATTGCGGCAGTTGTGCTCGGTACAAAGCTATATGGGCGGACAGAGAAGGGGAAACGGCAGCTTGCAATTCTTGCGCTGCGCATGCCAGTGCTCGGCAAGATCCATTTGCTGAACGGTGCCTCACAGTTTGCCAATACGATGTCGACCTTGCTGACCGCAGGCCTGCCGGTATCGCGTGCCCTTTGCGCGACCGGACGCGTGATGGACAATTACGAAATGGGACGTTCGGTCAGCAGCGCGGTCGTGGGCATCGAAGAGGGCAAACGGTTGGGGGCAGTGCTCAAGGACGATCGCTTTTTGCCGCCGATCTTAAAGGAAATGACTGCGGTCGGTGAGGAAGCGGGTACGCTTGAGGACATGCTCGGCACCATGAGCGAATATTTTGACAGTGAGGTCGCAAATGCATCCGAAAAAGCACTGTCTATGCTCGAGCCGGCAATTACCGTGATGATGGGTGTGCTGATCGGCTTTATCGTCATTGCGCTGTATTTCCCGATGTTTACCATGTACGCGGGAATGGGAAACACCATGGGCCTATAATTTTCTGTGATTTTGACTGGCTGAAGTCAGCAAAATAAATAAAAACGATCTATCAAGGATCACTGATGGAGGAAAAAGGTATGTTTCAAAAACTGTGTGCCGCTATGCACGGCAAAAATCGTTCGAAGAAAGCATTCACCCTTGCAGAACTGCTGATCGTCATCGCGATCATCGGCATTCTGGTCGCAATCGCAGTACCGGTATTCTCTGCACAACTTGGGAAAGCACGCGATGCAGTTGCGCAGGCGAATAAGCGTACAGTCAAGGCAATGGCTGCAACAGACTACTTGACCGATAAAACGGAAGGTGCGGCAACATACTATTATGCGGTCGATAATACGACGGGCGATGTAACGAAAGAGACTGATGCAACCGCAGTTTCAGGAAGCACTATATATACGGTTAAAATCGATTCGACAGGCAAAGTAACGGTAAGCTAATGCTATCTTCGGATAGATTGGCAACAAGCGACTCAGGTTTTCCTGAGTCGCTTGTTTTATATCTCCATTTATGATAAAATAATTAAGTAAAATTCTGTCGACAAGAGGTGTGTTATGGGCTGGTTATCACCGGGAATGCAGCTGTATTTGCTGGCTGTGACGGCGCTGCTCGGTCTGGTATTCGGCAGTTTTTGCAACGCGTGGGCTTGGCGTTTGGCGCATGGAGAATCCATCGTCCACGGACGTTCGCACTGTGCGTCGTGTGGGCACACGCTTGCCGCACGCGATTTGGTACCGGTGCTCAGTTATCTGGGGCTGCGCGGTCGCTGTCGATATTGCGGAACACACATTTCGCCCCGTTATCCTGCGGTGGAAGTGATTCTTTGCGCTTTTTTCGTGTCGGTCGTGCTGTCCTATCACACACTGGTAGGGGAGATTCCGTCCCTGGGCTATGCATGGCTGACTTTAGCATGTTGGCTTGTGTTGGGCAGTTTGCTGCTCGTCGCGGCGTTAGTCGATCTCGACACGCGCGAAATTCCGGATCGCTTACTCGCTGCTATGGCGTGCCTTTTTCCATTTGTCGGTTTGGTATACGGGTGGAATGGCTATAAGGAGGGCTTGCTCGGTGCGGCTGCGGTCGGCGTACCGCTCCTGCTGTTTGTCCTGCTCGCTGATCGTATCATGGGCTGCGAGACGATGGGCGGTGCGGACATCAAGCTGTTTTTCGTATTGGGGCTGTATTTCGGCGCGGGGCGCACGCTGCTGCTCTTGGTTCTATCCAGTCTGATCGGTATCTTGGGTGCGGTACTGACCCATCGCGGCAAACGGGAACCGTTCCCGTTCGGGCCTGCAATCGCACTCGCGGCATGGATCGTGTTATTGTTTGGAACGCAATTCTTGGCATGGTATTGGGGGATTTTTGCATGAAGAGCGTTCGGGGGAGGAAAGAAAACAATGTCAGTCATTGGGTTTGATATTGGAACAGGCTATATCAAGCTCGCGCAGTGCGGAAAACACGGCGTAGAGCGGTTATATACCCAAAAACTGCCGGAAAATCTGGTGCGGGCGGGCGAAATCATTTCGTTTGAAGCGATGTCGGAATATCTGCGCGAAATGCGGCGGAAATATCACATCGCGCGTGCAAACTGTGCGGTCATTCTGCCGGCGCAGGTCGCATTTATGCGCCGTGTGACGTTGCCTGCCATGTCCACAGAGCAGCTCCGGCTGAATTTTCCGTATGAATTTCGCGATTATGCGGCAAGCGGTAAGGAAAAGTTTTTCTACGACTATGCAGTGCAGGAAATTTTGCGCGATGAGGATGGAAAACCGACGGAAATGAACTTGCTCGCGGCGGCGGCATCCAAAGACATCATCGGAGAATACCGCGCGATGTTTCGGCGCGCGGGATTGCATCTGCGCACTGCAATCCCCGCGGAGTGTGCCTATGCCAATCTGATGCGTCGATATGCTGTAGTACAGCCGGATCATGCACCGCAGGAATACTGTATCATCGACATCGGACAGACTGCGACCCGGCTACACATTTTTGATCATGGCAATCAATTTGACACGACCCGTGTGATCGACATCGGTACCGCGGATTTTGACCGTGCGGTGGCAGAGGCACGCAACGTGGATGAGCACATTGCGCATACCTACATGGACGCCAATCACGATGGGGTGCAGGAAGCGGAAGAGGCACGCAGCATCTACAGCACGATCTCTGTTGAAAGCATGAAAGCGGTAAACTTCTATCGTTTTAATAACCGCAATACCCAGTTGGAACACGCCTATTACTGCGGCGGCGGTGCGTATATTACGCCACTCATTAAAATGATCGGCCAGATGACGGGGCTGACGATGCATCCGATCGAGCAACTGATGCCGACAGTCAGCGCAGAGCAAAAGGGAGAAACACTGCTGTGCGCTGCCGCCGTCGGCGCGACCATGCAGTAAGGGGGAGAGCATATGTTACAGCGAAGCAAAAAGCAACTTCCCTGCAAAACGACGCTCAACCTCGCAATGAGGGAACAGGACGCAAAAACCGTGCTGCAAGTCGTTCCGGGACTGCTCATGGTGCTGGCGGTCATCTTTATAATCGGTAAATTTGCCGTTGCAGATCGCATCGCGGCGGTCATGCGTGCGCAGGATGCACTCAATCATACACAGGAACAGATTGTACAGTTGACGGAGCAAACCGCGGATTATGATGCGATCTTGGAGGAATATTCCAAATATGTGGCGGATTATCTGACGGATGACGAGCGGGCGACGGTCGACCGCCTATCCGTCATGCGTATCGTGGAACAGAATTTGATGGGTGATGCGCAAATACAGCAATACTCCATCGCGGACAACGTGCTGTCGATCGATTTTTCCGGCATGACGCTCGCACAGGCGGCAAATTTCGTTACGCGTCTGGAATCACATGAAGAAGTTGCGGCGGTACAGGTCAATACGGCGAACAGCCGCACGACTGCGGATGCACCGTCCGTTTCCATGGTCATTACACTGGAAAATGCCGCGCGACGCGAGCAGGCACAGGAAAAGGCCGCCGCGGAGGCAGCGGATCAGGCGAAAAGGGACACAGCGGCGGAAGGAGATGCGGGCTGATGGGGCTTTCGAAACAATTCAGCATGCGCGAAAAGGTGCTTCTGGTCATCATGGCGGTTGTTTTGCTGTGCGGTCTGTATTTTTGGTGTGTACACAAACCGCTTTTGGCGGAAATGGAACGGATTCGCATCGAACAGGTGGACGCTGACGATGAGCTCACACTTGTTACGGCGAAAGCGAAGCAGCTTCAGGAGATGCGCGCCGCACTGGAGGAAATCCACAAGACCGCTGCCTGGGCGCAGCAGACGCCTGCATATGATAACTTGCAGGGGGTTATCTCGCTACTCAACGGCGTAATGGCGGATGCGTCCACCTATCAGCTCAGCTTTCAACCGGTCGCGATGCCGGAAGAGGGCAATGTGGTGCGCCGCGTGATTGATGTCACTTTCACCGCACCTGGCTATGCGCAGGCGAGCCGAGTGGTCCAGCGTCTACATGATGGTCCGTATCGCTGCCACATCGGAACGATCTCCTTTGCACCGGTGCTGCCTGAGGCGGCACCGGCGGGATATACGTCCACATTGTCGGCGGGTGGCGTGACCGTTACGCTCTCAATCACCTATTTTGAAAACCGCAAGTGATTTCCGTGGGACGGCATATGCCGTCCCGCTTTTCCTTGAAAAATCGTAAAAACTGTGATATACTACCACTAAAACAAATTTAAATGAGGAAAATCATGCAAATAGGAAGCTTTGAACTTTTAAAGACCGAAGGAAAGGCACGCCGCGGCGTTTTTATGACCGCACACGGCGCGGTGCAGACGCCGGTGTTCCAGAATGTCGGTACGGCGGGCGCGATCAAGGGTGCGGTCGATGCGTTCGACCTCAAGGAGCTGGGCTGCCAGATCGAGTTGTCCAACACCTACCACCTGCATGTGCGTCCCGGCGACCAGATCGTGCGCCAGATGGGCGGACTGCACCGTTTTATGCAGTGGGACGGCCCGATGCTGACGGATTCAGGCGGATTTCAGGTGTTTTCGCTCGCTGATCTGCGCAAAATCAAAGAGGAGGGTGTCTATTTCAATTCCCATGTCGACGGTCGCAAAATTTTCATGGGACCGGAAGAAAGTATGCGCATCCAGTCCAATCTGGGCTCGGATATTGCGATGGCGTTCGATGAGTGCATCGAGAACCCCGCGCCGCGCGAGTATGTTGTGGACTCTATCGCGCGCACGACGCGTTGGCTTGCCCGCTGCAAAGCGGAGTTGGCGCGGCTTAACAGCCTGCCCGATACGGTGAACCCGCATCAGCTGCTGTTCGGCATCAATCAGGGTGGCACATACGATGATTTGCGTGTGCAGCATATGCATGACATCGCGGCGCTCGACCTGCCGGGCTATGCCATCGGCGGTCTCGCGGTCGGTGAAAGCACTGAAACGATGTATCATGTGCTCGATGTGGTGCTTCCGCATGCGCCGGTCAATAAACCGCGCTACCTCATGGGTGTCGGCACGCCGTCCAACATCATCGAGGGTGTCGCGCGCGGTGTGGACTTCTTTGACTGTGTTATGCCAACACGCAACGCTCGCCACGGGCATCTGTTCACATGGAATGGCATCCTGAACATCCAGAACGCGAAGTACCAGACCGACGACCGCCCGATTGAGGAGGGCTGCCAGTGCCCAACGTGCCGTCGTTTCAGCCGCGCGTATCTGCGCCACCTGCTCAAGAGCGGAGAAATGCTGTCGCAGCGTCTGCTGGTCATGCACAATTTGTGGTTCTATAATCACCTGATGGAGCGTATCCGTGCAGAACTTGACGCAGGCACGTTCGGGCAGTTCCGCGCCGCATACAGCGAGCGGCTTGCCAAGAGAATCTAGCCCGAAAGGGGACGCATTGCGTCCTCTTTTTTGCGTTTCTCGGTCTATCTCATCCGGACAGGACATATCTTGTTGCAGGAAGCGGCTGTGCCGCGGGCGGGGAGTTGAAATGCGGGTGAGGATCGACAAACGAACTTTTTTATATAGTGCGGCGGTCATGGCACTGTCGAATGTGGGATTACAGGCACTGGGGTTCTTCTATCGTATTGCGCTGTCACGGTTTGCAGGGGCGGAGGGTCTAGGCGTGTATCGGCTCGTGTTTTCCGCCTACACGGTCGTCAACGCGGCGAGCCTCGCAGGGGTCACGATGGCATGCTCGCGCCTCAGCTCTGCGAAGCTCGCACAGGGAAAACCGGAGCAGATCCGCCCGCTCGCGCGCTATGCAGTCGGCATTTTTGTGACGATTTTCACTCTATGCGCTGCGGTCGTGTTGCCGGGACATCACTTCATCGCGACGCGTCTGCTCGGGGATGTGCGCACCGCCGCTGCGCTGCCGATCATGCTCATCTGCCTGTTCCTCACCGGTTTCGAGAACATTATCAAATCGCTGTTTGTGGGTACAGGGCGTGTACAGTATGCCGCTGTGAGCGAAAGCGGCGAGCAGATCGTGCGCATTGTTGCAGTCATTACACTGCTCGCACTGTTCGGAAAGGGAGATTACGGCAGAATCGCCGCGCTGATTATGCTCGGCATGGCGGTCAGCGAGTGCTTTTCCTCCTCCTTTCTTGGTATTTTGTATCGTAAGCACTTCGGCAAACTGGCGCGGACGCGCGCCGATCCCGGGCTGCTGCGTCATGTGCTCGACATTGCCGCCCCACTGTCGATCGCGGCGGTGCTTATCAATCTCATTTCCTCCGCAGGCTCGGTGATCCTGCCACAGCGGCTAGTCGTGTCCGGCATGAGCGAGAGCGCGGCACTGTCCGCACTCGGTGTGATCTCAGGAATGGCATCGCCGCTGATCTTGCTGCCGATCGCGCTGATCAGCGCCGTCGGTATCGTGCTCGTGCCGAGCATCACGGCGGCACAGGCGCGCGGCGACATGCCGCGTGTGCGCGCGCTGACCGACAAGGCGATGACCGTGACCGGACTCATCGCCATCCCCACGACCGCGGCGCTCGTCCCCTTGTCGCCAAGCCTCGCGCGTGTGTGCTTTGGGCAGACGATCCCGTTGCCATATATGGCGCTTTTGGGCGCGGCAGCGGTGTTCAGCTATTACCAGATGATGACGGCGTCGCTGCTCGGTGGGATCGGTGCACAGCGGCGTGCCGCGATTGCAGCGGTATGCGGTGAGGTGCTACAGCTTGGGCTGACATGGGTGCTCGCGGCGCGGTCGGAGCTGCAAATTTACGGCTATATCCTGAGCATGCTCATCAGTCCGCTGCCGGTCGTACTTGCCAACCTGTGGGGACTGCGGCGAAAAACCGGTTACCGCCTGCGTCTGGGGCACACACTGGTTGTGCCGCTGCTGTGCGGTGCAACGGTCTGTCTTTGGGTACGCGTGTTTTACACTGCGCTTCTCGGCATCGCGGGCAGCCAGTGGCTTGCGGTATTGCTGGCCGCTTGCAGTGCAGCACTGCTCGACTGGGCGCTGCTGCAGCTGCTTGGCGTGGATGTGCGCTCCTACATCGCGCGGCGTGTCACGCGTTCGTCGCGCACGGGAATTTTTACGTTTTTATAAAAACCACTTGACAACGCGAGAAAAACAGCATAATATAAAACACGTTAAACCAATGACTGAGAGAAGTACACGGAACTGCAAAGCACAAAGAGAGCTGTGGGTGGTGTGATCACAGCGGCTGCGCGTCGGTGGAATGGACTCAGGAGGGCGGCCTGAAATCAGCAGAGAGTAGGCGCCGACGGTTCCTGCCGTTATTTGGGAGCGTGCATGTTCGTGCATGGCTGAGTGGGTCGCTTTGCGATCAATTTGGGTGGTACCGCAGGAGTTATTTTGCTCTTGTCCCATTGTATGGGGCAAGAGCTTTTTTGTTTGTCTGGAGGGTAAAAAAGATGGTTTTACGATGGCGTGTTCGTCTGTAAGAGGGTAATCAATCAAACAGAACGAACGATAAAGGGGTAATCATCATGTTTCACAAAAATTTTTCTAAAATGATCGCGCTTGCACTGGCGGCTATGACAATGACGGGTACACTCGTGGGCTGCGGCTCGGCTGCCGCGGGCATCGAACCGGCGAAGCAGGACACGACGCAGAGCACCGCACAGCAGGACACCGCCGACAAGGTCTACAAGATCGGTATTTCGCAGTTTGCAAACCATCCGTCGCTCGACAACTGCCGTGAGGGCTTCATCGAAGGGCTCAAGGAAAACGGATATGAAGAGGGCAAAAACATCGAGTTCGTCTATCAGAACTCGCAGGCGGACACCTCCATGTCGCAGCAGATTGCAACGCAGTTTGTGTCGTCCAAGGTTGATATGATCGCGGCGATTGCGACGCCTGCCGCACAGTTTGCCTATGCGGCGGCGGAAAAGGCGCACACGCCGGTCGTATACGTCGCAGTCTCTGATCCGGTCGGCGCGGGGTTGACCGGCGAGGATGGGAAGAGCGGCAAGACAATCACAGGCGTGTCCGATCTGATTCCGGCGGAAAAGCAGCTCCAGATGATTCGCGCGTTCCTGCCGAACGCAAAGAAAATCGGCATTCTCTTTTCGACCGGCGAAGTAAACTCTGAAGCGCAGATCAAGCTCTATAAAGCAGCTGCGCCGCAGTACGGCTTCTCCATCGAGACCTCCGGCATTGCGACGACCGCGGATGTTGCGCTTGCGGCGCAGTCGCTTGCAGCGAAGGTCGACTGTTTCGTCAACTTGACTGATAACACCGTGGTTTCCGCACTCGCGACCGAGCTTGACAAGGCAAATGCGGCGGGTATTCCGGTGTTCGGCTCCGAAGTGGAGCAGGTCAAAAACGGCTGCCTCGCTTCCGAGGGCATCGATTACGTGGCACTGGGCAAGCAGGCAGGCGCGATGGCGGCAAAGGTGCTCGGCGGACAGGACATCACCAAGATGCCGTTTGAGACCGTCACCGAGTTTTCTGCGGATGTCAATACCACCGCGCTTGCAAAGCTCGGGCTGACGCTGCCGGACGCATATAAGGATGCGAACAAGCACGAATAAATCACAGGCAGGTTGCCGCGCAAATTGCGCGGCTTGCTTGCTGTTTCGATGACAACAGCGGAGGGAATATGTTATGTCAATCGGTCTGATCGTGGGCTTTCTGGAGCAGGGATTTATCTTCGCACTGATGGCACTCGGCGTCTACATCACCTATAAAATTCTGGATTTTCCGGATTTGTCGGTCGACGGCACGTTTCCGCTTGGCGCGGCGATCACGGCGCGATTGGTGACACTGGGTTGGAATCCGTGGCTGACGCTGCTTGTGGCGATGGTCGCGGGCGCACTCGCAGGAGTCGTCACCGGCGTGATCCATGTCAAGCTCGGTGTGAAGGATCTGCTCAGCGGTATTATCACGATGACCGCGCTCTACTCCGTTAATCTGATGATCGCTGGCGCACCAAATCTGCCGGTTTTCAACAACGACAGCATTTTTTCGAGCGGTGTCGGCGGTATGCTGGAGCAGGCGGCGCCGGGATACGGTACGGTACTCGTTGCGTTTGCGCTTGCGCTCGTATGCAAATTTGTACTGGATTGGTATCTGTCGACCAAATCCGGTCTGCTGCTGCGCGGCGTAGGCGACAACGCGCTTTTCGTGACCTATCTGGGTCGCGATCAGGGCAGCGTTAAGATCGTTGGTCTGGCAATCGCAAATGCACTTGCCGCGCTGTCCGGTGCGGTGCTGTGTCAGCAGCAGCGCGTGTTCGACATTGCGATGGGCACTGGTACGATCGTCATGGGTCTTGCGATGGTCATCATCGGTGCCGCGCTCTTCCGCCGCGTGCGCCTGCGCGCGACCACGATGGTGCTCGTCGGTGCGGCGCTCTACCGTGCGGTCATCGCGTTCATCCTCGACCGCGGTGTGAACCCGAACATCATGAAGCTGCTGACCGCAGGTCTGCTGCTGCTCGTGCTCGCGGGAACACACCTGAACGGACAGAAGAAGGGAGGCGGCAAACGTGCTTGAGCTGCGTGACATTACCAAAAATTACAATACCGGCACGGTCAATGAAATGTGTCTGTTCGATAGGTTCAATCTGTCGATCGACGCGGGCGAATTCGTTTCCGTCGTCGGCTCGAACGGTTCGGGCAAGACCTCGATGCTCAACATCATTTGCGGTTCGATTCCAATCGACGGGGGACACATCATTCTCGACGGCAGGGATATTACCATGCAGAAGGAACATGTGCGCGCACGCTACATCGGGCGTGTCTTTCAGAATCCTGCGGCTGGCACGTGCCAGAACCTGACGATCTATGAAAATATGTCGCTTGCTGACCATAAAAACGGCATGTTTGGTCTACAGCACGGCGTGAACCGCAAACGGTACGACGTCTATCGTGCGTTGCTTGCGGATATCGGACTGGGGCTCGAGGATAAGATGCATACGCGGGTCGGCGTGCTGTCCGGCGGGCAGCGACAGGCGATGGCACTCGTCATGAGCACGCTTACGCCGATCGACTTCCTCATTCTCGACGAGCACACGGCGGCGCTCGATCCCAAAACCGCAGATACCATCATGGAACTGACCGATAAGATTGTGCGCAGCAAGGGGCTGACGACGGTCATGGTCACGCACAACCTGCGGTACGCGGTCGAATACGGCTCTCGCGTGCTCATGATGCATGAGGGGCGTGCGATCTTCGACCGCAGCGGCGAGGAAAAAGCCGCACTGCGCGTAGAGGACGTGCTCTCTCTGTTTGATAAAATTTCGATCGAATGCGGAAATTAAATCTGCTCTGCGGCATAAAAAAGGCGATGACATTTCAGTCATCGCCTTTTTGCGGGTAAAAGCGGTCGTTATCGCTGCTTGCGCAGCCGTTTGCAGGTATACATGTCGCGGTCGGCAGCCTCCAAGAGCTGTGACCATGTCCAGTCGTCCTCAAATGCTTCACTTGAGGAGAAACCGATACTGACACTGAACTGGAAATGAATTTTTTCCTTGTAATAGCACACTTTGCGCATGTATTCGTAACAGCGCAGAACATAGGTGTGGAATTCTTCAAACGGCATTCCACATGCGACGATCAGAATTTCATCGCCACCCAAACGAATGACGAGCCGCTCACGGTTTGCCTCTCGGGAGTCAAAGTGCAGCCGCCAGAAGGACGCAACATCCTTGAGCACCAAATCACCCGCGGCATGACCGTAGGTGTCGTTGATGTGCTTAAACGAGTCAATATCCATGAGCGCTAGATGGATGCCCGCGTACGGATCGTGACAGCAGTTCAGCGAAGGGACAAAATGGTCATCCAAAAAGCGGCGGTTATAGGCATGCGTCAGGGGATCGGTGATGAGCAGACGATTGTAGCTGCGAATGATATGCGCAAGCTCGTTCTTTTGGTCGGAGTCCAAGGTCATATCTTCGGAAACATCGGAAATCATCTCCAGAACACGCGGCACGCCGTCGATTTCCATATATTTGGAAATGACCAGATAGGTTTTGCCGCGCAGTGCCTCCAGCTTGAGCGCCTTGCCCTTGGTTTGCAGGGCACGGTTAGAGGTGCAGTTTTCGCAGCGTTCACGGCGATTCCAGAAATTTGTGCACAGTTCTTGCGTTTCCGCCGCAGATCCGATCTCACAGACATGCTGTGCGGTCGGCATCACAAGACGAACAATATCACAATCCTCCTGTGCAAACTCAATCATCGCTTTTGCTTCGGCCTGCGTATAAATCGTTTTCATAAAAGATGATGCTCCTGTCATATGATGGCGCGTGTGGCTTGTGTCCGCCAACCCCAAAACCCGCGCGCGGCACCGCACATCACACGATATATCCGCAAGCAGATTCTGTAGAATATGATACACGATTTGAACACCGGTTGCAAGTAATTCCAAAAAATACGTTATTGCGATGTATTGGAAACCGATAGCAGCGCAGTACCAGAAAAAACCGCAGGACACACGCGCCCTGTCACCGCATATACTGGTTCGGTAAGCCAAACGGTACAAAGGAGGAACACGGTATGGCAAAGGTGTTTATTGGCGTGGGGCATGGCGGCAGTGATTCGGGTGCGACAGGCAATGGGATGATGGAAAAGAATCTCGCGCTGTCGATGGCACTTTACTGCAAAGCGGAACTCGTACGGCACAAAGTAAACGTGAACATGAGCCGTGAAAAGGACGAGAACGACCGTTTGAGTGAAGAAATTCGCGAGTGTAACGCATATGACCCTGATGTTGCGGTGGACATCCATATCAACGCAGGGGGTGGTGACGGCTTTGAGGTCTACCACACACGCTATGGCGGCAAGGGCAAGGAGCTTGCATATAATATCGAGCAGGAGGTCATTCGAATCGGACAGAACAGCCGCGGGCTCAAGATCCGCGTCAACGACGAGGGACGGGACTACTTCGGCTTTATCCGAGAGACGGTCTGTCCTGCAGTCATTCTGGAAGCAGGCTTTCTCGACTCTGAGGATCGCTGGATTTTCGACGCGCCAGAGGAGCAGCGTAAGTTCGGCGTTGCTTATGCCAAGGGCATTTTGAAAACGCTTGGCATTTCGTGGATGCCGGATAACGTTTCGACCGTGCAGGCGGCGATCCAAACCATCCGCAGCAAAGCCGGACTGGAGCAGCAAACGATTGACTATCTCATGGCGTATCGGTATGCAAATGAGCTGGTTATCAAACTCGCGGCCGCAATGTGCTGAGGGCAGCGGTGTACATTCCGGTGCGGGTGTGATACAATAGAGCAACACAGAAAACGGAGGAATGAAAATGAAGCTGGAATTATGCTGTCCGACCCTGTTCGGACTAGAGGGCATCGTTGCTGACGAGTTACGATTTGAGGGGAAGTTGACCGACGTTCGTCCGGAAAACGGCCGTGTGCTGTTTTCCGGCGATGAGCGCACGCTCGCCTGGGCAAACCTCAATTTGCGCACCGCCGAGCGCGTGCTGCTGTGCATCGGTTCGTTCCCTGCCACTAGCTTTGACCAGCTTTTTGAGGGTGTGCGAGCGCTGCCGTGGGAGGATTTTATCCCGCGTGATGGCGCATTCCCGGTCAAGGGACATGCCCTCGACTCTGCGCTGCATTCCATTCCGGACTGTCAGAAAATCATCAAAAAGGCGGTCGTAACTCGTCTGTCTCATGCATACGGCACCGATTGGTTCGAGGAAACAGGTGCGCGCTATCAGATCCAATTCGCGATCATGCATGATCGCGCAGAACTCTATCTGGACACCTCGGGCGCAGGGCTGCACAAGCGCGGCTATCGAGCTAACGCAAACGCCGCACCGCTGCGCGAAACACTTGCCGCGGGCATGGTAAAGCTGGCGCGTTGGCGCGGACGCGATCGCCTGCTCGACCCGTTCTGCGGCTCGGGAACCATTGCGATTGAGGCAGCGCTTATCGCGATGCGCCGCGCACCGGGTATGATGCGCTCGTTTGATGCGGAAAAGTGGGGCTGCATCGGCGCGGAAACGTGGAAATCCGTGCGCGAAGAGGCAGTCAGTCGCATTGTACCTGAGTCGGATTTTGAAATTTTCGGCAGCGACATCGATCCGGACTGCGTTCGGCTATCGGTCGATAATGCGCGCAAGGCGGGTGTGCTGCATACAGCGCGCTTTGAGGTCGCGGATGCGGTGTCGCGCGATTACAGCAGCGTGGGCACGCTCTTTGCCAATCCGCCCTACGGCGAACGTCTGCTCGATCTGCAAAGCGCGGAGCGGCTGTACGCTGCGCTTGGGCGCGCGCTGCGCGGCAGTGACAGCAAGCAGTATATTCTGAGTTCGGACGCGGAGTTTGAACGTTTTTATGCATGCAAAGCGGATAAACGGCGCAAACTGTATAACGGCATGATTAAGTGTGATTTGTATATGTACTTTAAGCAAGAGGCAAAAAAGCAGACGAAGACGGAGGGTGCTAAGCCGCAACGTGGGTAAGAAATCATTCTCCATAGGTGCGGCACCGGCTTATTCACAAAAATTTAAAAAAATCTTGTGAAAAACTCGGCAAAACCTCTTGCGTATTGGAAAAGGTTGATGTATCATAATAAGCGGATTAGCACTCAGGATTCAAGAGTGCTAATCCGCTTGATTCGTTTACTTTAAGTTATAGGAGGAATAGAACCATGACACTCAAACCCCTTTCCGATCGCGTTGTGATCAAGATGCTCGAGGCGGAAGAGACCACCGCGAGCGGTATCATTCTGGCAGGCTCCGCAAAGGAGAAGCCGCAGATTGCAGAAGTGATCGCGGTAGGTCCGGGCGGCGTTGTCGACGGTAAGGAAGTCGTCATGCAGGTCAAGACCGGCGATAAGGTCATCACCAGCAAGTATTCCGGCACCGAGGTCAAGGTCGACGGCGAGGAATATATCGTTGTCAAGCAGGGCGACATTCTGGCTGTCGTCGAGTAAGACTTTTCAAACCGGCTTTCCAGTCAATTTCTCAATTATAGGAGGTCAACCATCATGGCAAAGCAGATTATTTACGGCGAGGACGCACGCAAGGCGCTCGAGCGCGGCATCAATCAGCTCGCGAATACGGTTAAGGTCACCATCGGCCCGAAGGGGCGCAACGTCGTTCTGGACAAGAAGTTCGGCGCACCGCTCATCACGAACGACGGTGTCACCATTGCGAAGGAAGTTGAGCTTGAGGATCCGTTTGAGAACATGGGTGCACAGCTCGTCAAGGAAGTTGCGACCAAGACCAACGACGTCGCGGGCGACGGCACCACCACTGCGACCGTTCTGGCGCAGGCATTCGTGCGCGAGGGCCTGAAGAACGTTGCAGCAGGTGCAAATCCGATGGTCATGCGCAAGGGCATGAGCAAGGCGGTAGAAGCGGCTGTCAAGGCAATTAAAGACAACTCCAAGAAGGTCGACGGCACGAATGACATCGCACGCGTCGGCGCGGTTTCTTCTGGCAGCGACGAGATCGGCAAGCTGATTGCCGAGGCGATGGAGAAGGTCTCCACCGACGGCGTTATCACGGTTGAGGAGTCCAAGACGGCGGAGACTTACTCTGAGGTCGTAGAGGGCATGCAGTTCGACCGCGGTTATATCACCCCGTATATGGTCACCGACACCGATAAGATGGAAGCGGTTCTCGACGATCCGTTCATCCTCATCACCGACAAGAAGCTCGGCAGCGTGCAGGATCTTCTGCCGATTCTCGAGCAGATCGTGAAGTCCGGCCGCAAGCTTCTGATCGTTGCGGAGGATATTGAGGGCGAAGCACTGTCTACCTTGATCGTCAACCGTCTGCGCGGCACGTTCACCTGTGTTGCGGTTAAGGCACCGGGCTTCGGTGATCGCCGCAAGGAAATGCTGCAGGACATCGCGGTTCTGACCGGCGGCACGGTCATCTCCGACGAGGTCGGCATCGACCTCAAGGATGCGACTATCGACATGCTGGGTACTGCGCGTCAGATCAAGGTCAACAAGGAGACCACGACCATCGTTGACGGCGCAGGTGACAAGGCGAAGATTGCCTCCCGTGTTGCGGAGATCCGCAGCGCGATCGAGCGCACCACCTCCGACTTCGACCGTGAGAAGCTCCAGGAGCGTCTGGCGAAGCTCGCGGGCGGCGTTGCAGTCATCAAGGTTGGTGCAGCCACCGAGACCGAGATGAAGGAAATGAAGCTGCGTATCGAGGACGCACTTAACGCAACCCGTGCGGCAGTTGAGGAAGGCATTGTTGCAGGCGGCGGCGTTGCATACGTCAACGCAATCGCAGCAGTTGAAGAGCTGATCGAAAAGACCGAAGGCGACGAAAAGACCGGCATGCAGCTCGTTGCACGCGGCCTTGCTGAGCCGATCAAGCAGATCGCAGCAAATGCAGGCATCGACGGCGCGGTCGTTCTGGATAAGATCAAGAATTGCGGCAAGGTCGGTTATGGCTTTGACGCTTATAACGAAACCTACGGCGACATGATTGCCGCGGGCATCGTTGACCCGACCAAGGTCAATCGTTCTGCGCTGCAGAATGCGGCTTCGGTTGCATCCATGGTATTGACGACCGAGTCGCTGGTTGCGGATAAGAAGGAGCAGATCACTGCTCAGGCTCCGACACCGGATATGGGCGGTATGTACTAATAGACGGTAAAACAGCATAAAAAGGGCGCTTTCCGAACTTCGGAAAGCGCCCTTTTTTATCGGGTATCAGATGTCGTAGCCGATGCTTTTGAGATAATCGACGCTGGCCTTGACATTGGGCAGACTGTTTTCCACGTTGCGCGGATCGCACTCCTGCTCGATTGTAATATAGCCGTTGTACCCGATTTCATGCAGTACAGCGGAAATCGCGCGGTAGTCGATCATACCCTTACCAATGGGGCACATCGAGCCCTTGGCACAGCCCTCAAAAAAGCGGATATGCTGTCCCATCACTTCATCATAGACCGTTTTGTCGATGTCCTTAAAATGCACATAATCGAGTCGGTCGCGGTATTTGCGCAGCCATTCGACCGGATCGAGACCGGCATACTGCAAATGACCCGTATCAAGCACAAAACCGGCAAGTTCATTCGGAATTTCTGCCGCAAGACGGTCGATTTCATCCGCGAACTCGATATAGCCGCCACAATGGGGATGCAGCACCGGACGCACGCCATAGCTGACCGCTTTTTCGCACAGACCGCGGAAATGCGACACGAGCCGCGCCCAGCCCGCTTCGTCCAAACGCGGCGCGCGGTCAGAATGTCCGGCTGCATAGTCGCGTTCCTCATGTCCCCAATCCATGACGGTCAGGTACGGGGTCGGCCAACGCTGCCCCTCTTCACGCGGCAGAGGAGGCAAATGGGTGATGAGGGAGCAAATGCCCTCGACCTGTGCCAACAGCTTCGGATAATTGTCCTCACTCAGTATATCGTCAAAGATCGTGCCGGCGACGATCGACAATCCATTTTCATTCAGTGCCTGCGACACTGTTTCAAGCGCATTAGTCGGGATCCACCCGTTGGGACCGAGCTCGATGGCGCGATAACCCGCCTCATGTGCTTCATGCAGCACACGCTGCCAAGAGGGTAGATAAGGATTTGTAATGTCGTCAACGCCCCAACAACAGGGCGCACCGCATATTTTAATGCCCATGGTGATTCTCCTTTACCTTCCAAACGTAACATACATACTGTATTGCTTTTATTGTATCATAGGAATGGTGAAAAGCGAAGTACTTATGAGTAAAAGATGATAGCGATATGGGCGCTTTTGGGATTAGGGTCTGACTTCGTTCGGCTACAAAAAAAACAGCGCTGTCACGAAAGATACCTGACAGCGCTGCTGAGGTGTGTTGTTTAGAAAAAAACGCCCAAAAAAGGGGCAATCAGCGCGGTCAAAAAACCGGAGATGCCGATGGCAAGACCGCTCATCGCACCTTCCGTTTTGCCAAGTTCGATCGCGCGTGAAGTGCCGACGGCATGGGATGCCGTGCCGATGGCGAGTCCGGTCGTCACAGGGTGCGCCACGCCCAATTTGCTCAGAAAAGCAGGGAGCACGATCGCGCCGAACAGTCCCGTGATGATGATCGCGATCGCGGTGACCGCAGGAATGCCGCCCAGAGAAGTAGAGACCGCAACACCAATGGGCGTTGTGACGGACTTCGGCAGCAGCGACACGATCATCGTGCGGTCCAGTCCGACCAGACGGGAGAGCACGACAACACTGCCCATCGAAGCGACCGAACCGACCAATGCGCCGAGCAGGATCGGTAATAGGTTCTTGCGCAACGTGCGCAGTTCGCGAAAAATAGGGACAGCCAGTGCCACGGTCGCAGGTGTGAGGCACATGGAAATGAACATGCCGCCCGCGTTATAGGTCGTTACGGAGGTATGCGAGCCGATCAGCAACACACACAGCAGACCGGTCGCGATAAGCAGCGGGTTTGCAAGCGGGTGATCGAGACGGCGGTTGACCCACAAACCGACCTCATAGGCGAGGACGGAAAGGGCAAGCCAGAAAAAAGGGGTGTTGATTGCGTTTTTCATCATGAAGCTCCCTTATGCGTCGATTGCAGTTTGCTTTGTACGCGCAGCACCAGATGGACGGTGACTGCGGTCGCAGCGGCGGTGATGAGCGTGGTTGCAAGGATCACAAAGAGGATCGGGAGCAGCTTCGCTTGGATTTCGGGGAATACGTCAAGGATACTGAGGCATGCCGGCAGAAAAAAGAACGCCATGTTTTCCAGAAAAAAGTCCGCGACGTTTTCCACATGGGAGGGACGCAGTACACCGATGAGCAGCAGCACAAAAAGCAGCGCCATACCGAGTACGTTGCCCGGAAGTTTGCCGGCAGTCAGCACAGAAAGTGCGCTGCCTGCAACACAGCATGCAAAGAGAATTGCGAGTTGTCTGAGATATTTCACGTTTTGGGGTCATCTTCCTTTTCGTCGTATGCGCGAATCAGCGCATCGAGCAGTACATTATAGATTTTCTCCGCGTTTTTACGGAAATTGCGCTCAAGCATGGAAGCCTGCGCGCGGCTGACGACATTCATACGGAGCGAGAACACATCCTGCATGGAAAGCTGTACGATCAGGTCGTTGTCCGCGCGTTTTTCCACCGCAGTGGAAAGTGCGGCGTCCCGGCGCAGTTGCCGTACCACGCGCAGTGCGGAGGCCTGCGCCGCTTCCCGCACAGTATAGGGCAGATTGCCTTCAAACAGCCGTGCCGCTTCGCAGCCGTCCTCCGTGATGACATAAAGCGACTCGCCGTCCGACGGTGCATCCGCGATATGACCGGTTTCGACCATCTCCCGAAACGCTTCCTGTAATTCAAAATAATTGAAACCATCGTCACACCAGGTGCAGATGTCGACAACCGATTCAAACGTCACAGGGAAGTCCAAAAACTGCATGGCGTACAGAACCAAAAACTTGATGTCCTCTTTTGTCCGGATAAAGCCGTAGCGTGCCAAATGCTTCATCTCCTCTCGAATCGAGATATATTTCACTGACAGTATACCATAAAAACCGATGAGTGAAAAGTCCGCGCGCACTTTTTCACGCAGGGGCATGCGCACGCGAAAAAACGTGTTTTTCCGCGCATAATCGAGCGGGAACGACTTTCCATTTAGAAAGAGTTTGTGATATAATAAAACCGTGAGAAATTGCTTTCAATGGGGGAAAACTATGCCGGATATCATCATTCGTCCCGCGACCGAGCAGGACGCGGCGGACATGCTCGCGGTCTATGCACCCTACGTCGAGAATACGACGGTATCGAGTGAATACGACGCGCCTTCGGTTACAGAATTTCGCGCGCGCATCCGCAGTTTTACAAGCACGCTGCCGTGGCTCGTTTGCCGCATCGACGGCGCAGTCGCGGGCTATGGCTATGCTTCGCCGCACCGGACGCGTGCGGGCTATCAGTGGTCGGTCGAGACCTCGATCTATGTCGCGCAGAAATATCACCGCTGTGGCGTCGCCCGTGCGCTCTATGCCTCGCTGTTTGAACTGCTCACGCGGCAGGGCTACTATAACATCTATGTCGGCATCACCTCGCCCAACGAACGATCGATCAAATTCCACAGCGCGATGGGTTTTGTGATCTCCGGCTCGTATCAGGACAGCATGTATAAATTCGGTCAGTGGCGCGATGTGATCTGGATGGCAAAATCCCTGCGTACACACGATCCCGAACCGCGCCCGACCATGCCGTTTCCGCAGCTTGCACCACTGCCGATTGTGCAGACCATTCTCGACAGCGCGGCGCGCACGGTGCGTGTCAAATGAGCGGCAAAGAAACGTCGGCGGTACACGGTGAGCATCGTCGCCGTATGAAGCAAAAATTTCTCGAAAACGGACTGGATGTCATGCACGACCATGAGGCGCTTGAACTGCTGCTCTATTATGCGATCCCGCGGATGGACGTCAATCCGGTCGCGCATCGTCTGCTCGAACGGTTCGGCAGCCTGCACGCGGTCTTTGAAGCGCCGGCCGAGGAGCTGCTGCGCGTCGACGGCATCGGAGAGAACGCCGCAACGCTGCTGCATCTTGCGATGGAGCTGTTCCGTCGGTACGACATCGACAGCCGTCACCACGCGCTTGAGAGCACACGCATGAGCACGACCGAAATGCTCGGGGAATACCTTGCGCCGTACTTTCGCGGCTTGACGCACGAGGTCGCCCGCATTGCGTGTCTGGACCATCGCGGCATCGTCATTTGCTGTGAGGAGCTTGCCAGCGGTACGGTCGGCGAGGTCGCGCTCAGCCCGCGCAAGGTCGTGGAGATCGCGCTGCGCCGCAACGCGGTCGGTGTGGCGCTTGCGCATAATCATCCGCACGGACTCGCGCTGCCCTCGCGCGAGGATATCGGACTGACCAAACAGATCAAACAGGCGCTGCAAACCGTGGGGGTGCAGCTTGTGGAGCATGTCATCGTCGCCGGAGACGAATTTGCGTCGATGGCGGACAGCGGCATGCTCGGATAGGGAAAGGAGGCGGGAATATGCCGCCCTTCAAAATCGTCAGTAAGTACCGCCCTGCAGGCGATCAGCCCGAGGCAATCGACGCTCTGGCAAAGGGCATCAAGCTGGATTTTCGCGAGCAGACCCTGCTCGGCGTGACCGGTTCGGGCAAGACCTTTACGATGGCGAACATTATCGAGCGCGTGCGCAAGCCCACACTTGTGCTCGCACACAATAAGACGCTTGCCGCGCAGCTCTGCTCGGAACTGCGCGAGTTTTTTCCGGAAAATGCGGTAGAATACTTTGTATCCTACTATGATTACTATCAGCCTGAGGCGTACATCGCCTCGACCGACACCTATATCGAAAAGGACAGTGCGGTCAACGATGAGATCGACCGTCTGCGCCACTCCGCGACCTCCGCGCTGTCGGAACGCGACGATGTCATCATTGTGGCGTCAGTCTCCTGCATCTATTCACTGGGTGATCCGATCGACTATAAAAGTATGGTCATTTCGCTGCGTTCCGGCATGCTGATCGGGCGCGACGAAGTCATTCGCCGCCTGATCGACATCCAGTACGAGCGCAACGACATCGCATTTGAACGCAACCGCTTCCGCGTGCGCGGCGACACGGTCGAGATCTGGCCGGTTTATTCGGACAGCGACTGTGTGCGTATCGAGTTTTTTGGGGACGAGATCGACCGTATCAGCCAGATCAACCCCTTGAACGGCGCGACGATGCGCGAACTCAGCCATATCGCGATTTTCCCCGCGAGCCACTATGTCACGCCGCGTGACAAGATGGAAAAAGCCATTGCCGTGCTCGAGCGCGAACTGGACGAGCGTGTACAATATTTTGAGGAAAAAGGCAAACTGGTAGAAGCCCAGCGCATCCGGCAACGCACCAATTATGATATTGAAATGATGCGTGAAATCGGCTTTTGCAGCGGTATCGAGAACTATTCGCGTGTGCTGTCCGGTCGTGAGCCGGGCAGCTCGCCATATACCCTTATCGACTATTTCCCCAAGGATTTTCTGCTCATCGTCGACGAGAGCCATGTCACGCTGCCGCAGGTGCGCGCGATGTATCACGGCGATCGCGCCCGCAAGGAGAGTTTGGTGGAAAATGGATTTCGCCTACCCTCGGCATACGATAATCGACCGCTCAACTTTGATGAGTTTGACGAACGGCTGCACCAGATCCTCTATGTTTCCGCAACGCCGGGCGACTATGAAAAATCACGCTCGTCGCAGATCGTTGAGCAGGTCATCCGCCCGACCGGTCTGCTCGATCCGGTCATTGATGTGCGCCCGATCGACGGGCAGATCGATGACCTCATCGGAGAGATCAACGCGCGCACCGCGAAAAAAGAACGCGTGCTCGTCACCACACTGACCAAAAAAATGGCGGAAGATTTGACCGATTACCTTGAGAGCGCGGGCATCCGCGTGCGCTATATGCACCACGACGTCAAGACCATTGAACGCATGGAGTTGCTACGCGATCTGCGGCTTGGTCTGTTCGATGTGCTCGTTGGCATCAACCTGCTGCGCGAGGGGTTGGATCTGCCCGAGGTATCGCTCGTCGCGATTCTCGATGCGGACAAAGAGGGTTTCCTGCGCTCCGAGACCGCACTCGTGCAGACGATTGGCCGCGCCGCGCGCAATGCGGAGGGCAGGGTCATCATGTATGCCGACACGGTCACCCCGTCCATGCGCCGCGCAATCGACGAGACCAACCGCCGCCGCGAGAAGCAGATGGCGTTTAACGAAGCGCACGGCATCACACCGCAGACCATCCGCAAGGAAGTGCGCGATATTATCGAAATTTCCGCCGAAGCGGGCGCAAAGACACCGCGCGGCAAGGGACAATATATGACCAAGGGTGAAAAGCAGGCGGAGATCGCGCGCTTGACACGCCAGATGAAGGAAGCCGCTAAGCTGCTGGAATTTGAGATCGCCGCAGAGCTGCGTGACAAGATCAAGGCACTGGAACAAGGCTGACACACCCTCACAGGAAGGAGAAGCATGCAAGATCACATTTTTGTAAAAGGCGCAAGAGAGCACAACCTCAAAAATATCGACATCAAGATCCCACGCGACAAGCTGGTTGTTATGACCGGTCTGTCCGGCTCAGGCAAATCCTCGCTCGCGTTCGACACCATTTACGCTGAAGGACAGCGCCGCTATGTGGAATCGCTGTCGAGCTATGCCAGACAGTTTTTGGGGCAGATGGACAAGCCCGATGTCGATTACATCGAGGGACTGTCGCCCGCCATTTCGATCGACCAGAAAACCACATCGAAAAACCCGCGCTCGACCGTGGGCACGGTGACCGAGATCTACGACTATCTGCGTCTGCTCTGGGCGCGCATCGGCATCCCGCACTGTCCCAAGTGCGGCAAGGAAATCCATCAGCAGACCATCGACCAGATTATCGACCATCTGATGGCGCTGCCGGAGGGCACAAAAATGCAGGTGCTCGCGCCGGTCGTGCGGCAGCGCAAGGGCGAGCATCTCAAAATCTTCGAGGAGGCGCGTCGCTCGGGCTATGTGCGCGTGCGCGTCGATGGCAGCGTGTACGACCTGTCCGAGGAGATCAAGCTCGATAAGAACAAAAAGCACTCCATCGAAATCGTCGTCGACCGTATCGTCCTCAAGCCTGAGGTGCGTGCGCGGCTGACCGACTCGGTCGAGTCCGCCTCGGCGCTGACCGGCGGACTGGTGCTTGCGGACATCATCGGCGGGGAAGAGCTGACATTCTCACAGAATTATGCGTGCGACGACTGCGGTATTTCCATTGAGGAACTTACGCCGCGCATGTTTTCGTTTAATAATCCTTACGGCGCGTGTCCCACCTGTACGGGTCTGGGCATCCAGATGAAGATCGACCCCGACCGCATCCTGCCCAACCGCAAGCTGTCCATTAAGGACGGCGCGATTCAGGCAAGCGGGTGGGGCAATGCCGACCACGGCTCGATTTCACGCATGTATTTTGAGGCACTCGGCAAGAAATACGGCTTCACGATGGAAACCCCGATTGAGGAATTTTCGCCCGAGGCGCTCGAGGCGCTGCTCTACGGGACAGGAAAAGAGGCGCTCGAGCTCAAGGTGCAGCGCTTCGCCGGCGGTATGATGCAGCAGCCGTTCGAGGGCATCGTCAATAACCTTGAGCGCCGCTACAAGGAAACGACGAGTGACTATATGCGCGCGGAAATTGAAGAGTGCATGAGCGAAATTCCGTGCCCCACCTGCCACGGACGCAGACTCAAAAAGGAGATCCTTGCCGTCACGGTCGGCGGTCTGAATATTTCCGAGTTCTGCGAAAAGTCGGTCGTTAAAGCATTGGAGTTTTTGGATGCCCTCACGCTGACCGAGCGCGAGCAGTTTATCGCGAAGAGTATTCTCAAGGAGATTCGCGCGCGCCTGGGCTTTTTACGCTCGGTCGGGCTGGAGTATCTGACGCTGTCGCGCGCCTCGGGCACGCTATCGGGCGGCGAGAGCCAGCGCATCCGACTGGCAACGCAGATCGGTTCGTCACTCATGGGTGTGCTGTATATTCTGGATGAGCCGTCCATTGGTCTGCATCAGCGCGACAACGACAAGCTGCTTGCGACGCTCAAGCATCTGCGCGATCTGGGCAACACGCTCATCGTTGTCGAGCATGATGAGGATACGATGTACGCGGCGGACTATATCGTCGACATCGGCCCGGGTGCGGGCGTTGCGGGCGGCAACGTGATGTACGCGGGCGATGTGGACGGTCTGCTACAGTGTGAGGATTCGGTCACCGGACAGTATCTGAGCGGCAAAAAGTTCATTCCCGTGCCGGAGATTCGCCGTTTGGGCAGCGGAAAACAGCTCGTCGTGCGCGGCGCGTCGGTCAATAACCTCAAGAATACCGATTTTACGATCCCGCTCGGTACGCTGACCTGTGTCACCGGCGTATCCGGTTCCGGTAAGTCGTCCTTTGTCAACGAGATCCTGTATAAGCGGCTTGCCGCCGATCTCAACGGCGCAAAAACCCGCGCGGGCGCGCACAAGAGCATGGAGGGCATTGAGCATCTGGACAAGGTCATCGACATCGACCAGTCGCCGATCGGACGTACACCGCGCTCCAACCCCGCGACCTATACGGGTGTGTTCAATGACATCCGCGAGCTGTTTGCGACGACGCAGGACGCGAAAATGCGCGGCTACGGTCCGGGACGCTTTTCCTTCAACGTTAAGGGCGGACGCTGCGAGGCGTGTACGGGCGACGGCCTGATTAAAATCGAGATGCACTTCCTGCCGGATATTTATGTGCCGTGCGAGGTGTGTAAGGGGCGGCGCTACAGCAAGGAAACACTGGAAGTGCGCTATAAGGGCAAAAACATCTACGAAGTGCTCGACATGACGATCGACGAGGCGGTACGCTTCTTTGAAAATGTGCCCAAGATCGCGCGGCGTCTGCAAACGCTGCAGGATGTCGGACTGGGGTATGTCAAGCTTGGTCAGTCCTCGACCACACTGTCGGGCGGCGAGGCGCAGCGCATCAAGCTTGCGTCCGAGCTTTCCAAGCGCGCGACCGGTAAGACGATCTATATTCTCGACGAGCCGACCACCGGTCTGCATGTCGCAGATGTGCACCGTCTGGTCGAAGTGCTGCAAAAGCTCGTCGAGACCGGCAATACGGTCGTCGTCATCGAGCACAATCTCGATGTCATCAAGACCGCCGACCATATCATCGACCTCGGACCCGAGGGCGGCGACGGCGGCGGCGAGGTCGTGTGCTGCGGCACACCGGAGCAGATCGCGCAGTGCGAACGTTCTTATACCGGCAAATACCTCTCGAAGTATCTGACGACAGCGCAAAAGCACACGAAAACTTGACAGCACACCCGAAACGTGGTAGGATAGGTTTCGCAAGGGAGTCCCGCTTGGGGGCTGAGAGGAGGGGCGTATCCCCTCGACCTTTGGAGCAGCAATGCTCCGGCACCTGATTTGGATCATGCCAACGTAGGGAAGCGACGAGGGAAACACCGCTTTTTCGCCGTACATTGACACGCGCGGAAGGACGAGATACCAAGGGAACATTCCATACGGGATGTTCCCTTTTTCGTTGCCCGAAGGGCAAAAAGGAGGACTTAAATGAAGAAAGTATTGACCATCGCAGGGTCGGACTGCTCGGGCGGGGCAGGCGTGCAGGCCGACCTCAAAACCATGTCCGCACACGGGGTGTTCGGTATGAGCGTCATCGTATCGGTCGTGGCGGAGAACACCGCGCGCGTCATCGACATCGCGGACATCAGCCCCAAAATGATCGCGGAGCAGATCGACGCGGTGTTTGAGGACATCGTGCCGGACGCGGTCAAGATCGGCATGCTGTCGTCGCCGGAATGTATGCGCGCAGTCGCGGATAAGCTTGCACAGTATCAGCCGGTGAACGTCGTAATCGACCCCGTCATGTTCGCCAAAAACGGTGATCCGCTCATGGAACCCGCCTCGGTCGGCGCGCTGATCGAGCATGTGCTGCCGTTTGCCGATGTGCTCACGCCCAATCTGCACGAAGCGGAGTGCATCACGGGCATCCATATCACCTCGGTCGAGGATATGGAGCGCGCGGCGCAGGAAATTCTGCGGCTGGGCTGCAAGAGCGTGCTCGTCAAGGGCGGTGCGGGTATTCCGCACGCGGTCGACGTATTTTGCGACGGCGCGACCGTGCAGCGGCTGCAAACCCATCAAGTGCGGACCAAGAACACACACGGCACGGGCTGCACGCTGTCGAGTGCGATTGCATCCAATCTGGCGCTCGGGTATCCGGTCGCGGAGGCGGTCGCGCGCGCCAAGGACTATGTGACCGACGCGATCGAGCACGCGCTGCCGATCGGGCACGGCAACGGTCCGCTCAACCATTTCTGCCGATTGTTCGGGGAGGCATAAGTATGAAATCAAAATCCATTCACCGTCTCGCGCTCGCGGGCATTTTAATTGCAGTCGGCGTGGTCGGCGGCACCTTTTCGATTCCGGTCGGCGCATCAAAGTGCGCGCCGGTACAACATCTGGTCAACGTGCTCGCGGGCGTACTGCTTGGGCCGTGGTATGCGGTCGGTATGGCGTTCGTCACCTCGCTGCTGCGCAACCTGATGGGTACAGGCACGCTGCTTGCGTTCCCCGGCTCGATGATCGGCGCGCTGTGCTGCGGGCTTGCCTATCGGGCGGGCCGCAAGCTCTATCTTGCCTATCTCGGTGAGGTCATCGGCACGGGCATTCTCGGCGCGCTCGCGGCATGGCCGATCGCGACCTTCCTGCTCGGCAAAACAGCGGCAGTCTTTGCATTTGTGCTGCCGTTCCTGCTATCGACCGCCGTCGGTGCGGCGATTTCTGTGCTTGTGCTGTCCGCACTCGGACGCACGCGCGTGCTCGGCAGACTGGAGGAATCGCTCCAATGAAGCTGGGCACGTTTTGGGAGCATACACAAGCCGTTCGACCGACCGTGCACGCAATCACCAATGTGGTGACCGTCAATGATTGCGCCAATATCATTCTTGCCGCGTGGGGTGCGCCGACCATGGCGCAGGACGTCCGCGAGGTCGAGGAGATCACCGCGCTGAGCGACGCGCTCGTGCTCAATCTGGGCGCGCTTGCGGCGCAGGAAGCCATGCTGCGTGCGGGAAAGCGCGCGGGTGTACTTGGCCATCCGATCGTATTCGATCCGGTCGCGGCGGGCGCGTCCTTCCTGCGCGGAGAGATCAGCCGCAGGTTGATGCATGAGGTGCCGATCACAGTGGTGCGCGGCAACGCTTCGGAGATCCGTGCGCTCGCACTGGGCAGCGAAACGACGCGCGGTGTGGAGGCGAACGAACTTGACCGTGTGACGGAGGACAATCTGAAAGCGTCGCTTGTCATGTTGCACGAATTTGCGCGCAGAAGCGGCGCGGTGGTCGCACTGACCGGTGAGATCGACCTGATTTCCGACGGCACGCGTGCGGCAGTCGTGCGCGGCGGCAGCCCGATGATGGGACGTATCACAGGCGCAGGCTGTATGCTGACCGCGCTGATCGCGACCTTGTGCGGCGCGTCTAAGGACGATCCGTTCGGCGCGACGGTCGCTGCCGTCGCGGCAATGAACACGGCAGGGGAACTGGCTTTTGAGAAGGTTTGCGAAATGCAGGAGGGCACCGCCTCGTTTCGCGATCGGCTCATCGACGAGGTCAGTCGATTGACTGCCACGCAGCTCGATGCACATGCGCGCGTAGAGCTGCATTAAACCAAACAAGCTGTCGGCAGACTGCCGGCGGCGTACAAACCGTAGAAAGAGGGTACCACTTTGTCTACTGTCAACACAACCACACGCCTGCTGGAGGCGGCGCGCTACATCTGGGAAGGGTATCACACCCATCCCTTTGTGCGCGGTATTGCCGACGGCAGCCTTGCGGCAGAAAAGTTTCGCTTTTATCTGCTACAGGATTATTTGTATCTGTTCGACTATGCCCGTGTGTTTGCGATGGGTGTCGTCAAAGCACGCGAGCCGGATGTGATGCGCGCCTTTGCGCGCTATGTGCACCAGATCCTTGATGGGGAGATGGATATCCACCGCTCTTATATGGAACGGCTGGGTATTTCCCGGGAACAGGCTGAGCATGCTCAGCTATCGCTCGACAATCTGTCGTATACGGCGTACATGCGGGCGGTTGCGCAGGAGGAGGGCGTCGCAGAGATCGCGGTCGCCATTCTGTCCTGCGCCATCAGCTACGAACATATTGCGCAGCGTATCGTGCGGGACGACCCTGCTGCCGTAAGCCATCCCTTTTATGGGGAATGGGTGAGCGGGTATGCAAGCGAACAGTATGCGGCGGAAAACCGTGCGCTGAGCATGCTCGTCGACCGGCTGACCGAGGGGTATTCCGAAGCACAGCTCGCTCGACTGGAAGAGATCTTTGTGAACTGCTCGCGCTACGAGGCACTGTTCTGGGACATGGCGTGGGAGATGAGAATGTGAGCATGCTCAGCTTTGAAAACGTGCGTTTGCGCTATCCGGGCGATGCACGCGCCACGATCGACGGGCTTTCTTTTGCGGTTGAGCGCGGGGAATTCGTGTCTCTGGTCGGCGCTTCGGGGTGCGGAAAATCGACCATTTTTCGTCTGATAAACGGTTTGCTTGCACCGGAGAACGGTGAGATCACAGTGGATGGGCAGTCCATTGCTGGTCGGCACGGCTACTGCGGCTACATGCCGCAGCGCGATCTGCTTTTCCCGTGGCGCACGGTAGGCGATAATCTGCGTCTGCCGATGGAGCTTCGCGGCGGCATCAGTCGTCCGGAGATGGAGCGCCGCGTCGAAGCGGCACTGGAGCATGTCGGACTTTCCGGCTGGAAGGATAAGCGTCCCGCAGAGCTTTCTGGCGGTATGCGGCAGCGCGCGGCATTTGCCCGCACACTGCTCACCGATTCCGAACTGCTGCTGCTCGACGAACCGTTTTCCGCGCTCGATTTCCTGACGCGCATTGCAATGCAGGAGTGGCTGCTCGGACAGTGGGAGAGCGACCGAAAAACCGTGCTGTTCATCACGCATGATGTGGAGGAGGCGCTGCTGCTGTCGAGCCGTGTGCTCGTCGCGCGGCAGTGGCCCATTGCACAGCTCACCTCGATCGAGGTGCCGGCGGAATATCCGCGCACACGCGCGTGTCTGGCAAGACCAGAAATGGTCGCGCTGCGCGAGCGCATGATCAACATGCTGCGGCAGGAGGTGGAGGCATGAAAACACACTGGAAAAATCAGCTTCCCGCGCTGCTGTTCGTCGCGGCCCTGCTCTTTGCGTGGCAGGCGGCGGCGATGCATGTCGATGCGGCGTACATCATTCCCTCACCGACACAAATTCTTGCGCGCATGTGGGAGCTGCGTGTACCGCTGTTCACCGCGCACCTGCCTGCAACCATGCTGTGTACAGGGATCGGGCTTGCGATCTCGATCGTGCTCGGTGTGCTGCTCGCGGTGTTGATGGATGCAAGCGCATGGGCGGAAAAGGCGGTTTATCCGGTCGTCATTGCCTCGCAGACCATTCCGACGACCGCGCTTGCCCCGCTGTTTGTGCTCTGGTTCGGCTATTCGATCTGGAGCCGCGTGCTCGTCACCGTGCTCATCACCTTTTTCCCGATTACGATTTCGGTGTTTGACGGTTTTCGCTCGATCAAGACCGATATGATCGACCTGATGCGCACCTTTGGCGCGGGACGACGGCAGCTTTTCTGCAAGCTTAAGCTGCCTGCGGTGCTGCCGTACTTCTTCTCCGCCATCAAAATGGCGATTCCGATGTCGATTATCGGCGCCGCAATCGGAGAGTGGCTGGGCGCGCAGTCCGGATTGGGATATTTCAGCCGCCGCATGATGACGCAGCTCGACGGACCGGGCGTGTTCGCGCCGATCGTTCTGCTCAGCGCAGTCGCAATGGTGCTTGTCGCCGTGGTCTCGCTGCTCGAACGCAAACTCATCACTTGGAGAAACGATACATAATCTGCTGATAGGAGAACATCATATGAAACGAATTTTTGCAACCCTGACGATGGCGGCATTACTGCTCACGGGCTGCGGCTCTGCCGCGCCGCAGACGGATGCCGCACAGCCGACCGATAAATCTCTGCAAGAAATTAATGTTGTGCTTGACTGGTATCCCAACGCGCTCCACGCGTTCATTTACGACGCGATCGACAAGGGATATTACGAAGCGGAGGGGCTGAAGGTCAACGTGCAGTTCCCATCGAACGCGAACGATGCGATGAGCCTGGTCGCGGCAGGCAAGGCACAGGTCGGGCTGTATTATCAGCAGGACGTGATCCAGGCGCGTTCCAACCAAAACGTGCCTGTCAAGTCGATCGGCGCTGTCGTGCAGTCGCCGCTCAACATCGTGCTATCGCTCAAGGATAAAAACATTACGAAACCCGCCGATCTGGTTGGAAAAACAGTCGGATACGCAGGTACGGAGCTGTCGGAGTCCATCGTAAAATCCATTATGGATTACGCGGGCGCGGATTTTTCCTCGGTCAAGATGGTCGACGTCGGGTTCGATCTGATGAGCTCGATGACGACCGGCAACGTCGATGCCACGATCGGCTGTCTGGTCAATCACGAAGTGCCGCAGATGGAAAAAGAGGGCTTTCAGGTCAACTACTTCTCGCCTTCGGACTTCGGCGTGCCAAACTATTATGAGGGCATCTTCCTCGCGAACGACGACATGATCGCAAAGCAGCCCGAAGTACTCGCGGCGTTCCTGCGTGCTTCGGCAAAGGGTTTTGAGGATTTCAAAAACAATCCGGATGCGACGCTGAAAATTCTGCTCAATAATCAGGATGAGGCGAATTTTGCACTCGATCCTGCGGTCGAAAAGCAGTCGACCGAGACCCTGCTGCCGCTCATGGAAACCAAGGACGCAAAGTTCCTGAGCCAGACGGCGGACTGCTGGCAGAAGAATATCGACTGGATGTACGAACAGGGACTGATTACCCGCAAGCCGACGGTAGACGAAGTCATGGCGACCGTCGCATAGTTGCGAACAAAAAATGCACCGTATACGCTTTTTCGGGCGTGCACGGTGCATTTTTTATAAGCTGGACTTGGAATGCATACAAAAACGGGCGTTTTTATGGGGAATTTTGGGCAGATTATTTACTGGATATAATTTTAAAACTATAAATATAGTGGTATAATAACCATAAAAAAGAAATCAAAATACAACGGGGGGCGCTATGATAACACAAGAAAAAATTGTAATCACCGGCATGGGAGCGGTCACGCCTGTCGGCATCGGTGTGTATGCCTATTGGAATGCCTTGCTTGCCGGAAAATGCGGTATCGGTGCGATCACACGCTTTGATGCACACGATTTGCCCGTACAAATTGCCGCGGAAGTGCGCGATTTCGATGCAGAAACGTACATGCCCAAGACTTTGGCGCGCACGATGGACCGGTTCATGCAGTTGGCATATGTGGCGGCCGAGCAGGCAATCACAGATGGCGCGCTTGCGATCGAACCGGAAAATGAGCGTATCGGTATCGTCATGGGCACCGCAATGGACGGCGTGACGACCATCGCGCAGACACAGGCTGCGTTCGATGCGGGAAAGCGTGTGGGCCCGCGGTTTGTCCCCATGGCGATCGGCAACGTAGCGGCGGCGCAGATTGCCATCGCACACGGTATCCGCGGGCCGAGCATGACGCTCAACACCGCGTGTTCGGCAGGCGGCGACGCGATCATGACTGCGGCGATGCTGCTGCGCGCAGGCGAGGCGGATGCCGTGCTCGCAGTGGGCGGCGAGTCCATTTTGTGTCCGATCGTCGTGGCGGGGCTGTCCCAGGCAAAAGCGCTGTCGCGGCGCAATGATGCACCGGCACAGGCGTGCCGTCCGTTCGATGTGGGGCGCGACGGATTTGTCATCGGAGAGGGCGGCGGCGCGCTGCTGCTCGAGACCGAAAGCCACGCGCGGGCACGCGGTGCGCACGTTTACGCGGTTCTTGCGGGTTGGGCGAACACGACCGACGGGTATCATGTGACCGCACCCGAGCCGACGGGGGCAGGCGCGGCGGCGTGCATGCAGCGTGCACTTGCGCGGGCGCAGATGCAGCCGTCCGACATTGGTTACATCAACGCGCACGGCACATCGACGCCGCTCGGGGACATTGCCGAAACGCACGCGATCAAGCGCGTCTTTGGCGATGTGACCACCGCGCCGCCGGTGAGTGCGACCAAATCCGCAACCGGACATCTGATGGGAGCAGGCGGCTTGACCGAGGTCATCGCGTGTGTGCAGGCGCTGCGCGAGGGCATTCTGCCGCCGACGCTGCACCTCGATGCGCCCGACCCGCAGTGCGATCTCGACTACATCCCGCAGCGTGCGCGTCCTGCGTGCATTGCCGCGGCAATGTCCAATTCACTCGGGTTCGGGGGACAAAATTCCAGTATTATCGTGGCACGCTATGAGGCGTAAGGAGTTCTGCTTTGCAAGAGTATACCTATGATGTTTCTATGTTTCGGCAAACCTTTGAAACCGAATTCACCTATTTGAATGGCTTTTTGCGCAATGTGGCGCGTTTCGGGGACAGTCCCGCGCTGCATGACCCGCAATCCGGCCGCCGCTGGACGTATCGGCAGTTGAACGCAGAGGCAAACCGCTTGGCGCATGCACTGCGCGCCGATGGCGTTGGCAAAAACGATGTGGTCATGTTCACGCTGCTCAACTCGCCGGAATTTGTGTTTTGTTATCTGGCAGCGCACAAAGTGGGCGCGATCGCCTGTCCGGTCAATTACCGACAGGGGACTGGCGAGCTTGCGCTCGTCATCGATGACAGCCGCCCCAAGGTGTTTTTGTACGACGCGGAATTTGGGGAACTGTCCCGACAGGCGTTGACGCAGGCGGCGCATACCCCTGCGCGTCTGGTCATGGTAGACTACCGGCATGAGCTGCCCGCGCCGCAGGGCGAAACGACCTACCGCGCGTATCTTGCCGGACAGCCGGAGAGCGACCCGCCGATCGACTTTGCGCCGCACATCTATGACGAGACCACGCGGCTGTATACCTCGGGGACGACCAACCGCCCCAAGGGTGTGCCGATCAACAACATCAATGAGGTGCTGTCCGCCCACGATGTCATGATGCATTTTCCGCTCAACGCGACCGACCGCTCGATGAATATGACGCCGTGGTTCCATCGCGGCGGTCTGCACTCCGGCGGGCCGTGTCCGACGCTGTATGCAGGGGGCGAGGTCGTGATCCTGCGCGATTTCAGTCCGCGCCGCTGTCTGCAATATGCGCAGGAGTATCATGTGACCTTTCTGATCGGCGTGCCGACGATCCTCGCGATGCTGGCGCGCGCACAGGAGCACGCCCCCGTCGACTTGTCCGGGCTGCGCGGTATCGTGACGATGGGCGCACCGTTTGATAAGGCGGCGTGCGAGAAGTACTGCAAGCTGCTCACGCCTAATATTTTTAACGGTTACGGGACGACAGAGAGCTTTTGGAATACGTTCCTGCGACCGTATGATCTGCCGGATATGGCAGGCTCGGCGGGACGTTCCTGCATTGATGATGAGGTGCGCGTGGTGCGCGCGTGCGAGGGCGGTCATGCGGAGCCGGAGGAGTGCGTGCCGCACGACAGCAGTATCGTGGGTGAAATCATCATCAAAGCCCCCGCGAAATCCGCATATGCGTATTTTAACAATCCGGAAATGACCGCGCAGAAATTCTATAAAGGGTATCTGTATACGGGAGATCTGGGCACATGGGACGAGGGTGAGTTTATCACTGTGGTCGGACGCAAGGACGATATGATCGTATCTGCCGGTGAAAATATTTATCCGACGCAGATCGAAGCGGTTCTCAACGAGCACCCCAAGGTCGCGGAAAGCGCGGTCGTCGGGGAGCCGGACCGGTTGCGCGGTGCAGTCGTCGCGGCGTATATCGTGCCGTCCGATGACAGCCTGACGGTCGAAGAGCTTAAGGAATACTGCACACAGCATGCCATGCTGTCCTCCTATAAGTGGCCGCGTGCGTATTATTTGGTCAAGGAACTGCCGCACACCGCGACGGGGAAACTCATGCATTATAAGCTGCGCGACCAGAACTGAAAAGAGCCTGTATCCGATCGGCGGATACAGGCTCTTTTGTTTACAGAGAAGCGCGTGCGGTCTGTACCGGCCGCGCAGAGTGGTGCTGTAGTGCGGTCTCGTATGCCGCACGCAGTTGCTCGCCGATGGCGGCGATAGAGCGCTCACGCGCGACTTCATATGCCGCGTCGGTCACATCGGGCACGCGATGGTTGACGATGTCGTAGATACGCTGCTCAAAGCTGTCAAGGGAGTTTGCCTTGTAGATGTTCACTCCGTCACGCAGCCAGCCTTCATAGATCGGGATGGCACGGATCAGCGTGGGTGCACGCATCGCGAGGGCTTCGAGTAGCACGATGCCCTCGGTTTCCTCATGCGTGGGGAACCAGTAGAGGTCGCAGCCTGCGTAAGCGTCGCGCAGCGCATCGCTCTCGACGTAGCCCGCGAAGGTCAGATTGGGCAGATCCGTGCGTACCGCACGCCGTACTGCAGCGGGGACGGTATGCAGATCGGTGTGACCAAACCAGATGAAACGGTATTGCGGCAGACGCTTTGCCATTTCCACAAAGTCGAGGATGCCTTTGCGCTCCAGAAACAGTCCTACGGAGATAATGACCTTTTCCTGCGGTGCAATGTTGTATTGTGCACGAAAACGCTGCCCGTCTGCCTGCGCGCGGTCAAAGTAAGACAGGTCGATGCCGTTTGACACATCGAGAATGGGCTTGCCCAGACCGTACCCCTCAAGCAGCGACTTGGAATAGGGCGTGGGGGTCAAAATCAGGTCGCCCGTGCGATAACAAGCGGAGATCCACTTTTTGAAGAGGGGCGCAAGCTGATTGGAAAACAGGAAGGAATTGCGAAAATCCTCCTGCGTGGAGTGTCCGTGATACACCACGGTCTTACCCTGCCGGTGCGCCTTTTTCGCAAGCAGCAGCGAGGAGGGAAAAATCGTATTGATGTGCGCGACATCGTATGAGTCGTGCGGATCGGTCGTGTAGGGGATGCCTGCCGATTCGAGCGCACGTTTCTGGTGACGAATCGCGCGGCCGACGCCACTGCCGTAGATCCAGTTCAAATGTCCGGAATACAGTAAAACTTTCATGATAAAACTCCCTTATCAATGCCAGAAAAATGTCAGCAGGGCAGTCAGACCCGCACTGTACAGAAAGATCGCGAGCGGCTTGCCGAGCAGGAGGACGGTCGTAAAGCGCTTGAGCGACATGGGGGTCAGTCCGGCAAGATAGCACAGCAGATCATCCGGCGCGACCGGCGCGAAGATCGCGATGGCGAACATGCGGTCAAACGCTTTGCCGTGATTCAGAAATTTGGCGTATTTATCGAACTGTTTTTTTGCGGTCATGCGGCGCACAAGCGGCAGACCGTAGGTGCGTGCGAGCAGAAACGCGATGATCGACCCCGCACAAATGCCGACGTAATTGTATACAAATCCCCACACGGAGCCATAAACGATGACGCCGACGCTGCATCCGATCGCGGCGGGCAGAATGGGGATGACGACCTGTATCGCCTGTATTACAATGAACACCGGAATGGACAGCCAGCCCATCGAGCGAATGAAGGCGGCAAACGTTTCCTGCGACGCGAAAATACCGTATCGCCAGCCGATGAGCACGAGCACGATGGTCAGCAGCAGACCGGCGGTCGATGCGATGCGCAGGATCATGTCCGAAGAAAGGCGCGGTTTCGGCAACGGTGTACGCGGCATGCGGTTGATCTCTTCCATAAAATTAAATACCTCGTTCATATACAAGTGCGGGATGGCGCAGCGCTTCCTGCTGCACCAAAGCCAGATAGCGGGTCTCGGCACGCCGTCCGAAGGTCTCCATACCGAACTGGTCGGCGTCGATCGTCGCATTGTGCGACATTGTATGACGAACGGCAGCGTGCGACAACAGCTCGTCCAGATATGCGCGGCATTCCTCCGGCGTTTCGTATTGGTAGCCGTTGCGGCCGTTGACCACAACACCGTCGAGGCAGGCATCGCGCCGCACGACCTGCGGCAGTCCGCACGCCATTGCCTCAAGGTAGGTCAGTCCCTGTGTTTCGCTGCTCGATGCGCAGACGAATACGTCGCTCATGTGATAATAGGCGGGGACTTCCTCCGCGGACACCATGCCGGTCATGCGCACTTTGTCGGACAGACCGCGCGCGCGGACTGTGGCTTCAATGTCGGCGCGATATGGACCGTCACCGACGATGACCAGATAGACGTTTTCCATTTCGCGCAGCAACGGCGCGGCATTGTCGAGCAGCTCGTCGTAATTCTTTTCCTTTGCCAGACGGCCGAGCGCGAGCAGCACATGGCAATCGCTCGGCAGACCGAGTGCGCGTTTGCGTGCTGCACAGTCGGCTTCGGATACCGGCGCGGTGAATCGGGACAGGTCGATGCCGGTCGGCAGTACGGAGATCGGAGCGGAAATGCCATAATCGAGCAGGGTACGCTGCACCTTGACCGAGGGCGCACACAGCATCGAGACCGAACGCGAGATCATGCGCGTAAAGCCGCGCACGGCAAGCACGCCAAGCTGCTGATTGGGGCAGAAGTAATGCGTATAATCCTCATATAGCGTGTGATAGGTGTGGATGAGCGGCACGCCCAGACGCTTTGCAAGGTGCTTTGCGCACAAAAACGAGGAAAACTCGCTCTGCGAATGGATGATGTCGGGTGACCATGCCTCAATGTCACGCAGCACGGAGGAGCGGAACGGCAAGGTCACACGCGCATCGGGATAAATGCCGCACTTGAGCGAGGGAAGATAGTACACGTTGTCCTGTCGTCCTTCGTACGAAGCATCGGAAGCAAGCGTCAAAATGCGCACTGTGTGCCCGAGCGCGGTCAAAGCGCGCGTCAGGTTGAGGATCGAGGTCACCACGCCGTTGATGATCGGCGCGTATGTATCGGTCGTAATCAAGATTTTCATGCTATAAACTTCTTTCTCTCGTGTCCTGTTCCCGAAAGCCGCAAATGCCGCTGGACAGGATCCGGTTTCCTAAGTTGTTTATAGTGTAGCACATCCTTCTTATCCGCTTCTTACAGAGAGATTAAGAATTTCTTAATCTCGGGCGAAATCGGTCGGGCGATCCCTCGGAGAGTGCCGCGCATGCGTGTCTCGGCATATGATGGGAGAGAATGAAAAACGGATGGTGAAGCAGTATGAATCGAGTTTTTATTACCTGTAGATCGCAAACCGAGGCGTTTGTGGCATATAGATTACTGGAAGGCGCAGGGATTCGAGGCGTGATGACGCGCCCGCCGCGCGAGGACCGCACCAGCTCGTGCGCCTACGCCGTGCGCATCCGCCCGGAGGAACTGGAAACGGCGAAAGCACGGCTCGAGGAGCAGAACTTTTCACCGTGCAAGATACGCGTGGTGCCCATGCAGAGAGGAAGGGGCGTATGATCTATCTGGATAATGCCGCAACGACGCTGCAAAAACCCGAAACCGTGCACAGAGCGGTCGTTGGGGCGATGCGCACCGCTGCGGGCGCGGGGCGAAGCGGGCATCGACCGGCAATGCATGCCGGCGAATTGATTTTTGGCTGCCGAGAAGTGGTCGCGCACTTGTTCGGATTGACGGATTGTGAGCGTGTCGTGTTCACCATGAATGCAACGCATGCGCTCAATCTGGCGATCCATGCGCTGTCCGGCGAAAAAACCGTGGTGGCAATGACGGGTTATGAGCACAATTCGGTCGTGCGTCCGATCGTTGCGCGCGGCAATCGTTTTATCGTGCTGCAAAGCCCGCTTTTCGATCAGCAGGCGATGCTTGATGCGGCGGAACGCGCGATCCAAGACGGCGCGACCCTGTTTATCATCAATCATGTATCCAATGTATTCGGCGCGGTCGCCCCGCTACAGGAGCTTGACCGCATGCTCGCAGCAAAACACATTCCGATGATTTTGGATGCTTCGCAATCCGCAGGCGTGCTCGATATCGACGTGCGCACGCTGCCGAGCGTGGCGGCGGTGTGCATGCCCGGGCATAAGGCATTGTACGGCCCGCAGGGAACCGGCGTGCTGCTCGCACTGTCGGACGAAATGACCCGCCCGCTGCTGCAAGGCGGCACGGGAAGTCTGTCCGGTGAGATGAAGCAACCGGATTTCCTGCCGGATCGGTTTGAAAGCGGTACGCTCAACGCACCGGGTATCGCCGGACTGTGCGAGGGTGTACGCTTTGTCACCTATGCCGAACCGTGCGCGATTTTACGGCATGAGCGGCGGTTGCTGCACACGCTGATCGCCGGTCTGCGCAAGGTGGACGGCTGCGAGGTGTTTGCGGCACCCGACGAAAACTTGCAGGCGGGCGTGCTGTCGATTCGTCAGCAGGGGATGTCCTGCGATGACATCGGGCAGGCGCTTGCCGCACTCGGAACGTGCGTGCGCACCGGCGTGCACTGTGCGCCGCTCGCCCATCGCAGCGCGGGTACGCTAGACACCGGCACCGTGCGATTATCTGTCGGTTATTGGAATACACATGAAGAAATCGCCGGTTTTTTGCAGCAGTATCACGAAATCGTCATAAAAAATTAATAACATTTGGGCGGAAACTGTGTGAACACACTTCACATCGCAACGGTGGTATGATAAAATAAAATAGTATCAGTTGCGGAAAGCCATTGGGTTGTTCCGACGTTTAACAAGTTTGTGATTGGATCATGCAACATGGAATTTGTAGAAAAACTATTCGTATATGTGCAAACCGCATCCGCGGCAGACGTGATCGATATCCTGATCGTCGCGTTTTTGATTTATAAGGTTATGACGCTGCTGCGCGACACCAGTGCGGAGCGGCTCATCAAGGGCATCATCATTTTGCTCATCGTGATGGAGGTCGCGCGCTGGGCGCGGCTCAACACCATCAGCTATGTCCTCGATAAAACATATACGATCGGACTATATGCGCTCATCGTCATCTTTCAGCCCGAGCTGCGCCGCATGCTCGAGCAGGTCGGTAAGGGGAAGGTCGTGCGTGGGCTGATCGCCAACCGCGACGGGATCCCTGCGGCGGAGTCCGCCATCGTCCAGGTCACGGCGGCATGCGAAGCCATGTCATGGACGCGGACCGGTGCGCTGATCGTCTTTGAACGCGGAGAAAAGTTGGGCGAAATCATCAAAAACGGCACCTATATTGACGCGGAAACCTCGGCGGAACTGGTCAAAAACGTATTCTATCCCAAGTCGCCGCTGCACGACGGCGCAATGGTCATTCGCGAGGGGCGCATTATCGCGGCGGGCTGCGTGCTGCCGCTTTCTGGCAACCAGTCTCTCAGCCGTGACCTCGGCACACGCCATCGTGCAGCGGTCGGCATGAGTGAAACCTCGGATGCGGTGCTCGTCGTTGTGTCGGAGGAGACCGGCTCGATCTCGGTCGCGATCGGCGGTATGCTCAAGCGTCACCTTGCCCCCGAGACACTCGAAAAGGTGCTCCGCGCGGAGCTGCTGCCCGAGGAAACCACCAATGACAAGCCGAAATCTGCCAAGGCCGTCCTAAAAAAGTGGAAGGGGAGGGCCTCAAAATGATGCAGTTTTTCAAAAAACATAATATCGTTAACCGTTTTTTTGCACTTGTACTTGCGGTTTGCCTGTGGGTCATCGCGATGAACGATCAGAACCCGCTCCGTCCGCGCACCTATCACGACATTCCGCTCAATATCATGGGGGCGGATACGCTCCTCGAAAAGCAGGGGCTGATGGTGATCAGCGGGGAGAATGCGCATGTGGAACTGCGCGTATCCGGTCAGGCGGAATATATCAGGAAAATTGATAAAGCGCAGCTTTATGCTACAGTCGATGTGTCGAATGTAACGACCACAGGCGTGCACAGCTTTGCCTATACGATCGATCTGCCGGACGGGGTCACGCGCGAGCACATGTCACCGGAAAAAGTGGAACTGGTCATAGATCGTGTTGCGAAAAAGGAAATCCCAGTCGAGACGGCACTCGAATCGGACGCGCCCACCGGCTACCGTTACGGCGATCCGAAGCCCGTGCAGCGCAGTGTGACCATAGAGGGGCCGCAGACGATTCTGGATACCATACAGTTTGCACATGTTGTCGTGCCGACCGCCGATCTGCTCAAAACAACAACACAGTCTTATGAGTATAAGTTGGTGGACAGTGACGGCAACGAGGTGACCTCGCCGTATCTGTCGCGGTCAATCAACCGGATCGACGTGGGCGTACATGTTTACCGCACCGCAACGCTTCCACTTGAGGTCAAGGTCGAGCCCAGCCAGGACGTGAGCGCAGATATGGCGACGGTCAGTATCTCGCCCGCGAGCGTGGAGGTTTACGGCGATGAATCCATGCTGAAAATCGTAAAATCGGTCAAACTCGGTGTGATCGATCTGGCGAATGTGGAGACCGGCGCAGAGCGTACGCTCGCGATCCGGCTGCCAGCAGGCGTGTACCTGAGCGACGGCCAGCCGAGCCACGCGACCGTGTCGGTGCAGATCGACGGGATCGCCACCCGCACGATCGCGGTCAGTGACATCACATATACCGATACGAGTATCGCGGCGCAAAAGCCGGCTGTGCAGACCGGCGAACAGACCGTTCAGGTCACGCTGCGCGGCAAAAACAGCATACTGACCGCCATCAACGCCGGAGATATCAAGGTGACGGCGTCTTATGACTCCAGCGCATTGCAGGAAGGCGAAAATCAGGTTCCGGTTACGGTAGAGCTGCCCGCAGGCAGCGAGGATGTGACGATTTTGTCCCACACCGAAACAGTGACCGTGACGCTGAACAAAACTACGCCCGTTACACCGGAAACACCCACCCCGATCACACCCGAGCATAACACGGACACCACACAGGAGGGCGGCACTTGAGCATCATCATTTCCGGCATTCGGTTGCCGTTCGACTGCCCCGAAGCGGAAGCCGTCAACGCCGCGCTTGCGCGCTGTGGATTGCATGCCGTGGGCTCCCTGCGTGCGCATATTTACCGCTGCTCCATCGACGCACGGCATGGAAAAGTGCAAAAAGTGTATTCGGTCTGCGTGCATGGCGTGGAGGAAGAAGTACGTTTCGTCGATGCGCTGCATGACACCACGGTGCGCTGTAAAAGTGACGCGGTGCTCGAGCCTGTACGCGGAGATATGCGCATTGAACACCGCCCGATAGTGATCGGTATGGGACCTGCGGGGTTGTTCGCGGCATATGAACTCGCGCGTTATGGCTACCGCCCGCTCGTGTTCGAGCGTGGGGACGATCTCAGCCGCCGCGATCAGGCGGTCAAAGATTTCTTTGAGCAGGGAATGCTCGACGAGGCCTCCAATATCCAGTTTGGTGAAGGCGGTGCGGGCGCGTATTCCGACGGCAAGCTGACGACCCGCATTAATGACCCCCACTGCGAAAGCGTGCTGCGCACGTTTGTGGAGCACGGTGCGCCGGAGGAGATTTTGCGGCAGGCAAAGCCTCATATCGGCACGGACATTTTGAAAAACGTCGTACGCGCGATGCGGGAGCGCATTCTTGCCGCAGGCGGAGAGGTGCACTTTCGCGCACCGCTGACCGGACTGGAAATGCGCGGCGACGCCCTGACCGGCGTGCGTATCGACGGGCAAAGCATTGCGTGCGAACGCGCGGTGCTCGCGATCGGTCACAGCGCGCGCGATACCTTTGCGTGGCTTGCACAGAATATTTACATGGAACCGAAGGCGTTTTCGGTCGGTGCGCGCATTGAGCATCCGCAGACGGAGATCGACCGTATGCTGTACGGTCGGCTCGCGGGGCATCCTGCGCTGCCGCCCGCGGAATATACGCTGTCCCACCGGGACGGTCAACGCGCGTGCTATTCGTTCTGCATGTGCCCCGGCGGCGAGGTCGTCGCGGCACAAAGCGAAGAAAACACCGTCGTCACGAACGGTATGAGTTACCATGCCCGCGACGGCAGGAATGCAAATGCGGCGATCGTTGTATCGGTCGAGCCGAGCGATTTTCCGGAAAGCGGTGCGCTTGGCGGGGTGGCGTTCCAACGCGAGATCGAGCGCGCCGCCTATCGCCTGACGCGCAGCTATCAGGCGCCGTGTCAGCGCGTCGGAGATTTTTTGGAAGGACGCAGCAGCGTGAAATTCGGACAAGTGCGTCCGACCTATCCGCGCGGCGTACAGCTTGGGACGATCGAGCCGTGTCTGCCGCACTTCGTGACAGAAAAAATGCGGGACGGGCTGCGCACGTTTGATCGACGCATGCACGGCTTTGCCATGCAGGATGCGTTGCTGACTGCGCCGGAGACCCGTACCTCGTCGCCCGTGCGTCTTGCACGCGGTGAGGATCTGTTCAGCCGTTCCCTGCACGGGCTGATTCCGTGCGGCGAGGGTGCAGGTTATGCAGGCGGCATCATGTCCGCCGCGGTCGACGGCATTCGGGCAGCACATCAAATCATACAGGAACTGAGACCAGTGGAAGACTGAGAAGGGTGCACCAATTATGACACAAAAAGCAGTTGTAAAAAAGTTACTTTCCGGCGGGATTGCGGAAATTGAAGTACAGCGTCAGAGCGCATGCGGGCATGATTGCTCCAAGTGCGGCGGCTGCGGCACACCGACGGAACGCATCACGGCGCAGGCGGTTAATCGTGCGCATGCACAGGTGGGCGAGATCGTTACCATTGAGGGAGACAATAAGCAGGTATTTGGTGCGGCGGCAATCGTTTATACTGTGCCACTTGTGCTGTTTTTCGTGCTGTATGCGTTTCTGCGCTCGCTTGGAGGTGCGGAGGGTGCGGCGATCGGCGGCGGAATACTGGGCTTTGCCGCCGGTATCGCGGGTGCGGTCGTCTATAATCATCGTGTACGGCGCATGGGGATGATCCCGTTTGTCATCATCAAGCGCTCGTAAAATTTCCCCTTGCCAAAACCATGCAGACTATGTTATACTGAACAAGTACTGCAATGGAGACATAGCTCAGCTGGTCAGAGCGTTCGCCTCACACGCGAGAGGTCGTGGGTTCGAGCCCCTCTGTCTCCACCATCAAAACCGTCCTTTTGGGGCGGTTTTTTGCTATTTTGGGAACGTTAGATCATTTTAAAATGATTACGACAGCAATACGTCGACCGCCGACAGGAGGAACGCTATGATCGTCACGGTAACCATGAATCCCGCTCTGGATAAAACAGCCAATTTGACACAGCTCGTACCGCATGCGCTCAACCGATTGCAAGCGGTGCGTACCGACGTGGGCGGCAAGGGTGTGAATGTGAGCAAAATGATTGCGGCACTGGGCGGACACTCGGTATGTACCGGTTTTGTCGGCGGAGATACCGGACGTGAAGTGTGTCGTCGTTTGGATGCATGCGGAATCGCACACGCATTTCTCACGGTCGAGGGGGACACCCGTACCAATCTCAAAATCGTCGAAGGCGATGGCGCCTTGACCGAGCTCAATGAGCCGGGTATCACAGTGACACCGCCGGAGCTTGCCGCGCTGCAAACAAAGGTCAGACAGTTGGCAGGTACAACCGGAATCGTGGTGTTGTCGGGCAGTCTGCCGCGCGGCGCACAAGCGGATACTTATCGCGACTTTGCGCATGCTTTGCGGCGCGTGGGCTGCCGTGTGATCGTGGATGCGGATGGGGCGGCGCTGCGGGAAGCGCTCACCGTGCCACCCCATGCCATCAAGCCCAATCTTTTGGAGTTGTTGCAACTGTTTGGTTTACCACAGGATACACCGGAGGAACGGCTGCCTGCGCTGTGCGGGGAGCTTCTCGCGCGGGGTGTATCTCTTGTCATGTTGAGCATGGGTGCGCGCGGTGCGTTGTTTGTCACGCACGATGCGGCATGGCGTGCGCCTGCATGCAAGGTCAAGGTGTGTTCGACAGTCGGCGCGGGGGACAGCATGGTGGGTGCGGCTGCATTCGCACTGGAACGCGGGTATAATTTGGAGCAGACCGCGCGGCTCGCAATGGCGTGTGCGACCGGTGCAGTCATGACAGAAGGCACGAATCCGCCGAGCACGGAGACGGTATCCAAGTATCTGGATCAAATCGAATTGTTTTCGCTCTAACCCACGCAGAACAAACGGTACGACTGTGTGCGATGCGGGGCTTGCAAGCGCATGGGGAACATGGTACGATAAACAAAAAAAGGGACATGCCGCCGCAAGCGGTAGGCATCACAGCAGAAGGCGGGAGCAAGGAGGCGTATCCTATGAAGATTCGGACGATCCACGCATACTATTTCAGCCCGACGGGAAACACGGAAAAAGTGATAAAAACGATCGCAGAAGCGTTGGGCATGGCACTGGGGGTGCCGGTCTGCGTACAGGATTTTACATTGCCGCCAGCGCGTCAAGGCAGGCATAGCTTTACCGGGGACGACTTGCTTGTGATCGGTACACCGGTCTATGCCGGACGCATTCCCAACAAAATTTTACCGTATTATCAAAGCGCACTGGAGGGGAATGAAACGCCTGTTGTTCCAGTGGTTACGTTCGGTAACCGCAGCTATGATGACGGACTGATCGAACTCCAGACCGAACTTGAAACGCACGGCTTTTTTGCGGTCGCGGGTGCGGCAATACCGACCGAGCATGCCTTTTCTGCGCAGCTTGCGATGGGACGACCGGATGCGGCGGATTTGGAGGGTTTGCGTCAATTTGCCGCGCGCGCAGCGGAAAAGATAACCGCGCTAGCAACGATCCCTGCGCAGCCGCTCACAGTCGAAGGGCATACGCCGATTCGACCGTATTATACGCCGTTGGACACAAATGGTGCGCCCACTGTTTTTCTCAAAGCCAAGCCCAAAACCGACCTGCAAAAATGCACCGACTGCGGACTATGCGCGCAGGTCTGCCCGATGCAGGCGATCTCACGGGAGGATGTTTCCGCAGTCCTGGGTACCTGCATCAAGTGTCAGGCGTGCGTGCAAAAATGCCCGACACATGCCAAGCATTTTGAGGACGGCGCGTTTCTGTCTCATGTCGCCATGCTCGAGGAAAACTACACCCGCCGCACGGAAGCTGCGTTTTTTGTGTAAAGGGTGGGGATGTAAAAGCGCAAAAGAGGGCTTGTAATCTGTAAAAACAGACCGCAAGCCCTCTTGTTTTGCCTTCGAAAAGCGCATAGATACGGGGAGGTCAAGCCTGCCTGATGCCGAACGATTGCAGCGCGGCGGCGTCGATCGCAGAAAACGGGAGTACGGGAAGCGGGTGTACGGGATGCTCGTCCAGCAACTTTTCCATCCAGATCATATTATACCAACGACCAAATTTGTAGCCGCATTTATGGAACTCTCCCACTGTCGTATACCCCAGATGCGCGTGAAACTGCGCGCTGTTTTTCGTGAGGTACGCGTCCTCCACCTCGGGATAGCCGATGCAGGCGTTTAGGTTGAGAATGTGCTGCGCCCTTGAAATATCCTCGAGCGCCCGATAGAGCCGTCTGCCGAGCCCTGCGTGATGCTGATCTTCCCGCAGATAGATGGTGGTCTCTGCCGACCAGTCATACGCGGCTCGTCCCACAAACGCGCCGGTATAAGCATAGCCTACGATCTCGTCTGCTTTGACGGCGACAAGATAGGGATATTTGCAAAGTGTTTTCTCCATGCGCTTGCGAAATTCCGCAACCGTAGGAACTTCATATTCAAAGGTGATGACGGTTTTTTTTACATAAGGTGCGTAAATATGCAGCAGACTCTCCGCGTCCTCGGGCATAGCGACGCGAAGATAGGTGTTTGAGTGCTCCATTCTGATTCATTCCTCCGTTGGTCCATCGCAAGATTCCATAATGCTATCCTAGCACAAATCAGGTGCAAAGAAAAGAGCAGCGCTTGCCCGGATCATACAGATGTCAAACCGCATGGATGTATAGAGGGAACCTATGACGATCAAACAGGTCGCCGCACAAACCGGCGTTTCTATAGATAATCTGCGCTATTATGAGCGCGTGGGCTTGCTGCCGCCGATTCCGCGCAACGACGCCGGTATGCGCGAGTACGATGAATGCGCGGTACGGTGGATCGAGCGTATGATGAAATTCAAACAAGCAGGAACCCTGCTTGAGGCGATAAAGACCTATACGGCACTGGCATTTTCCAAAGCCGATCCACAGGATAAACAGCAAACCGTTTTGGACGAGATCCGACACGATTTACAGCGGCGTATCCGGTTGCTGCAGGAATGTCTGGATTTGACCTGCACGCCGCTGCCGCATGATCGCAGATGAAAAGGGGCCGAAACGATTGACAGGTGCGCCGCAAACCTGTATCATCGAAACAGAGATCTCCGAGAAAGAGAGTGTGTCAATGAAGATACTGTCGTCTGCCGAGGGGCGAACACCCGAGTTGAGCCGCGATGCTATTAAGTACATTGCAATGGTCACCATGCTGCTCAATCACATCGCGCATATTTTTCTGTCACCGGATACGGTGCTGTATGAACTGTTTTTGGATCTTGGCTATTTCACTGCGGTGACGATGTGTTATTTTTTAGTCGAGGGATATCATTACACGCATTCGCCGCGGAATTATGCGCTGCGGCTGTTTGTGTTCGCGATCCTTTCGCAGTTTCCGTATAGTCTCGCATTTACCGAGCCGGACAGCGCGTACTTTGTCGGTTTTAATATGCTGTTTACGCTGCTGAGTTGCTTTTTGATTTTGGTGGTGCACGATAAGGTGCAGAATAAAATGCTGCGTACACTGGTGATCGCGCTGCTGATGTTACTCACGCTGTGGTCGGATTGGCCGATTCTGGCGCCGGTCTTTACGCTGCTTTTTCTGCGCGCCAACGGAGACAAACGCAGAGTGCTCTACGCATACGCCATGATCGCTCCCATTTTTATGCTGTTTGATCTCATGAATCGCACCGGAACAACGCCGCTGTGGCAGGCGCTGCTGCTCTCGCTGGGCGCTGCGGGCGGTATCGTATTATCCGGTATCTGCTTGTTGTACTTTTATCACGGCAAGCGCGGTAAGCATACCGGTGCGTTTTCCAAATGGTTTTTCTATGTGTTTTATCCCGCACATTTGCTGATTCTGGGACTATTGAACAGACTGCTGGCTACATAAAAACAGGGTCGCACAGTAAAATGTGCGCCCCTGTTTTTTTACACGGATCATGCAGCGGTCAGTTTGTACCGTGCCCCAGTGTCCCGAATCCTGCGCGATGCTTCGTATCCGCTGAGCACCGGCATGCGGATATCCATCAGCACCCAGTCATACCGTCCGACCGGTGCGCTTGCAAATAGTGCAACGCCGCATGCGCCGTCGCCTGCAACATCCACCGTCATTCGCAAAGATATGCCGACCATGCATGGCATTTCCGCTGCCCCGCGCGTATTCTCCAAAAAATATTGCATATCGGGCGGGGAAATAACATATTTCGTCGAGCGGTGCAAGGTTGCGAATAAACCTGACGAAGAAAAAAATTAGAAAGATTTGCATTTGCTCTTGCCGAGAGTGGTAAAATATGGTAAATTTATGAAGGTCGCTTTTAACGACTTGTCAGGAAATAATGTTGGAATGTTGGAAGGAATGGTAGACATCATGGATAACAGAATTCGCGTGCTGATCACGGACAACGATAAAGAATTTCGCACCCTGCTGGAAGAGGCGCTTTCGCGCACGGCGGGGATCGAAATTGTCGGTACGACCGGCGACGGTACGCAGGCGCTGCATCTGTGCGAGGAACTTGCACCCGACCTACTGCTGATGGATCTGGTACTGCCGGGACTGGACGGGATGACCCTCATCCGCCGTGTGCAGGCGCTGTCCAAGGTGCCCGGTATCTTTGTGCTGACGGCGTTCTCCAGTGCGGATGTCATGGCGGAATGCACCGAACTCGGCGTGAACTTCTTCCTGTGCAAGCCGCTCGATGCCGATGTGCTTGCGGAGCGCATCTCACAGTGGGGCGCGAGTCGCCGCAGCGCAGCGGTACAGACGACTTCGGGCATGGACAGCGAGCTTGCGCTTGAAATCCGAGTGACCGACGTCATTCATCAGATCGGTGTACCGGCGCATATCAAGGGCTATCAGTATCTGCGCGAAGCAATCATGATGGCGGTGGGCGATATGAGCGCGGTCGGCGCAATCACCAAGATCCTGTATCCTTCGATCGCGAAGAAGGCGCATACCACACCGTCCCGCGTGGAACGTGCCATTCGCCATGCCATTGAGGTCGCGTGGGATCGCGGCGATATTGAGACGCTGCAATCGTACTTTGGTTATACGGTGTCCGGTGTCAAGGGCAAGCCGACGAACAGTGAATTTATCTCCATGATCGCAGACCGCATTCGTCTCCAAATGAAGGTCAGCGGCTAACGCACGCTACCGAACTCCACACAGTCCAATGGGAATGCTCCGATGTGCCGGGACAAGGGCACATCGGGGCATTTATGTTTTCATAGTAGCAGCAAATAAATGGAAAGTCAAGCGACGCGTGCAGGCATTGCGCGTGTTTACGCTTTTTTGTGGAAATTCGTCGCCGGATGGCGTATACTATAAGCAATCATATATTTTGAAAAGACGAGGTTTCCGCTATGAAGATCATGGTCATCGACGGCAACAGCATCCTCAACCGTGCGTTTTACGGGGTGCGGCTGCTGACGAACCGCGAGGGATTATATACCAACGCTATTTACGGTTTTTTATCGACTCTGTTTAAATTGCAGGATGACGAGCAGCCCGATCGTGTCGTGGTCTGCTTCGATGTGCGCGAAAAGACCTTCCGGCACGAGCGCTTCGACACCTATAAGGCGACCCGAAAGGGCATGCCGGACGAGCTTGCAATGCAGATGCCCGTACTCAAAGAGGTGCTTGACGCGATGGGTGTGACCCGATGTGAGCTGCCGGGCTTCGAGGCGGACGACTTGCTCGGCACGATCAGCCGTGTGGTGTGCGAGCACGGGGATACCTGCGTCGTGGTCACGGGCGACCGCGACAGCTTACAGCTTGCCGGCAACGGTACGGTGGTGCGTTTGGTCACAAGCAAAATGGGACAAACGCTCTACAAAAACTATGATGCCGACACTTTTCGCGAGGAATACGGCTTCGACCCGATCCGCCTGATCGACCTCAAGAGCCTGATGGGGGATTCCTCGGACAACATTCCGGGCGTACCTGGCATCGGGGAGAAAACCGCCAAGGCACTACTTGCAGACTTCGGAACGCTCGACGGCATCTATGAGAACCTTGAGGACGCACGCATCAAAAAGGGCGCGCGGGAAAAGCTGCGCGACGGAGAGCAATCCGCGCGCGACAGCTACTGGCTTGCCACAATCGACCGCAATGTGGCGCTGCCGCTCGATCCGACTGCGCTGCCGCCTGCGTTTGTCGATCAGGAAGCGCTCACCGCGTTGCTGACGCGGCTCGAATTTAAAAATTTTCTCAAGAAATTTGCGTTACAGGCGGATGCGCAGACCGAGCAGCCGCAGGCGGAGCACGCTGCGCCGCAGCTTGTCGCCGCGGAAGAGGATGCATTCGCGCTGCTGACGGCGCTGCGGGGCGAGCAGCCGGTCGCGGCGGTCGTTCCGGTCGGACGCACGGCGATCGCAGTACTGTCAAACGGCACGCCGCATGCGCTTGTGGAGCGCGACTTTTCTGCCGAAGCATGGCGCGAGATCGTACGCCGCTTGTTTGACGGCGGTATTCCGCTCGTGCTGCACGACGCGCGCGAGCTGCTTGCCGCACTCATGCGCGACGGCATCGAGCCGCGTGGCATTGCGTTCGATACCTGTCTCGCTGCATACCTGCTCGATGCGACGCAGGGCAGTTATGATCTTGAGCGCGTTTCGCTGAGCTATCTCAATCGACAGCTTCCAGCGGTAAGCTTTGAGGACGAGAATGCGTTTTCTCCGCTCGGCGGTCGGGACGAGGCGGTCGCGGCAATGGTGCAGCATGTGTGCGCGGTGGATGCGCTGTATGGTGAACTTGCCCCCAAACTGGAGGAAAACAACATGCGCGCGCTGTACGACACGATAGAGCTGCCGCTTATGACCGTGCTTGCGGACATGCAGCGCATCGGCTGTAAGGTCGATCCCGCGCAGCTGCGCGCGTTCGGGAGCACGCTTGATACACGTATCGCTGAACTGACCACCGCGATCTATGCGCATGCGGGCGAGGAATTCAACATCAATTCCACAAAAATGCTCGGCGCGATCCTGTTTGAAAAGCTCGGTCTGCCCGCGCGCAAAAAGACCAAGACCGGTTATTCGACCAACGCCGATGTACTCGAAGAATTGCGCGGCTATCATCCCATCATTGGCGATATTCTGGAGTACCGCCAACTGACCAAGCTCAAGAGCACCTATGTAGACGGGCTGCTCAAAGTCATCGACCCGCGCGACGGACGTATCCACTCCCATTTCCAACAGACCGTGACCGCGACGGGACGTCTGTCCTCGACCGAACCCAATCTGCAGAATATTCCGGTGCGCACCGAGCTCGGACGCGAACTGCGCCGCATGTTCGTGGCGGAGGACGAACACACCGTGCTCGTAGATGCGGATTATTCCCAGATCGAGCTGCGCGTCCTCGCGCATATCGCACATGACGCGGCGATGATCGAGGCATTTCGCGCGGGCAAGGACATCCACGCCGCGACTGCATCGCAGGTGTTCCATGTGCCGCTCAAGGAAGTGACGCCGCAGATGCGTTCAAGCTGTAAGGCGGTCAATTTTGGCATTGTATACGGCATTTCGGACTTTTCCCTTGCGCAGGACATCGGTGTTTCGCGCAAAGAAGCGGGGGAATATATCGAAAAATATCTGCATACCTACAGTGGCGTCAAGCAATATATGGACGGGGCAAAGGCGCGCGCCCGCGAGACCGGTTATGCGGAAACGCTGCTCGGCAGACGGCGTTATCTGCCCGAACTACAATCCAAAAACCGCAACATCCAGTCCTTTGGCGAGCGTGTTGCGATGAATGCGCCCATTCAGGGCACGGCGGCGGACATCATCAAGATCGCGATGGTGCGCGTGTGGAATCGTCTGCGCGCGGAAAACCGCCGCGCACGCCTGATCTTGCAGGTGCACGATGAACTCATCGTCGAGGCGCCGGAAGAGGAGCGCGAGGCGATCACGGCGCTGCTGCGCGAGGAGATGGAGGGCGCGCTCGCGATGGACGCACCACTCGTCGCGGAAGCCAAGGCGGGACACGACTGGTACACCGCGCACTGACAAGGAGGAGCTGACGATGGACAAAATCATCTTTATCTGCACGGGAAACACCTGCCGCAGCCCGATGTGTGAGGGCTTTTTTCGCAAGCATAATGGACAGGCGCGTCTGGGCATGGAAGCGCAGTCGGCGGGACTGTTCACGACAGCGGGGATGCCCGCTTCGGAGCATGCTGTGCATGCGGCACAGGAGCGCGGTGCAGACTTAACCACTCACCGTTCACAACCGCTGACCCCTGCACTTGCGGCGCAGGCGAAGTATCTGGTGGGCATGACGGCGGCGCATTATGACCGGCTGCTCGAAGCGTTTCCGCAGTATGAGAACAAGATTTTCACGCTGTCACAGCACGACATCGACGACCCGTTCGGCGGCGATCTGGAGACCTACCGCCGCGCCGCAGCGGAGATCGACAGCGCGGTCGAAGCGCTCATCGAGAGGCTTGAAAAGCGCGTATGAAGATCGAAACGATGCGGGAAGGGCATCTTGCCGCACTTGCCGCGCTGGAAAAGGTATGCTTTTCCGAGCCGTGGAGCGAGCAGTCCCTGCGTGAGGAACTGGACAATCCCGCCGCGCTGTTTCTGGTCGCGGAAGGGGAGGCAGGCGAGGTGCTCGGCTATGTGGGCTGTCAGACCGTGCTCGATGAGGGCTATATCACGAATGTTGCCGCCGATCCCGCCGCGCGCCGACAGGGCGTAGGCAGGACGCTCGTCGCCGCGCTGCTCGAAAGCGCGCGCGCGCGTGCGCTTTCGTTTGTCACACTCGAGGTGCGTGTGTCCAATGCGCCCGCGATCGCGCTGTATGAACAAGCGGGCTTCCGTCCGGTCGGCACAAGACGAAATTACTACAGCGCGCCGTGCGAGGATGCGCTGCTCATGACGAGGGATCTATAGATGGAACTGAAATTTGTCGATTTAGACAATACGGATCTGCGTGCGCTGATCGACGAACTGGACGACTGGTTCGTACAACGATACGGGGTAGAATATGAAAATTACCGCGGCAGAAACAGCATTGCCGGTGTTTCGTGCGCGGTCGTCGCGTACGAAGGCAAAGAACCGGTCGGCTGTGGGTGCTGGCGTGCGCTCGATGAGGTGACAGCGGAACTGAAGCGCGTTTATGTGCGTGCTGCGGCGCGCAGAAGCGGCGTGGCAGCGCGGATCGTCACCGCACTGGAAACCCATGCCGCCGCGACCGGCGCACACCGCATGGTTCTTGAGACCGCCGGAGACATGCCGCATGCGATTGCGTGCTATCGCGCGCTAGGCTATGCCCAAATCACACGTTACGGCTCATATGTCGACGACGAGACCGTGTGCTGTATGGGTAAAACCATTTCCGACGGCACGATGCGCTGAAACAGGACACAAGAAAGGTGACAAAACAGAGATTCAGGTGAAAACATGCGAATTTTAGCAATCGAGTCCTCGTGCGATGAGACCGCCGCGGCGGTCATCGAGGACGGAAGAACCATTTTATCCAATATTGTCGATACGCAGGTCGAAACGCATGCGCTGTATGGCGGCGTCGTGCCCGAGATCGCGTCGCGGCGGCATATGGAGGCGATCTGCCGTGTGACTGAGCTTGCGCTGCGTGATGCGGGGATGAAGGCAGACGCGCTCGACGCGGTCGCCGCGACCTGTGCGCCCGGACTGATCGGCGCGCTGCTCGTCGGCGCAAATTTCGGCAAGTCCTACGCTTATGCATTGGGCAAGCCGTTTATGCCCGTGCATCATATCCGCGGGCATATTGCAGCGAATTATCTTGCGTTTCCGGATTTGCAGCCGCCGTTTTTGACACTGGTCGCGTCGGGCGGACACTCCATGCTCGTGCGTGTGGACGATTATACGAGCTTTACAATTCTCGGCGGTACGCGGGACGATGCGGCGGGCGAAGCGTTCGACAAGGTCGCGCGCGTGCTCGGCGTGGGCTATCCCGGCGGCCCGAAGATCGACGCACTGGCGCAGCACGGCGACCCGGCGCGCTACAAGCTGCCGCATTCCCAGATCAAGGACGCGCCGCTCGATTGCTCCTTTTCCGGGCTTAAGACTGCGGTCATCAATCTCGCGCACAACGCCGAGCAGAAGGGCGAACCGCTCGACCGCGAGGGGCTTGCCGCGTCGTTCTGTCATGCAGTGACCGAAACGCTCGTGCCGCGCCTGGAACTTGCGCTGCGGCAGACCGGACTGCGTAAGGTCTCCTGTGCGGGCGGCGTTGCGGCAAATTCCGTGCTGCGCGCGGCACTCAAGGACATGGCGCAGCGCACCGGTGCGACGCTTTATCTGCCGCCGCTTTCGCTTTGCGGGGACAACGCCGCGATGATCGGCAGTCAGGCATATTATGAATTTTGCGCGGGCGTGCGCGGTGAGACCTCGCAAAACGCTTTTGCGACCGCAGACATTTGTGAAAATATTTGTGAAAAAAGCAACAAGGAAGCACTGGTCAAACGTCAAAAAATGCGTTAAAATAAAAGAGGTCGTGCCGACCTCTTTTTTTACTGCGCTTTTTGCGCGGAGAAAGAGCACGCATGTACCTGCTTTTTTGAATGGGCACGGCGCTCCCTGTAGCGGCGTGGAGAAGGCTGTGGAAGCCGCCATCCTTAGGTAACAATTTTAGGAGCGATGAACATGGGTAAAACAATAGCGGAGAAGATCCTCGCCGCGCATCTGGTCGACGGGGAAATGCTCCCGGGGCAGGAGATCGGTCTGCGCATCGACCAGACGCTGACGCAGGATGCGACCGGTACCATGGCATATCTGCAGTTTGAAGCCATGGGCGTCGATCAGGTCAAGACCGAGCGCTCGGTCGCCTATATCGACCATAATACCCTGCAATCCGGCTTTGAAAACGCGGACGACCACAAGTATATCGGCACGGTCGCACGCAAACACGGCATTTACTACTCCAAGGCAGGCAACGGCATCTGCCATCAGGTGCACCTTGAGCGTTTCGGTGCGCCCGGCAAGACTCTGATCGGCTCGGACAGCCACACCCCGACCGGTGGCGGCATCGGCATGCTTGCCTTCGGCGCGGGCGGCCTGGACGTTGCGGTCGCGATGGGCGGCGGAGCATACTATATCCCGATGCCAAAGATGGTGCGGGTCACGCTGACCGGCGCGCTCAAGCCGTGGGTATCGGCCAAGGACATTATTCTTGAGGTGCTGCGCCGCATGAGCGTCAAGGGCGGCGTGGGCAAGATCATCGAGTACGCGGGCGAGGGCGTGGCAACGCTGTCCGTGCCGGAACGCGCGACGATCACCAATATGGGCGCAGAACTGGGCGCGACGACCTCGGTTTTCCCCTCTGATGACGTGACCCGTGCGTTCCTCGAGGCGCAGGGACGGGGTGATGTATGGGTTCCGCTTGCATCCGACCCTGACGCGGTCTATGATGAGGAGCTCACCATCGACCTGAACACGCTTAAGCCGCTCGCGGCAAAGCCGCATATGCCCGACAACGTGGAAACGATCGAGGGCATCGGTGCGATTAAGGTCAATCAGGTGTGCATCGGCTCGTGCACGAACTCTTCCTACTATGACATGATGAAGGTCGCGGCGATCCTCAAGGGCAAACGTGTGCATCCGGATGTCTCGCTGACCATCAGCCCCGGTTCGATGCAGGTGTTCAACATGCTCGCCAAGAACGGCGCACTGTCGGACATCATCGCGGCGGGCGCGCGTATCCTCGAATGTGCCTGCGGCCCGTGCATCGGCATGGGACAATCTCCGGAATCCGCCGGTGTGTCGCTGCGCACGTTCAACCGCAACTTTGAGGGTCGGTCGGGCACACAGGACGCGAAGATCTATCTGGTTTCGCCGGAAACCGCAGCAGCTTCCGCAATCGCGGGCGTGCTGACCGATCCGTGCACGCTGGGTGACATGCCGCAGATCGACATGCCCACGCACTTTGATATTAACGACGATATGATCATCAAGCCCGCAGAGCACCCGGAGGATGTTGAGGTCGTGCGCGGTCCGAATATCCATCCGTTCCCGCTCGGAAGCGCGCTTGAGGCATCCTACACGGGTAAGATCGTGCTCAAGACCGAGGACAACATCACGACCGATCACATCCTGCCCGCGGGCGCAAAGCTACTGCCGTATCGCTCGAACATTCCGTATTACTCCAACTATTGCTTCATCAACGTGGATCCCAAGTTCCCCGAGCGCTGCAAGCAGGAGGGTGGCGGCGTCATCATCGGCGGCGCGAACTACGGGCAGGGCTCGTCGCGTGAGCACGCCGCACTGGTGCCGCTGTATCTTGGGGTCAAGGCGGTGCTCGCGAAGTCCTTTGCACGCATCCACAAGGCAAATCTCGTAAACTCCGGCATTCTGCCGCTCACCTTTGCCGATCCGGCAGATTATGACGCGGTCGCACTCGGTAATACGATCACGCTGCCCCATGTGCTCGAAGAGGTCAAAAACGGCAGCCAGATTACGGTTCAGGTAGGCGGCAGGGCCTTTATGGCGGACTGCGAGGTATCCGACCGTCAGCGCGCGGCGCTGCTTGCGGGCGGCACGCTCAACTATGCCAAGCAGCAAGCAAAGTAAGCTGCACTTGACAAGTGTGCAAACCATCGTTAAAATATTATCTATCTAAGGGAGTATTCAATATGGAAACCATCTCTCAGGAAGCGATTGCAAAATACGAGAAAATCATCCGTAGCCAGCTTGAGCGCATCGAGCGCATGAAGCAGCAGGGGGACTTTGTCGACTATGCAAAGCTCGATAAAATCATTATCGGCGTGTGCGGCGGCGACGGTATCGGCCCCATGATCACGGCAATGGCGGAAAAGGCGCTGCGCGTGCTGCTTGCGGACGAGGTCGCTGCGGGCAAGGTGGAGTTTAAGGAAATCGACGGTCTGACGATCGAGCGCCGCGCCGAGCTTGGCTGTGCAATCCCCCCGGACACGCTCGAGGAACTCAAGAGCTGCCATGTCATCCTCAAGGGACCGACCACGACCCCGCGTGCGGGCGATCCGTGGCCCAATGTCGAATCCGCAAACGTCGCCATGCGCAAGGAACTCGATCTGTTCGCAAACGTGCGTCCGGTCAAGATCCCCGAGGAGGGCATCGACTGGCGCTTCTACCGCGAGAACACCGAGGGCGGTTATGCGGTCGGCAGTCAGGGCGTCGCGTATAACGACGATCTGTTCATCGACTTCACCATTGCGACCGCACAGGGCTGTGACCGTATCGCGCGTCTGGCGTTCGATTATGCGCGCGCGGCGGGCAGAACCCGTGTCACCTGCGTGACCAAGGCGAATATCATCAAGACGACTGACGGCAAGTTCCTCAAGACCTGCCAGAAGATCGCGGAGGAATACCCCGAGATCACCTTTGACGACTGGTATATCGACATCATGACGGCAAAGCTCATCGACGAGAAGCGCCGCCGCGATTTCCAGGTCGTCGTGCTGCCCAACCTCTACGGCGACATCATCACCGACGAGGCGGCGGAAATGATGGGCGGCGTCGGCACTGCCGGCTCTGCAAACATCGGCAAGCGCTACGCAATGTTCGAGGCGATCCACGGCTCTGCGCCGCGTATGGTCGCGGAGGGGCGTGGTCAGTACGCTGACCCGGCGTCCATGCTGCGTGCGGCTGTGATGCTGCTCGAGCACATCGGTCAGATCGACAAAGCAAAGAAGCTCGATCGCGCACTCGATCACTGCATGTTTGAAGACAAAAAATACACGATCACCGGACGTGATACGGGCGCGACAGCGGAGCAGTTTACAGACTTCGTGCTGGACACGGTCGCTGCGCTCTAAACATCGTCGGTAAATCAGTCTGGAGGCTTACGTTTTGGCAAATAGGAAAGACATCTCAAGAGCGGTGATACAGCGTATCCCTCGTTATTATCGCCATATCTGTGACCTCCAGGTCGAAGGGGTACAACGCATTTCCTCCCGTGCGCTCGCAGAACGCATGGGATTGACCGCCTCGCAGATCCGGCAGGATTTTAACTGCTTCGGCGGATTCGGTCAGCAGGGATACGGCTACAATGTTGCTAAACTCAAGGAAGAACTTGCGGATATTCTCGGCATCGACCGCGGTCGCACGGCAGTTTTGGTCGGCGTCGGCAACATCGGTCGCGCACTCATCAAGAACTTCCGCTTTGGCGCGTCGGGCTTTCGCCTGCTGTGCGCGTTCGACGTGGACAAGACCGTCATCGGCACAGAACCCGGCGGTGTGACCGTGCGCGATACGGCGGAACTGTACGACTATGTGTCCAGACATCAGCCGGATATTGCCGTACTCACCGTGCCACGGGGACTTGCGCCGGAAATGGCGCGCACACTGGTCGCGCACGGGATCAAGGGCCTGTGGAATTTCACCGGTGAGGATATTCATCTGGAAGGACTGGGTATACCGGTCGAAAATGTGCATTTCTCGGACAGCCTGATGACGCTGTGCTATCGCGTCGACCAGGCGGACGAGGGATGATACCGCGGATCAGCCGTCCTCGTGATCTTTATTATGCAATCAACCATAAACAGCCCCCTGCCGCATCGGAACAGATGCGGCAGGGGGCTGTTTGTCATCGACAGAACCGTGTTACACGCGCGCAGACCAGTCCGCTTCGCGGAAACCGACGAGCACAAAGTCATTTGTCACGACGATCGGACGCTTAACGAGCATGCCGTCGGTCGCGAGCAGTGCAAACTGTTCGTCCTCGCTCATGGTCGGCAGCTTTTGCGCAAGTCCGAGCGCTTTATATTGCAGCCCGCTCGTATTGAAAAAGCGCTTGAGCGGCAGACCGCTTTTCTGGTGCCACAGGCGCAGCTCTTCTTCGGTCGGATGCTCGAGCTTGATGTCCCGCAGCGTGTATTGTGCGCCGCGTGCGTCGAGAAATGCACGGGCTTTCTGGCAGGTCGAGCATTTGGGATAACAGACAAACAGCATTTTGATCTCCTCACTTTATTCGTTGTGGAATGACTTGCTTTCAGTATAACAGGTTGCCCGTGAAAAGCATAGGGTTACCAGTAAATTCCTCAACCGTTACGCGCATATTGCGGCGACTGGCTGCTGCAAAATGTGGCAAAGCTGCTCGAGTATATGACGTCGCGCGATGACATTGTGGGGTGCATGAGCGGTGATGAGTTTGTGGTGTTGAGCCCGCGATTTAGGGAGCAGAGTAATCTGGACGACCGCTGCTGGATGATCGAGCGCCGGTTTCGCGAATTTCAGCAGAGCGAGGGCAACGGAATCCCGCTGTCGACCATGATCGGGAGCAGCCTGGGCGAGGAGAACGATACCTACGAAACGCTGCTCACGCGTACGGCCGAGTATATGGTGAGCAGAAAACACAGCCGGAAACAAAAAAACAGTGAGGGAAAAAGCTTGAAAGGTGGATTGCATAGCGATATTCGGCGCATCCGCGAGGAACTGTGTGAGGAAGAACTGCACGCAGGCTCTTATTGCCAGGACTATGATGCCTTTCAGAGCGTTATCATCTTGTGCTCCCAGTGGACGTGACAAGCGAACTTGCCGAACAGATCGCGCAGCGCGTGTACACGACCTTTGAGGAGCTGACAACGGGGCGGGGCGAAGGGCGGCTCGTGCATTACTGTTATCCGCTCAAGCCGGCACGCGATCCGAAGGGAACCACCCTTGTCTGAACGCACAATGTCTGCTATAATAAAAAAAGCATCGGTAAGCAGATGCCAAAGGAAAAGTCAATGTTAGCGCCGGGCCTCGTGCACCGGCGCTTTGTGTTGGGAGGCTATCATCATGGATCGAAATTTGATGCGTCTTTATGCGATCACGGATCGCGCGTGGCTGAACGGTCGTACATTGGAACAGGCGGTCGAATGTGCGCTGCGCGGCGGCGCAACCATTGTGCAGCTGCGGGAAAAGCAGCTTGGGGACGAGGCGTTTTTGGCGCAGGCTCGGGCGCTGCGCCCGATTTGCACGAAATACGGCGTGCCTCTGATCATCAACGACCGTCCGGACATTGCCGCGGCATGTGACGCGGACGGTGTGCATGTCGGGCAAAGCGATATGGATATCCGACAGGCGCGCCGTACTCTGGGGGCTGGAAAATATATTGGAACATCTGCGCATTCGGTTGAAGAAGCACTGCGCGCGCAGGAAAGCGGCGCGGACTACCTCGGTACGGGCAGCGTGTTCTGCACTTCGACGAAGCTCGACGCGGGGCATCTGCCGCGGCATACACTGGAAGAAATCTGTCGTGCGGTGTCGATTCCGATTGTGGCGATCGGCGGGATCACGGAACAGAATCTGCCGCAGCTTGCGGGCAGCGGTGTGGACGGTGTGGCGCTGGTTTCTGCCATTTTTGCGCAGCCCGATATCGAAGCTGCCGCACGGCGGCTGCGCACGCTTGCCGATGCGCTGTAAGGCGGTGACGCAATGACAACGGTATTGAGCATTGCGGGCACCGATCCGAGCGGTGGCGCGGGCATTCAGGCAGACCTGAAAACCTTTGCGGCACATGGCTGCTATGGCATGTGTGTGATCACCGCACTCGTTGCACAAAATACGGTGGGCGTGCGCGCAGTACAGCCTGCCTCGAGTGAACTCGTGCGTGCGCAGATGGATTGCGTGTTCGAAGACATTTTTCCGGACGCGGTCAAAATCGGGATGCTGACTTCGCGCGATATTGCGGACGTGGTCGCAGACGGTCTGGAGGCGTGGAAAGCGCGGCGTATCGTCGTCGATCCGGTGATGGTATCCTCGAGCGGACGCCGCTTGCTGTCGGAGGACGCGGTCTCGGTTTTAACCAGGCGCATCCTGCCGCGTGCAGCACTCGTCACGCCGAACATTCCCGAAGCCGAGGTGCTGTCCGGCACAACAATCGCGTGCCGCGCGGATATGGAACATGCCGCGCGTGCGTTGCAGCGGACACTCGGCTGCGCGGTGCTCGTCAAGGGCGGGCATGCGGCGGGAGGCGCGGATGATGTTCTGTGCGACGGCGATGCGCTGCAATGGTTTTGTGGTGCGCGCGTGGAAAATAGCAATACACATGGCACAGGCTGCACGCTGTCCTCTGCGATCGCATGCGCGTTGGGACAGGGGCATACGCTGTCCGAGAGCATTGATGCGGCAAAACGCTACCTGACCGGCGCGCTGCGCGCGGGTCTGGATCTGGGGAGAGGAAATGGCCCGTTGGATCATCTTTATGCAATGAAGAACATGTAAGGGAAATGAAGTCATATATTGCACAAAAGGTCGAAAACTGATATAATTCAAATACGATATATGGTAAATGAAGCGCACGTCTCCGAACGTTTGTCTGGTGCGGGGGCTTGGGCCGGACGGGGGGAAGCTACGCTTGTAATATATCGTTCCGCTGTATCTATAACAGTGAGATCAAACAAAATACAATTTTAAATCAATATAGGGGGAGCATGGCGTGGGAAATGAACAGCAGTTGTTGCTTCAAAAAGACAGGCGTTCCGATCGAACACGAGAACGATTGAACCGACATACAGTGTGCTGTATGATCCATATGGTCGCCCAACTCCGAGAGATAGAGAAGGAAAGGAACATCGGTGCATGAAACAGCATTTATCAAAGCGCGGTAAAGCACGAAAAACCGCACGTCCACGAGGAGAAAAGGGAAAACGCCAAACCACGATTCGCAAAGAACTGCTGCTGAAAATTTGCATATTGGTTTCGGTTCCCATGATCGTTTTGGGAATGGTGACTGCTTATCTGAGTTATCGCAACACAGATGAGCTGTTAAAACAGTCTATGCAGGAGCTTGCAAAGACCGCAAGTCAGCAAGTAGGAGAAAAACTCGACGGCATCAAGAGCGTCGCGACGGAAACCGGCAGCGTAGCGCGGCTGTCCAATCCAGCCACCACTACGGCAGAGAAGAAAGAGATCGTCGATCAGCGCGCTAAGAATCACGGATTCCAGAGGGGAAATATACTGGATATAAACGGTCGTAGCCTTACGGACGGTAATGATTATTCCGATCGTGAGTATTTCCAACACGCGGTAAACGGAGAGGCATGGATCTCGGAGCCGCTTATCAGCAAACAAAACGGGGAGATTACAATGCCGATCGCTGCACCGATTTGGAAAAACGGTGTGACCGGTACAACGGTCGTGGGCGTCGTCTATTTTGTCCCCCCGGCGACCGTGCTCAACGATATTGTAAGCGCGATCAAAATCAGCCCGAACTCCAGCGCATACATGTTGGATAAAGATGGATATACCATCGCGCACGAGGACATGAAGAATGTCGAAGAGCGAGAAAACAAGATCGAACAAGCAAAATCCGACCCGTCGTTGGCGCAGATCGCGAAATACGAGACCGCAATGACCAAGCGCGAGTCTGGCTTTGGCAAGTATACCTATCAGGGCGTATCCAAGTTCCTAGCCTACGCGCCGGTATTCGGCACGGATGGTTGGAGCATCAGTATCAATGCGCCGGTGAAGGATTTTATGGGCGCAACCTATCGCGCGATCGCGGTAACGATCGTACTGTGTCTGCTTGCAATCGGTGCAGCAATCATTATTGCAACACGTGTTGCCGCTCGCATCGGTGATCCGGTCGCGCAGTGTACTGAGCGACTGGAGTTATTGGCACAGGGTGATTTAACGACGCCCGCACCGGAAATCGACAGCCGCAACGAAACGGGTAGACTCGCGGCAGCGACCACGAGCATTACACAGACTGTCAACGGCATCATAGGCGATATTGGATACAGCTTGGGTGAGATCGCAGCCGGCGATTTTACCGTCAAGAGTCTGCATCCGGAGTTGTATCGTGGAGATTTTGCAGTACTGCACGAAAATATTAAAAATTTGATCGCGCACCAGAGCGACGTTATGCGCCGCATCGGGCTGTCCGCAGACCATGTGGCATCGGGCAGCGATCAGGTCTCCGCGGGCGCACAGGCGCTCAGTCAGGGTGCGACCGAGCAGGCTTCTGCAGTGGAAGAACTGGCGGCGAGCATCAGCTCGATCTCCGGGCAGGTCACAGAAACCGCGCAGAATGCTGGCAACGCGAGTGCAAAGGTCGAACAGGTCGGTGGGCTCATGGATCAGTGCGACACCCAGATGAAGGAAATGGTCTCTGCAATGGATGAGATCAGCGACAACTCCAAGCAGATCAGCCATATCATTAAGACCATCGAGGACATCGCGTTCCAGACCAATATCCTGTCGCTCAACGCCGCTGTGGAAGCTGCACGCGCAGGCGAAGCGGGCAAGGGCTTCGCGGTCGTAGCGGATGAAGTACGCAGTTTAGCGAGCAAGTCCGCCGCTGCTGCAAAGGATACCGCCGATCTGATCGAAGCGGCAGTCCGCTCGGTCGGCAAGGGCGCCGTGATCGCGGAAAATACTGCAGCCACGCTTTCCGCCGTATCAGATAACGCACGGGAAACCGCTGAGATGGTGGAGAAAATTGCGACTGCTGCGCAGCATCAGTCGGAATCCATTATGCAGATCAGCACGGGTATCGACCAAATTTCCATTGTGGTGCAGACGAATTCTGCGACTTCGCAGGAAAGCGCGGCATCCAGTGAGGAAATGTCCGCACAGGCACAGGTGCTTCGTGAAATGGTCAGCCGGTTCAAACTGCCGGATACGCAGGAGAACGGTCTTTAAGACGATTCATAGCAGGAAAAAGCCCCTCCGCAATCAGCGGAGGGGCTTTCTGTCGTTTTGCCGTATCAAGCACCTCTGTGAAGTACTTTTTTGACGCCCATTAAGATCTCTCTCGAGCCGAGAAGGGAGATGAGCAGGAAGAATGCAATCTGTTGGGTCAACCAGTAAGGGCCGTTGCGTAGCATAAGTGCACTTTGAATGCATAGTAGCACGAAAGTTGTGGCAAAACGCGCGATATTCCAACGCACAATGAGATATTTGCGGCTGTGCACCGCACGAATCAGGAACATGACAATGTAGCTGATCAGCGTGGCGAGCGCCGCGCCGTTGGCTCCCATGCCCGGAATCATCAGATAGTTCAAAATCAAGTTGAGCGTCGCGCCGATGACTGCCGTCAAAAAAGAATAGGAAGTCTTTTTGTGGAGCGTATATATACTGTTTTGGAAGTTCGACAGGCACGCAAATGCCGAGCCAAAAATCAGCAGCGGTACATACTTCCATGCTTCAAAGTAGCTCGATTGTCCTGCAAGCACATAGATCGCGGGCTTGGACACCAGAATGACGCCCGAAGCCATAACGAACACCAGAGATTGATAGACATTGCCCACTTTTGAAAAAAATTCGACCTGTTCCTTGTGGCTGTTGTCGTTGATTGTGGAAATCTGCCATGCGTCAATAAAAATGCCGGAAACCAATACGAGGATTGTCGGCAGCTTGTTCGCGAGCGCATACAGACCGTTCGCCTCCAAGCCGACCATGTGCTGGATAAAGATACGGTCGGAGGCGCTGAATACCCATACACAGATCTGGGTCGGGATGAGCGGGATGGCATATTCCAGCATGCGTTTCCAGGTGTTGCGGTTGAGCGCATGCAGGTGCACAAAGCGCGGCAGCCGACCGATGATTGACAGGCAGATCGTGGATGATAGGTCAGACGCGATGATGGCGACAATATAGCCGAGGATACCCCAACGCAGCTTTGCGAGGAACAAAATGTTGAGCAGAATAATGATTGCAGTGCGGAAAATGCCATCGATGGCGTACAGCTTGACATAGCCGCGCGCACGAATGAAGTTGCTGCAAAGCGATTGCAGGCTTGCAGTCAGCACATAGATGTAAATAATGAGCGTGTAAACGGGCAGACTGTGCGCACCCTGTGTAAAGTCGACGAGCGGGAAGAAGGGGAGTGTGATGGCAAAGCCGATCAAAATCGTAAAGACGCCGATGGAGAAAACCTCGTGCTTGTTTTCGGTTTTTTCCAGCCCATAACGGATGACCGCCTGCGGGATACAGAGCGATGCGATCGGAATCATGACATTGGCGATCGAGGTGATAACGTCGATCATGCCGTAATCCGCGCTCGCAAGATAAGCCGTGTAGAACCGTGTCATGAAGAACACGAGCAGCTTGGAGCTGAACGTGCCGATCGCGAAGATCATCGTGTTCGACATCAGCTTTTTATATTGGTTCACAAAAAACGCTCCTTATCGCAATTTCGCATAATGAATGCGGTCACCGATCCGTTTGACTGCATATGCGGCAACAATGCCGCTCGCAATGCCGAGCAGCGCGCCGGCGGCAACGTCGGTCGGGAAATGGACGCACAGATAAAGACGCGAAAAACCGATCAGCGCCGCAAGCACATATGCGGCAAGCCCTGCGCGGCGGTTCATCGCGAAAAGTGCGGTCGCCGCGGCGAAGCTGGAACCGGTATGACCGGAGGGAAAGGAAAAACTGGACGGGGGCGGAATGAGCGCGGTCAAATCACTGTATTGCAGGAACGGCCGCGGGCGCGCGACGAGCGGCTTGAGCACGAACTCACCGAGTACCGTGGTCAGTGCAAGCGCGAGCATAACGGCGGCGCCGCAGCGGCGTGTGCGCGGAATGAGCAGCAGGATCACGCCGAGCACGATCCAGACCGCGCCGAGATTGCCGAGGGTGGTGATGCCGCGCATGATCTGCGTGAGCCAATCGGCACGAAAATGCTGCGCGATTATCTGTAAAATAGAATGGTCAAGCATTAAAATGGTTTCCATGACGGTCTCCTTTGGCGGGAACATTTGCTTGCATCTGTCGACAAAATTTTGTATACTGAAAAAGATGCAGCCATAACATTTCTATTTTACATGGTTTGTCCTGTGATTTCAACATTTTTCTGGGAGGTGTCCGATGCGCTATACGATTCTGATGCTGCTTGGTGTTTTCATCGGCGCGCGGCTGCTGCCGGAAAAGTATCGCCGGTGGAACGGCACGCTGCAAATCATCATTACCATTGCCTTGTTGTTTACGATGGGCGTCTCTCTGGGCGCGCAGCCAGGCTTTTTTGCCGATTTACGCGAGATGGGGCTGGTCAGTCTGCTCTATGCAGTCGGCGGCGTAGTGTTTTCGGCGGTGGTTGTGTGGCTGCTTGCAAAGCTGTTTCTGCGAAAAAAGGAGGAAGAGGAATGATTCTGGCGGCGCTGCTTGCACTCGTAATTGGCGTTTTGTGCGGTGCGTTCTGGCTTCCGGAGGCTTGGTCAACGCTTATCGCACAGGGTGCGGATTGGATCTTATATGCGCTTATGGTTTCTGTAGGCATCAGCATCGGCGCGAACCGCGAAATGCTGCGCCGTCTGCGAGAGTATCGTGTACGCGTGCTCGTCATTCCACTTGGCGTGGTGATCGGTTCTCTGCTCGCGGGCGCGGCACTTGCACCGCTTGCCGGCGATTCTGTGCGGCAGGGGATGGCGGTGACCGCGGGGATGGGCTGGTATAGCTTGGGCGGTATCATGGTCACCGAGCTGCTCGGCGCGCAGGCGGGCACGGTCACGTTCTTATCGAATGTGCTGCGGGAACTACTTGCATTTGCGCTCATTCCGGTTTTGATGAAAAAGACGGGTGCGTACAGTGCAATCGCGGCGGCGGGGGCAACAAGCGAAGATACCACACTGCCGGTCATGATCCGTTATGGAGGGGAAGAGGTCGCGCTCATCTCCGTGCTCAACGGCATGCTGGTATCCGCCGCGGTGCCGATCTGCATCAATCTCATCTGTCAAGGTTTTTAAAGAAATGCCTTGACAGATGGGGGAGAACTGTTATATAATATATACCAGTGCAGATGAAAAAGATTTGCCTCTGTAGCTCAGTCGGTAGAGCAGGGGACTGAAAATCCCCGTGTCGGTGGTTCGATTCCGCCCGGAGGCACCATTTTTCTTCAATTTCCGCACATGACACTATTTTGGTACCATAGCCAAGCGGTAAGGCGTGGGACTGCAACTCCCTGATCCCCAGTTCGATTCTGGGTGGTACCTCCAATCCAAACCGCCCTCGATGCTATCGAGGGCGGTTTTTCATGCCCACGATTGTGGACGAAAGTGGGAAAAGATATATAATTTACAAAGACACCCGCGTGGCACTGCATACAAAAGCGTGCCTGAAACGGGGGACGGAGGCAAAACAATGTACCCACAACCTTCTCAAGGAGAGCCTGATATATCGCTGAAGCCGACAGACCGCATCGCCGGATATGATGTGCGTCCGGGCTTATTTTACAGCTATGGAGCAAGTGTTGTGCCGGGCGGCGTCAATTTTACGGTGCAGTCCCGTGGTGCGACCTCGATCGAACTGCTGCTGTTTGAACGCGGGGCGGAGGAGCCGTATGCGGCGCTGCGTTTTCCGCCAAGCTATAAGATCGGGCAAGTCTATTCGATGATTATTTTCGGTCTGGATATAGAGACCTTTGAATACGCCTATCGCGTGGACGGTCCGTGGAACGAAAAAGCCGGTCTGCGTTTTGACAAAACGAAGTATCTGCTCGATCCCTATGCGCGCGCTGTCACGGGACAGAGCAGATGGGGCTGTACGCAGCCGAACGCGAACCATTATCGCGGACGGGTGGTGTTTCACAACTTTGATTGGGGTGCATTTCATCAGCCGCATCGTCAGATGCGTGATCTGGTCATTTATGAGATGCATGTGCGCGGATTTACACAGCATGAATCTGCACACGTCGAACATCCCGGCACGTTCGCGGGTTTGATGGAAAAAATTCCGTATCTACGGGATTTGGGTGTCAATGCAATCGAACTGATGCCGATCTTTGAGTTTGATGAGATGCGCGACTATCGCGAGGTGGACGGTCGGCGTCTGCTCGATTACTGGGGCTATAATCCGGTCAGCTTTTTTGCACCAAATACCAGCTACAGCGCCGCCATCGAATACAACCGTGAGGGCACAGAGCTGAAGAAGCTCATTCGCGCGCTCAAACGCAGCGGAATGGAGGTCATTCTCGATGTCGTGTTCAACCACACGGCGGAGGGCAATGCCGACGGACCATTCATCTCCTTCAAGGGATTTGACAACAATATCTACTATCTGCTCACGCCGGACGGGCAATACTATAATTACAGTGGCTGCGGCAATACGCTCAACTGCAATCATCCGGTGGTGCGGCGCATGATTCTGGACTGTTTGCGTTACTGGGTCATCAACTATCGGGTAGACGGATTCCGGTTTGATCTGGCAAGTATTTTGGGACGCAATGAAGTCGGCGCGCCCATGGAGAACCCGCCGCTTTTGGAGAGTCTGGCGTTCGATCCGGTGCTTGCGAACGTCAAACTGATCGCGGAAGCATGGGATGCAGGCGGACTGTATCAGGTTGGCAGCTTTCCGGCGTGGAACCGCTGGGCGGAGTGGAACGGACGCTATCGCGACGATCTGCGGGCGTTCCTCAAGGGCGACGGCGGTTATGCGCGCGCGGCGCTCGATCGCATTATGGGTTCCCCTGATTTGTATGCGCCCGACGCGCGCGGCGCGAATGCCTCGGTCAATTTTATCACCTGTCACGATGGATTTACGCTGCACGATCTGTATTCCTACAACAAGAAGCATAACGAGCAGAACGGTTGGAACAATACAGACGGCACGGATGACAACCGCAGTTGGAACTGCGGGGTGGAGGGCGAAACCGACGATGCCGCTGTACGGGAGCTGCGCGAGCGTCTGTGTAAAAACGCGATGGCGGTGCTGCTGTGCAGCCGCGGAACGCCGATGCTGCGCGCCGGAGATGAATTTGGCTGCACACAGCAAGGCAACAACAACGCCTACTGTCAGGACAACGAGATTTCCTGGCTCGACTGGTCGCTGCTCGATAAGAATCAGGAATTATACGCGTTTGTGCGCCATATGATTGCGTTTCGCAACGCACACCCCGCCGTGCGCGGCGGCAGCGCGCCGGCACACTGCGGTTGGCCGGATATGCATGCATACGGGCGGCGCAGAGCGGAGCATATCACATGGGATACCCGCACGGTCAGCGTGGTGTTTGCGGGACAGCGCGAGGACGGAACGGATGACCTCGTCTATTTGTGCGTCAATGCGTTTTGGGAAGGCGTTTGTGCGGAATTGCCGGATCCGCCCGAGGGCATGCGTTGGCGCATCTGTATCGACACCGGCAAACATCCTTCGTTCTATGAGGGCATGGAGCGCCCGTATGTCGAGCATACGAAATGGGACATGTCTGCACGTTCCGTCGTGATTGCGACCGCAGCGCCGGTCAAAAATCCTACTTGACAGTCGTGGGATTCTGAGATAAGCTAGATATAGCAAATCTCTTTTGCAAAAGAAAATGTAACAAACGCATGAAAGTTATAGGAGGTACTATTATGGTTAAGTTCTATCGCTGTAATCATTGTGGCAATATCGTCGAGATGGTTCACGCCTCCGGCGTTCCGATCATTTGCTGTGGCGAGCCGATGCACGAGCTTACCCCGAATACGGTAGATGCCGCATTTGAAAAGCACGTTCCGGTCGTCACCGAAAAGGACGGCGTTCTGCACGTCGAGGTAGGCTCGGTCGCGCATCCGATGCTCGAGGAGCACTTCATTCAGTGGATCTGCGTAGAGACCGACAAGGGCATCTATCGCAAGGATCTCAAGCCCGGCGAAGTACCGGCTGCTGATTTCTGCATTTGCGGCGAGAAGGTACAGGGCGTATACGAGTACTGCAACCTGCACGGTCTGTGGAAGGCATAAAAGCCAAATGAAAAGCCCTCCGGATACTCCGGAGGGCTTTTTTATGCGCCGCGATGCAGGACATGCATTTGCAGGCTTTCCATCACATCGAGTGCCTTTTCGTGCAGACTGTCGTCAAAACTCGCGCAAAGCGCAGCGTCGATCGTGATCTGCGCCTCGGGCCATTGTGCTTGCAGCAGGACCGCGTTGGAGATGACGCACATATTGGTGACGACACCGACGAGGAGAATCTCACGCACCTCGCCCAGTTCGGATGCGAGCGCGACAATGTCTGCGGGTGCCATGCCGAACCCTACCTTGCGTACGGTGTGGATCTGGCGGTTGCAGCAGGTTTCACAGACCTGTTCCTGCGTTTTGCCGTACAGCCGCCAACCGTCAGAGCCGTCGATGCAGTGCGGAACGGGCAGCCCGCGTCCTTCGCGCGTTTCCAGATAGTGCGCTGCATGGGTATCGTAAGTGAACAGCACCTGATCACCTGCTGCGAGATACGCCTGTAACTGCTGTGCAATGCCATCGTCAAGCTTCGTGGCTTTAGGGAATCCGAGCGCGCCGTCCACAAAATCCTTTTGATAATCAATTACGACCAATAACTTGTGCATGGTATTGCCTCCTTGCGTCCATCATAGCACGAAAGTGCATGTGGGACAAGTATGCACGCTGCAAATCGCCGCATCAACCTTTTTTTCGGGGGAAAGCTGTGCTATAATCAGTTCGTCCCCGCATACTGTAATGCGGTGAGGGGGCGATCCAAATGGCAATCTGGGTCATTCGTGCGCGCACATTGGCAGCTTGCGCGGCACTGATGCTGTTTACGGTCGGCGCGGGTGTTTACTGGCACGCGGAGCGCGCACAGAGTGCGTTTTCCGCGTGGGACAGCGCGCATACGCTCGTGCTCGACGCGGGACACGGCGGCTTTGACGGCGGCGCGATCGGTGCGAGCGGCACGACGGAGCAGCATATCAACCTGAGTGTGGTCAAGCGCACGGAGGCGCTCGCGGGGCTGTTCGGCATCGAGACCGCACTCACGCGACCGGATGAGCAGGCGCTCGATTATCAGGCGGGACGCGCGATCCGCGAGAACAAGGTCGCGGACATCAAAGCGCGCGAGCGCATTGCCAAGGAAGCGCGCGATCCGGTCTTTCTGAGCGTGCATCTCAATAAATTTGAGGACGGAAAATACAAAGGCGCACAGACCTTTTACTCGAAAAACAACCCCGCGGGCAAGCCGCTCGCGGAATCGTTGCAGCGCTGTCTGATCGACGGCCTGGCACCCGACAACCACCGGCAGGCGAAGCAGGCGGTCGATACGATCTATCTGATGAAAAAGCTGGATTGTCCGGCGGTGATCGTGGAATGCGGATTTTTGTCCAATCTCGAGGAAGAGGCGCTGTTGCAGCGTGAAGAATATCATAAACGCCTTGCCGTGTGCATCGTCAGCGGCTATCTGCAATTTCTGCGCGGAGACATGGCATAACGGAGGAAATATGAAAGAAAAAACCGTATATTTATGCAGCGAATGTGGCTATGAACATGCAAAATGGTTTGGAAAATGCCCGTCCTGCGGTGCGTGGAACACTATGAGCGAATTTAAGGTGAAGCCAGAGACCGCGGCGCGCGGCGTGATTGCAAAGCCGCGCGGGAGCGCGCGTCCGCAGACGCTCGAGGGTATTGCGACCGATCGGGAGGAGCGTTTTCTCTCCGGTATGGGCGAACTCGACCGCGTGCTTGGCGGTGGTGCGGTGCATGGCTCGTTCGTGCTCGTTGGCGGCGAACCGGGCATCGGAAAGTCAACGCTGCTGCTGCAAATGTGCGACGAAATGTGCAAAAATGCCAAGGTGCTCTATGTTTCGGGCGAGGAATCGCTGCGCCAGATCAAGCTGCGCGCGAAGCGTTTGTGCGTGTCGCCCCCGAGTCTGTTCGTCCTTGCGGAAACCGACATGGATCAGATCATCGCGGAAACCGACGCGCTTGAGCCGGATATTCTCATCGTGGACTCCATTCAGACGGTCTATCGGCCGGACGTTTCCGCGGCACCGGGCGGTGCGTCGCAGATTAAGGAGTGTGCAATGGCACTGATGCAGTACGCGAAGAGCCGCGGCGTGACGATTTTCATCATCGGTCATGTCAACAAGGAGGGCGCACTCGCGGGACCGAAAATCCTCGAGCACATGGTCGACTGTGTGCTCTATTTCGAGGGCGAGACCTCAGGTTCCTTCCGCTGTCTGCGCGCGGCGAAGAACCGCTACGGATCGACGAACGAGATCGGCGTGTTTGAAATGAGCGATCACGGCCTACTTGAGGTGCCAAACCCCTCGGCAGCGATGCTCGCGGGGCATCCGGTCGGCGCATCGGGAAACTGCATTGCATGCACGATCGAAGGCACACGTCCGCTGCTCGCGGAGGTGCAGGCGCTCGTCGCCAAGACTGCGTTCGGTGTGCCGCGCCGCACGGCTGCGGGTGTGGACTATAACCGAATGGTCTTGCTGCTCGCCATTCTCGAAAAGCGCGCAGGACTGTTTTTGTCAAACTCAGACGCCTATGTCAATGTTGTCGGCGGCATGCGGCTCGATGAGCCTGCGGTCGATTTGCCAATCGTGCTCGCAACGGTGTCGAGTTTTCGGGACAAGCCTTTGCCGGAGGGCGTTATGGCGTTCGGCGAGATCGGTCTGACCGGAGAACTGCGTGCCGTGTCCGCAGCGTTGCAGCGTGTTCAGGAGGCGTGGCGATTGGGCTTTCACACCTGCATCATGCCCAAGCAGGATTTAGGGGAGCAGGGCGTGCCGCGCGGCATGAACATTGTGCAAGTCGCGAATGTTGCGGAGGCGATTGGAGCGGTACTATAAGCATAGATTAAAAAACAAATAAGACGACTGCTGGTAACTGCTCATATTTTTTGCCGTAAGTGCAAACAATATGAGCAGTTTTTTGTGCGGGAGGTCGGGTTATGAAACGCAAAGTACGGATTGTGCTGTTGACCACATCGGCGGTGCTGCTGGTGCTGCTGCTTTGGATCGCAAATCGGGAGCAGGATGCGCCGGTCGCGACTGTGCGTGGCACGCATGCGATCGGGCAGGATATTTACAACAGCGTCTATGTGCCGGGAGAGGTGGAAGCGCAGGATAGCTATGACTATGCAACGACGACCGGTGCGACCGTGGAGGAGGTCTATGTCAAAGCGGGTCAGACTGTCAAAACCGGACAGCCGCTCGTGCGCCTGCGCGAGGATGCGGTGGCGCTCAACGCGGAATCCGCGCAGAACTTTGCCGAGGAAATACTGGACGGTGAACAGAGCGTGGAAGCCTATGCGGTTGCATCTGCGCTGCGCGGCAGCGCAACGCCCAAGGAACGCGTACACACCGTGACAGCAGAACGCGACGGCACGGTGCTGCGCGCGCCCGAGAGCGCCGGAGAAAGCGTATTGCCGGGACTAACTTATCTGCGCACTGCCGATATCAGCCGACTGCTCGTGCGTGCGGATATTCCCGAACTGTATGCCCGTCAGGTCGCGGAGGGCCAGCGTGCCAACGTCACGACGGATGCATCTCCAGATGACATTCTCGCCGCTAAGGTGGTGTCGATCGCACCCTACGCGCGGCGGGCAGTCAGCCTAAACGGACAGCAGCAGTCTGCAACCGTTACCGCACGGCTGTCTCTGGTCGGTACACAGCCCGATCTGCGGCCGGGCTACAGCGTCAATGTTAAAATTTTCACGGATGCGATCCAGGACGCAGTGCTCGTGCCATATGAAGCGATCGGGCAGGAAAATGGGCAGGAATTTGTCTTTGTCGTGCGGCAGGGCATTGCGCATAAGCTCTATGTGGAAACCGGCTATGAGCTTGACGGTTATATTGAAATCAAGACGGGAATTTCGGTGGGTGACATTGTACTGGTATCGCCGCCTGCGACGCTTAAGGACGGCGACCGTGTGGAGGTGGCGGACGCATGAGACTATGGGACGGTGTTTTTCTCGCAGGCACGCAGCTCAGACGCCGACGTCTGCGCGCTTTTTTGTGTGCGCTTTCCGTCGGGGTTGGAGTGGCATCAATGATGCTGATTGCAGGCCTTGGGGCGGCGGGGCGGCGTGAGGTGCGCGCGCGTATTGACAGTCTGGGCCTGAGTGGGCTTTCGGTGTATGTTTCAGAGCCGGCGGTAGGGCGGTCACTCACCGAGGCGGATGCAAAGACATTGCCGCGTAGCGTCGCAGGCGTACAGCAGGCAATGGCACTCAAGGCAAAAAGCGGCAGCTATCGCGCCACCCAGTCACAGGGCAACGCGATCTTCTTCGGGGTGACCGAAACGTTGGGAGATGTCATGGGCATACAGGTCTTATACGGTGCGCTGCCGAATGCACATCAGGTCGAGCGCGGCGACCGCGTGGCGGTGATTGACCGCAGTTTCGCGCGCAAACTCTATGGACGAGAAAATATTATCGGTAAACGTGTCCGTTTTGCGGTGGATAATGACGAGCAGTATTACCGCATCATCGGTGTCATTTCCGACCAGGCAGGTGCACTCGGGAACGCCGTCGGCGCACTTGTGCCGAGCATTGTGTATGTGCCGTATCGCTGCCTTGCGGGGGCGCAGGACAGCGCCGACCAAATCATGGTACAGTGCATGGCGGGCGCCAATCCTGCGCAGACCGGTGCGCGCATCACGCGCTATCTATCGGATTATGCGCATGTCGCGGGTACGCTTTCCGTGCAGGATATGGGCAGCGCGCTCGAGCAGATTGAAGATGCGGTCTCCATAGCCACCTCGCTGTTTCTCGCGGTAGCGGCGATTTCCTTTGGCGTTGCGATGCTGGGTGTGCTCAGCGGCATGCTGTCCGCCGCGCACGAGAAGAAAGCGGAAATCGGGCTCTATATGGCGCTCGGCGCGCGTAGGGTCGATATTGCACGGCTGTTTTTGCTGCAAGCGATACTCCTCAGCATGGTAGGAGGCTGCGGCGGACTGCTTGTCGGCGGAGGGATCCTGATCGCAGCATCGGCGCTGACCGGCATGAATTTGGTGGCACCCGTGCAGTTTGTGCTATGTGTGCTTGCGCTTTCTGGTATCTGCGGCGCGGCAGCGGGTGTGCTGCCCGCGGTGCATGCGGCGGTACTTCGCCCCATTGACGCGATGCGGCAGTGAAAATAATGGCGGCGTGTCTTTTTTTCTGACGATCTTTGTGATAAAATAGCAAGGACAATGAATCAGAGCAATGCCGTGCGGCATTGTGCTTCGGAAAGGGAGACGCACATGCGCAATATCAATGATCTGAGCGAACTGACGATGGAGGAGTTTCGGGAGCTGTACAAGCTGACGAGCAATATCATCGACCGACCCGAGGGCTACGCGGATTCTGCACGCGGTAAGGTGCTTGGCAGCTTGTTTTATGAACCGTCGACGCGTACCAACTTATCGTTTTCCACCGCAATGATGCGGCTCGGCGGCAGCGTGATGGGCTTTTCCGATCCCAATTCCAGTTCGACCTCGAAGGGCGAGACACTCAAGGATACGATCACGATGGTGTCAAGCTACGCGGATATGATTGTGATGCGCAACCCGCGCGAGGGCGCGGCGAAGGCGGCAGCGCTCTATTCGTCCGTTCCGGTCATCAACGCGGGCGATGGCGGACATCTGCATCCGACGCAGACGCTTGCGGACATGACGACGATTCTGCGGCGGCGCGGCAGTGCGAACCACATGAAGATCGGCATCTGCGGTGACCTGAAGTACGGGCGTACGGTACACTCTCTCATTAAATTTTTGCAGAAATTTGAGGACGTGCAGTTTTACCTCATCGCGCCGCGTGAGCTTGCCATTCCGGAGTATATCCGCCGCTTCATGGTCGAGCACGGCATGCAGTTCTACGAGGTTTCGGGACTGGAGCCGGTTATCCCCATGCTCGATGTGCTCTATATGACACGCATCCAGAAGGAGCGCTTTACCTCGGAGGCGGAATACAACAGTCTCAAGGGCATTTACTGCCTGAATGCGCGCAAGCTGCGCGACGCCAAGCCCGAGCTGCTCGTCATGCATCCGCTGCCGCGCGTCGACGAGATTGCGCAGGATGTCGACGACGACCCGCGCGCAGTCTATTTCGACCAGGCACGTTACGGCATGTATGCGCGCATGGCGCTGCTGCTCACGCTGTCACGGCAGCCCTATCGCAAGCCGGGAAAAGCGCCTGAGGGCGTGCACGGCTGCCGCTGCACCAACCCGAAGTGCGTGACCAAGACCGAGCCTTACCTGCCCATGCTGACTGTGCATAGCGCAGAGGGCGAGTGCTGCGCCTACTGCGATAAACCGGTCGACGCGTACGATGAGCCGCTGCAGGAAGAAGAATAACAAATGCCCGACGGCTGAGCATGCTCAGCCGTCGGGCATTTTCTCATTCGGTATCGTCGTTGTCGTCCGGTTCGTGGTCACACAGTTCCTCCGTGACCTGCCGCACCGTGCGTGCGCGGTGCATGCGGGAGAGCGGGTTAAGGTCAGTCGCCTGCCGCACGCTTGCGTCATCGACGTGGGTGTAGATCATGGTCGTATCCAGATTGGCGTGCCCAAGTACGGTTTGCAGCGTGCGCACGTCGACGCCGCTCTGGTACATAAGCGTCGCGGCGGTGTGCCGCAGCTTGTGCACGGAATACTGCGTGGCATCCAGTCCGGCTTCCGCGATATACTTTTTAACCAGCCACTTGACCGTTGCAACGCTGATGCGGTTGCGGTTGCGGCTGATGAACAGCGCATCGCGGTCACGCTCGTGCGGTGCGATGCGGGTATCGAGATAGCGCAAATAAGCATCTGTGCATGCCTCGTTGAGGTAGAGCATGCGCTCCTTGTCACCTTTGCCGAGCACGCGGAGCGTCTTGTCTGCGAGCGAAATATCGGTCAGGTTTAAGTTGACAAGCTCGGAGACACGCATGCCGCAGTTGAGGAAAAAAATCAGGATGCAGTAGTCCCGCTCAGCAAACGGACCGTCTACCTGCTCGAGCAGCGCGGTGCTGTCCTCGATGGTCAGATAGCGCGGCAGGGACTTGCGGCGCGCGGGAGATTCTAAATTCGCCACGGGGTTGACCTCGATGACGGCGACCTTGTCGGTGAGATAGCGAAACAGCGCGCGGATCGACGAGGTCTTGCGTGCGCGCGTGCGCGCGGAAACGCCGTAGTCGGTCGCAGGGCTGTTGGGATGCTGTGGGCGTTCCGTCGCGATGAACTCAAGAAAAGAATACGCTTCCGACAGCGTGACATCACGCAGAAAGGGAACATCAACATCGAGAATGGATATTTCTTCAAACGGCGTATCGCGCGGTACCAGTCCGCGATATTGCTTAAGAAAACGCAGAAACATGCGCAAATCAAGGTAGTATTCGTGTGCGGTCTGCGCGGATTTGCCGCGAATGGTTGAAATGTAGGTCAAAAAATCGCGCAGCACTTGCGGCGCGTCAGCGGCATAGGATGACATGGGGCGGTTCATAACAGACGCCCTCCTTTCGTGGGGATAAGACTATTTTACGGCATTTTGGCGTGCGCGTCAAATGAATGCGAAATTTAGACTTGACTTTTCCGCTAGGATATACTACACTTAAACACAACCAAACCGGAAACGATGCGAAAGGAGGAAACCACCATGATGATGCAGTGTGCGATGATGTGCCGAATGTCTGCCATGATGTGCGGTTTTTTCCAATTTCACACCAAGCACTCCTCAATGTGCGTCCGGTAATCACGCTTTTCGGCTGCTTTGTGCAGTCTGTTCGGCGTTTGCTATTTTGCGACATGATGCGGAGAGCTTCGGCTTTCCGCATTTTTTTGTCCGTAGAAAAGGGAGGTCATTTTTTGGAAGCACAAGATGCGATCATACAGATCGAGCGTATGAGCAAAGTGTTCGAGAGCAAAAGCGGCCGTGTCGTCGCGCTCGACAACATTGATTTGCACATCGGGCGGGGCGAGATCTTTGGCATCATCGGTCTGTCGGGCGCGGGTAAATCGACCCTCGTGCGCTGTATCAACTTTTTGGAGAAGCCGACAAGCGGCAAGGTCATTGTGGACGGGCAGGAGCTCAGTCAGCTTCCCGAGAAGCAGCTGCTCGAAGCACGCCGGGGCATGGGCATGATTTTCCAGCAGTTTAACCTGCTGCAACAGCGTACCGCGCTGCAAAATATCTGTTTCCCGCTCGAAATTGCGGGAACGTCCAAGGCGGAAGCGGAAAAGCGCGCACGCGAGCTGCTCGACATCGTCGGTCTGCGTGAGCGCGAGAATGCGTATCCCGCGCAGATGTCGGGCGGACAGCAGCAGCGCGTTGCGATCGCGCGCGCACTGGCGACGAACCCCAACATCCTGCTGTGCGACGAGGCGACGAGCGCGCTCGATCCCACGACCACGCGCCAGATCCTTGCACTGCTCAAGCAGATCAACCGCACGCTCGGCATCACGATCGTCGTGATCACCCACGAGATGGCAGTCATCGAAGAGATTTGTCAGCGTGTGGCGATCATCGACGCGAGCCACATTGCCGAGGTCGGCACGGTCGATCAGGTCTTTACCCGACCGCAGTCCGATATGGCAAAGCAGCTCATCTATCCGGACGGCAAGCGCGGCGCAGTCGCGACCGGCAAGCGCTATTGCCGCATCGTGTTCGACGGCAACTCCTCGTTTGAGCCGGTGGTGTCAAATATGGTGCTTGAATGCAAGGCATCGGTCAACATCATGTTTGCCAATACGAAAAACATCGACGGCAAGGCTTATGGGCAGATGCTTTTGCAGCTTCCGGAGGACGAGCGCGCGGCACAGCGTGCCCTTGCGTATCTGGAAACACAGAATGTCCATGTAGAGGAGGGAGACGCGCATGATTTCGCCTGAACTTTGGGGGTTGATTGGACAGGGCGTGCTTGAAACCCTGTACATGACGATTTTGTCCACCCTCGGCGCATATGTGATCGGACTGCCGGTCGGGCTGCTGCTCGTTGCGACCGATAAAAACGGGGTACGCCCCATGCCGGTATTCAACGGGGTGTTGGGCGTGCTGGTCAATATCCTGCGCTCAATCCCGTTCCTCATTCTGGCGGTATCGGTCATGCCGATCACCCGCGCGATCGTGGGCACGACGATCGGCTCGACCGCAACCATCGTACCACTGATTATTGCGGCAGCGCCCTATGTGGCGCGTATGGTGGAGTCGTCGATCAAGGAAGTCGGCTTCGGCGTGATTGAGGCAGCACAGTCTATGGGCGCAAGCCCATGCCAGATCGTAACCAAGGTGCTCGTGCCCGAGGCAAAGCCTTCGCTGCTCGTCGGCGGCGCGATTTCCATTGTCACCATTTTGAGCTATTCCGCAATGGCGGGGTTTATCGGCGGCGGTGGACTGGGCACCATCGCACTGAACTACGGCTACAACCGAAACCAGACACCCCCGATGCTCGTGACGGTGTGCCTGCTTGTTGTCATCGTCCAAATTTTTCAGGAATTCGGACTTTGGCTATCCAAGCGACTGGATAAGCGTAATAAATAATTCACATATATCTTGAAGGAGGAATCACTATGAACAAGAAGCTGATTACCGGAGTTTTAGCGGGCGCACTCAGTCTGTCCCTGTTGGCAGGCTGCGGCGCAAGCGGTTCTGCCGCTTCGAGCGACAAGGTCATCAAGGTGGGCGCGACGCCCACACCGCACGCGGAAATTTTGAATGCGTGCAAGGACATCCTTGCAAAGCAGGGCTATGAACTGCAAGTCACGGAGTTCACCGATTACATCCAGCCCAATGTTGCACTCAACGATGGCACGCTTGACGCCAACTACTTCCAGCACGAGCCTTATCTGAATAAGAAGGTGCAGGAAGAGGGATACAAGCTGGTCAGCGCGGGTGGCGTGCATTACGAGCCGTTTGCGCTCTATCCGGGCAAGACCAAGGCGATCGCCGACCTTAAGGACGGCGCAGAGATCACCGTGCCGAACGATGACACGAACGAAACCCGTGCGCTGATGCTGCTTGAGTCGCAGGGACTCATCAAACTGGCGGAGGGTAAGGCAGATCCGACCCAGTCCGCGACTGTGCTCGATATTGTCGAAAACCCCAAGAACCTCAAGATCACAGAGGTCGCAGCGGAGCAGCTCTCCCGCTCTCTGCAGGACGTTGATATGAGCGTCATCAACGGCAACTACGCGCTGCAGGCCGGCCTGAATGCAAACACGGACGCGCTCGCTGTCGAGGATGGCAAGTACGCGGGCGTGTACGTCAACGTGGTAGCTGTGCGAGAGGGCGAGGAAAACAGCCCCAAAATTAAGGCGCTGATGGACGCGCTGCACAGCGACACTGTGAAGAAGTATATCGACGACACCTATAAGGGTGCGGTCGTACCGACGTTCTAAGAAAAAAACGAGAAAGAGCCGGCTGTTTCCGAGGAAATAGCCGGCTCTTTTGTATGCGCATCTTGTAACCGAATTGTAGTTGTATTCCATGTTCTACGAATGTAGAATATAGACAGTAAATGATTCTACACTTGTAGAACGAGGAGAGCATCATGTTTAAGAAAGAAACAAAACGTCTGCCGGATGCGGAACTGGCGGTCATGCAAATCATTTGGCGGTTGCCCGCTCCGGTAACAGCGGCGCAGGTGCAGGAGAATGCCGCACAGGACTGGAAAGCGACCAGTGTGCTGACCTTTTTGTCCCGGCTTGTCGACAAGGGTTTTTTATCCTGTGAACGGCAGGGGAAGTGTAACCTCTATACTGCGCTGATCGACGAGGCGACCTATTTGCGGGAGGAAAGCCGCAGCTTGCTTGAACGACTCTATGCGGGTTCGGTCAAAAAACTGGTTGCGTCGCTTGCCGATGCGGGCGCGGTCACAGACCACGACCTCGCAGAACTGCGCACCTTTCTTGATGAGCAAAAGGAGGAGTGAGCATGCTCAGCACAATTTTTTGGAATGCGCTCCAAATCAGCGTAACGGTGTCTGCCGTTGGTGGGGTGCTGCTTGCGCTGCGCGGGCTGCTCAAGCGGCGCTATCCCGCACGCACGATGTGTTGGGTATGGTTTGCCCTTGCGCTCCGGCTGCTTGTGCCCATGCAGCTTACGCTGCCCAAGCCTGCCTTGACGATCACACCACCGCCTGTGCAGACGGTCGTGACTGCTCCGCCGGAAGTGAGCATGCTCACAGACGATGCAGCAGGGGAGACAGTCGCGGCACAGACAACTCGGGTACCGACGACGCACATGAGCATGCTCGAGGTCGTGATGGGAATATGGCTTGCCGGAGCGGGTGCGCTGCTCGTGTGGCATATGGCAGCGTATGCATGGTTTCGCAGACAGATACAACGCAGCAGTCGACCGTCGAGCAATGAAGCACTGCTGAACGTGCTTTCTGATACGCGCCGTGCACTTGGGATTCGCCGTGAAATCGCGCTGCGGGTTACGCCGCTTGCGGATTGCCCGATGCTCGTAGGCGCGCTGCGACCGATGCTGCTGCTGCCGACCGATACGGTGGATCTGCACGACGCGGCACTGATTTTCCGGCACGAGTTACTGCACTGGAAACATGGAGATCTGGCGGTCAAGATAGTGCTCGCGCTTGCTGCAGACGTGCACTGGATGAATCCGTGCGTGCGGCTGCTTGCCCGCGCAGGTGCGGCGGATCTGGAGCTTGCGTGTGACAGCGCAGTGATTCACGGTATGGATTTTGCACAGCGCAAATACTATGGACAGGTGATTTTGCAGGCGGCAGGCGCATCCTGTAACGCGCGTCGGCGCGATGCGCTCCTGTCACGGTTTGCAGGGGATAAGAAAGGATTGAAGGAAAGAATGCAAAATTTATTTGATGGAACCGTTAAGAAACGCGGCGCTGCGCTGCTTTTGATCGTAACGCTACTGCTTGCGGTCGTAGGCGGCAGCTTTTCGATTCGGCAGGATGCCGCGGCGGCGGATACTTCGGTAACGGAACAGCTCACACAGCTTGCACAGACATGGGGCGCAGGTGTGCAGGCGCGCAACGCCAAGCCCAACTATGATATGATGACGGCGAAAAATGCCAAGGCATTTTATCAGCAGCAGCAGAAGCGCGTGACAGAGGTCGATCCCAAGGGTGCTTTGACCAAGGCACAGCGCGAGAAAGCACTTTGGAACATCGGCGTGTCCAGTCCTGCGGTCAATGGCTTTGCGGTAGCTGCGGTCGACCCGAAGAAGCTGCAAGCGACACTGGTCTATAACTGGCATGCGACCGGTGCGGCGGATACGCGCACCGCAGAACGTTTGACCTTCGTGCGCGAGAACGGCAAGCTCAAGGTAGCAGAATACGGCAACGATTCTATGCCCGGTAAGGGCGCACTGCCGAGCGCGGTCAACAGCCTTGCACAGTTTGAACTGCTCTATGCGAATGATCTGGGGCTGCCTGATCCCTCTTATCTGTATGGAGACAATCTGGAAGCGGTTACGAGTGGCTACGATGCGCACGATGCTGCACAGTGCGCACAAAATCAGCTTGGGCTAGTAGGCGGGAAGGTGACTGCACAGAGCGATTATTTGGCGCCCAAGAATGGCAGCGGTGATGTGCAGGGGCAGGTGCTGACCTATACCTTTGCCGATCAAAGCGCTGTCAAACTTACAATGCTGAACCTTTACCATCAAATCTATCTGCCGATGGACTGGACGCGGGAGGACGGTTCCAACAGCCGCACCGACATGGATCTCGCGCGTCAATGGGCGCAGGGCGGACAGCATAAAAGCGCACAGTACCGCTATCCCATTATGGCGGACGCACTGCGAGCGCAATTTGTACAAAATCAAACCGAGATGAGCGGCGACGGCATGTGGTATTGGAAGATCGTCGGTTCCAGTCCGACGATTGAGCGGTGGACGGTCATCCCCGAGCAGAAGAAACAGACCGTACGCATCGTATACGCAAGCTGGGACTCGACTCCGCACGAATACCGCGGCGATGAAACGCTGCAATTTGGCAAGGATGCGAAGGGGCGTACCGTTGTCGCAGCAACGACGGACAAAACCCTGTTTGGTGGGTTGGTCGTCGATCCGGATTCTGTCACACAGTTCACCCGTTTGTATGACAACGCGCTCGGACTGCCGACATATGATGAAGAGCGTCTTGCTGCGCTACAGGAAAAAGGCGCGCTGTCCACACCGCAGAAGGCGTTGGCAGAACTGTTTGGGAATTGGAAAGTGACCGCACAGGTCAAGGACAAGACCGCTACTGCAACGGCTGTATTACCCAAGGGCGGCACGCTGCACTTCGCGTTGGAAAATCGCGGAAATGCGACGAAACCGCTTTGGTATCCGACAAAGTGGTCGGTCGCGAAATAAGCATTGCATAAAAAAACGCCGCGAACCGGTCTGGTTCGCGGCGTTTGGCGTTAGCGGTAATAACGTTCGCGATCAGGCTCCCAACCTTCGAGCGGATAGCGCTGCATCGCACCGAAAATATGTGCGCGCAGGTCAGGGACGGTCTGCTCCAGTGTTTGCAGCAGATCCTTGACCTCCTGCCGCTTGGTAAAACCGTCAGCAGGGCAGGGGTTGTGCACGATAGGCAGTTCCTGCCGCCGTGCAAAGTTGCGGATATCCTGCTCGGTCGCGTAAACGAGCGGACGGATGAGCGTCACCTGCTTACGGTCCAGATAGGTCACGGGTTTGAAGCAGGAAATGCGACCTTCATAAAAGAGTGACAGCAGATAGGTCTCGACAACGTCATCAAAATGATGACCGAGCGCGATTTTACGACAGCCTGCGCGCAGAGCCGCTTCATGCAGTGCGCCCCGGCGCAGCTTGGCACACAGCGAGCAGGGATTCGGTTCCTCCCGGATATCAAACACGATTTTTTTGATGTCGGTCGGTACACGGATATATTCGACCCCAAGGGAGTCGCACAGCGCGGTGACTGCGCTGAAATCCATGTCGTCATAGCCCATTTCGAGCGTGATCGCGACCACTTCAAAGTGTTTGGGGTAGAAGCGGCGCAGCCCTGCGAGCAGCGTGAGCAGCGTGAGCGAATCCTTGCCGCCGGATACGCCGACCGCTATGCGCTCGCCCTCTTCGATCATATGATAGTGGTCGACCGCACGGCGCACCAATGAAAGCATCTTTTGCATTGTCTTTCTCCATTTCCGAGCGAATTACTGTACATACTATAGCAGACCCGAGCGCGACAAACAAGCGGTAAATTTTAAATTGAGATTCGAGAAAACGGGAGATAGAGAGAGTAAACAAGAGATTAAGAGAGTTTGCTCGAAGATAAATTAAAAAGTAAGAAAAAACGGTTGACTTGCGTGAAACACTGTGGTTTAATATATAAGGCTCTCCGAACAGGAGAAAAAGTTTGTAAACAAATGTTTAAATATATAAAACGGAGGAAAGTCATATGTCCACTTTTATGGCAAAGGCAGAAAACATTGACCGCAAGTGGTACGTTCTGGACGCTGCGGGCAAGCCCCTCGGCAGAACGGCAGCGGTCGCGGCGCACCTGCTGCGCGGCAAGCACAAGGCTCAGTTCACCCCCCACGTTGATTGCGGTGATTTCGTCATCATCATCAACGCAGATAAGGCGATTCTGACCGGCAAGAAGCTGACCCAGAAGTACTATCGTCATCACACCGGTTGGGTCGGTGGCCTGAAGGAAGTACAGTATAGCACCCTCATGGCTGAGAAGCCGGAGCTCGCTATGCAGCTGGCTGTTAAGGGCATGCTGCCGAAGAATTCGATCGGTCGCCAGTCCGCAACCCGTCTGAAGATCTATCAGGGCGGCGAGCACAACCATTCCGCACAGAAGCCCGAAGTCTGGGATAAGTAATTCTTGTAAGGAGGAAATGTAAGTTATGTACAAGCCCAAGAAAGCCTATTTCTATGGTACCGGCAGAAGAAAGTCCTCTGTTGCAAGAGTCAGACTGTTTCCGGGCGGCACCGGCGAGATCAAGATCAACAACCGCACGATCGACAACTACTTCGGCCTTGATACGTTGAAGATGGTCGTTCGTCAGCCGCTGGAAGCTACTGGCACCAACGGTAAGTTCGATATCGAGTGCACCGTCGTCGGCGGCGGCTTCACCGGTCAGGCAGGCGCAATCCGCCACGGTCTGTCCCGTGCGCTGCTTCAGGCGAACGCTGATGAGTACCGCGCAGTTCTGAAGGCCGCAGGTTTCCTGACCCGTGACCCGAGAATGAAGGAACGTAAGAAGTACGGCCTCAAGGCTGCACGTCGTGCACCGCAGTTCTCGAAGAGATAATTTTTATCCATCCCGTGCAAAATCCCTGCAATCGTGTCGATTGCAGGGATTTTTTTATCGTTCCCTTGTCTGTTGTGCAGTGCGTGATCAAACATCATCATGAGGGATGGATTGTTTTTTCGCATTTGGAGTTTGATTTTGGTTTTCTCGTGTCAGAGGCGTTTGTCCTTTGCATTTGCGCATCCGCGCTTGTTTGTTGTCGGGCTGACTATCTTTCGACATGTGATTTCACCTCGATTTTGTTTCGTTTGCACAGGCTTGCAGTTCCTCAAAGGTCATGATTTCGCGGTTGCGCAGTTCTTTTTGCACAGCATACGGAAGGGTTTGAAAATATTCATATGCTGTGAGATTCTGATCCAATAAATCGGAAAGACATAGATGGACCTGTTCCATATAGATCACCTATCGGACGGCAGCGTCGCCGACGGAGCCGTCGCCGCGCAGCTCGTGAAATACCTTCGTGGGATAGGCCGTGCCGTCCTCAAGGATAGGACGTACATGCTCTTTGCCGTGCTTTGCTTCGCCTTGGATCAAGGGTACAGGCGGCACATCGTTTTTGGGAAAATGTGTTTTGTGATTGCTTTCCGTTCCGTGTGGTGCTTTAGGATCCGGACGTCTCATACCTGCTTTTGCCATAATATCACCTCATGAATAGTATAGGATGACCGATCTAACTACATACGAGCCACTTTTTCGTGCAAACGGAAAATTTTTTTGACGGTCTCGCTTAACTTTGACGCGACTTCTGACGATATAAAAAAAGAACATTATATTGGCTTCGCCGGTTTAAGGGCGAGTATAGGAGGGAACAAAAATGAAATACGAAATCACCAAGGAACTGGAGACCGGAAACCGCGTGATTGATGAGGAGCACCGTACGTTATTTGACCGTGTCAATCAACTGATGGACGCATGCAGCGCGGGTAAGGGTCGTGCATCTGTGGAAACGACCCTCAAATTCATGCTCGACTATGTGGATCAGCATTTTGCACACGAAGAAGAACTGCAAAAGCGCAATGGTTATCCCAATTTCACAGCGCATCATGCTTTTCATGAAGGTTATGAAAAGAAGCTGCGCGATGTTGCGGCACACATGTCTTTGGATGCACCTACAATCAGCGATGTAGCAACACTCAATCAGCAGATCGGTGTTCTGATCTCCCATATCCGTACAGAGGATAAAAATCTGGGTGCATATTTACGCGAAAAAGGTAATTAATTCGCGTAATATTTAATTGCGCGAATACAGCCGTCCCTCTTGGGGGCGGCTGTGCCTTTATATAATAGTAGGATATATAGCGGGCATTTGCTTGCTTTTACGACATAAATTCGTTATAATGAAAACAATACCAAAAGTTGTTAGAAATATCTGCTGATGGGAAACGCATCATGCCCCCCCCCGGGAATGCTTGCAAAAGAATCATCAGAAACAGGCGGCGTCACGCAATTCTACTACAGAGGCGGGTTTATGGAACGAGAAAAATTCACGATTCTGGTTGTGGAAGATCAACAAGTCAACAGACAGATTTTGCGGCAGATCTTGCAAGGAGAATATGAGGTTCTCGAAGCAGAAAACGGATTGGATGCCTTTGCGATTTTAGAAAATCACAAGAGAATTTCCGCAATTCTGCTTGATATTGTCATGCCCTTTATGGATGGATATACTTTTTTGCAGCATAAGCAGAAAAGTGCTTTTGCGGCGATTCCGGTCATTGCGGTTACTGCGGAAAAAGATGAAGCAGCAGAGCAAAAGGCACTGGATTTGGGCGCTTGGGACTTTATTCCAAAACCTTATCGGGCGAATATTCTGCTGCTGCGGCTGAAAAATGTCATCGTGCGCAGTCAATTTTATCTGATTCGTGAGATGCAGTATGTGTATGAACACGATCCACTCACGGGACTATATAACCGCACGCGGTTTTTTATGAGCACGCATAAAATGCTGGAGTGCCATCCCAACCAGAGCTTTGCGCTCGTACGGTTTGACATTGATAACTTTCATATTTATAATACGTTTTGGGGCGAGGAAGAGGGAGACCGTCTGCTGTGCTTCATTGCGGAGTTCCTGCGTCGCGTGAGTCGTGACGTTCCGCTGTGCACCTATGGACGCATCAGCGGCGACGTGTTCTGTATCTGCCAGCCTTACGATGAAACTGTCATCGGGCAGCAGGTCGAGCATGCCTGTCAGCAGCTTGCCCACTATAACACGGATTATCTGATCGAGCCGACATTTGGCATCTACGTCATTCCCGATGCAGACGAGAAAATCGAAACCATGTATGAATTTGCAACGCTCGCGGCAAAGGAATGCAAGGGGCGGTACATGAGCTATCTGCGGTATTACCAACCGAAAATGAATCAGCGCATTTTGCAGGAACAGGTCATCATCAATGAAATGCAGCACGCGCTCGACACGCAGCAATTTGTGTTGTATTTGCAGCCCAAATATAACCTCAAGACCGAGCAGCCATATGGCGCGGAAGCGCTCATCCGTTGGCAGCATCCGGAGAAGGGATTGCTCATGCCGGGCACCTTCATTCCGGTATTTGAGCGCAACGGTTTTATCGGCAAGGTCGACTATTATATGTGGGAGAGCGTGTGTCAACTGCTTCATCGTTGGATCGAAGAGGGTAAGAGCGTGGCGCCGATCTCGGTCAATATGTCCCGTGTAAATTTATACAATCCGAACTTGGTACAGTTACTGACGGATCTGGTCGAGAAATACCAAGTGCCACGGCATTTACTCAATCTTGAATTGACGGAAAGCGCCTATATGGACAATCCCGGGGTCATGGAAAAGACGGTACTTGCGTTGCAGGATGCGGGATTTACGGTTATGATGGATGACTTTGGAAGCGGCTATTCTTCCCTCAATACGTTGAAAAATATTCCGGTCAATGTGCTCAAAATCGACATGAAATTCCTGTCAGGTGATTCGGACACCGTGCGCAATAAATGCATCCTGACTTTGGTCATCCGCATGGCGGGATGGTTGGAGATCCCTGTCATTATGGAAGGCGTTGAGACGCGTAAACAGGTGGAATTTCTCAAGAGCATCGGTTGCGGTTATGTGCAGGGATACTACTTTGCAAAGCCGATGCCGGTCACGGAGTACGAGTCGCTTGTCGCCGGTATCACACAGTTACCAGTCGAATCACTGTCGGATAACCATGACCATATCAGCCAGACGATCTGGTCGACAGACCCGCAAATCGACCTGTTATTTAACAGCATTAAGCAGCCTGCTGCTATTTATGAGTATGAAAACAACAGTTTTCACGCACTGCGGGTCAATATGAGTTATAACGATTATTTCGGCTATGGCGAGGCGATCGGTGAGAATTCAGAGCAGGCATATAGCAGGCAGCTTTCGCGTGAGGCAATGGCGGTCGTACTGGACGCGCTGCGTCAGACTGCCGAGACCAAGCACGAAACGGTTTGCACTTGCCCGATCAAAAACGGGGGTGGCTCTGTCAAAATGCTGCAAATAGATTTGCAATATTGGGGAGCCAATGAAAATACCAAGGTGATTTTCGCGCTGTTTACAGAGCTTTCGCGTGAAATTGATGCGTGCGGAGCACCAAAATAGAGTGAGCGAAAAGGCGGAACTTGGGGTTCCGTCTTTTTCCGGTATGGACTGAGTTTGGCGTGTTGCCGGCACACACGAGCATAGCAAGGAAACGACTCATGCACATCCTACAGGGTGAAAATGAAATGTTGCTGCACTCTCCGTGTGCACGAGGGAGAAGTGTCGCTGCCGCCCTGCGAAACCGCAGACCGCGTGCTGCGGCTGCCCGCATCCATCGACGGCATGCCGGTGCGTGCACGCGGGGATTATGCGCTCGCGGCACACAGTCCGGACATGTCCTGCGAGGCAACGGAAACAATCGTGCACGATGCCCAGGTAATCGAGCACATCGTGCTGCCGCACGGCTTGCGCGTGATCGGCAGTTTGCGGGGTTGTAGAGATCTGCAGCTGCACTACCTGCACATGCGCAGCGGGAGGACGATGACGCTGGGTTTGCATTCCTGGAGGCCGAACTGGGGGCCGGTCAGGAGCCGGTCATGTTCGCGACTGAGCTGACCGCAAACTTCTACACCTCGTGGTTCCTCCAGAATTTTGGCTGCGAGGCGTATTTGCGCCATAAACGTGCGCTGCTGTTTGACGATACGCAGAGCAGTATCCTTGTGCAGATCGGACAGGCACGCGCACAGGACAGGAAAGAGTGAGCACGAAGGGCTTGACAAGCCTGTGCCGCTTGCGTATGATGAAGAAAAAAGGGGGCGGTTCTTGTGTATCAGATCGCGGTGCGCACCAAGCAGATACCGGTCGCGCAGTGTCTGCAAACCTATTGCTTTCCCGAGCGTTTTTTGCCGCTGTGTCAAGCATGTCCGGAATATGAAAAGAACTGGTCGTGTCCGACAGGTGTACCGGATGCAGCTTCCTACTTTGCTCCGTATGATACGCTCACGATGATCGGCGTGCAGGTCTTTTACGATGAGGCGATGCGCGCGCACACCGACCCAGATACCGTTGAGCGGCTGCAACAGGAGAGCTATGGCAAAGTGAAGAAAATCCTGCTTGAGACCATGCTCGGTTTGGAGCGCGCGTGCTCACAGTCTATGACGATCGCAGCGGGACGCTGCGAACAGTGCGTACGCTGCTCCCGCTTGGAGGGACGCGCCTGTGTGAAGCCTGAGCGGCGGCGTTATTCATTTTCTGCCTTCGGGTTTGACCTGACGGCAATGGCGCGCGAGCTGCTTGGCATCGAGCTACTGTGGAGTAAGACCGGATTGCCGGAATATCACGCGGCGATCGCCGCGTTTTTGACCCCAAGATGATGTAAAGACATTTGCTTTGCATCATGTAAATTACTGAGAAAAATGTCGAATAACATAAAAAACGGGCTGCTATGCATAGCAGCCCGTTTTTTTATGCATTTTAGAAATAGGTGTAGTTTTGAGGTTTTTGGCTCCAGCCGATCGCGGCTTGAATATCGTCAGCATAGCTTGGGTCAGATACCTTCATGCGTCCGATACGCAGGAATTGCCGCAGCGGAATTGCACCCATGACGAGCGAGGACAGATCCGCGATGTCGGTCGACAGCGTCACATCAGGGACTGCATGTGCAAGCAGGGTGATATGATCCCCTTCGACGTGCAGGAAGAACGTACCGTCGTTAGTCTGCACGAAATCATCTCGCACGGTGAGCGCAAGCGTGAACGGTCGGCTGACCGCGTGCTCACAGTGTGCCTCGAGCGTAAAGTAGCGCTCGAGATCGAGGATGCGCGCCATGTAGCCCATGTTGCGCCGACCGATCTCCTGAATGGCGCCATCATAGGAGCGGTTTTCGCCGCTGTCCGGATTGGTGAACAGAAGCGGTAGATACTCGTCATTCGAGTAGATGCGCACGCGGTCGATCTGATCGACCTGAGAGGCAAAAAAGGTCATGAACTGTTGCAGCGTGGCGGTGTCCTCATAAATCATCTCGCGCACGGCAAGGTCATGATACATGTCGGTGTAGTGGTCGACCTCGACGAAGTCGAACGTCAGATACCCCGTGATCCGTCCCTCACGACGGCAGATGACCACATAGGGCATATCAAAAATACGGTGTGGATCCATGTAGGGATGGAGCGTTGCGCCGTGGACCGCGCGCACATAGCGCTCATAGAATGCGAGCACCTCGCTGCGATCCTCGGGACGTGCATAGGAAAGACCGGATTTGTCGCCAAAAGAGCGAATATAGCACGGTTTGGGCGAGTACATCGTGCTCTCGTTACAGTAGCCGTAGCCCATTTTGCCGTAAAAGGCGGGATTGAACGGATGCAGACAGCCGATCGGCGTGCCCATCTTGGCGTAGTACCCCATTAACACCCGCAGGAGGTTGCGCGCTACATGTTCCTTTTTGTGCAGAAAATTCGTGGAGACATATGCGGCAGCTCCCATGGGCAGCATCACGCCTCTGACATTGAGGGTGAAATCCATCATCAGAATGGAACCGATCAGTGTTCCGTTGTCATCGAAACAGCCGAGGTAGCGTCCCTCGTCCGGCCGGTACAGCTCGCCTTCCATGTTTTGGAGCAGGGCGTCCGGCGTTTTCGAGGGAAAGGCGGTCAGCACATTCCGACGAAGCTGGTCGACCTCCTCCGGGAGAACGAACCTGATTTCCATGATAAATAAAATAACTCCTTTTCATGCGCGGGATGGCTGGACATCCCGTCTGTGCACCTGCTTTGATAAGTTCATTCTATGGCACTCCTAACTAAAAAGTCAAGGGGTATTTTCGTATACTATGGTTAATTTGCAAAGGGTTTGCAAAAAATTTATTGACATTAAGACGCGATAGGTATATTCTAAACAACGATAAGAATACTGGTTCGGCATGCGATGCAGTATGCCGTAAACGGGTGCGTTGTAGCGTCTTGACACAATGGAGTGTGTTCAAGGCGCCTTTTTTATGTATAAAATACTGGATAATTTAGGAGGGATTCGATGGATACGTTCAGTCTGCCGACTAAGATCGTGCTTGGGGGCAAGGGACTTGACACGCTGCTTACAAATGTAAAGCGGGCATTTGTCGTGACCGACGCATTTATGATGAGCAGCGAGCGTGTGCGCTATATCACCGATCGACTGGATCGGCTGCGCGCGGAGTATAAGGTATTTTCCGATGTCGGGGCAGACCCTGATACCGAGATGGTCGCTGCGGGTATGGCGATTCTCGTCGATTTTCATCCCGAGGTCGTTATCACATTTGGCGGCGGCTCGGCGATCGACGCCGCGAAGGCGATCGTTTATTTTGCGTCCCGCGAGGGGAAAATGAAGGATTGTCCGTTCATCGCGGTGCCGACAACGAGCGGCACGGGATCCGAGGTCAGCAAGTTTGCGGTCATTACAGACCGCGCTAAGGGCATCAAATACCCGCTGATTGACGAGAGCCTGCTGCCGGACTATGCGGTGCTCGATGCAACGCTGACGACCAGTGTACCGCCCTCCGTGACGGCGGACACCGGCGTGGACGTATTCACGCACGCGGTAGAAGCGTTCGTATGCACAGAAGCAAACGCTTTCAGCGATGCAATGGCGGAAAAGGCGATCGAACTGGTGCACACCCACCTGTTGACCGCATACAGCGAGCCGGATAATCTCGAGGCGCGTCAGGGCATGCACAATGCATCCTGCCTCGCAGGCGTCGCGTTCTCGAATGCAGGACTTGGTCTATGCCACGGCATGGCGCATGCGCTCGGCGCACAGTTCCACATTCCGCACGGACGTGCGAATGCGATCCTGCTGCCGTTTGTCATGGGCTTCAACGCAGGCTGCTGGAACGGTGCACTCACGCCGACCGCAAAACGCTACGGCGAGCTTGCCGCCATCATCGGACAGGGTGCGGGCAGCACGCGACAGAGCGCGCTCAACCTCATCCATCAGGCACGCCGCTATAACAGCCGCATGAAGATCCCGGAGAACATCAAGGCGGCAGGTGTGGATCGTGATGCTTTTGAGAGCATGCTCACGACAATGGCAGAGGCGGCACTCGCGGATCGTTGCACAAAAACCAACCCGATCCCGTGCTCACTTGATGATATTATCACGCTCTACCGCAAGGCGTATGACGGCCGTTTGGCCTGAGCACGCTCAGCAGAGAAAAGAATTGACAAATGAGCATACACCTGATAAAATGTACAAAAGGGTTTTATCAGAACTTGTGCTCAGGTAGCACAATGACGAAAAATGGGGGAAGACACGATGCAGTGTCCCAAGCCATGCATGAACGTAAATTGACGCCGGAAAGAGCGATGCAGCTCGCGGAGCATCCCTCCGTCCCAACCCCCGGCGCCACAGATTGCAGAAAGGCGGTGGCACTTTGATCGAGCTGGAAGATAAACAGCGTCTGATTCAGGAATTCGTACCCGGCAAGCAGGTCACTTTAGCGCATGTCATTGCAAATCCGGTCGAAGCGCTCTATGGCAAGCTCGGACTGCTCGACGCACACGGTGCGATCGGCATTTTGACGATCACCCCGAGCGAAGCGGCGATGATCGCGGCAGATGTTGCGACCAAGGCGGCGGATGTGCAGATCGGCTTTGTCGACCGTTTCAACGGCTCACTCGTTTTCACCGGCGATGTTTCCGCAGTGGAGGCTTCATTGCGCGACGTGCTCAAGACCCTGTGCGACATGATGGGCTTTGCCTCCACTAAGATCACAAAGACGTAAGGCGGGCATCATGGAAGAACGGCGCAGAAAGCGAATCATCCTCATCGGTCGCTCGGAAGCGGGTAAGACCACGCTCTGTCAGGCGATGAACCGTGAGGATATTCGGTATCATAAAACACAAACCGTCCAGATCGTAAACAAAACAATGATCGACACACCGGGCGAGTATCTGGAGCGCACCTATATGCGTGGCGCACTGGTTGTCACAGCGGCAGACGCCGATCTGGTCGTCCTCGTACAGGATGCCACCGAAAACGGCACCATGTTTCCACCGGCGTATACCAGCATGTATGGCAAGCCCTCGATCGGCGTGGTCACAAAGACCGATCTTGCAACGCAGGAGCAGATCGAACGGGCAAAAAAATACCTCACAATGGCGGGGGCACAGCGGCTGTTCGTCACGTCGAGCGTCGACGGCAGCGGGATCGAGACTCTGATGCGTGAGCTGGGCTATGAGGATGGGGCAAATTAAGTAACACAGCAACAAAGGGGAAGCGCAATGGAAAAGGAACGGCTTCGGATCGTTATCGCGGATGACGAGCCGATCATGCGGATGGATATGAAAGAATATCTGCAGGGCGAGGGCTACGACATCGTCGGAGAAGCCGCAGATGGCTTTGACGCGGTCGAAGCGTGCAAGCAGTTACATCCCGATCTGGCGCTTCTCGATATCAAAATGCCGCTGCTCGACGGGCTGTCTGCCGCGCGTATCATTCGCGACGAGGGCTTGGCGGACGCGGTAGTGCTTTTGACCGCTTACAGCGAAAAAGAGTTTATCGAAAATGCAAAAAATCTCGGCATCGCGGGATACCTCGTCAAGCCGATCGACGAAAAATCGCTGATTCCGAATATCGAACTCGCTGTTGCACGCAGCCGCGAGATGCAAAAGCTGCAAAAGGACATGAAAAAAGTTTCTGAGCGCTTGGAAAATCGCAGCATCATTGAAAAAGCGAAGGGCTTGGTCATGCGCGATGACGGTGTTTCCGAGCAGGAAGCGTATGATTATATTCGTCGCCTGAGCTTGGATAAGGGATTATCCATGCGACGGGTCGCGGAAATCATTATGATGAAAGCCGGGGCATAAAGGTGGATAAAATCACCCAGCTTTGCAAAAAATATACGGATTTGTCCGATGAGGAGATTGCGATCATCGCCGGCATGACCGGTGCGCTCGAGCCGTTGGCAAATCTGGAAGAGGCGGATATTTTTATCGACTGCCCCTCTTGGGACGGCGACGCGATCGTTGTGGCGGAAGCCAAGCCGACCGTGGTGCCCTCTTCCTATAAAAAGACCGTTGTCGGACTTCTGGCAAAGCCGGAAAACGAGCCGGCTGTCGCGCGGACGTTGCGTCTGGGCGTTGCGACCCGTCAAATGAAGGCGATCACACAGGAACGCACGCATGTTGTGCAGACTGTGGAGCCGATTCGCAGCGGAGACCGCGTCATCGGCGTGCTCATTCGTGAAAAACGTGCCGATGAGCAGCAGACGAACAGCGAAAGACTTCATTTTTCTCAGCAAAGTTACAAGCGCATCGCAAACGCGCTTACCCATATGGCAGATGAAAACAACTGGCTCACCGAATGCATCGACGAAGCGTTGCTTATGGTGAATTCCGAGGGGATCGTCACATTCTGCAACTCTCTCGCGCAGGAATTATACCACGCCTTAGGCTATGTCGAGGATGTGCTCGGTCAGCCGTATGAAAATATCCGTCTGGTACAGCCCGATTCCGAAGAGATCGAAGAAGAGAGCAAGTACACCGCGGTCGAGATCGTGGCAGGTAGCCGCACGCTGACCCTCAAACGTATCCGTTTGGATGCGCCGGATATGGCGTTTGCGGTCGTCATTCAAGATATTACGCGTATCAAAGAGCAGGAAAAACAGCTCATTTTAAAGTCCGTGGCGATCAAGGAAATGCACCACCGCATCAAAAACAATCTGCAAACCATCGCGAGCCTGTTGCGGCTTCAGGTGCGTCGTTCTGACAACACCGAGACCCGTCAGGTTCTGGGCGAGACGATGAACCGTATCCTGTCCATCGCCACAACCCATGAACTGCTCGCGCAGTCCGGCGTGGATGAGGTCATGATCGGTGAAGTGCTCACCAATATCAAAAATAATGCCATTCGTTCGTTCTCCCGTCCGCATTTCGATATTACGCTTTCGCTGGAGGGCGACGATTTCAAGGTGGAATCCGATGTTGCAACCTCTGTAGCGCTTGTCACGAACGAGCTGCTGCAAAACTCGCTGCAATATGCATTTCACAATCGGTCACACGGTATGATTCGTATTGTGGTGACCGAAGGGGAGTTGTACTCCCGTATCCAAATCATGGATAACGGCTGTGGCTTTGACGCGAAAAGCTCGCACAATGACAGATTGGGTCTGTCGATCGTGCACCAGATCGTCAAAGACAAACTGCGCGGGAAATTGATGATCGAATCCGACTCGAACGGCACTTCGGTGACGTTTGACTTTAAAAACAGAACAATGCAGCTCGGAGGCGTGATGTAGCGTCTCTCGAATAGTAACGGAACGACGAAGTCCGGATACAGCCGCGGGGTATTGATGCCCCCTTGTGTGCCTGTGCCCGGACTTCTTTTTTTACCAAAAAATGCAGAACAAAGAAAGCCGGTGGTTTACAAAATGCAAGAGATCATCCAGAGCGTGGGAATCGACATCGGAACCTCCACGACGCAGCTGGTGTTCAGCAAGCTGACAATCGTCAATCTTGCCGGCAATTACTCCGTACCACGCATCAGCATCGTCGACAAGCAGGTCACCTATCGCAGCGATATTTATTTCACGCCGCTGCGGTCTGCGACCGAGATCGACGCGGAAGCGGTCAAGAAGATCGTGCAGGAGGAATACCGCAAGGCGGGCGTAGCTCCGGCAGACCTGAAAACGGGCGCGGTCATCATCACAGGTGAGACCGCGCGCAAGCAGAACGCGAACGATGTGCTCGAATCCCTCAGTGATTTAGCAGGCGACTTCGTCGTAGCGACGGCAGGACCGGACCTGGAATCTGTGCTGTCGGCACGCGGCGCAGGCGCAGATAAGCTTTCCAAGGAGCACCGTACGGTCGTTGCAAACCTCGACGTGGGCGGCGGTACAAGCAACATCGCGGTCTATGAAAAAGAAACGCTGCGCGGTACAAGCTGCCTCGATATCGGCGGTCGACTGATTAAAATTCAGGACGGCAAGATTAGCTATATTTTCCACAAGACACAGCAGCTTGCTGCGGATCACGGCATCCCGATCGCGGTCGGGGATCGTGTCGATACGGAGAAACTCTCCAAGGTGTGCGACATTATGGCGCACCATCTTGCACAGGCGCTCCACCTTGCGCCGCAGGATGCGGAGCATGCCGGTCTTTACACAAACGATGGCAAAACGCTTCCCGAGGAGCCGAAAATTCTCGGCGTGACCTTCTCCGGCGGCGTTGCAGACTATGTTTATAACGATGCGGACAATGATTTGTACCGCTATGGCGATATTGGCATTCTGCTCGGGCAGGCGATTCGACGCAACCCGGCACTCGCGACCGTGAAGCTGTATCAGGCAGCGGAAACGATTCGCGCGACCGTCGTCGGTGCAGGTGAGCACACGACCGAGGTCAGCGGCAGCACCATCAGCTATGCCGAAGGCAGGTTGCCCATTAAAAACATCCCCATTCTTAAGGTTCCCCAAGAGGAGGAGGCGTCGCTGGAGGCGCTGACTGGCTCTATTATAAATCAAATACCGCTGTATATGCCGGAGGGCAAACCGGAGCAGATCGCAATCGCGTTCACCGGTCATGGCCGCACCAGCTTTGCAGACGTCCAAGGGCTTGCAGCGGCGGTTATTAAAGGGGCTGACGTTCTGATCCGCAGCGAGTTCCCGCTGATCCTCATCGTGGAAGATGATATCGGCAAGGTGCTTGGCAACGCGCTGAACGTCCAACTTGCACACGGAAAGGACGTGATATGCATCGACGGCATTCGTACCCTGAGCGGGGACTATGTCGACATCGGAGAACCGTTGGCAAACGGACATGTGGTTCCGGTTGTCATCAAAACACTCATTTTTAATTCCTAATGAGAAGAGACAAAGAGGTGAAGTAGCGTGATCCTGAAAACAAAGCTGTTCGGTCATACTTACGAGTTTAAATCGCTCTGTGAAGTAATGGCCAAGGCCAATGAGGAGAAATCCGGCGATAGACTGGCAGGTATCGCCGCGGAATCGGCAGAAGAGAGAGTCGCTGCGAAGGTTGTTCTTTCTCACGTTACCCTGAACGAACTGAGAAACACGCCGGCAGTCGACTATGACAAGGATGAGGTCACCCGCATCATTCAGGATGCGGTCAATGAAACCATCTTCAGTGATTTCAAAAACATGACGGTTGCGGAATTCCGCGAGTGGCTGCTCGATGAGAGAACCACGACCGAGATGATTCGCCGTGCTTCACGCGGTCTGACGAGTGAGATCGTCGCGGCTGTGTGCAAGCTGATGAGCAACCTGGATCTAATCTACTGCGCGAAGAAGATGCGCGTATCCGCCCATTGTAATACGACCATCGGTCTGCCGGGCACGTTCTCGTCCCGTTTGCAGCCGAACCATACGACCGACGATCCCAACGGCATCATCGCGTCGGTTATGGAGGGTCTGTCCCTTGGTTGCGGCGACGCGGTTATCGGTCTGAACCCGGTCGATGACTCCCTCGAGAGCGTTGCCCGTATCCTCAAGATGTTTGACGAGTTCAAACAGAAGTGGGAGATTCCGACGCAGATCTGTGTATTGGCACATGTCACCACGCAGACTGCTGCCGCAGAGAAGCTCGGCGCACCGCTCGATCTGATGTTCCAGTCGATTGCAGGTTCGCAGAAGGGCAATGAAGCATTCGGTCTGACCGCCGATATGCTGGATGAAGGCCGTGCAACCATGCTCTCCAAGGGAACCTGCACCGGACCGAACGTCATGTACTTTGAAACCGGTCAAGGCTCCGAGCTGTCCTCGGAAGCACATAACGGCTGGGATCAGGTCACGATGGAAGCACGCTGCTATGGCTTTGCAAAGCGGTACAACCCGTTCCTTGTCAATACGGTCGTCGGCTTTATCGGGCCGGAGTATCTGTATGATTCCAAGCAGGTCACCCGCGCAGGTCTGGAAGATCACTTCATGGGCAAGCTGACCGGTATCCCGATGGGCTGCGACGCATGCTACACGAACCACATGAAGGCGGATCAGAACGACATCGAGAATCTGGCAACGCTGCTCGTCGCCGCAGGCTGCAACTACGTCATGGGCGTGCCGCAGGGCGATGACTGCATGCTGATGTATCAGTGCACCGGTTATCATGAATCTGCTGCACTGCGCGAAGTATTCGGTCTGCGTCCGATCGCAGAGTTCGATGCTTGGCTGGAAAAGATGGGATTCTCCGAAAACGGCAAGCTGACCCCGCGTGCGGGCGACGCATCCGTATTCATGAGCAAGTAGGAAGGCGAGGTGCACAAACTGTATGGAACAGAAGGATTTGAAAAGCATCATTGAGCAGGTGCTCAGTGAAATGAACCTGACCGGCGCAGCTTCGGCATCCGCCACAGCTCCCGCCGCCGCTCCGGCTTCGTGCGACAGCTGTGCTCCCGCAGTCGAAGACGGCTGCATCCCGGATATCACGACGGTCGACATTCGTACCCAGTATCTGGTCGAAAATCCGGAGCATGGCGAAGAATATCTCGAAATCAAGCGTCAGGCACCGTGCCGTCTCGGCATCGGCAAGGCAGGCGCTCGTTACAAGACCGACCCGCAGCTTCAGTTCCGCGCAGCACATTCCGCCGCGCAGGACGCGGTATTCTCGGACGTTGACGCGGAATTCGTCGAAAAGATGGGTCTTTTCACGGTACAGACGCAGTGCGACAGCAAGGACGTCTATCTGACCCGTCCCGACCTGGGCCGTAAGCTCAGTGAGGAAGGCGCAAAGATCGTTGCAGAGAAGTGCAAAAAGAACCCCACGGTTCAGGTCTATGTTGCCGACGGTCTGTCCTCTGCAGCGGTCGCAGCGAATATCGCTGACCTGCTGCCCGCAATCGTACAGGGTCTCGAGAGCTATCGTATCAACGTCGGCACGCCGTTCTTTGTTAAGTACGGTCGTGTAGGCGTTATGGATCAGATCTCTGAGATCACCGGCGCGGATGTCACCTGCACGCTCATCGGCGAGCGCCCGGGTCTGATCACCGCGGAATCCATGTCTGCATATATCGCCTATAAGGCCACGGTCGGCATGCCTGAGGCACGTCGTACCGTTGTTTCTAACATCCACAAGAACGGTACGATCCCCGCAGAAGCCGGCGCGCATATCGCTGAGATCATCAAGATCATGCTCGATAAGAAGGTCAGCGGCACCGATCTGAAACTGTAAGACAGGGAGGAAAAATCATGAAAAGAGATCCCATTAAAGCAACAGTGCTTGCTTCTAAGCTTATTCCGAACGTCGACCCTGATCTTGCAAAGGAACTGGGTCTGTCTCCGGATCAGAAGTCTCTGGCGCTGCTGACGGCGGACTGCGATGACGTTACCTATACCGCACTGGACGAAGCAACCAAGAAGGCGGATGTTAAGGTCGTTTACGCAAAGAGCTTCTACGGCGGCGCAGCAAATGCGAACACCAAGCTCGCAGGCGAAATCATCGGTATTCTGGCAGGTCCGAACCCGGCGGAAGTCAAGAGCGGTCTGGAAGCAGCGGTCGACATGATCGAGAACGTTGCACACTTCATTTCTGCAAACGAGGATGATTCCATCGCTTACTATGCACACTGCATTTCCCGTACCGGCTCTTATCTGTCCGCGGGCGCAGGCATCGAAGAAGGCGAAGCGCTGGCATATCTGATCGCGCCTCCGCTGGAAGCAATGTACGGCGTTGATGCAGCGCTTAAGGCTGCGGATGTTCGTATGTGTGTTCTGTACGCTCCTCCGAGCGAGACCAACTTCGGCGGCGCACTGCTGACCGGCTCGCAGTCTGCTTGCAAGTCTGCCTGCGATGCGTTCGCGGCGGCGGTCGAATTTGTCGCTGACAACCCGCTGGTCTGAGGAACACCTGAAAACGCAGGCGCGCCTTATCCCAATCGGGCACGCCTAGAGTAATGGAGGTGTTTCATGAAGGCTTTGGGAATGATCGAGGTTTACGGTTATCTCGCCGCGGTTGAGGCACTCGACAGCGCACTCAAAGCGGCGAACGTAAGCCTTCTGGACGTAGTGTGCGTCAAAGGCGGTTTGGTCTCGGTTCTTGTGACGGGTGACGTCGGCGCGACCAAAGCGGCGATGGACGCCTCGGCGGCGGCGGCGGAACGCGTGGGGAGAGTGATCTCGGTTCACGTCATTCCGCGACCGGCGGACGACATTGAGCGTATGCTCGGCAACGGTCCCAAGGGTCCCGAACATCCCCGCGATCCCGATCTGCCCATCGGATCGCCGGAGGAACCGGAGGCTGTGGAACCGGAAGCGGAGCCGGAAGCACAAGAGGTCATCACACCGGAACCTGAAGTACAAATCACCGAAGCGCCCGAGCCTGAGGCGCAGCCGGAGAATGAGCCGGACAGCGAACAGGAGACCGAGCAGGAGAGCGAACCGGAAACGGTCGATCCCCACACACTGACACCGGAGGAAATGCAGGAAATGACGGTTTCCCGTCTGCGTGCAATCGTGCGTGGACTGGGTGGCTGCAACATGACCCGCAAGGCGATCCGGTTCGCGAAAAAAGAAGAGCTGATCGCAGGGATACAAAGGTTCTGCGAACAGGAGGGTTGATAAATGCAGCTATATGATAAGGATCTGCTGTCCATGCAGGAGGTTCGCGAGCTGGTTGGCGCTGCAAAGGCTGCACAGGCTGAGCTGGCTCAGATGAGTCAGGAGGGCGTTGACCGGATCGTGAAGGCCATTGCACACGCGGGCGTACGCAACGCACGCCGTCTCGCACAGATGGCAAACGAGGATACCGGTTTCGGCATCGTCGAAGATAAAATCATCAAGAATGTGTTTGCAAGCCGTGGTGTTTACGAGCATATCAAGGATATGAAGACCATTGGCGTGGTGGAGCGTGACGAGGCGAACAAGACCTACGCGATCGCCGCACCGGTCGGTGTCATTGCCGGTCTGGTTCCGTCGACGAACCCGACCTCTACCGTACTGTACAAGGCGGAGATCGCCATCAAGGCGGGCAACGCGATCGTCTTTTCGCCCCATCCGAGCGCACTGCGCTGCATCCGCGAGACCGTCAAGGTCGTGCGTCAGGCAATCGCAGAGGCGGGCGGCAACGAGAATCTGGTTTCCTGCATTTCGATCCCGACGATGCAGGCAACCGATAACCTGATGAAGCATCCCGATACCGCAATGATCCTTGCAACCGGCGGCAGCGCGATGGTTCGTGCAGCGTATTCGTCCGGTACTCCGGCAATCGGTGTAGGTCCCGGCAACGGCCCGGCTTATATCGAAAAGACTGCGGACGTACCGCTCGCTGTCAAGCGTATCATGGATTCCAAGACGTTCGATAATGGCACGATCTGTGCTTCCGAGCAGTCTGTGATCTGCGATTATGACATGCGCGAGACCGTGCAGGCAGAGATGGAGCGTCAGGGCGCATACTTCCTCAATGCGGAAGAGCGCACGAAGCTCGGCAAGTATATCCTGCGTGCAAACGGCACCATGAACCCGGAGATCGTCGGTCGTTCGGCGCAGACCATCGCAAAGCTTGCGGGTCTGGACATCCCGGAGGGCACACGCGTGCTCGTCGCGGAAGAGAACGGCGTTGGCCGCGGTCATCCGTACTCGAACGAAAAGCTAGCTCCGATCCTCGCGTTCTTCACAGAGGAGAACTACGAGGCAGTTTGTGAGCGCTGCTGCGAGGTCCTGCACTATGAAGGCGCAGGTCACACGTTCTCGATGCACACCAAGGACAACAAGATGGTCGAATATTTCGCCGCTCGCGTCCCGGCGTCGCGCATCATGATCAATACGCCGTCCGCTCTTGGTGGTATCGGCGCAAGCACCGCTCTGATGCCCGCTCTGACACTGGGCTGCGGCGCGATCGGCGGCTCGGCAACGAGCGAAAACGTCGGTCCGATGCAGCTGCTCAACCTGCGCCATGTTGCGTATGGTCTGTTGGAGCTGGAGGACATCAGAAAGGATGCACCGGATTGCTCGGAAGGTATCTGCCGCGTGAATGAGCATGTCGACAATCTTCAGGTCGACGAAATCGTCAAGAAAATTATCGAACGGCTTCAGTCCGTCTAATCCAGAGGAGGATTTCTAAATGGCAACGATGCAGGCATTAGGCATGATCGAGACCAAGGGTCTCGTAGCTTCCGTCGAGGCGGCGGATGCAATGGTCAAGGCGGCAAACGTCACCCTGATCGGTAAGGTACACGTCGGCGGCGGCCTCGTCACCGTTATGGTGCGTGGCGATGTCGGCGCTGTCAAGGCGGCAACGGACGCAGGCGCTGCGGCAGCAGAGCGCGTCGGCGATCTGATCTCTGTACACGTCATCCCGCGTCCGCACGAGGAAGTAGAGTATATTCTGCCCTCGCTGGATAAGTAAAGGAGCGTTTTATTATGGCAACGATGCAGGCATTAGGCATGATCGAGACCAAGGGTCTCGTAGCTTCCGTCGAAGCGGCGGATGCAATGGTCAAGGCGGCAAATGTCACCCTGATCGGTAAGGTACACGTCGGCGGCGGCCTCGTCACCGTTATGGTGCGCGGCGATGTCGGCGCTGTCAAGGCGGCAACCGATGCAGGCGCTGCGGCAGCAGAGCGCGTCGGCGAGCTGATCTCCGTACACGTCATCCCGCGTCCGCATGAAGAGGTCGAGTATATCCTGCCTTCGCTGGAGAAATAATTTGTGAAAGCAGGTCTAACGACCAAACCATATCGGATGAAGGGGGTGTAGCGCTTGAAGGTCATTACAGAGGCGATCCTGCGGGATGAGCTGCGCAACGAGCAGCCGGAAACCTATTATATTCCGGAAGGCAAGATCCTCTCACCCGCCGCACGGGAATATCTTCAGCAGCGCAAGATCAAGATTTCCAAGGACCCGGCGCCCAAGATCGTGGCGACCGAGGTGCCCCCGATGCCTTCCGTCGACCTGCCGCAGCAGCCGCAGGTCGCGGAGGCATTCCGCCCCAAGTTCGTGGATCATGAGACCGGCGCTTTCTATATGGAAAAGCCCGAGCACATGACCCACCTGCACGGCAACGTGCTCGTTCCCAAGAATCACCCGCGCATCCTGTTCCGCGGCAAGCTCGACAGCTTGCAGGGACTGATTGTACTCGATCAGGTACAGATCGCGGCAAACGGAAACGAAAAACTGGTGGCGGATCTCGGCAGCATTTTGGCCGTATTACGCGAGATGATGCGTTGCGACGTATTGGATGAGCCCTTCGCCAATGAGCTGATCATCGGGTTCACCCACGAGGAGTTGCGTGCCCGCTCGCACGATCCCATGAAGTATTACAATGTACAGCCCATGATCCTGCCCGACTATACGATGGGTCTGGAATACGCCCTCCTCAACCAGCTCCGCGCTGCTGTACGCGAGACCGAGGTCGCCGCATCGACGGCGTTCCGCGACGGGCTCAAGTGCACGCGCAAGGATATCATTGAAGAGCTGAATCGCCTGTCCAGCGCGGTGCACATCATGATGTGCCGGTATCTGGCAGGGGAGTATAAGTGAGGTAGACTATGGAGCCAATCGTCAATAAGGTGTGGGAAGCGATCCTGCGCGCCCGGCTGGTCGAGGTCGAGGTTTCCGCCCGTCATGTGCATTTGTCACCGGCGGATCTCATCACCTTGTTCGGGCCGGATGTTGAGTTGATCCCGAAGCGTCCGCTTTCGCAGCCCGGACAGTTTTTGTCCGAGCAGCGGATCACGGTCATCGGACCCAAGGGCCGTATGGAGCGCACTGCGATCCTCGGTCCGGTTCGTCCGGCGACCCAGGTCGAACTGTCACAGAGCGATTGCGTCAAACTCGGTGTGAAAGCACCGGTTCGTGAATCAGGCGATGTGGCAGGCTCGGGCGTATGCACGCTCGAAGGGCCGTGCGGCTCGATTGAGATTCCGGAGGGCGCGATCATCGCGCATAATCATGTGCATTTAACGCCGGATGTCGCAAACATGATGGATGTGCACGACAAACAGCGCGTCAGCGTGCAGGTGCTGACCGAGCGGCCCGTCACCTTTGATGACGTGATCATTCGTGTCAGCGAAAAATCCCGCTGCAAAATGCATATCGACTTTGATGAAGCAAATGCCGCGCTCGTTAACGGCTTTACGCTCGGCCGCATCATCACCTGAGACAATATTTTACCTGAAAAATCGCAAAGGAGCGTTTGAATAGAGTATGATGGATCTAGAACGTGTCAACGCCTATATGGCGCGGGTCGAGGAGTCCGAAAAGAAAACCTTTAAACCCGTTTCCCAAAAGCTCAAGGTCGGCGTCGACCTTGGTACAGCGTACATCGTCTTGGTCGTGCTGGACGAAGAGAACAACCCGATCGCATGCGAAAAGCAAGCGGCGAGCGTCCTCAAGGACGGCGTAGTCATCGACTATTCAGGCGCCCTGCGCATTGTAAAGGAACTCAAAGCGAAACTGGAGGAACGCCTTGGCACAGAGCTTTTGAACTGCGCCATTGCGATGCCTGCCGGCACCGAGTCGAGCGCCCGAACCCACCAGTATGTGGCGGAAGGCGCAGGCTTGGAGGTCACAGCGATCCTCGACGAGCCCTCCGCCGCCAACGCGATCTATCAGATCGAGGACGGCGTGGTCGTTGACATCGGCGGCGGCACCACCGGTCTCGCCATTTTGCAAAACGGCAAGGTCGTCCAGATCGAGGATGAGCCGACCGGCGGCACCCATCTGTCGCTCGTGCTCGCGGGCAATTACCACATTCCGTTCGCGGAAGCGGAGACCATCAAGCAGGATTATGCACGGCATCGTGAGATTTTGCCGATCGTCAAACCGGTCATCGAGAAAATGGCGACCATCGTGCGCCGCTATGTAAGCAAGGATTCTGTCGACACGATCTATCTGTGCGGTGGTACCTGCTGTCTGACGGGCATCGAAACCATTTTCGAGAAGGAGACCGGCATCCCTACCGTGAAGCCCACCAACCCGTTCTTGGTGACACCTGCCGGCATTGCAATGAACTGCAAGGCATAAGCCTTGTAAACCTTTCAGAAAGGAGGGGATAGCATGGATTTCGATGCACTGGTAAATGAAATCGTCGCGCGCGTTGCCGCAAAGCTGGAGGACAACGAAAGCACCACAAACACTGTCGTGAGCGACGACAAGCCGCGTCTGCTGATTTTGACGCAGCAGCACGGTGATTTCTGCCATACCATGCTCGAAAGTGCCAGACTCGGTGAGTATTATCGCACCGAATGTGCGCTGCTTCAGGACTATGACTGCGATCCGGCATCGTATGAGGCCGTCATCCTGTTTGGTCTGACTAACGAAGCATTGGGCAAGCTGGCAGGCGGTGTATGTGATACACCGTTTACCACACTGGCGCAAAAGCTAATTTTGGCGGGCAAGAAAATTTTTGTCCCGTCGGAAGAGATTGAATTGTACCAGTATGAGCAGACAGCACCCCCCGCGTATTACGCAATGATGGAGAGCAAGCTGACCTTCCTGAAGTCGGCAGGCTTTACCGTTTGTCCCAAGGCACAGCTGGAGTCCGCAATTCTGGGCGGCGAATCCACCGCGGCGGCGGTCGCTCCGAGCGGAGCGGCACCTGCGCCCATGGCACCCGCACCCGTACCGGTTCCGGTCGTCGAAACAGCGTCCGCGACTCCCGTCGAGGCGACTGTGTCCAAGCGGGTCGTATCCGAGAAAGACATGATTGCAGCATGCCGCCCCGGCGTGACTGTGCTGCGTGTGCAGCATAATGCAATCATCACCGATCTCGCACGCGATTACGCAAAAATGCGTCGGATCGCGATCATCCGCGACTAAAGAAACACATCTAGGCAGGGGGACTGACAATGAGAGTGGCAAAAGTAATTGGAAACATATGGGCCACACGCAAAGAAGAAAAACTCGCAGGGCTCAAGCTGCTGATCGTCCAGCCCATCAACATTATCGACGGCACTCGTGAGCGTACGCCGATCGTCGCTGCCGATATCATCGGTGCAGGCGTCGGCGAGACCGTGATCATCGTATCCGGTAGCTCCGCACGCAGTGCTGCCGGCGATATGGGTACCCCTGTCGACGCGACGGTGGTAGGTATCGTGGATGATCAGGAAATTGACGCGAGCCTGATTGAATGAGGTGATGAAAAGCATGGATTTCATCGAAACGGTGAAGCAGGCGGGCATTGTCGGTGCAGGCGGCGCGGGATTTCCCACGCATGTAAAGCTCAACGCGAAAGCGGAGATCTTTATCGTCAACGCCGCAGAATGTGAGCCACTCATCGAAACCGACAAATACCTTTGCCGCACCTTTGCCGACGAGATCGTGGCAGCAATCGCAGCGATTGCTGCCCATCTGGGCGCAAAGCGTTCGGTAATTGCACTGAAAGCCAAGTATACCGCCGAGATCGCAGCCTTGTCCGATGCAATCAAACGCGGCGGTGTAGACATCGAGATATTTCAGATGTCTACCTTCTATCCGGCGGGCGATGAGCAGAGCATGGTCCAGCAGGTCACGGGACGGAGCGTTCCGGAGCGTGGTCTGCCGCTTGATGTCGGCGCAGTCGTTGACAACGTCGGTACGGTTTTGGGCATCTATCAGGCGATGCAGGGCGAAGCTGTGACGGAAAAGTATCTTTCGGTCACCGGGGAAGTGCGCGAACCCGTGATGCTGCGCGTGCCGATTGGCACGGCGATCTCGGCGTGCATTGCAGCCGCATGCCCGACAATCTCGGACTATGCCATCATTCTTGGCGGTCCTATGATGGGGCGTATCTTGAGGGAGCGCAAGGATATTGATGGTGCGGTCGTCACCAAGACGACGGGCAACATTCTCATTCTGCCGCGCGACCACTATCTGATCACACGCGATGCACGCCCCATCGAGCGTATCCGCGCGCAGGCAAAAAGCGCCTGCATCCAGTGCCGGATGTGCACCGATCTGTGCCCGCGTTATCTGATCGGACACCAGATGCGCCCGCATCTTGTCATGCGCAACCTCTATCGTGAGCCGGTCATCACGGACGAAGCCGAGTACATACGCGCATTCGGTGACGCGATGAACTGCTGCGACTGCGGCATATGCGAAATGTTTGCCTGCCCGATGGGGCTGTCACCCCGCAAGGTAAACGATTACATGAAGGCACAGCTTCGCACAAAGGGCTACAAGGTCGATCGTCTGATGGACCCCCATGCCCGCGAGGAAGTTGATCGGCATCATGTGCCGACCGGACGGCTCATTGCCCGTCTGGGCTTGGCAGAGTATGAAGGCAAACACGCAAAAACATGCATCGAGCTGTCTCCGGACAGTGTATTCGTACCGTTCCAGCAGCATATCGGTAAGCCTGCCGTCCCGACGAAGAGTGCGGGGGATGAGGTACGGCGTGGCGAGCTGTTGGCTGCGGCAGCGGAGGGCGGCTTGTCCGCTAATATCCACGCGAGCGTGGACGGTGTGATTACCGAGATCAATACGGCAGGCGCCCGCATCTGCCGAAAGGAGGCATAACCCATGGGACATGCGATCGGCATGGTGGAACTCAACAGCATTGCCCGCGGCATTGAAACGTGCGACTTTATGGTAAAGGCGGCACAAGTGGAGCTTCTTCGCTCAACCACGGTATGCCCGGGTAAATACATCGTCATCGTCGCGGGCGATACCGGCGATGTAAAGGCGTCCATGGCAGAGGGGAAAAGATGCGGCGGCGAGTGCATCGTTGACACACTCCTGATCCCCAATGTACATCCACAGCTCATTCCCGCCATCAGCATGACCAGCCAGGTCACGGAGCATGGCGCGGTCGGCGTACTCGAATTTTATTCTATCGCTTCTGCAATCATGGCGGCAGATGTCGCGGCGAAAGCGGCGAACATCACCCTGATCGAAGTGCGGATCGGCTACGCGATCGGCGGTAAGGGCTTTGTTACCCTGACCGGCGATGTCGGCGCGGTTCGTGCGGCGGTATCCGCAGCGGAGAAGGGGGCAGAGCTGCTGGTCGGCACGACTGTCATCCCGCGGCCCGATCCGAAGCTGTTCGAGGCGCTTCTCTAAACAAAATCAAAAGGTTGGCATTCTAATCCCCGCAACATAAAAGGAGGATTTCACATGTTCGATGAGTTATTGACGAATCTGAGCAATACCAGCGTATTTACCAAGAGTGTAAGCGAGTGGGTAGGCAGCCTGTCTATCAACAAGGTCATCGTGTTCATCATGATGATTTTCATGTTAGTTGGTGCAATCGACAAGATTCGCGGCAACAAGCTCGGCTACGGTGAACAGTTTGAGGAAGGCTTCAACGCGATCGGCCCGCTCGCCATTGCAATGGCAGGCGTCGTTGCGGCGGCTCCGGTCCTTGCGATCATCCTCAAGCCGATCATTGTTCCGATCTACGGCATTTTCGGCGCAGATGCTTCCATGTTTGCAACCACGCTGTTGGCGTGCGACATGGGCGGCTATCCGCTTGCAATGCAGCTTGCGGCGAACGAGTCTATCGGTAACTTCGCAGGCTTGATCCTCGGCACCATGATGGGCCCGACCATCGTCTTTACGATTCCGGTCGCACTGTCCATCATCAAGAAGGAAGACCGTCCGTACCTCGGCTCCGGTATCCTCGCAGGTATGATTACAATCCCGATCGGCTGCATCGTTGGCGGTCTCGCCATGAACATGACGCAGTATAAGATCAGCATCCTGACCATTCTGCAAAACCTGATCCCCGTTATCATCATCGCAGGCCTGATCGTTATCGGTTTGTGGGTCGCTCCGAGCAAGATGATCAACGGCTTCAACCACTTCGGCAATGCGATCACGATCCTGATCACCATCTTTACCGCGATCGCTGTTTTCGAGTATCAGACCAAGATCATGTTCCCGCTGTTCGACATCATGGCGATCCCGGATGCCAATGGCATCGTACCGCTTGAATCCGGTCTTCTGACCTGCGGCATCATCGGCATCACCTTGATCGGTGCGTTCCCGATGGTCAAGTGGATCACTAAGACGTTTGGTTCTGCGCTGAACAAGATTGGCGGTAAACTGGGCATTAACGATCAGGCTTGCGCAGGTCTGGTAGCAAACCTTGCGAACAATATTGCAATGTTCAACATCATGGGCGACATGGACCCGAAGGGCAAGCTGCTCAACGTCGCATTTGCGGTTTCTGCAGCGTTCGTATTCGGCGATCACCTCGGCTTCACCGCTGGCGTCAATGCGGATATGATCTTCCCGATGATCCTTGGTAAGTTGGTTGCCGGTGTTACCGCGCTGATCCTTGCCAATATTCTCGCTCCCAAGCTGCTGAGCAAGATCGACAACACGAAGGACAAATAAAAATCGTATCGGAAAGGCGTGACGCGTATGAATATCAGCGAAGAGCTGATTCGAGACATTGTGGAAAAGGTCATTCGGGAGTCTATTGGGCAGCAGCCTGATTTCGTCAAGGAAAAGGACCCCAGCGGCATTATCCATGTCAAGACCGAAACCGTAAAGTGCGAGCCGTTCGAACAGGAAGGCGTTGCACTGAAGGATATTCTGACGCTCGACGAGGCGCCGCGCATGGGCGCAGGCATTATGGAGCTCGATCACACTAGCTTTGAGTGGACTTTGACATACGACGAGTATGACATGGTCATCGACGGCGTGCTTGAGATCGAGATCGACGGTCGCGTGCTCACCGGTCATCCCGGCGACATCATCTATATCCCGAAGAACTCGCATATCCATTTCCAGACTCCTACTAAGACGCGTTATGCATATTTTGTATATCCGGCGAACTGGCAGGAAGGCTGAGTTAGGATGCGCAAAAGCCGGAGCAGTCATGCTCCGGCTTTTTTTTCATGCGGCTTGGTCAGCCGATGGGAAATTTACGGAAACGCCCCGGCGAAATGCCGGCTTTCTGTGTAAAAGCATTAATAAAGCTGATTTCGGTGTGATAACCGACCTGCAAAGCGATCTCTTTGACGGAAAGAGCCGAGTTTTTGAGCAGATATTTTGCATGGTCGATGCGGCATAGAATAATATATTCGTAAGGCGTATAGCCGGTCTCTTTTTTGAACACGCGCGTAAAATGATAGGGACTCAGTTCTGCCTGCGCTGCAAGGATACCCAAGGTCAACGGCTCGCTGAGGTGCGCGTGAATAAAGGCGCACATACGTCCTGCCGGCGTATCAAACGACGCTTCCGTACCCGGCAAACCGGCGTCGGGCATCAGACAGCAAAGCAGGTCATAGATTGTGCGGGAGCAGAGAGATTCCGATACCGTTTGCCGGTTGCGAAAACGAGAAAGCAACTGGTAGAGCAGCGCATTGACTTCTTCATATTGCTGTGTGGTGATAAGGCATCCGCTGCCACTGGTCAGGTGGTCGCAAAGTGCCTGTGAATTGGAACCGGACAGATGGAGCCATGAAAATTCAAGGTCGCCGTTGGCATAATACAGGTGTGGATGGTAGCAGTCGAGCAGGACGGTTTGTCCCGCCTGTGCACTCATCGAAGTGTCCTTGCAACGAATGAGAAGTTGTCCTCGCCGAATGCTCATCAAAAGGTAGGAATGTGCCGTTTCACGTTGGATTCGATACCCTTTTTCACAGTGATAGTGTCCTAAAATTGTCGTATAGTAATACAACTCGCGCGCGGTATCGGATACGGTCGTCAAAAAATAATCCGATCCGGACAGCACCCCTTGTTCGTTTTGACACAGCATGGCGTCGCATCCTTTCTGGAAAATATGCGGGTAAACGCTCTTTGCGTATGAAAGAGACCGTTCACTTTTATTATAGACGACACACGCGTCTCACGCAATGTACTTCGGTGAAACACTTCACGAAAATTGCGTGCTAAATTTCCAATCGCTTTTGGTACAATTTGCGCAAGTTCTATTTACAGACAGCACAGCAAATGGTATAATGAATATACGATTAGTGATCTCTTTTTTGTGAAGAAAAGAGAGGAAGTCGGGTGAAAATCCCGCGCAGTCCCGCTGCCGTATTTGGGGAGTCACCGCACACTATGCCACTGGAGCGTCGCTCTGGGAAGGCGTGCGTCTGGCGTCGATCCATAAGCCGGAAAACAGTCTGATCGTTCACGACTCACACTCTACGAAGGATAGGGAGGTGTCATTTTTTATGACCATTTTTACCTTGCGCGGGGACTGAGCGACACCCGGCGCATTTTTTTGTGCGTTGGGTGCCATTCAACCGGAACGAAAATCTTCGATCGAAAAGAGAGGTAAAAAATGAAACGAAAAGCGATTAATTTAGCTGCTGTCTCTGTTGCACTGCTGAGCATGCTCAGCATGAATGCGTCAGCAATGCATATTGCAGAGGGGTATCTGCCGCCTGCATGGTGTATTGCATGGTACATTGTGTGTATTCCGTTTGTGGTGGCGGGCTTCCGCTCCATCAAAAAACGCATCGACCAAAGCCCGAAATCTAAGATTTTACTGGCGATGTGCGGCGCGTTTGCGTTTGTGCTGTCTGCGCTCAAAATTCCATCGGTCACCGGTTCGTGCTCACACCCGACCGGCGTCGGCCTTGGCGCGATCTTGTTTGGGCCGGCTGTCATGGCGGTGCTCGGTCTGATCGTCCTGCTGTTTCAGGCGCTGCTGCTTGCACATGGCGGTATTACGACCCTTGGCGCGAATGTATTTTCCATGGCGATCGTGGGACCGTTTGTCTCTTTCGGTGTTTATGCGCTTTGCAAAAAGCTGAAGGTCAATACGGCGGTCAGCGTATTTCTCGCCGCGTTCCTCGGGGATTTACTTACTTATGTGACGACTGCATTTGAAATGTCGTTCGCGCACAATGCGATCGGCTTTGCACAGAGTTTGGGGACCTTCCTGACGATTTTCGCTGCAACGCAGCTTCCGCTCGCGATCGCGGAAGGTCTGCTCACTGTCGTCGTATTCAACGTGCTCGAAAAATACAGCCGTACCGAGCTGCAAGAGCTGCGTGTACTGTAAGGAGGGGCACAAAATGAAACAGAAAAGTATTTGGAAGAAAAATCTGCTCCTGATCGCGATCGTGATCGTGATCGCGGTCATTCCGCTATATGTCGCAAAGGACGGCGAATTCGGAGGTGCGGATGGACAGGCGATGGATGCGGTCAGCGAGGTCGATCCCACCTACCAGAGCTGGGCACAGCCGCTGCTTGAGCCGAAAAGCGGCGAAATCGAATCGCTGCTGTTCGCTACACAGGCGGCGATCGGTGCGGGCGTTGTCGGATTTGTGCTCGGACGTATCACCAAAAAGGATAAAGACGATGATCGGAACGGATAAATACTCCTATCAATCCAAACTCAAAGCAGTCGATCCGACGGCAAAGCTCGTCATGACCGCAGCCAGTCTGGTGCTCTGCCTGAGCACCGGCGGCATTGCGGTCAGCCTGTTCACGATCACGGTATTCTGTGTCCTGTCCGCACGGGCGGGCGGGACACAGCCGTCGGTCTTTCTGCGGCTGATGCGTGCGCCTTTGATTTTTCTGCTGATCGGCACACTGCCCATTCTATTTGCACGATTTACCTCATGGAACGGAGTGCTGCTCGGCATACGCATCGGTGCGGATATATATGGACTGTCGGCGCAGTCGATTTGGCATGGCGTTGAGTTAATTGCACGTGCGATGGGCTGCATCGCAAGCGTATATTTTACGGTTTTGTCCACGCCGATCACAGATTTACTGTTGGCACTGCGCCGTATGCATGTGCCGCAGCTTCTCCTGGAGCTGATGGAACTGATTTATCGTTTTATTTTCGTGCTGTATGAAACCGCGAACCGGATTTATACGGCACAGGCATCGCGGCTGGGCTATCACGGTCTGCGGCGCAGCTTTCACTCGCTGGGCGAACTGATTTCGACAGTGTTCCTCAAGGCGTATCGCAAGTCCGATCGCATTTACATTTCCCTTGAGGCACGGGGCTACACCGGAGCATTGACTACGCTGCCGCCGCTGTATGTGAGTGGCAAGCGCATTTATGCCTGGTGTGCGCTGCTCACGGTCGGTCAGTTCGCTATTTTTATTCTGGAAAGGAGCGTGTCGCCGTTTTGAAGATCATCGAAACCAAGGGGCTGCGGTATGCCTATGAGGATGGTACAGTCGCACTCGATGGGCTGGATTTTTATGCAGAAAAACGGAGCATTACCGGTCTGCTCGGCGCAAACGGCGCAGGAAAATCCACGCTGTTTCTCAATCTCAACGGCGTGCTGTCTCCGACGAACGGAGAAGTGTTTGTCGACGGAGCACGCGTTGCATATGACCGCAAGGGCATCATGGAGCTGCGGCGCAAGGTCGGCATCGTTTTTCAAGACCCAGACGATCAGCTTTTTTCAGCGGATGTGTATCGCGATATTTCGTTTGGAGCGGTCAATCTCGGACTGCCGGAGGACGAAGTGCGCATGCGCGTCGAGGACGCGATGGAAAAAACCGGTGTGACGGCATTGCGCAGCAAGCCGACTCACGCGCTGTCCTTTGGGCAAAAAAAACGCGTCGCAATCGCGGGTGTGCTCGTTATGCAGCCATCTGTGCTCATTTTGGACGAACCCACGGCGGGGCTGGATCCACAGGGCGTGTCTGACATCATGAAGTTGTGCCGTATGATGCAAGAAGAATTGGGTATCACCATTATCATTGCAACACATGACATTGATATTGTGCCGCTGTATTGTGATAAAGTATTCCTGCTGTCACAGGGTAGCATTCTCGCGCATGGGACACCGGAAGAGCTGTTTCGCGACCCTAAGCTGCTGCGGCAGCACCATCTGCGTTTGCCGCGTATTGCGCACCTCATGGAAATCCTGCGCGAAAAAGACGGACTGGATGTTGACACGGCAGCATCGACCATCGGTGCGGCGCGTCGCGAAATCACACACTTGATGGAGGGGTGACAATGGAGCGATTTTCCGTCAAGAATCAAAAGGCGCTGCGTTGCGGCTACACGACCGGCAGCTGCGCGGCAGGTGCCGCCGCAGCCGCCACACAGCTGCTGTTGACCGGTAGCGCACCTGCGGTCGTGCGCCTGCCCACCCCGAAAGGCGTGACACTGTTTCTCGAAATTGAGGACGCACAACTGCATGCGGATTGGGCAGTGTGTGCGGTTCGTAAGGACAGCGGTGACGACCCTGATGTAACAAACGGTATGCGTATTTACGCGACTGCGTCGCGCATCCCAAGCGGTATTGAGATCGACGGGGGCGCGGGTGTTGGTCGCGTAACCCGACCGGGGCTGGCGTGCACCGTAGGAGAGGCGGCGATTAACCCCGGGCCGCGGGAGCAAATCAGACAGGGAGTTGAAAGAGCTGTAAGGGAAAACGCTTGTCACCACGGAATAAAAGTCATAATCTCTGCCGAAAACGGACAAGAAATCGCGAAAAATACGTTTAACAGTCGATTGGGTATTGTGGGTGGAATCTCGATTCTCGGCACGAGCGGGATCGTTGAGCCGATGAGCGAGCAGGCGCTGATCGACACCATCCGCGTGGAAATGGACAGCCGTTGGGCGGCGGGTGAACGCGATCTGCTCGCATGTCCGGGCAACTACGGGCGTGATTTCGCGCGTGATACCCTGCATATTGATTTAGAAAAGGCGGTCACGACCTCAAACTATTTGGGTGAGACACTCGATTATGCGATCTACAAGGGCTTTTCAAGCGTGCTGCTCATCGGGCATGCCGGCAAGCTGGTCAAGCTTGCTGCGGGCGTCATGCAGACGCATTCATCCTATGCCGACGGCAGACAGGAGATCTTCGCGGCGCATGCCGCGATGCACGGTGCGGATCGTGCGCTCGTGCGTGCACTGATGGATTCCATCACGGTCGACGAGTGTCTAGAACTGCTGGATGCCGCAAATCTGATACGGCCGGTGCTCGCAAGCATCGGCACCAAAATCGAAGAGCATCTCGAAAAACGCACGCGCGGTGCGCTGCGTACCGAGTTTATCTTATTTACAAACGCACATGGCGAGCTGCTGCGGTCTGCGGGCGCGGTGGCTGCGCTCAAGCGATTTGAGGAGAGCGAAGGATGAGTAAGGGAATTTTATACGGCGTTGGCGTCGGTCCGGGGGATCCCGAGCTGCTGACACGCAAGGCGGCGCGTATTCTGCGCGAAGCGGATGTCATCGCCGTGCCGGCGAGCGGAGAGGGGCGACAGACTGCGCTCGCGATCGTCGCGCACGAGATCAAGGGCAAGACGCTGCTCGACTGCGCGACCCCCATGCTGCGCGACAAACGCAAGCTCGCGGAAAACTACGACCGCGTGGCGGGAGAACTGATCGCGCTGCTCGAGCAAGGCAAGACCGTGGCGTTCATCACGCTGGGTGACCCGTCGATCTACTCGACGTACACCTATATTCACAAACGTGTGCTCGCGCGCGGCTACGATGCGCGATTGGTGCCGGGCGTGCCGTCGTTCTGCGCGGTGGCGGCGACACTCAACCTCCCGCTGTGTGAAGGCGCGGAAATGCTGCACATTGTGCCGTCGTCGCACGAGAGCACAGAGGAGGGGCTTGCGCTTTCCGGCAACAAGGTGCTCATGAAGGCGGGGCGCGCCATCGGTGAAGTGCGCGACCGTCTGGCGGCAGAGGGCAAGCTGAATCATGCCGCGATGGTCGAATGCTGCGGCATGGAAAATCAAAAAATCTACCGCTCTTTGGCGGATTTGGACGGCGATGCAAGCTATTTTTCAGTCATCGTCGTCAAGGAGGAAGCGTTATGATTGAATTTGTAGGTGCTGGTCCGGGTGCGTCCGACCTGATTACCGTACGCGGCGCAAAACTGCTGCGCGAGGCGGATGTCATTGTTTATGCGGGTTCGCTCGTCAATGCCGCGCTGCTTGACGAAGCAAAACCGACCTGTGAGATCTATAACAGCGCCAAAATGACGCTCGAAGAGGTGCTCGAGGTCATGATCGCGGCGGAGCGCGCGGGCAAGCGCGTGGTGCGTCTGCACACCGGCGACCCGTGTGTTTACGGCGCGCATCGGGAGCAGATGGATGCACTCGACGCAGCGGGCATCACCTACGAGGTGTGTCCGGGCGTGTCGTCGTTCTGCGGTGCGGCGGCGGCACTCAAGGCAGAGTACACGCTGCCAGAAGTCAGCCAGACCGTTATTCTGACCCGTATGGAGGGGCGCACCCCCGTGCCGGATGCGGAGCAGATCGAAAAGCTCGCAGCGCACGGCTCAACGATGGTCATTTTCCTGTCCTCCGGTATGCTCGAGCAGCTCTCTGCGCGCCTGATCGCGGGCGGTTATGCGCCTGAAACGCCTGCGGCAATCGTATACAAGGCGACATGGGACGACGAAAAGGTCGTGCGCACAACGGTGGCGGGGCTTGCCGAGGCGGCGCGCGCACACAACATCAGCAAAACGGCACTGATTACGGTCGGTGGCTTCCTGGGCACGGAGTACGAACGTTCCAAGCTCTACGACCCGACCTTTACGACCGAATTCCGCGAGGCGAGCAAATGATGCACCTCAAGGTGGTCTCTTTCACACAAAACGGCGCGGCGCTTGCCGAGCGCGTGCGCGACGCGCTCACAGAGGACGTTGTCGAGTGCTATGCACGCACGGTCGATGTGTCCCTGCGGGAGACCGCGCTGACACGCTTTGCACAGCAGGCGATGGTCGACTGCGCAGGTATCGTGTTCATCGGCGCGACCGGCATCGCGGTACGCGCCATCGCACCCTATGTGACCGGAAAAGCCTACGATCCCGCGGTTCTGGTGCTCGATGAGGCGGGAAAGTTTGTGATTCCGCTGCTGTCCGGTCATTTGGGCGGAGCAAACGCGCTCGCGCTGCGGCTGGCACAGAACTTGGGCGCGACTCCCGTACTGACCACTGCAACCGATGTCAATCGTGTGTTTGCGGTCGATACCTGGGCAAAAGAACAGGGTCTGCAAATCGCACGCACCGAGGGCATCCGCTTTGTTTCAGGTGCGTTGCTGCGCGGTGACACGGTCGGTCTGCACACGGCGCTGCCTCTTGTGGGAAAGCTGCCGGAGGGCATCGCGCAGACCGAGGATGTGGATACCGGTATCGTGATCTCCTGCCGCGCGCGGGAGGACGAGCGGTTCGCACACACGCTGCATCTCATTCCGCGCACGATCGTCGCGGGGATCGGCTGCCGCCGTGGGAAAACGCTTGCGGAGTTGACCTGCGTGCTCGATGCCGTGCTGCAAGAGTACGAAATTGCACCGCAGGCGCTGTGTGCGCTCGCAACGATCGATGTCAAGCGCGACGAGGTGGGGCTGCTTGCCCTCAGTCGTGCGCGGCAGGTGCCGCTGCGTATCTTTTCTGCAGCGCAGCTTCGAGAGACCGTGGGCGATTTTACACCCTCGTCGTTCGTTGCCGATACGGTCGGGGTGGATAATGTGTGCGAACGTGCGGCGGTTTGCGCATCGGGCGGCACGCTGTTGTGCCGCAAAATCGCGCGCGACGGCATAACGGTCGCACTTGCGGCAATCCCAAAGGAGGTACGGTTTCCATGATCGTCATGGCAGGAATTGATTATACCCACGCGAATATCGCGCAGAGAGAGGCGCTGTCCTTTGTCGCGGGGCAGGTGGGCACGCTGCTCGCGGACATTCGGCAGCGCACCGGCGTTGCGGGATGTACGCTGATTTCGACCTGCAACCGCACGGAGCTGTATCTGTCTGCGACCGCGATCGTCGATCCGGCGGCGCTGCTGTGCGCTGCGGCAGGCGTCGCCCCCGAACGGTTTGAGGGCATTTTCGTGCGGCGCACCGGTGGGGATGCGGTGCGGCATCTGATGGAGGTGGCATGCGGACTGCGCTCCCAGATCCTCGGGGAGGATCAGATCGTGACGCAGGTCAAACAGGCGGCACAGCTTGCGCGCGAAGCGGGCACAGCCGATCCGGTGCTGGCAACGTTGTTCCGCTGCGCTGCAACGGCGGGAAAGCTCGCAAAAACCGAGACCCATCTCGTTGCGGTACCGCGCTCGGCGGCGCATCGCGGCATTCAACTGGCGGCGCAGCGTCTGGGCGGTCTGTTCGGACGGCGCGCGGTCGTCATCGGCAACGGCGAAATGGGACGCATCGCGTCCGATCTGCTCGTCAGTCAGGGCGCGCGCGTCACGGTGACGCTGCGTACCTACCGCCATGGCGAGACCATCGTGCCGCGCGGCTGTGCGACGCAGCCTTATGAAGATCGACTGTCGATCATCGAGGGTTGTGATCTGGTGGTGAGCGCAACGACCAGCCCGCATTATACGCTGACCGCGGCGCAGGTAGATGCACTGACGCAAAAACCCGCGCTGCTGCTCGATCTTGCGCTGCCGCGTGACATTGACCCCGCGGTCGAGGGCGTGCCTTGTCTCAATATGGACGACTTGGGCGAACTGGGCAGCGAGGATACGCTTGACAGGGCGTGCATCCTGCAAATCATCGAGGAGCAGACCGCGCGGTTCGACGAGTGGGCTGCATACCGTGCCGCACTGCCGGTGATCGAAGAAATCAAGCAAACCGCGTTTGAACGCGTTTGGATGGGCGAGGGAGACGAGGAACTGATGCGCGCCGCGGTCGATAAGACGGTCGATATGTTGCTCGGCGGCATGAAGGAAGCGGTATCCCCGCAACTGCTGAAGAAAACTCTGCAAAAAATGCAAAAAAACGCCGTTCAGGCGGAGCAATTAAGGAGTAAGGCATGAAAATCTATGTCATCGGACTGGGGCCGGGCGGCGAAGAGCAAATGACGCTGCGCGCGGTGCGTGCGTTGGAGCAGTGCGATTGCATCGCGGGTTATCCGCTGTATTTGCAGCTGATCGACAACCTTATTGTGGGCAAAGAGCGCATCGAGACCCCTATGAAGCGCGAGGTCGAGCGCTGCGCTGCCGCGCGCGATGCCGCGCTTGCGGGCAAGACCGTCGCGATGGTATCATCGGGCGACGCGGGCGTCTATGGCATGGCGGGCGTGATGCACGAGGTCTGCGAAGCCTATCCGGACATCGAGATCGAGGTCATTCCGGGCGTGACGGCGGCATGCGCGGGCGCGGCAGTGCTCGGCGCGCCGCTCATCCACGATTTCGCGGTCATTTCGCTCAGCGATCTGCTCACGCCGTGGGAGAAGATCGAAAAGCGCCTGTGTGCGGCGGCGGAAGCGGATTTCGTGATCTGCCTGTATAACCCGTCGAGCAAAAAGCGTGCGGATTATTTGCAGCGCGCCTGTGATTACATCCTCCAATATCGCGCGGCGGAGACCTGTTGCGGTACAGTACACAGCATCGGGCGCGAGGGTGAGCACGGGGAACTGTGTACCCTCGCTGAGCTGCGCGATAAGAAGGTCGATATGTTCACAACCGTCATCATCGGCAACAGCCAAACGCGTGTGATCCACGGCAAGCTGGTCACGCCGCGCGGCTATAAAGACGTATGAGCATTCTGGTTTTTGCGGGCACGAGCGAGGGGCGTGCCCTTGCGCAGTTCCTGTCCGGACGGGGACTGGCGGCGACCGTTTGCGTTGCCACGGAGTACGGCGAGCTGACCATGCCGCCGCTGCCCGGCATTACGGTGCATTGCGGACGGATGCAGCAGACGGAAATGTGCGATGCGATGCGGGCCCATATATTGGTCATCGACGCGACGCATCCCTATGCCGACGCGGTGACACGAAACATCCGCAGCGCGTGTGAGCGCACGGGCACGGAATATCTGCGGCTCGTGCGTCCGCGCATCGCAAGCGATCAGCCGGTCGTGACCGTGCCGGATACCGCGGCGGCGGCGGCATTTTTGAGCGGCGTTACCGGTTCGGTGCTGCTGACGACTGGCAGCAAGGAACTGGAAGCGTTTACCGCGGTCGAGCGATACGCCGAACGGCTGTGGCCGCGCGTGCTGCCGACGGCTTCGGTGCTGCAAAAATGCGAAGCACTCGGCTATCCGGGCGCGCATATTATCGCAATGCAGGGGCCGTTTTCCTATGAAATGAATCTGGCGCTGCTGCATCAGACCCATGCAAAGTATCTTGTGACCAAGGATACAGGCGCGGCGGGCGGCTTCGCGGAGAAGCTGCGCGCCGCGGCGGACACCGGAACAACGGTTGTGCTCATCAGCCGACCGACCGAGGAAAGCGGGCTGACGCTCACGGAGCTGTGCACGCTGCTCGAGGAGCGCTTTGCGCTGTCTGCGTGTGAGGATCGCACTGTAAACATGCGGTTTCCACTGTTTGTGTCGCTTGCAGGTCGTAAATGTATGATTTTCGGAGCGGGACGCATCGCTGCGCGACGCGCGGCGGTTCTGCGCGAGGCGGGTGCTTCGGTCACGGTCATCGCGCCCGAAGCGCGCGGTGTGACGCCCGATCTTGTACGCGGTTACGAGCCGGACGATCTCGTCGGGACGTTCCTCGTCGTCGCGGCGACCGATGACCGTGCGGTCAATGCGCGTATCGCGGCGGACTGTGAGCATGCTCAGATCTTGTGCAGCGTCGCGGACTGCGCAGAGGAGAGCACCTTTTATTTTCCCGCGCTGTGTCAGGCGGGCAGCCTGACCGCAGGCGTCGTATCCGACGGCAGCAATCATGCCGCGACCGCGAAAGCAGCAGCGCGCATTCGCGAAATTTTACAGCAGGAAGGCGGCGTATCACATGAAAGTCATTAAAATCGGCAGTCGGGAAAGCCGCCTTGCGGTCGTGCAGTCGGAAAACGTCATTTCCGCACTTAATGCGGCGGGTTATGAAACCTCGCTTGTGACGATGAAAACGACCGGAGACAAGATTTTAGATAAAACACTGGATAAAATCGGCGGAAAAGGGCTGTTCGTCAAGGAGTTGGACGCGGCGCTGCGCGACGGCCGCGCGGATTTCACGGTGCACAGCTTGAAGGACATGCCGATGGACACACCGGACGATCTCCCGCTCGTTGCGGTATCGCCCCGCGCGGATGTGCGCGACGTGCTCGTTCTGCCCGAGGGTGTGAGCATGCTCAACTTTGACAAGCCCATCGGCTGCTCGAGCGCACGACGGCGCATCCAACTGCAAAAGCTGTATCCGCAGGCGCGGATCGAGCCGGTGCGCGGCAATGTGCAGACGCGGCTGCGCAAGCTGGACGAGGGGCAGTACAGCGCACTCGTGCTCGCGGCGGCGGGGCTGCATCGGCTGGGACTGGAGGCGCGCATCGACCGCTATTTTTCGGTCGATGAGATTCTGCCCGCTGCCGGACAGGCGATCATTGTGGTGCAGGGGCGTGCGGATGCCGATGCATCCTGTCTGTCGGCATGGCGTGACGACAACGCATGGTTTTGCATGCTCGCAGAGCGCGCGTTCGTGCGTACACTGGACGGCGGCTGCTCCTCGCCCGTAGCGGCGCATGCGACGTTGCAGGGAGAACGCCTGCACCTGCGCGGCATGTATGTCAGCGCGGACGAGCGCATCGTCCGGTTTGGTACGATCGACGGCACATCCGCACAGGCAGAGGAACTCGGAAGCACGCTCGCGCAGCGACTGCGCGCGGGAAAGGAGACACCATGAACGGAAAAGTGATTTTGGTCGGCGCGGGGCCGGGCGATAAAGGGCTGCTGACCCTGCGCGGTGCTGAGGTACTGCAAAATGCCGAAGTGGTCGTATATGACCGTCTGGTCGGCGCGGATGTACTCGCAATGATTCCCGACGACGCCGAGCGCATCGATGTCGGCAAGCAGAGCAACCGTCACCCTGTGCCGCAGGAGCGCATCAATGAAATTTTGGTGGAAAAAGCGCGCGAGGGCAAGCAGGTCGTGCGACTCAAGGGCGGCGACTGCTATCTGTTCGGGCGCGGCGGTGAGGAGGTCGAGGAGCTGGTCACGGCGGGTGTACCGTTTGAGGTCGTGCCCGGGGTCACCTCCGCGATGTCTGCGCCTGCGTATGCGGGCATACCGGTGACACATCGCGATTTCTGCTCGTCGGTGCATATCGTGACGGCACATGCCAAAAGGGGTGGCGAGCTGCATATCGACTTTGAGAGCCTGCTCAAAACCGGCGGCACGCTGGTCTTTCTGATGGGGGTAAGCGCACTGGGCTTCGTGATGAACGGCCTGCTCGCGGCGGGCGCGCCGCCCGATCTGCCCGCAGCGGTCGTCGAAAACGGCACGCGGTATAATCAGCGCCGTCTGGTCGCGACCGTGGGCACGCTCGAGCGCAAAACCGAAGAAATGGGACTGCAAAGCCCGGCGATTATTCTCGTCGGCAAGGTGTGCACCCTTGCAGACACGCTCGATTGGTTCAGTAAGCTGCCACTGCACGGCAAGCACGTCGTCGTGACGCGTCCCAGAGAACGTGCGGGTACGCTTGCAGACCGGCTGCGCGCACTGGGCGCGGGCGTGACCGAGTACCCGTGCATCGAAACCGTCGAAACGCCGGAGGCGCCGCTGCCCGACGATCTGCGCGCCTATCATTGGGTTGTGCTGACCAGTCCCGCGGGCGTACCCGCGATGCGTCACGCGCTCGAAGCCCACGGCACCGACCTGCGCGCGCTCTATGGCTGCCGGTTCGCCTGCATCGGACAGGGTACGGCGAAAGCGCTCGCGGAATACGGCATTCGCGCGGACTATGTGCCCGAGCACTTCGACGCGAAGCATCTGGCGCAAGGCTTGTGCGATATTGTGCATGCGGACGAGCGCGTGCTCATCCTGCGCGCGGCACAGGGCACGCCCGAGCTGACCGAAATTTTGACCGCCGGCGGCGTTGCCTACGACGAAGCTGCGGTCTATGAAACGCGCTACCGCAGCGCGCAAAGCGATGCGCTGACCGCGCACATCGCGGCGGGTACGGTCGATTTCGTAACCTTTACTAGCGCGTCGACCGTACATGCTTTTGTGCAGTCTGCGCCGCACGCCGCAGTGAACACGTTCCGTGCGGTTTGCATTGGGGACGCGACCGCAGCGGCGGCGAAAACCTATGGCATGAACATCATCACGGCGAAAAATGCCACGATCGACGACATGATCGCCTGTATTCTGGAGGGATCGTAATATGGAACAAAGTATTCGCCCGCGCCGCCTGCGGCGCACACCTTCGCTGCGTAAAATGGTACGCGAGACCCGTTTGTCGCCCGAAAGCCTGATTTGGCCGATTTTCGTGCGCGAGGGGCAGGGGATCTATGAGGAGATCCCGTCGCTGCCCGGGCAGTATCATTACAGCCCTGATCAGCTTTATCGTGCGCTCGACCGCGCCAAGGCGAGCGGCGTGAGTAAGGTCATTCTGTTTGGACTGCCGGAGCATAAGGACGAGATCGGTTCGGGTGCCTGGGCGACAGACGGCATCGTGCAGCAGGGCATTCGTGCGATCAAGGCGCTCGATCCGGAGTTTTACGTCATCACCGATGTGTGCATGTGTGAATACACCTCGCACGGGCATTGCGGCATCCTGTGCGGACACGACGTCGACAACGACAAGACGCTCGAGGTGCTCGCCAAGACCGCACTGAGCCACGCACAGGCAGGTGCGGATATGGTCGCACCGTCTGATATGATGGACGGTCGTGTCGAGGCGATCCGCGAAGTTCTGGATGAAAGCGGTTTCCAGAATGTGCCAATTATGTCCTATGCGGCGAAATACGCATCCTTTTTCTACGGTCCGTTCCGTGATGCCGCAGGCTCTGCGCCGTCGTTCGGAGATCGCCGCTCCTATCAGATGGACTGGCACAACGGACGAGAAGCGATGCGCGAATGCGAGCTGGATGTGCTGGAGGGTGCGGATATTCTGATGATTAAGCCTGCGATGAGCTATCTAGACCTCGTGCACGAAGCAAAACAGCGCTTTGATCTGCCGATCGCGGCGTATTCGGTCTCGGGCGAGTACGCGATGATAAAAGCGACGGCAAAAGCAGGTCTGATCGACGAGTACGGTGTGATGTGCGAAAGCGCAGTCAGCATCTTCCGTGCAGGCGCAGATATTCTGATTACCTATTTTGCAAACGAGCTTGCGGAAGCCATTCGTAAGGGGGACATCGGCTGATGGATGTGTCGGAAAAGCTGTTTGAACGCGCCTGCAAGGTGCTGCCCGGCGGCGTGAACTCGCCGGTGCGTGCGTTCCGCGCGGTCGGCGGCAAGCCGCGGTTTCTGCAAAAGGGACTGGGCAGCCATGTGCTCGACGCGGACGGCAAGGAATACATTGATTTTATCGGCTCGTGGGGGCCGATGATCCTCGGGCACAGCCATCCCGATATTCTCGCAGCGGTGTATGAGCGCATGACGGACGGGCTGTCGTTCGGTGCGCCAACCGCGCTCGAGGTCGAAATGGCGGAGCGTATGGTCGATATGGTACCGCACATCGAGATGGTGCGCATGGTGAACTCCGGCACGGAGGCGGTCATGAGCGCGCTGCGTCTGGCGCGCGGCGCGACCGGTCGTGAAAAGATCATCAAGTTCGAAGGCTGCTATCACGGCCATTCCGACGCGATGCTCGTGGGTGCGGGGTCGGGTGCGCTCACGCAGGGCGTGCCCGATTCGAGCGGTGTGACGAGCGGCGCGGCGCGCGATACGCTGATCGCACAATATAACGATCTTCACTCAGTCGAAACGCTGCTCGACGCTAATGCGGGACAGGTCGCGGCGATCATCGTCGAGCCGGTCGCGGCGAATATGGGTGTGGTCGCCCCGCAGGAGGGCTTCCTTGCGGGGCTGCGCGCGCTGTGTGACAAGCACGGTGCACTGTTGATTTTCGATGAGGTCATCACGGGTTTTCGGCTGGCAAAAGGCGGCGCGCAGGAGTATTTTGGCGTGCGCGCAGACCTCGTTACCTATGGAAAAATCATTGGCGGCGGCATGCCGGTGGGCGCGTATGCGGGTAGCCGCGCGCTCATGGAGCAGGTCGCGCCCTGCGGTCCGGTCTATCAGGCGGGCACGCTTTCGGGCAATCCGGTCGCGATGGCGGCGGGCGTGACCCAACTCAAAATCCTGTGTGATCATCCGGAGTGCTACACCGTGATGGAGCAGAGCGCGGCGTTTCTTGCGCAGCATCTGCGGGAGAGTGCGGCGGCGCACGGCATTGCGCTGACGGTCAACCAGATCGGCTCGCTGCTGTGCCCGTACTTCACGGATCATGCGGTGACCTGCTTTGCACACGCAAAATCGGCAGATACCGCGCGATATGCGCGTTATTTTAACAGCATGCTTGCACGCGGTATCTATCTTGCACCGTCGCAGTTTGAGGCGATGTTTGTCAGCGCTGCGCACACGCAGAACGATCTCGCGTTCACCGTACAGGCGGCAGAGGAGACGCTCGCGGCAATGGCGGCGGACGCATAAGGAAGAAAGAGGAAACGCATGCGCTTTTTTATTATTGGTGTGGGACTGGGCAGCGAGGCGCTGCTGACAGGCGATGCGCGGCGTGCGCTGCTCGAGGCGGACGCGGTGTTTTCGACCGCACGGTTGGCGCAGGGATTGTCCACCCTTCGTCCCGACTGCGTTGTCTGCGCAATCGGAGAGCTTGCGGCGTGCGCGTGTGCCGCGCAGGTCGACACGGTCGCGGTATTGGTTTCGGGTGACACGGGCTTTTTCAGCGCAGCGAAACGGCTGCACGCGCAGCTTGCGGCGCACGGTGAGGTCACGACGCTGTGTGGGGTGTCCAGTCTGCAATACTTTTGCGCAAAGCTTGGCACACAGTATGATGATATTCATATTTGCAGCGTGCATGGGCGCGAGGGCAGCCTGCTCGGTGCGGTCAGCTATCACAAGCGCGTTTTTGCACTGACTGGCGGCGCGCAGACCGCGCAGACCGTATGCCGCGCGCTGACCGCGGCGGGACTGGGCGGTGTGTTCGTTGCGATCGGAGAAAATCTCGGCGCATCGGATGAGCGCATCGTTACGGGAACCGCGAGCATGTTTGCGGACGAGCCGTGCGGCGATCTTGCAGTGCTGCTCGTGGAGCACGACGACGCGGTCGATGCGCGCGAACCTGTGCGCGACGATATGCTGACGCGCGGCAATGTGCCCATGACGAAGGAAGAGGTGCGTTGGGTATCCGCCGCCAAACTCGCGGTGCGTCCGCACGACACCGTGTGGGATGTGGGCGCAGGCACGGGCGCGGTCACGCTTGAGCTTGCGCGCCGCGCGGCACAGGGTACGGTGTATGCGATCGAGCGCGATCCCGAGGCGGTCTCGCTGCTCTGCCTCAACCGTGCGAAGCTCGGCGGCTACAATATTTGTCCGGTGGATGGGGCGGCGCCTGCGGCGCTGCATGAGTTACCAGCGCCCGATCGCGTGTTCATCGGGGGCAGCGGGGGGCAGCTGCGCGAGATCCTCCGCATCGTGCGCGAAAAAAACCGCGCGGCACGCGTCGTCATCAATGCGATCGCGCTCGAAACGCTGCAAGAGGCGATGGCGGCGCTTGAAGAATTGGGCTTTGGCGACCGCGAAGTCGTGCAGATCTCTGCGGCGCGCGGGAGAGCGGTTGGCAGATACACCATGATGACTGCAAATAATCCGGTCTTTATCATCAGCGGAGGCGGCAGCGATGCAACTTGAACTGCCGCGTCTGCTGATCGGCGGCACGCAGTCCGGCTGCGGCAAAACTACCGTGACAAGTGCGATTTTGCAGGCGTTTGTCGATCGGGGACAGATCCCCGCCGCGTTTAAGTGCGGACCGGACTATATTGACCCCATGTTCCACACCGAGGTCATCGGCGCGCCCTCCCGCAATCTGGATCTGTTCCTGTGCACACCCGATACCGTGCGCGCGCTGCTCGCGAAAAACGGCGCAGGCGCACCGCTCGCGGTCATTGAGGGAGTGATGGGGTATTACGACGGCGTCGGCGGTACGACAACGCAGGCGTCTGCGTGCGATCTTGCGGTGCAGACCGACACGCCGAGCGTGCTTGTGCTGTCGGTCAAGGGCATGTCGCTGTCTGCAGCCGCAGTGCTGCGCGGCTTCGCGGAATTTGCGCCCAATACGGTACGCGGTGTGATCTTGAACGGTGTGTCGGAGGGAATGTATGCCTATTATCGCGACATCATCGAGCAAAACACCGGTCTGCACGTCTATGGGCATCTGCCGCACTGTCCGGAAGCGGAAATCGGCAGCCGCCATCTGGGACTGATTACAGCGGGGGAAATTGCAGACCTCAAGGAACGGCTGCACCGTCTGGCGGCGCTCGCTGCGCGTACGATCGACCTTGACGGGTTGCTCGCACTCGCGCGCAGCGCCCCCGTGCTGCCCTATACACCGTTCGCGCCGCAGCCAATCTGTACGCCTCCCGTCCGGATCGGATTGGCGCGTGATCGTGCCTTCTGCTTTTACTATGCGGACAGTCTGGATTTGCTGCGCGCACTCGGGGCAGAACTGATCGAGTTTTCGCCGCTCCACGACCGCGCGCTGCCGGACGGGCTACACGGACTGTACCTCGGCGGAGGCTACCCCGAGCTTGCGCGCGAAGCACTGGGCGCTAACCGCACGATGTGCGACAGTATCGCGCGCGCTGTGCGCGGCAGTTTGCCGACGATTGCGGAGTGCGGCGGCTTCATGTATTTGCAGCAGCGCATCGAAGAGCAGCCCATGGTCGGCGTGCTGCCGGGTGCAGCGCATCTGGAAAAGAGGCTGCAAAATTTCGGCTATGTCACCCTGACCGCGCAGCGGGACACGCTGCTGTGCCGCACGGGACAGTCCATTCGCGCGCACGAGTTCCACTACTCGGTGTCCGACGACGCGGGCGATGCATTTCGCGCGTCAAAGCCGCTGCGGGCACGGGAATGGAACTGCATCCATGCGACCGATACCCTGTTTGCCGGGTATCCGCATCTTCATCTGTGTGCAAATCCCGATTTTGCAATCAACTTTGTGCGTCGCTGTGACGCTTATCGAAAGGGGAAATGACCTATGACGCTCGCACAGGCTATGGAGCGCATTGCGCCGGCCGACCAAGACGCGCGCCGCGAGGCGAGACGGCGGCAGAACGACATGGCAAAACCTTTGGGCAGTTTGGGACTGCTCGAGGATGCGATCGACACACTGGCAGGCGCACAGGGGAGCGCGCGTGTCGAAATCGGCCGCCGCGCGGTCGTGGTGTTCTGCGCGGACAACGGGGTTGTCGCGCAGGGGGTCACACAGTGCGGGCAGGAAGTGACCGCGGTCGTGACTGAAAACCTCAATCGGGGCGACACGACCGTGTGCATCATGTCGCGTCATGCGGGGGTCGATGTGCTTCCGGTCGACATCGGCGTCGCGCGTCCGGTCACGGGGGATAAGATTTTACAGCGCAACGTCATGCGCGGTACGCGGGATATGACGGTCGAGTCTGCGATGACACGCGAGGAATGCATCCGCGCCATCGAGACCGGCATCGACATCGTGCGTGAGTGCAAGGAGTGCGGGTATCAGCTACTTGCAACCGGAGAAATGGGCATCGGCAACACGACGACCAGTTCTGCGGTCGCGTCGGTACTGCTCGGCGTTGCACCCGACACCGTGACGGGACGGGGCGCGGGGTTGTCGAGCGAGGGTCTGACGCGTAAAATCCGTGCGATCGAGCGTGCGATTGCACTGCATCATCCGTGCGTGGACGATGTGATCGGCGTGGTTTCGTCCGTGGGCGGACTTGACATTGCAGGCATGATCGGGCTGTATCTTGGCGGCGCGCTCTATCATATTCCGGTCGTCATGGACGGTTTCATTTCCGCGGTGTCCGCGCTCGCCGCGGTGCGGCTGTGCCCGAACGTGCGCGGCTACCTCATGGCGTCGCATGTTTCCGCGGAGCCCGCGGGACAGCGCATACTGGACGCGCTCGATGCCAAACCGCTGATTTGCGCAGGCATGCGTCTGGGCGAGGGCACGGGTGCAATCGCGGCGATTGCGCTGCTCGATCTGTCGCTTGCGGTCTACCATGAGATGGTCAGCTTCGACGACATCCATATCGACCACTATGAGCATTTGACATGAGTCGACTCATTGTAGTGACCGGCGGGTCGGCAAGCGGGAAGTCCGCGCATGCCGAGCGCATCTTGTGCACGCTTGCGCCGCGTAGCCGGCTCTATCTCGCGACGATGCAGCCGTTCGGTGCGGAGGCACAGGCGCGTATTGCACGTCATCGCACCATGCGTGCGGACAAGGGCTTTGAAACGCTCGAGCGCACGCATGACCTTGCCCATTTACAGATTTCCACTGACTATGACGGTATTTTGCTCGAAGATGTGGGGAATCTGCTCGCAAACGAGCTATATGCACCGGGCGGCGCGGGAGAACATGCGGTTTCCGCCGCCTGCGCGGGCATCGCGCATCTCGCGGCGCAGTGTGGCACGCTGGTTGCGGTCACAAATGAGGTCTTTTCGGACGGTCTGCGCTACGACGACGAGACCGTGCGCTACATCCGTGCGCTCGGGCAGCTCAACACTGCACTCGCGGCGCATGCGGACGCGGTCTATGAATCGGTCTGCGGCATCCTGATCGCACATGAGGGGGAGAAATTTTGTTAGGAAAGAATCTGGTATCGGGCTTTTGCGTGGCGTTTTCGCTGTATTCCAAAATCCCCATGCCGCGCACCGAATGGAATCGCGATACCATGAAGTACGCACTCGGCTTTCTGCCGCTCGTCGGCGGCATCGTCGGTCTGCTCGAGCTGGGCTGGCTGTATGCAGCAATGCGCTTGCAGCTGGAAACCGTGCTGTACGGTGTGGTCGCCGCGCTGCTGCCCATGCTCGTGACGGGTGGCATCCATATGGATGGCTTTACGGACACCAGTGACGCGCTGTGCTCCTATGGCGACCGTGACAAGCGGCTCGAAATCCTGAAAGACCCCCATGTTGGCGCGTTCGGCGTGATGTATTTCGCCGCGCTGCTGCTGCTCCAGTGCGGGTTGTACAGTCAGTTTTTCTCCGTGCCCGCATTGATGCCGGTGCTCGTGATCGGCTTCGCCTTGGCGCGCACGATCGGCGGCGGCGCGATCGTGTGGCTGCCCTGCGCCAAGAACTCCGGTCTCGCGCATACCTTCGCCGAGGGCAGCGACCGCAAGCCGGTGCGCATTGCGATGGTCGTCGAGGGCATCATGTGTCTGCTCGGGATCGCGTCTTTTAGCCCAGTTTGTGCGGCGGTTCTTGTTGCGGTGCTGGCGGTGTTGCTGCCGCTGTATCGCAGATTCTGCCTGCACACCTTTGGCGGTGTGACGGGTGACCTGGCAGGTTTTGCAATCACTTTGTCTGAGACTGGCATCCTATTGCTGTGCACGGTCGGCGGACTGCTGATGAGAGGTTTGGCATGACGGCTTTGTATATTGGCGGCGCGGGGCAGGGCAAGTACGCCCTCGCGCGGCGTATCCACGGTGCCGAGGCGCCCCTCGTCGACGCGCTGCACGAGCGCGTGCGGGATATCCTTGTGCAGGGCGGCGATCCGATGGAGCTGCTGCCCACCTTGCAAGATCAAATTGTGCTGTGCGACGAGGTTGGCTGCGGGGTCGTGCCGCTCGAACGCGGGGAGCGCGACTGGCGCGAAGCGGTCGGCAGACTGTGCTGTGCACTCGCCGCGCGCGCCGATCTGGTCGTGCGTGTGACAGCGGGATTGCCGCAGGTGCTGAAGGGGGAATTGCCATGAGAATCGCTGCAATCTGTCTGGGATATGTGCTCGATGCGCTGTTTGGTGACCCGCATTGGCTGTGGCATCCGATCTGGGCGATCGGCTCGCTGATTGCGCGCATGGAAAAGCTGCTGCGCGGCATCTTCCCCCGAACCCCGCGCGGGGAACGCGCCGCGGGCGCATGCATGTGGGTCATCGTGTGCGCGCTGTCGTTTGCCGTGCCGTTTGGACTGCTGTGGCTCGCCGGGCAGGTGCATCCGCTGCTCGCCTTTGCACTCGAGACCCTGATGTGCTATCAGATTTTCGCACGGCGCTCGCTGCGCGATGAAAGCAGCAAGGTCTACGACCGTCTGACGCAGGATGACCTCGCGGGGGCGCGCACCGCGGTGGGTTACATCGTCGGGCGAGACACCGGTGCACTGTCCGCGGAGGGCGTCACGAAGGCGACCGTGGAAACCGTCGCGGAGAATGCATCGGACGGCGTGGTCGCGCCCATGCTGTACTTGTTCCTCGGCGGCGCGCCGCTCGGATTCCTATATAAGGCGGTCAATACCATGGACTCCATGGTGGGTTACAAAAACGATAAATATCTGCACTTTGGGTGCGTTCCGGCCAAGCTCGATGACGTATTCAACTGGATTCCTGCGCGGCTGACTGCGCTGTGCATGATCTTGACCGCGCCCGCGATCGGACTCGACGGTGCCGGCGCGCATCGCATCTGGAAGCGCGACCGTCGCAAGCATGCCAGTCCGAACGCGGCGCAGACCGAAGCCGCCTGCGCGGGTGCGCTCGGTATCCAGCTCGCGGGAAACGCCTTTTATTTTGGCAAGCTTTATGAAAAGCCTACACTGGGCGACGCGCTGCGTGCGATCGAAGCGGAGGACATCGACCGCACGAACCGTTTGATGACCGCCGCGGCGACCTTTGCGCTGCTGCTCTTTTCACTGATCGCACTTGGGCTGCTGCTCATTTTTTAAGGGAGAACGATTGTCATGGAACTCATTCACGGCGGAGATGTCTACAGCTACGCAGCAGAGCACGGCGGTGCGATGCCGCTCGACCTGTCGGCAAATATCAACCCGTTCGGCATTCCGCCGCGCGTATCGCAAGCGATGCACGACGCGATCGCGCGCTGTGAGCGCTATCCCGATCCGCTCTGCCGTGCGCTGCGGCACGCGATCGGGGAGACCCAGCATGTGGGCGCGGGTCAAATCTTCTGCGGAAACGGTGCGGCGGAGGTGCTGTTCCGGCTGTCTGCGGTCCTGCGCCCGCGGCACGCGCTGTTGACCGCGCCGACCTTCGCGGAGTACGAGCAATCGCTGTCCGGCTGTGAATTGCGTTTTCACCTGCTGCGCGAGCATGAGGGGTTCGCGCTGACCGAACGCTTTTTGGATGCACTCACACCCGATCTCGACGCGGTCTATCTCTGCAACCCCAACAACCCGACCGGACGTACGATTGATCCCGCGCTGCTGCGTGAAATCGTCGAACGGTGCAAGCAAAATGGGACATGGCTCATCGTCGACGAATGTTTTCTGGATTTTTTGCAGGACGAGGAGACACATACCCTGCGCACGGCGCTGCCCGATTACGACCGATTGGTACTGCTGCGTGCGTTCACCAAAATGTATGCCGTGCCCGGCGTGCGTCTGGGCTACTGCATGAGCGCGAACGCCGCGCTCATCAACGCATTGTACCGCGCGGGGCAGCCGTGGAACGTGTCGGTCATTGCACAGGCATGCGGTGTCGCGGCGACGCAGGAGGGGGAATTTGTCCGGCAGACCGCCGCCGCGATTGCGCGGGAGCGGGGCGTCTTGACCGAAGCGCTGCGTGCGCGTGGGCTGACCGTTTATCCGGCGCAGGCGAACTTTGTGCTGCTCCATACGCAAGACCTTGCTTTTGGACAAAAACTCGCGCAGAAGGGCATTTTGGTGCGAGATTGCTCCAATTACAGAGGACTTTCGGCGGGATATTATCGCATTGCGGTGCGCGATGCACACGCGCGGCAGCAGCTGCTCGCCGCACTTGAGGCGTAGACTCACAGGAAAAAGAGGACGACCTATGGCAAATTTCATGCTTTGTATCGACGGAATGGAGGAGGCGAGCGCGCCTGCACCGCGGCTGCCCGTGCGCGGTCTGCTCGCGCAGGGCACGGTATCAACCGTGCCGCAGGGCGTGGTCGCGGACAGTCTGGGCTGCATTTTGCGGCTGCTCGGCAGCGCGGAATGTGATATTCCAACCGGACGGGCGGCGCTCGAAGCCCTTGCGATTGGCTTGCCACTCCAACCGGACGATGCGGTGCTGCGCTGCACCCTGTGTCGCGTGGAAAACGGTGCGATCGCACCCGCAACGCGCGACGCTGCGGAATTGCTCCGCGCGATGCCGCTGCCCCCAGGATGGATTCTCGCGCCGATGAGCGGCTACCGCTGTCTGCTGTGTATCGCGGGCAGTGCGGCACAGCTTGCACAGATCACGACACTTCCGCCGCATCAGTATTTCGGCAGCCCGGTGCAGGCGCTGCTGCCGCACGGCGGTGCATTGGGGGATGCGCTTGCGGCGTTTGTGCGCGAGAGCGCGCGGGTTCTGCCGCAGCACATCCTGCTGCCGTGGGGACAGAGCGCGCCGTATACGCTGCCATCCTTCACGAGCCGAACGGGAGTACATGCGGCAATGGTGTGTCACGCAGACATCGTTCGAGGCATCGCGCACGCGCTGCAAATGGATTGTCCTGTGATCGCAGGCGCGACCGGCGACACCGATACCGATCTGCATGCCAAATACAACGCGGCACGCGTGCTCGCACGCGATCATGCACTGGTCATCATCCATGTCAACGGCTGCGACGAAGCGGGACACCGCCGTGAGCATGCTCAGAAATACGCGTTCCGTGACCGCATACTGCATAAAATTTTTGAGCCGCTCTATCGCACGCTCGGTGCGGGGGAGCGTATCCTGCTGTGTGCAGACCACGAGACCGACAGCACGACCGGCGCACATGGGAGCGCGCCCGTGCCCTTTTGGATCTACGAAAACACGGATTGCGAGACCACACGATATACATTTGAGGATACCGGCGCGCCGCTGCGGCTGCTGCTGGGCAGGGAGGAACGGTGAACATGGCAAAGGCGATCATGGTACAGGGCACGACCTCAAACGCGGGAAAAAGCCTGCTCACGGCGGCACTGTGCCGCATTTTCAAACAGGACGGCTACCGTGTTGCGCCCTTTAAAGCGCAGAATATGGCGCTCAATTCTTACATTACCGCAGACGGGATGGAGATGGGGCGCGCGCAGGTCATGCAGGCAGAGGCGGCGGGCGTTGCGCCCGATGTGCGCATGAACCCCATCCTGCTCAAGCCGACAAGCGACAGCGGCTCGCAGGTCATCGTAAACGGCAAGCCGATCGGAAACCGCTCTGCGGCGGCGTATTACGCGGAAAAAGCGGCGCTGCGCCCGCTCGTGCAGCGCGCATATGACAGCTTGGCGGCGGAATACGACATCATTGTCATCGAGGGTGCGGGCAGCCCTGCCGAAATCAATCTGAAACAGGACGATCTGGTCAATATGGGCATGGCGAAAATGGCGCACGCGCCCGTGCTGCTCGTCGGGGACATCGACCGCGGCGGCGTATTTGCCGCGCTGTATGGCACGGTCGCGCTGCTCGACGAGACGGAACGCGCACATGTCAAGGGACTGGTCGTCAATAAATTCCGCGGCGATGTGGAGATTCTGCGGCCGGGACTGAGCATGCTCACAAATCTGGTGCACAAACCTGTGCTCGGTGTCGTGCCGTATACCGTGCTCGATCTCGATGACGAGGACAGCCTGTCCGAGCGGTTGTCCGAGAAGGCGGCGCCTGCACTCGTCAAGATCGCCGTGCCGCGTCTGCCGCGCCTGTCGAACTTCACCGATCTCAACGCGCTCGCGCGCATCGAGGGCGTGCGCGTACAGTACGTCAGCCGGCCGGATGAACTGGCGGACGCCGATCTCATCGTGCTGCCCGGCAGCAAGAATACGATGGAGGATCTGCGTTGGCTGCGGCAAGCCGGTCTGGAGGCGCAGATTTGTAAATGTGCGGCGGCAGGCGTGCCGGTGTTCGGCGTATGCGGCGGCTATCAGATGATGGGGCGGCGTATTTCCGACCCCGCAGGTACGGAAAGCGGCGGTGAGCTTGCGGGCATGGGGCTGCTGCCAACGGAGACCGTATTTGAGCCGGAAAAGATGACGACACAGGTGCAGGGACAGGTGCTGCCCACGCAGGGCGTGCTGTCCGCACTGGGCGGCGCGGTGCTCAGCGGATATGAGATCCACATGGGACGCACCACGCGGCTGGGCGGCGCGCCGCTCACCGTGATCGACCGCGGCGGAACGTGCATCGAGGAGGGCTGCCAGTACGGAAGCTGCTACGGCACCTATGTGCACGGTATTTTTGACACCGAACCGGTCGCCAAGGCGATTATCGGCACGCTGCTCACCCGCAAGGGTTATGCGGCGGACGCTGTCACGGCATTTGACAGCGAGGCATACAAGCAGGCGCAGTACGACAAGCTCGCGCAGGTCGTGCGTGCGTCGCTCGATATGGAACAGATCTATCGGATCCTACAGGAGGGCGTATGAGCGGACTGGTGCACATTTACTGCGGCGACGGCAAGGGCAAAACGACGGCCGCGTTCGGGCTTGCGCTGCGCTGCGCGGGCGGCGGAAATAAGGTCGTGGTCGCGCAGTTCCTCAAAGACGGACAGTCGGGAGAATGCTGCGCGCTGCGCACTTTTCCGAACGCAGTGCTGCTTGGCTGCAATCCGTCGGGAAAGTTTTCCTTTCGCATGAGCGAAACGGAAAAGGAACAGACCAGACAGGTGTCACAGTGCACGCTGCGGGAGGCATTTGCGGCGGCGCACGATGCACGCCTGCTCGTGCTCGACGAGGTCATGGCGGCGGTGACCTGCGGCTTTCTCACAGTGGAGGAGGTCGCAGACGCAGTCCAAAACCGTCCCGCAGAGCTGGAACTCGTCATGACCGGACGCAATCCACCCGAAGAACTGACGGCACTTGCCGATTATATTTCCGAAATGAAAAAAATCCGTCATCCGTTTGACCGCGGTATTGCGGCGCGCGATGGCATCGAACGCTAGGAGGCAGAGTATGGGATTTGAAACACTGAAGCCCGCAGAGATCGAAAAACGCAGCTTCGCGATCATCACGCAGGAACTGGGCATGCGCACGTTCCCTGAGGGACAGGGGGATATCGTCAAACGCGTCATTCACACCTCCGCGGATTTCGAGTATGCCGATACGCTCACATTTTCCCCCGATGTTGTGCGCAAGGCACAGGAAGCGCTGCGCGCGGGCGCGACTATCGTCACGGATACGCAGATGGCGCTTGCAGGCATCAACAAAACGATGCTCGCGTCGCTCGGCGGTCAGGCGCTGTGCTTTATGTCAGATGCCGAGGTCGCACGAGAGGCAAAGGAACGCGGCGTCACCCGCGCCACCGTGTCGATGGAGCACGCGTCGAAGCTGAACGGTCCGCTGATTTTTGCGATCGGCAACGCGCCGACTGCGCTGGTGCGCCTGCATGAACTGATTGCACAGGGCGTTTGCACCCCTTCTCTGCTCATCGGCGTGCCGGTCGGTTTCGTCAACGTCGTGGAGTCGAAGGAGCTGTTTCTCGGCGGCGACACGCCCTATATCATCGCGCGCGGACGCAAGGGCGGCTCGAACGTCGCAGCGGCAATCGTCAATGCGCTGCTCTATCAGATCGTACAGCGGGAGGGCTTCTGAGCATGGCAAAAAAGGCACTGGCAGTCATCAGCTTTGGCACGAGTTATCCCGAAGCGCGCGCTGCGATTGAGCATATTGAAGCCACACTTGCTGCGGCGCTGCCCGATCACGACTTTTATCGGGCGTTTACCTCCGGCGTCATCATCCGCAAGATCGAGCGGGAGGAGGGCATCCGTATCCCCACGCCCGAGCAGCTTTTTGAACAGCTCGTGGCGCAGGGCTATGAGGAGGTGCTGTGCCAAAGTCTGCACGTCATTCCGGGTAATGAATATGATAAAATGTGTGCGCAAATCGCGCCGTATGCGTCCAAGTTTGCACGCTTGCACATCGGAAAACCTCTGCTTTGGGAGCAGGGGGACTATATCGAATGCTGCCGTTCGCTGCTGACGCATATGCCTACTCTCGCGCCGGATGAGGCGTTCGTCTTTATGGGACACGGTACGGATCATTTTTCCAACGCGTCCTACGCGCTCGCGGAAAACACCTTTCGTGCGCTGGGTGCGGAGCGCGTGTATGTCGGCACGGTCGAGGGGTTTCCGGATTTTGACTATGTGCAAAGCCGGCTACGCGCGCATCATGTGCGCCGCGTATATCTTGCGCCGTTTATGATTGTCGCAGGCGATCACGCGCAAAATGATTTGGCGGGTGACGAAGCGGAAAGCTGGAACTCCATGCTACGCGCGCAGGGCTGCGAAACCGAGGTGTTGCTGCGCGGTCTCGGAGAGTATCCCGAGATCGCGGCACAGTTCGCGGCGCATCTTGCACAGGCTTGAAAGCCGCTTGCTTTTGCGCGAAAACGTGCTATGATAAAGACAACAGGGGAAACCTGTCTATTGTGAGATTTTGAGGAGGTCACTGCCATGTTTGGTGATTTGGAAAACGATCTGAAAAAGGTGCTGCTTGCAGGAATCGGCGCGGTGGCGATGACGGCGGAAAAATCCGAAGCGCTCGTGAAAGAACTGGTCAAAAAAGGCGAGTTGACGGTAGAACAAGGTAAGGCACTCAACGAAGAGCTCAAACACAAAATCCGTGAGACGCGCGAGGGAACGGCTGCCGCCGCACCCGCGGTCGATGTGGACAGCATGACCCGTGAGGAGCGCGAGGCACTGCGCCGCAAGCTAGAGGCGCTCGACGCACAAGATGGCGAATAACCCGGAACGCCGCTCGACCGGAGACCGGGGACGGCTGCGCGAGATTCTTGTGATCCTCGCGCGGCACGAAATCGTCAAGGGACTGTCTCCGGTCAAGCTGCGTGCGATCGTCGAGGACCTGGGACCGACCTTTGTCAAATTGGGACAGATCATGTCTATGCGCCGCGATATGCTGCCCGATGCATACTGCGTCGAGCTTGCACAGCTGCGCACGGATGTGCGCCCCATGCCGTTTGACGAGGTGCGTGCGGTCATCGAAAGCGAATACCGTGCGCCGATCGCAAGCGTATTTGCTTCGTTTGAGGAGCAGCCGCTTGGTGCGGCGTCGATCGCACAGGCGCACGCGGCGACGCTGCTCGATGGAACGCGCGTTGTTGTCAAGGTGCAGCGTCTGGGCATCCGCGAAACGATGTCGCGCGATATCACACTGCTGCATCGCGCCGCGCGCCTTGTCGACCTGACCGCAATCGGGGACGTTGTCGACCTCAATATGGTGCTCGACGAAATGTGGGCGGTCGCACAGCAGGAGATGGATTTTCTCATCGAAGCGCAGAATGCCGAGGAATTTCGCGAGCATAGCAGGGCAGTCGCGTTTGCGACCTGCCCTTACATCGAGCACCGCCATACGACATCCCGTGTGCTCGTCATGGAGTACATCGACGGCGTACAGATCGACAACGTGGACGCGCTGCGCGCGGAGGATTACGACCTATCCGAGATCGGCGCAAAGCTCGCGGACCACTACGTCAAGCAGATCCTTGACGACGGCTTTTTTCATGCGGATCCGCACCCGGGCAATCTGCGCGTGCGCGAGGGACAGATCGTCTGGATCGACCTCGGTATGATGGGGCGGCTGTCCGCGCGCGACCAAGAGCAGCTGCGCATTGCGGCAAAGGCTGTCGTGTTCGGTGACGTAGAAGCACTCAAAAACGTGCTGCTCACGATGGGCGTATACACTGCGAAGATCGACCATGCGCAACTGTATGCTGACATGGACAAGCTGCTCAGCCGGTACGGTGAAATGGATGTCGGCAGCATGGATCTCGGTAAGATCCTTGAAGAGCTGCTCACGCTTGCAAAGTCGCATCGCATCTCGCTGCCAAAGGGCGTGTCCATGCTTGGACGCGGCGTATTGACGCTTGAGGGCGTGCTCGCCACGATCAGTCCGGAGATCAATCTGCTGCAAATCATGGCGAACCGCATGTCGACCCAACTGCACGACGACTTCGACTGGAAGCGGGAGACACGCAATCTGCTGCGTAAGCTGCATGAATCCGGACGAAAATCGGTGGAGATTCCTGCACAAATGTCCGATTTGCTGCGTATGGGCCTCAAGGGCGAAGCAAAACTCAATCTCGAACTCATTGGATCAGAGCAGCCGCTCGGCTCGATCGACCGCATGGTGAATAAGCTCATTCGCTGCCTGTTTACCGCCGCACTCCTCATCGGCTCGTGCATGCTCTGTACGACGGATATGAAGCCCAAGATTCTACAGATCCCGCTGTTGGGATTAGTTGGTTTTCTCGCAGCATTATGTATGGGATTCTCTGTGCTCTGGGATATGCGCAAGAAACGCTAAAGCGTCGCTCTCGGGCGTCGCTTTTGCGTATTTATGGGCAATATAGACAATAAAAATCAAAATCAGATACACTTATTTTCCGTAATAGCGTATGGTTAAAATGTGACGGGGTTCTTTTGTACGAAATACCAGTAGAATTGAAACGCATTTTTTGGTATCCTATTACAGGAATATAAAGGATTGTGACTGGTAATGCAGGCAAAACCGAAGGCCATTGATTGTGCTACGGTTTTGCCTTTTTTATTAGGGTGGTAGCACGAATGAAGATCGAAAAAGTACTCAATAATAATGTCGCGGTCACACACGACGAAAAAGGGCGGGAAATCGTCGTAATGGGTCGCGGTTTGGCATTTCAGCGCAAGCCGGGAGACCGTGTCGATCCCGCACGGATCGACAAAACTTTTATCATCAATGATGCGGATATATCCGACAAGTTTCAACGACTGATGGCGAGCATTCCGATGTCTCACATGCTGCTCAGTGAGCGCATCATCAACTATGCACGCATCAATCTGGGGAAACGCCTGCATGACAGTATCTATGTCACGCTGCCGGACCACATCTCGAACGCCATCACGCGTTATCAGGAAGGAACGATTCTTACAAATCCGCTTCTGTGGGATATTCGACGCTTTTATCGGGACGAATATGAGATCGGTCTGAAAGCAAACTGCATTGTGCAGGAGGAGACCGGCGTGGAGTTCCGCGAGGACGAAGCCGCGTTCATCGCCATGCATTTTGTCAATGCGCAGCTTGGTGAGCAAATGAACACCGTCTACGATATCACCTATATCATGCAGGAGGTCTGTGCCATCGTTCGTATGTTCATGGACATCGAGTTCGATGAGGATTCTCTGGACTATTATCGTTTCATCACCCATGTGAAATTTTTCGCACAGCGTGTGCGCGGTAAAATACCGTACGGTGACGACAGTCAGGATATTTTGGAAATGATTCGCTATAAGCACCCAAATTCCTATTCCTGCGCCACCAAAATTCGTGATTTTATCTTTGAAAAATACCAATATCAATGTCAGAGCGATGAAATACTCTATTTGACAGCACATATCACGCGGCTTAGCCGCCACGGCGCTACAGAGAATCAAGCGAACAACGAAGGAGATGATTTTTCATGACAAAGATTCAGGGAAAAGGCGTATGCGACGGTGTTGCATTTGGACCGATTTGCTTCTATAAGCGCGCGGATCAGACGGTAGAGCGTCGCACCATCGAGGATGTAAAGGCAGAGATAGAACGTTTCCGCGCGGCACGCGAAACGGCATCCGAACAGCTCGGCGTGCTCTATGAAAAGGCGCTCGAGGAGGTCGGCGAGGAGGGCTCGCTGCTGTTTCAGGTACATCAGATGATGCTCGAGGACGACGATTATTGCGAGTCCATCGAGAGCATCATCACGGACGAGAAGCTGTGCGCCGAGTACGCCGTTTCCAAGACCGCCGATACCTTTGCGGATATGTTTGCGAACATGGATGACAATTATATGAAGGCGCGCTCCGCCGATGTGCGCGATATTTCGCGCCGTCTGCTCAACGTACTGTCCGGTGCGCCCGAGGGCGGCATCGACAGCGAAGTGCCGGTCATCGTTGCGGCGGACGACCTTGCGCCGAGCGAAACGGTGCAGCTTGATAAATCCAAGATTCTCGGGTTCGTGACGCAGGGCGGCTCCGCCAACTCGCATACTGCGATTCTGGCGCGCACGATGGGCATTCCCGCGGTGATTGGTGCGGGTGATGTGCTGACTGCCGATATGGACGGCAAGGATGCGGTCATCGACGGCAGTGCGGGCGAGGTCTATGTGCGGCCCGATGAGACGACGAGCGCTAAGCTGCACAAGAAGGCGCAGCAGGAGAGCGAGCGCAAAGCGCTGTTGGAAAAGCTTAAGGGTCAGCCAAACGTTACGCTCGACGGTCAGGATATTCTGCTGTATGCAAACATCGGCAGTCCGGCGGACGTGGACGCTGTACTCGCAAATGATGCGGGCGGCATTGGTCTGTTCCGCAGCGAATTCCTGTATCTCGAGAGCAAGGATTATCCGAGCGAAGAAACACTGTTCCAGGCATACCGCACGGTAGCGGAGCGCATGGGCGGCAAGCGCGTCGTCATCCGTACGCTGGATATCGGCGCGGACAAGCAGGCGGACTATTTTGAGCTGCCGCACGAGGAGAATCCTGCGATGGGTCTGCGCGCGATCCGCATCTGTCTGACCCGCCGCGATATTTTCATCACGCAGCTGCGTGCGCTGTATCGTGCTTCTGCCTATGGCAAGGTCGCGATCATGTTCCCGATGATCACTTCCGTGTGGGAAGTGCGCGAGATCAAGAAGCTGGCGGCTGAAGTACGTCAGGCGCTCAAGTGCGAAGGCGTTGCGTTCAATGAGAACGTGGAGCTTGGCATCATGATCGAGACACCGGCGGCAGCGATCATCAGCGATTTGTTGGCGCAGGAGGTCGACTTCTTCAGCATCGGCACGAACGATCTGACCCAGTATACCCTCGCGGTCGACCGTCAGAACGAGTCCCTCGATATGTTCTGCGATACGCATCATCCTGCGCTGCTGCGCCTGATCAAAATGACCGCAGACAACGCGCATAAGCATGGTATCTGGATGGGTATCTGCGGCGAACTGGGTGCAGACCCGCGTCTGACCGAGACCTTCCTCGCGCTCGGCGTGGACGAGCTGTCTGTCTCGCCGTCCCGTATCCTTCCGCTGCGCGAAAAGGTACGCGCCACGGATGTTTCCACGGTGCGCGACGAAATCGTTGCCAAGATCTAAAATAATAGTAAAAGGGGTCGTCCGATCGGACGACCCCTTTTTTCAAAGAATCCGACTTGCAAGCGGATGCCGGATTGTTAAGAAACGTATTTGCTTACTTTACATTACATTGCAAAGAGCAAGCGCAGCGTCGTCTGCGATGACGCTGACATCGGTGTGGAGCTGAAGGATAGAGGCGGGGACGCGCGGCGTAACCGGACCAAAGAACGCGTCGCGCACGATCTCCGCCTTGTTTTCGCCGGATACGACCAGTACGATCTTGCGTGCGAGCATGATCGTTTGAACACCCATCGTGTACGCCTGACGCGGTACTTCATCCGCGCTCGCAAAAAAGCGCTTGTTTGCTTCAATGGTGGACTCGGTCAGATCGACGCAGTGGGTGCCCTTGGAGAAATAATCATCCGGCTCGTTGAAGCCGATATGACCATTCAGACCCATGCCGAGCAGTTGGAGGTCGATGCCGCCGGCCGCACGGATCGCAGCATCATAGCGTGCACATTCTTTCTCCGCCGCCATCTGCGCGCCGTCCGGCAGATTGATGCGGTTATCGGGTACATTGATCGAACCGAAAAAGTTCTTATACATGAAATAGTGGTAGCTCTGGTCGTGGTCAGCGGTCAGGCCGCGATACTCATCCAGATTGAAGGTAGTGCATGCGCTGAAATCAACGTCGCCCTTCTGGAACCACTTGATGAGCTGCGAGTAGATGCCCATGGGGGAGGAGCCGGTTGCAAGACCGAGCACAGAGTCCGGCTTGAGGATGACCTGCGCGGAGATGATGTTTGCCGCCTTGCGGCTCATGTCCTGATAGTCCTTGGCACGAATGATTTTCATAATATCCCTCTTTCTATATGGTTAAAATGGTGAACATTGCCTTAAACAAGTACTGCCCGTGCAAAATCGGAGGGCAGATGGAAATTAGGCGTTTCGCTGCGGAGCGGGTGGAAAGCGGCATAGTGCTCGATCTCTGGACTTTCCGAGATTTTATAGAAGTTGCAATAAAACGCGTCCCCCGTAGTAAACGAGGTGATGTCATAGAGATCGGAGATCAGAGTGAGCGGTATGAGCAGCTCCACCTGCCAGCGGTATTCTAAGATCGCTGCGCGGCACTGACAGGCGCGATAAAAGGCGTCGGACAGCACCTGCCGGTTTTTACGGCCACGTCCGTATTTTGCAAGCATTGCACCATTAGCGTTGACTTCAAAGTTGAGATACATATCCTCATCCTTGGGTTGATAGGGAGTAAAAGCAAAAAATGCTTCAAGTGCACTGTCGCGGTAGACCGCGGATTGCGGTTCGGTATATTCGCGTTTGGGATCGGTCTCAACGCATTCCATGTGCACCAGAAATCCCCGATCGGGCAGATATCCCATGCGCCCGCATGCCTGCGGATGTACGACACAATTCCACTGAAAATGGTCGATGTAAAACAGAGGGCAATCCGTAAGCTGTTCAGGTGTTTGTAAAATATGAACCGGATATTCCATAGCGTTCCTTCCTCACCTTTCCATGTTGTATGCAAAACGGGGGAATGGGGATGTTGCCCTGTGTTACAGCAGTTGTTCAAAGGCATCCGCGACAAACTGTACCTGTGTTCCGATGATGATCTGCACAGAATTCTTACTGGGGCGCAGGATACCGACGATGTTTGCCGTGCGGATCTTGCGTTCGTTGATGCGCGTCTGGTCGCGCACCTCGAGCCGCAGCCGCGTGATGCAGTGATCGACCGAAACGACGTTTTCCTTGCCCCCTACACCTTCCAGAATGATGCGCGCGGTCGCTGTATGGTCGTCGACCGGTGCCGGTGCCTTGACCGCTGGCTGCTCATCTTCACGTCCCGGTGTTTTAAGATGAAAGCGCACGATTACAAAACGAAAGACCGTATAATATACGATGGCGGTCACAATGCCGATGGGTATAATGAGCCATAGCTTTTGCGCCACCGGCACACGGGTACTGAAGATCAGATCGGTCAAGCCAGCGGAAAACGCGAACCCTGCCCGCATGCCGAGCGCGACTGTGACCGCCGCCGTGATGCCCGACAGCACTGCATAAACGAGATACAGCCCGGGCGCGAGGAACATGAACGCAAATTCCAGCGGCTCGGTCACACCACAAAGGAAAGAGCAGATCGCCGCGGACAGCAGCAGTCCCGCTGCCGTATTTTTTCTGGACGGATAAGCTGTGTGATACATGGCAAGCGCCGCAGCGGGTAGTCCAAACATCATAAACGGAAAAAACCCCGTCATATACATGCCCGTCCCGTACGGCTGTGCCACACCTGCCCAGAAATTCGTCAGATCACCGATACCCACCACATCGAACCAGAATACGGCGTTGAGCGCATGGTGCAGTCCGATGGGAATAAGCAGGCGATTGAGAAAAACATATAAGCCTGCACCGACTGCGCCCATATGCAGGATCGAATGACCGATTTCTACCAGAAGATCAAATACAAACGGCCACACAAAGAACAAAATAACCGCAGTCACCAGAGAAAACAGTGCGGTGACGATCATCACAGCGCGCTTGCCACTGAAAAAGGCGAGCGCGTCCGGCAACTTGGTGTCTTTGAAACGATTATAGCATGCCGCGCCGATCAGACCGGCTAAAATACCAATAAACTGATTTTTGATGTTGGAAAATGCGAGATTGGCACTCGCTCCGGTCAGCTTCGCAACCGTATCCGCATCGAGCAGAGAAACGATCATGAGCCACGACACCAGACCCGCGAGCGCGGAAGCGCCGTTGCGGTCGTCCGACATTCCGACGGCGACCCCGATCGCGAACAGCCATGACATATTGTTGAGCAGCGCACCGCCCGCCTTGATGAGGAAAAATCCGATGACGGCAGCAGCCCCCCGAATATCGCCCCCTTGCAGCGCGTGCGGAGACAGCGCATAGCCAATGCCCATGAGAATGCCGCACACCGGCAGACACGCCACGGGGAGCATGAGTGATTTTCCTAATCGCTGTAAGCTTTTCATAAGTATCCCCCGAAACTGTTTCGCGCAAAACCTGAATAGACATCGCGTGATGAAAAAGCGTTTTATTTCTGAATTTGCAGGAACGGCGCACCTTCCGTCACATGTTGTACCGACGCATGAATGGAGGTGTAGTCCTCGCTGTTGCAAATGATGACAGGCGTGATGACGTCATAGCCGTCTGCCAGCAGCCGCTCACAATCGAACTCGATCAGCAGTGTCCCTACTGTCACGCGCTGACCGCTCTGCACATGAAGGCGGAAGCCGTCTCCTTTGCGGTTGACGGTGTCCAGTCCGATGTGAATCAAAACCTTCATCCCGTTGTCGCCACGCAGGCTGACAGCATGTCCGGTCGGAAAGACAATGTCTGCGATCCCGTCGATCGGGCTGACGATCCGGCCCTGCGAGGGCGCAATGGCAGCTCCGCTGCCGAGCACGCCGTCGCGAAAAGTCGGATCAGGGACATCATCCAGCGCGACCACATCGCCGGAAGCGGGTGCGGGAAGCTCAAAAAAAGTAGTGGAAAGTGCACTGAAGCCGAGCTTTTTTTTGAGTTTTCCAAACATGATAGCCACTCCTACCCTGATGCTGCATTGCACGGGAAACGCAGTAAAAATACAAAAAAAACCAAACCCCAACAAGCCAGACGCAAAATACTGCGTGGCTTAAGGAATTTGGTTTTGCCTGCATGACCAGTTACAATCCATTTTTCTATTGATTTAATAATACTAGCATATCAGGCAGTCAAGATTGTTGCAAGCGGCAAATGAGACAGAATTTTGATACAATATTTATGCAATCAGTAGAATACCAACGGACGAAAGAAAAGTGAAAGCATACACAGGCTGCACAGATGTCAGATTCCGACCACGTTTTTACAGAAACTGGTGTATCCTAGGCGCATACAGGAGGTGTATGCCATGAGGGACAAGCTGTGCAGGGTACTGGTCTGGATCGCGGCATTTGCAATCGCGGCGCTGCGCCCTTGACTTGTGCACGGGAGTTTGCTATCCTTTTAATAGTAAAGGGAGCGAAAATCACATGGTACAGTGCTTTGCAAAGACAAATTTCACCGCGCAGCCCGATGCGCCCAGACTGGCATATGTCAGCAAGACCGGCGAGGCGGACAGTGTCCATCCACGCGTGATGCATGCGCATGAGGACGTGACCGAGATCGTGCTCGTGACAAACGGACGCGGAACGTACTCCATCGACGGCGTGCGCTATGACATCGGCCGCGGCGATCTCATGCTGTATAACAGCGGCGTCGTGCACGATGAACCGTCCGGTCCAAACGACCAGACCCGACGGTATTGCTGCGCGATCGGAGACCTGCACCTTGCGGGTGTGCGTGAGAACGCAATCATCGGAGAGCGCGAAACGCCGGTGCGGCATCTGGACGAAGCGACCTGCGACAGACTGGAGGGCATGATGGAAGCGCTCTTTCAAACGTTGCTCGCGGGGGAGGAGGACAGCGCACACTATCTCATGCGCGCGCTGCTTGCAAGCGTGCTGCACATCCTGCATTGCGATCAGCCGCGCGAGGAAAGCGGCAATGTACTTGGACAGCGCATCAAGACTTATATTGATACGCATTATGCTGAGGAAATCAGTCTGCAATCTATTGCGGACAGCCTCAATGTCAGCCCATATTATCTGGCGCATGTGTTTAAAAACATGACGGGCTACTCGCCGCTGCAATACATCGTGCGCCGCCGCATTGGAGAGGCACAGACATTGCTCATCACGACAGATGCATCGATCACGCGCATCGCGGCGCGTGTTGGTTACGGTAACCCCAGTCACTTTAATCTGTTGTTTGCCAAAAACGTTGGTATGACCCCGCGTGAGTATCGCCGTAACTATATCGTACGGCGGCAATGACAGCCAGCGCAAGAATTCACAAGTTTTTTGATGACACCGCGGATAGCGACGGCTTTACGCACCTAAAAATCCGGTCAAGTCTGTGCGGAAAAGCAAGAAATCTCTAGTAAGTTTTTCATGATCCGGTATAATAGAAGCATCAAACAGAACAAAACGCGGCATGCGTTTTACGGTTGAGAGCAGAAAGGACATGAGAAGATGAAAACGATTAAAATTGGTTCGGTAGGATTGGGACGTCTGGGTTATGAGCATGCGTGCAACCTCGCCACGCAGATCCCGGGCTGTGAGCTTGCGGCGATCTGTGATGTAGACGCGGCGCGCGTTAAGGAAGTGGCGGAGGAGCTGGGCGTCACCTATACCTACACCGACTTCGAGGAGATGTGCAAGAATCCAGAGCTGGATGCGATCGCGATTGTATCGCCGTCCTTCCTGCACACGCAGCAGATCGAAATTGCAATGAAGAACGGCAAGCATGTGTTCTGTGAGAAGCCGCTCGGCACTGACGTTGCGCAGTGTAAAGAAGCGGAAAAGGTCGTCGAGGCACATCCCGATCTGATCTTCCAGCTTGGTTTTATGCGCCGCTTTGACAACTCTTATGCGGAAGCAAAGCGTAAGATCGATAATGGAGACATCGGCAAAGTCGTTCTGGTGCGTTCCTACACGCAAGATCCGCGTACGACCATTGAATCCACGCTCAAGTTTGCGCCGCACTCCGGCGGTCAGTTCCTCGATATGTGCGTACATGACATCGACCTCATCCGTTGGTTCACCGGCTCGGACGTTAAGAATGTCTGGGCGATCGGCGGCGTGTTCGAGTTCGACCTGTACAAGGAATTGAACGATGCGGACAACGCTGCGGCGACGATCCAGATGGACAACGGCGCGATGGGCTTTATGTTCACAAACCGCACCCATGCGGCAGGCTCGAACGTCGAGACCGAAATCATTGGCACGCACGGCACGTTGCGCATCGCGAACGTCGGCGCGAAGAATCTGCTCAACATCGTTGATGAGCACGGCTCGCGCGAGGAGTACTATCCGGACTTTATGAGCCGCTGGCACGAAGCCTTTGTTGCGGAGATGAAGGCATTTGTCGAGCATGTGCGCATCGGCGACAAGCCCAAGGATCTGACGGTTTATGACGGCACGGCGGTCTCTGAGGCGGCATATCGCTGCAAGGAATCCTTCGAGACCGGCAAGATGCTGCCGATCCGCTAAAGAATCGCTGAAAAAATCCGCCCTTTGGGGCGGATTTTTTGTCTATACGGGCACGAAGCCGAGCAGTCGTGCGATAGACGCAACAGCAAAGCAGGTGAGCACCGCGACCGCAGTCGGCAGGAAAAACGCGAGCAGCGTCCATTTCATGCTGCCGGTCTCCTTGTGGATGGTCAGGCAGGTGGTGGAGCAGGGCCAGTGCAGCAGAGAAAACAGCATGGTACACAGTGCTGTCAGCCCGGTCCAGCCGTGCGCAACAAGAAGCGTGTACAGCGAGGACAAGTCGCTCCAATCGGTCAACTGTCCGGTCGATAAATAGCACATTAAGATGATTGGCAGCACGATTTCGTTCGCGGGAAAGCCCAAAATGAATGCAAGTAGGATAACGCCATCCAATCCGAGCAGCCGCGCAAATGGGTCGAGAAACACTGCACAGTGTGTGAGCAGGGACGTATCCTGCACCGTGATATGCGCAAGTAGCCAGAGAATCAATCCTGCCGGTGCGGCAACGCTTGCGGCGCGCCCCAGCACAAAAAGGGTGCGATCAAAAATGGAGCGCACAACGACCTTGCCGAGCTGCGGCACGCGGTATGGTGGCAGCTCCAACGTGAACGAGGAGGGAACCCCTTTTAGAATCGTCGCGGACAGCACACGCGACAGCAGCAGCGTAACACCGACCCCAAGAAGCAGCACGCCGACAAGCGCGCACGCGGACGCGGCAGAAGCCCAAAACCCGCCTGCTGTTCCAATGCAGAACATGGAGATGATTGCAATTAAAGTGGGGTATCTACCGTTGCAAGGTACAAAATTGTTCGTTAGAATGGCAATCAGCCGCTCGCGCGGCGAGTCGATAATGCGGCAGCCCACAATGCCCGCAGCGTTACACCCCATCCCCATGCACATGGTCAAACATTGTTTGCCACAGGCATGCGCTTTTTTAAAGTAATGATCCAAATTAAACGCGACGCGCGGTAAATAGCCCAAATCCTCAAGCAGTGTAAAGAGCGGGAAGAAAATCGCCATCGGTGGCAACATGACACTGACGACCCACGCGAGTGAGCGCCAAACACCGTCTACAAGCAGACTTTGCAGCCAATCGGGTGCACCGATCAATGTCAATCCATGAAAAAATGGAGCATCGAGCGAAAACAGCAATGCAGACAACGCCTGAGAGGGACAGTTCGCGCCCGTAATCGTCAGAAAAAAGATGAAGCTGAGCACAAGCAGCATAATCGGAATGCCTGTACTGCGTGCGGTCAGAATGCGATCGATCTTTCGATCGCGTTCGTGTGCTGCAGAAGGCACAGTCACCACATCGCACGCGATTTCCTCCGCGCGGAGTACAAGCCCGGCCACGATACGGTCGCGCAAGTTCTCTGCGTCGATCTCTTGGGCGGCAAGAGCGGCGTGTGATCGCGTGATCGCATCCCGAGGAAGCGCAAATCCGCAGCATTGCTCGATGGTGCGCGATAAACCCGCTTCGTCCTCCAACAGCCGCAAGCTGAGCCATGTGCGCGGCAATGCCGTGTGTTCCGGCAGTGCGGCGGCAATGTCTGCGGCAGCATCCGCGATTTCACGCGAATAACGGATGGGAGGGGGTGCGCATACGCTCTTTCCGTCTGCGACGGCGTCGACTGCATCGAGCAGCTCGGACAGACCGCGTCCCTCTCTTGCGGCACAGGGTATGACCGGAATCCCCAACGCGCTGCCCAATGCATGCAAGTCCAGAGAAATCCCCTTTTTCTCCGCTTCATCCATTAAGTTTACACATAATACGACTTTAGAGGTGATTTCGGTGATTTGCAGTACGAGGTTCAGGTTTCGCTCCAAGCAGGTGGCATCCGCGACAACGACTGTGCAATCTGGCGCATCAAAACACAAAAAATTTCGTGCTACCTCTTCCTCGGCAGAGTGTGATAGTAACGAATATGTACCGGGCAGATCGACTAAAATATGCCGTCGCCCGCAATGTTCGGTAGTTCCCTGTGCGCTTGCCACCGTCTTGCCGGGCCAATTCCCGACATGCTGGTTCATGCCAGTCAGCGCATTGAATACAGTTGATTTTCCAACGTTTGGGTTGCCGGCAAGCGCGATTACGATATCATCCGAATGCTCCCGCACGATGTGCAGCCCCTGATCCAAGCTCCTGCTTCCCACACTGGATACAGTCAGTCCCATACTGGCACCTCCGGCTTCATACGACCTGCACGAGCGCAGAATCCTCACAGCGTAGTGCGATCACAGCGCCACGAATTAAAAACGCTGCGGGATCACCTGCCGGACTTTTTTGCAAACATTCCACACGCGTACCTGGTATCATGCCCAGGTCGAGCAATCTGCGTCGAATCGTCCCGCGCGCATGCAGTCGTTCGATTTGTGCAGTATCTCCAACAGCCATTTTTTCTAAAGTGTTCATAAACGGTGAACCTCGCAATACCATTTAGTAGGAGACAATAGTGTTGCTCCTCACTAACAGGATATGCGCAAGGCGACTAGGGGTGCGCGGAAAGGGGAAGACATGGAAGACGCGGGCTTTCGCACGCTGACCGGCTATCGGCAGCAGGATGGACACGGCATGACCGAAGCAATGGAGGATTATCTCGAGATGATCTACCGCGCAGCGCATCGGGGAGAGGGCATTCGCATCAGTGATTTGGCCGAGCGGCTGCATGTGCGCCCATCATCGGCGTCGCGTATGGTGACTAAGCTGGCGGATAACGGATATCTGCGATATGAAAAATATGGCGTCATTCGGCTGACAGAAGACGGGTATACCCGGGGGGCGTATTTACTGTGGCGACACGGCATACTCAACCGGTTTTTTTGTCATATTAACCGGACAAACAGCGAGTTAACACTGGTCGAGCAAATCGAGCATTTTATTGATGAGCGCACGGTGCAGCATCTGGCGCAGCTGTTGTCTCAGATGGAATTGCAGCAAAAGGCAACCGAGTGATTGCGTGCGCATAAAAAGCGGGATGCAGCTTAACGCGCATCCCGCTTTTCTTATGGGTAGCTTAGTTTACTTTGCAGACTGTACCGCAGCCTTGAGGGCATCTACACGATCGGTCAGCTCCCACTTGACCCCCAGATCTTCGCGTCCCATATGACCGTAAGCCGCAAGAGGACGATAAATCGGACGACGCAGGTCGAGGTCTTGGATGATTGCAGCGGGGCGCAGATCAAAGACCTGCGGCACAACCGCCGACAGCAACTCTTCGGAAACAGTGCCCGTACCAAAGGTATCCACCATGATGGACACCGGCTGTGCGACGCCGATCGCATAGGCAAGCTGCACTTCACAGCGATTTGCAAGACCGGCGGCAACGATATTCTTCGCGACATAACGCGCGGCGTAAGCTGCGGAACGGTCGACCTTGGTCGGATCCTTGCCCGAGAACGCGCCGCCGCCGTGGCGCGCCATACCGCCGTAGGTGTCGACAATGATCTTGCGGCCGGTCAGACCGGAGTCACCCTGCGGGCCGCCAACGACAAAACGACCGGTCGGATTGACAAAATAACGTGTCTTTTCGTCAAGCAGAGAAGTGGGGATGATGGGCTTGACCACATGTGTGATCATGTCCTCGCGGATACGCTCGAGGGAAACGTCGGGGCTGTGTTGGGTCGAAATGACGACAGTATCCACGCGCACGGGGCGGTTGTCCGCATCGTATTCGACTGTGACCTGCGTCTTGCCGTCCGGACGCAGATAATCGAGCGTACCGTCTTTGCGCACCGCGGTGAGCTGCTTTGCAAGCGCATGTGCGAGCGAGATGGGGAGCGGCATCAGTTCAGCGGTTTCGTCGCAGGCGTAGCCGAACATCATGCCCTGATCGCCTGCGCCGATCGCAAGGTCGGCATCCTGCGCGCCGCCCTTGCGTTCAAGGGAGTTGTCCACGCCGAGCGCGATGTCGGCGGACTGCTCGTCGATCGAGGTCACAACCGCACAGGTGTCGCAGTCGAAGCCGTATTTAGCACGGTCATAGCCGATGCCGCGCACAACGTCGCGCACCACATGGGGAATGTCGACATAGCAGTTCGTCGAAATTTCGCCCATCACGGAAACAATGCCGGTCGTGACTGTGGTTTCGCATGCAACGCGTGCCATCGGGTCCTGCGCGTAGATCGCGTCGAGGATTGCATCAGAGATCTGGTCGCAAATTTTATCGGGATGACCTTCGGTAACGGATTCTGAAGTGAAAAGGTGTCTTGCCATAGTTTGTTCTTCCTTTCTGATACATATCGGGCAATAAAAAAAGCGTTTCCCGGACGGAAACGCAAGCACAACTGCCTCATCTTTCGGTCCGTGAGGAGAAATCTCCTCGGAACAAAATCACCGCCGGATTTAGCACCTTACGGATGTCCGCAGGTTGCTGGGCTTCATGGGGCCGGTCCCTCCACCGCTCTTGATAAGGTTATGAAATTTTTTAAAATACGACTATTATTATAACAGTGATTTTGCGTTTGTCAAGAGCATTTTCGCGAAAACTGTCGTTGCAAAGCCGGATGGAAAGGCTTATAATAACTTCGTATATAAATTTATCAAAACTTAGGAGTGTGGGAATTTGGAAAGCTACCAACCCCGTCGGCATCGCGGGGCGCTCATCCGGCGTGTACTCACTGTCACGATGCCTGTCATGTGCGGTTATTTATTCATGGGCATTGCCTTTGGCATCCTGCTGCAACAGGCAGGATACAACTTTGTCTGGGCACTGTTTATGAGCGTCATTATCTATGCCGGCACCATGCAGTACATGGCGATCCCGTTTCTGGTCGCGCAGACGGATCTCGTCACGGTCGCGATCACGACCCTGCTCGTTCACTTCCGGTATTTTGTGTACGGGTTGTCTTTTCTGGATCGTTTTAAAGGCTTCGGCGCGCGTAAATATTATATGATGTTTGCACTGACAGACGAAACCTATGCGCTGCTGTGCGCTTCCGAACCACCGGAGGGGACGACGAGCGAGCAGTATATGTTTTTGGTTTCGTTATGCGATCACATTTATTGGATCGTCGGCTGCACTTTGGGCGCGCTCGTCGGACGGTTTCTGACCTTTGACACGACGGGGATCGACTTTGCCATGACCGCGCTGTTTATCGTGATCTGCGTCGATCAGTGGCGTACCGCCAAGACCAAACTGCCGGCGTTGCTCGGCTTTGGGGCGTCCGGTCTTGCGCTTCTCGTGACAAAGCATCTGGGCAGCGACAACATGCTGATCCCCGCGATTTTGGCGATCGTCCTGTGCTTTCTCGCCCTGCGCACAAAACTGGAACCTATGCTGCTCGGCGCGGCGCAGGATTCCTGTGAGGGGGAGAACGCAGTATGAATATCCACATGATTTTGTATTCTCTCGCTATCATTCTGGTCATTGCGGTTATGACGCTATTTACCCGCTTCGGCTCCTACCTCGCATTTGGACGCAGCGGCCGTGTGCCCAAAATCATCAGCTATCTCGGTGTCGTCATGCCCGCCGCGGTGATCGCGATGCTCATTGTGTACTGTATGCGCGGTACGGTGTTTTCCGCATGGCCGTTCGGTCTGCCGGAAATTATTGCATGCGTCGCGACAGCGCTGTTGCATTGGTTCGGAAAGAACTCGCTCATCAGCATCGGCGGGGGCACAGTTTTGTACATGGTGCTGATTCAGCTCGTCTTTTAATGGATACATTTTTGGAAGGTTTGACGCACTAAATATTTTTGTTGCAAACCGTCGAATGAAAGCGTAGAATAGTATCGCTGCAGAGCAGCATCAAGGCTATCGGAGTAGGTTAAAAGAAAGCTATGAGTGTAAGTTTAGGAATTGATATAGGCTCGACCACAGTCAAGCTCGTCGCCGTGCGCGACGGCGAGATCGTCTATCAGCGCTACGAGCGCCATTTTTCCAAGGTACGCGAGAGGGCGTGCGAACTGTTGCAGGACGCGCGCTCAGCTATCGGCGGCGATACGCTTCGTGTGGCAATCACCGGCTCGGCAGGTTTAGGTGTTGCCAAAGCTGCGAACGTGGATTTTGTGCAGGAGGTTTTCGCGACGCGCAAGGCAGTCGGCGTCTTTGTGCCTGCGGCGGATGTCGTCATCGAGCTCGGCGGTGAGGACGCGAAGATCATCTTTCTGTCCGGGCAGCTCGAGGAGCGTATGAACGGTTCGTGCGCGGGCGGCACCGGTGCGTTTATCGACCAGATGGCGGTATTGCTCGATGTGACCCCGTCGGAACTGGATGCACTCAGCGTGAATATGGAGCGTATTTACACCATTGCTTCGCGCTGCGGCGTCTTTGCGAAGTCGGACATTCAGCCGCTGCTCAACGAGGGCGCACGCAAGGAGGATGTCGCGGCATCTATTTTTCAGGCGGTCGTCAACCAGACCCTGACCGGTCTGGCACAGGGGCGCGAAATCAAGGGCGACGTGCTCTTCCTCGGCGGACCACTGTTCTTCTTCAAGGGGCTGCAAAAGCGGTTTCAGGAGACGCTGGGATTGGATGCGGCGCATGCGCACTTTCCTGCGCTCGCACCGTTTGCGATCGCCGCGGGCGCGGCGCAGTATGCGCACGACAACACCACACGCGAGTACGGCTACGGCGAGTTGCTCACGCTGCTTGAGAAAACCGCACGCATTCCGATCGAGACCGTGCACCTGCCGCCGCTTTTCAAGAGCCGTGAAGAATATGACGCGTTCCGCGCGCGTCACAGCCGTCATGATGTGATGACGGAAAATGTCACGGTCTACGAAGGCGACGCATACCTCGGCATCGACTGCGGTTCGACCACCACGAAAATGGTGCTCATCGGTGCGGACGATCAGATCTTGTTCCATCACTATGCCTCCAACAAGGGCAGTCCGGCGGACGTGATCCGCGAGCAGCTGCTCAAATTGCGTGAACTCTGTGCCGATCGCGTGCACATTGTTTCCTCCGCGGTCACGGGTTACGGCGAAGCGCTCATCCAGAATGCGTTCGGCGTGGACTACGGTCTCGTCGAGACCGTGGCGCACTTTAAGGCGGCGCGGCATTTCTGCCCCAATGTGGACTTCATCATCGACATCGGCGGACAGGACATCAAGTGCTTTAAGATCCGCAACAACTGCATCGACAATATTTCGCTCAATGAGGCGTGTTCCTCGGGCTGCGGCTCCTTTATCGAGACTTTCGCGCGTTCGATGGGATACTCCATTGAGGAATTCTGCAAGCTTGGACTGTTTGCGGCGGGGCCGATCGACCTTGGCTCGCGCTGCACGGTGTTCATGAACTCCTCGGTCAAGCAGGCTCAGAAGGACGGCGCGGGCATTGACGCGATCTCGGCAGGTTTGTCGGTCTCGGTCGTCAAAAATGCGCTGTATAAGGTCATTCGCGCGCACTCTCCCGACGATTTGGGCAAAAATATCGTGGTACAGGGCGGCACATTCCTGAATGATGCGATCCTGCGTTCCTTCGAGCAGGAAATTGGCCGTGAGGTCACGCGCCCCGCGATTTCCGGTCTGATGGGCGCGTACGGTGCGGCGTTGCATGCCAAGGCGAACGTACCTGCGCAGACCCATTTGCTCGGCACGATGGAGCTGCTGCAATTTTCGCATCAGGTGCGCTCGGTGCGCTGTGGTCTGTGCACCAACCACTGCAATCTGACCATCAATGATTTTTCCGGCGGACGCCGCTTTATTTCGGGCAACCGATGTGAGCGTCCGCTTGGCAAGGGGCAGGCGCGTGAGCTGCCTGATCTCTATACATGGAAACTCGAAAAGCTCAAAAGCTACGACGTGCAGGAGCCAGTTTCCGCGTCGCGCGGACGCATCGGCATCCCGTTCGGCCTGAACTACTATGAACTTCTGCCGTTCTGGGCGACGTTCTGGCGAGAGTTGGGCTTTGAGGTCGTGCTCAGCGACGTTTCTACACGCGACCTTTACATCAAGGGACAGCACTCCATTCCGTCTGATACGGTGTGCTATCCCGCAAAGCTCATGCATGGACATATCGAGAATCTGCTCGCAAAGGGCGTGGACGCGATCTTCTATCCGTGTATGACCTACAATCTTGACGAGGGACGGGCGACCAACTGTTACAACTGTCCTGTCGTCGCGTACTATCCGGAACTGCTCGAAGCCAACGTCTCCGCGCTCAAGGGCTTTGACTTCATGATGCCGTACTTTGAACTGCGCGATCACAAGCAGTTTGAGAAGCAGGCGCTGCGGTATTTCCGGGGAAAATATAGGACGCTTTCCAAACGTGCGATTTCGAACGCCATCTCATACGCATATACGGAATTAGACCGTTTTTATGCCGAAGTGCGTGCCGAGGGGGCACGGGCGATCCGCTACGCAGATGAAAACGGACTGGAAATTGCCGTGATCGCGGGTCGTCCGTATCATGTCGATCCGGAGATCAACCACGGTATTCATCAACTAATCGGCTCCTACGGCATGGTCATCGTGTCCGAGGATGCGGTCTGGCAGCTTGCGCAGGAGCCAAGTGTGCATGTACTCAACCAGTGGACATATCACTCACGCATGTACGGTGCTGCCGAGTATGTTGTAGGCAAGCCCAATGCGCAGCTTGTGCAGCTCGTATCGTTCGGCTGCGGCATCGACGCGATCACGACCGATGAAATGCGCGCCATCGTCGAAGGCGGCGGAAAAATCTATACACAGCTTAAAATCGACGAAATTAACAACCTTGGCGCGGCAAAGATTCGCATTCGCAGTATGCTTGCCGCGGTAGAGGAGGGGAGAAAGCTTGCAGAACAATCCAAACACGACTGACCCGCGGGCGGTCCCGCGCGTCGCCTTTACCGAAGAAATGCGCCGTGACTACACCATTTTGGTGCCCAATATGCTGCCGATCCAGTTGGGACTGATTTGCCGCATCATGGAAAATTACGGCTATCGCATGGAACTGCTCGATACCGAAGGGCCGGATATCGTCGAGCAGGGACTGAAAAATGTGCATAATGATACCTGTTATCCGGCGCTGCTTGTCATCGGTCAACTCATGAACGCCATTGAGAGCGGCAAATATGATACGCACAAAATTGCGCTCATCATGCCGCAGACCGGCGGCGGGTGCCGCGCTTCCAACTATATCCATCTGCTGCGCAAGGCGCTCGCGAAGAACGGTTATGACTATATTCCGGTTATTTCGCTCAATTTCAGCGGTTTGGAGGAGAATCCGGGCTTTCAACTCAGCGGAAAGATGCTTGTGCAGATCGCCTATGGCATGCTGATCGGCGATCTTATCATGCTCGTTGCGAATCAGTGCCGTCCGTATGAGATCGTGCCCGGTTCGACCGATCAGGCAGCCCGCATTTGCATCCGCACAGTGGCGCAGCGCTTTACTGCGGGGCGGCTCATTCGATACCACGAGGTCATGAGCCTGTATCGCTTCGTGCTCGAGGCGTTCGGTAAACTCAAACTCGACAAAACACAGCATAAAAAACGGGTGGGCATCGTCGGTGAAATTTATGTTAAATTTTCCCCGCTTGGCAACAACAATCTGGAGCGTTTCCTGCTGTCGGAAAACTGTGAGCCTGTGCTGCCCGGACTGATGGATTTTTGCCTGTACTGCATCTACAACAGTGTCATTGACGCGGAACTGTATGGCAGAAGCCCGAAAAAAGCGATCGGTTATAAGCTTGCGTATCATTTCGTGCTTAAAAAGCAGGCAGATATGATTAAGCTGATCCGTGAGCAGGGAAAATTCGCGCCGCCTATGCCGTTTGATAAGGTACGCCGCCTCTCGCAGAAAATCATCAGCCCCGGCGTCAAGATGGGCGAGGGTTGGCTGTTACCGGCGGAAATGATCGAACTGATTTCCGAGGGCGTGCGCAACATCGTATGCACACAGCCGTTTGGCTGCCTACCCAACCACATCGCAGGAAAAGGCATGCTGCGCAAAATTCGCGAGCATTATCCCGAAGCCAATATCGTCGCGGTGGATTATGATCCGGGCGCCTCCAAGATCAATCAGGAGAACCGCATTAAACTCATGCTGTCCTCCGCGGAATAAAATGATGCTCCCTTCTGTTAAGACGGTCGTCTTCTGTTGAGTTCATGCGGATGAGAGGGAAGCGCTTGTGCGCCTTTCCGAGATGAGTCCATATGCAAAGCCGGCCGCAAATGCGCCGCTTGCAATCGGCTATCCCAACGACGCGCATGCCAATCATTTTATCGACCGTTGGGACGCAAGTCGCGTTCATTATGAAAAAGTTTGAGCATGGCGCGGCCGCTCTCAACGCCAAAAACACCCGATCTCGGCTTACCAGCTAGATCGGGTGTTTTTGGCGCCGGATTTCATCGGCGTTTATGCGTCAGGATGCGCACAGTTGAGGAGACCATGACAATGCCGATGGCAAGCGCGCTCGCAATGCCGACCGTATGCAGTCCCAGACGTGCCGCCTCGGATGCGTTTCCGATGAGACATTGTTCCATGGTGTCATAAATGCCGCCGCCGGGAACGAGCGGAATGAGTGCGATCGCAAGAAAAATGCTGACCGGTGCACGGAAAACGCGTGCCATGACTTCTGAATAGATCGAAATGACTATAGTCGCCAGAAAGTAGTCCGGAATATCACTACCGGGCAGCCGGTTTGCCAGGCGAAAGACCAACCAGCCGAGTGCCGCACCCAATGCGGCATAAAACAGCTTCCTACCGCGCAGCCGAAAAATCACACCAAAGGCGAGGCAAGCGCAAAACGACCAGAATACCTCTAACAGTAGTTTCATATGCCAAGCCCCCTCCACAGATGCAGCGCGCTGAGGGGAAGTGCGACACCGATGGCGATACCGGCAGCAACGAGCAGAGCTTCGGTAAATTTCGTCATACCTGCGATGGAGTCTCCGGCGATCAAGTCGCGCATGGAATTTGTGATCGCGAGACCGGGCACCAAGGTCATGATGCTGCCGACGATCACGCGGTCATAACTGCTCACCAGACCGAACCGCGCGGCACTAACGGCAAGTGTTGCGATCAGCGCGCCCCCGACGATGTTCAGGAACAGGCTGTTGACCTGCATGCGCTCCAATGCATCGAGTGTAAGTTTCAGGCACAGCCCGATACCGAATGCAATCATAGCACCGCGCGCATCTCCACCAAAGAGTAGCGTAAACAGCCCGGCGACGATGCCAAAGCAAAGCCGCAGCACCCATGTCGGGTAATCCGGTCGCGCGGCGATCAAAGCCAGCTCGCTGCGCACCTCGTTTTCCGTCATCTGCTGCGCACAAATCGCACGGCACAGCGCATTCAGACGATCGAGCCGATCCAAATCGATCCCGCGCGCACGGATACGTCGTGTGCGTGTCAGCGGCGGCTCGCCGGAACGCGCGACAGTCGCAATGATGCTCGTCGGTACCGCATACACATGCGTGTCCGCTGCACCGTATGCGATGCAAATACGACCGATAGATTCCTCTACACGGTAGATCTCCGCACCGCTTTCAAGCATCTGCTGCCCGATCTCGATAGCGATCGTCAGCAGCTCGGCTGTCGTCATTTTTTCCTGCATCGCAGTGCGCCCCCTTCCGTTTCTTTCAGGATACCCCGTTTACAGCGGTTTTGTCAATCCTATAAAGAAAAAGGGGACATGTATTGCTGCTATTTCGCGTTATGATCTGTCTTTTCAAGAGCACTTCGCAGCTTAAGCAGCGCTTTTTTCTCAATGCGCGATACATAGGAGCGTGAGATGCCGTGCGATTTCGCGATTTCGCGTTGGGTGAGGGGTTCTTTCCCGCCGATACCGTAGCGCAGGCAGATGATCTCCCGTTCGCGCTCGTCGAGACAAGCCTGTATTCGTTCATAAAGCTGTATGTAGCGATCCTCTTGCTCTATACGCAGCAGACCCTCGTCCTCGCAGCTAATGACATCCATCAGCGCAAGCGCGTTTCCGTCCGGATCGCTGTCGATCGCATCGGACAGCGAAACATCACCGGCGCTTTTTTTCAGCGTGCGGAAATGCATCAGTATCTCATTTGCTATCCTCTCCCAGCGGCTCATCGGAGTCCGTCTGTTCCGAAAAATCGACCTCGTCTTCGCTGCCAAAGAGGTAGAGATGTACCTGTGCACTGTCCCAGACGATTTTCTGCACGCAGGTACGAATAGCCGCGCGTTTCTGCTCCACCGTCATGGTTTCCACGGTCGTAGCAAAGCAGGTCATCATCTGTTGCAGCAGGTCAAACTGCATATCCAACATGGGAGGGGCTACGGTCAGCTTTTTCAGTTCCTCGATCTGCCTGCGCATACCCTCGGATTCGCCGTGCAGTGTTTCAATGCGCTTAAGCAGATAATCCTCAGCCACACTCCCGCCCGCTTTGGCAAAGGTATCGAGCAGCGCGTTGATTTCCTGTTCCTTTTCGGATAGCCCCCTTTCCAACTGGTCCAACTGTCGGTAATTGTCTTCTCGATCACCGCGAATGCTTTGTTCGCCCTGCTTCAAATATCGCATAAATTGACGGTCGCTTTGCGGCAGTTTTTTTATTTCCTCCAACACCTTGTTGTCCAACAAATTCCCGCTCACATTGCGGATATTACAGCGTTGCCCATGACTGCGTTCTTTCATTTCACAGACATAGGAGTAAATGAACTCACCAGCGACGTTTTCCCGCTTGGAAAGCTTGGGACGCATATACTCACCGCAAGCGCCGCAGATTAGCAGACCGGAAAGCAGCGCTACATGGCTGCGTGGCTTGCGATAACACTTGCTGCGATTTTGCGCAAGCAGGTACTGCACCTTTACCCATTCAGAGCCTTCGATCAGTCCTTGATGCGTGCCTAGTGCAATGATCCAATCCTCGATCGGGCGAATTTGATTCGTCTTGCCCAGCTTCTGCTCCGTGCGATTATACGCCATGAGACCATGACTGCCGTCAAAGCTTTCTTGCTCCACAAATAGATCTGCGCCTTGTTCTTCTAAATAATTCCATATTGCGCAATCCGCCTGCGCATAAGCGGGATTGGTCAGAATGCCCTTGATGGCAAAACGTGTGAAATTTTTGCCGTTCTTCGTTTTGTAGCCATGTTGGAGCAGAAATGTGTCTACCCCGGTGAGCGACTGCGTTTCTAAAAAGGTTGCAAAAATCAGCTGTACCAGTTCCGCCTCCTGCGGTACAATTTTCAGCTTGCAGGACTTTCGTATCTTGCCATCCACCGTTACGCGCTGCACCTGCTCGGAGGTATAGCCCGTAGGGGTGACGCCGCCCAGCCAGCGGCCGGTCTTGGCAAGCTCGTGCATATTATCCCGAATGCGCTCCGCGATCGTTTCCCGTTCCAACTGAGAAAAAACCGACGCAATATACATCATGGCGCGACCCATGGGGGAGTTGGTGTCGAACTGCTCCTTGATGGAGACAAAAGAAATTTTCATGTCATTGAGTGATTCGATCAATCCGGCAAAATCACCGATGTTGCGGCTGATGCGGTCAAGCCGATAGACTACAATTGCAGAGAGATGACCCGACTTGGCATCCACCATCATCCGCTTGAACTGGGGGCGCTGCAAATTGCCGCCGGAAAAGCCCTCGTCCTCGTAAATCAGCACCCGCGCTAACGCATCCTCGCCCAGATTCAGTCGAATGTATTGTCGGCACAACTCGATCTGGTTTTCGATACTCTCGCCCTTTCCGGTAAACTTGGACTTTCGGGAGTAGATCGCAATTCTCTTTTCAGCCACTGACCACACCTCGTTTCATTATGCTACATCCATATCAAATAAAATGAAACAACAAAACGAAAAATGCCATGGGTGCGGTTTATGGGTTCAAATACCTATATATAACCCGCGTTTTTATAATATGAGACAATCTGCAATGCGTTGCATCGGAAAAAGGAAATGAAAAGAATCGGACACCATTTTCTATTACACCGGATTCAAACAACGGGATGTTGCTTTTTTGACAAGAATATATAAATATGGGCAATTATTCATTCATAATTGCCCATATTTACAGAACTGATCTGAAGGAACAGTCCTTTTGGATCAGAGCGCATATGATATTCGGCAATCACTGGACAATGATCCGTTGATGTTGGAGCATCATTCCAATGTGGTGCGGGTTTTGCTGCTTGTGTGCCGAAAACAACTCTCATTACGGTTTTTTTCTGTGTTGGAACGCCTTGAATACGCAAGACGCAAAAGTGGTCATTCATTTGGTGTAGGGAATGAAAGCGAGAAACAGCAGCGGCTGGTCGCCCAGACAGCGAATCGCATGGCTCTCACCGTCGTAGCAAATGGTGGCGTCGCCGGGATGCAAAATATTTACGCCCTCCGCCCCCTCGTACGCTGCGCGACCGGAAAGAATATAATAGATCTCTGTATCACCCTGATGAACGTGGCTTCTGCATTCCTCTCCGGGTTGGATAAGGACCTCGCAGGCGAGCCGCATGTGCGCGGGCAGCTCCGCGTCGGCAGCAAAGATATTGCGCATGGTGAAGTTACCAAGCCCGCCGTCCGCTTTTTCAGTGACGGTGACAAAATCAGCATTGCGTTTCAGCATAAGAACACCCTTTCTGCGCTTAATGCGCTAACATAGCTTTCATGTTTTTTACAAGGCCATCCGTGTCATATTCGTTTTTGTGGAACAGGTAAGCCGCCGTGGCGATGGGAACAAAGTGATCCGGGCAGCCGAGAATTTTATATTGTGTGGAAATGCCTGCCTGCGCGATCACGGCTGCGGTATAATAACCAAGACCTCCAATGATATTGTGGTCCTGCGCGGCGATGACGCGCCCGGTTTTTGCGGCGGAAAGAACGGCAGCTTCGTCAATAGGCTTAATGGTGTGCATATCGACTACGCGAATTTTTGCGCCGGTTTCTTTTTCGATACGCTCCGCTGCCTCCAATGCAAACTGCACCACGATGCCACTGGCAATGAATGCACCGTCGTCACCCTCGCGGGCGATGATCGCCTTGCCAATTTGATACGCATAATTTTCCGGATAAATGGGCTTGATCGCTTCAATACCACTACGGATGTAGACCGGACCATCCCAGGTGAGGGTGGCTTCTAGCATCTTGCAGATCTGATACGGATCTCCAGGTTCGAGTACGGTCATGCCCGCCATGCTGCCCATTATGGAACAATCCTCCAGAGCACAGTGCGTCGCACCGGAAACACCGGAGGAGTAGCCGGCGTAGTTTCCGATGAGTCGCACGTTCAAATGACCATAAGCCACATCGGTACGGCACTGCTCACAAGCGCGCATGGAGATAAAGGGCGCCATCGTAAAAGCATATGGCATGAATCCCTCATGTGCAAGCCCTGCCGAGAAGCTCACCAAGTTCTGTTCGGCAATGCCGACATTGAAAGAGCGGTCGGGGAATTCTTCGCAAAATCCCTTATTGCGGCTTGTGCCGGAGAGGTCGGCATTGACAACGACCACCTTGTCGTTCTTTTCGCCTAGTGTAGAAATGTATTTGCCCGCGACGTCGCGGACAGAGACCATGTCGCCAAAGCTCTGTGTCACTGCCATGTTACTGCACCTCCCATTTTTGCGCATAGGCTTTTTCCAGCTGCGCAATCGCGGCATCTCGGTTTTCTGCACTGAGCCGTCCCGCATGCCATTTGACCTGATTCTCCATATAATCGACGCCATGTCCTTTCACCGTATGGCACACGATAAGCGTCGGCTTATCGAAGGTGGCGGGCGGCAGATGATCGAATACATCCACGAGCGCACCCATATCGTGTCCATCCACCTCGGTCACATTCCAACCGAAGGTGCGGTATTTGTCCGCAATATCACCCAGCGCTGTGATCTCATCAATAGTGCCGTCAAAACCCAGTCCGTTGCAGTCGAGAATGCCCACGAGATTGCCAAGTTTGTAATGCACCGCATTCAAAATCGCTTCCCATATCGAGCCTTCGGACTGCTCGCCGTCACCCATGACCACATAGACACGGCTCTGTGTATTCCCCTTGAGTTTCAGTCCCTGTGCCAATCCGGCTGCCACAGGCAGACCATGGCCGAGGCTGCCGGTAGACACTTCAACATGGGGATTGATCAGGTTACAGGAGTGCATGGCAAAACGTCCGTTATCGCCGGCGTATTCCTTGAAGATGTCCGCGACATTGTAGCAGCCGATTGCCGCCTGATTGAAGCTCGTAACCGCCGCTGCGTGTCCTTTGGAGAGCACAAAGCGATCCCGTGCTTCGTTCTTGGGTGATTCTGGGTCGTACTTCATCTGATACTGCCACAGAACGGTCATCACATCCGCTGCGGATAAATCACCGCCGATATGCATGACCTGCTGCTCACATAATGTAAGTAAATTTTTGCGAATTTCCAATGCGGCTTTCTCCAGACTCCGAATCAGCCCTATTCCGGTCAGACCGTTTTTTCGTGACAATGCATTTCCTTGAACAGGTTCCATAACATTCGCTCCTTTCGACAATGCGGAAAAAATTGAAATAGTAAATTGCATATTGCGATAATAACGGATCGATAGCTTTCCGTCAATCCACATATTCAACAATATAAAAAAATGATTTTGTATAACTGCATAAATTTCAATATTGTCGCAAATATAGAGCGTTTTTTGTTGCGGAGCAAAATTCACTGTGCTATGATAAACACAGGAATCAGGAGGTATCGTATGAAAGAGAACACGGAAGAGAAGAAATATATTCAGTCGGTGGAACGAGCGCTCGGAATCCTGTGCTATGTCGCGGATCACGGCGGAGCGCGTTTGGGAGAGATCAGCGAATCAGCTGGTCTCAAAACCTCCACAACGTTTGGTCTGCTGCAAACGCTCGAGCACTGCGGCTATCTATCGCGCGGACGCGGCGATATGGAATACAATTTGGGACTTGCCAGTCTGAAACTCGGGCTTTGCTATAACCGCAGTTCCGGCATGGCCGAAAAAATTCATGCGCTGCTGACGGAGCTTGTCAAAGAAATTGACGAGACAGCTTATTTTGAAATCCGCATTGGCGAACGTTACTATTATTACGATGTGGTGCTTTCCACCCAACCGCTGAAGGTGGTGCCGGATGAGGATCAGTTTATCAATTTACCGGAGCACTCTGCGGTTACAAAGGCGTACACAAGCACGGACCCTGCATTTCGCTATGCAGTCGATCTGGAGGGTGTGCAGGAAGGATTGAACTGCTTTGCCGCACCGTTTTATTACAGCGGCACGCTGTTGGGATGTGTCGCGCTATCTGGGCCCAGTTATCGGTTTACCGCCGCGAAAATGGAACATACATGGCACTTCTATCAAACTACGCTCAAAAAACTGGGCTTGACGTTTTGAAATTTCGGAGAACTTATTATGATTATATACAAGGATAAAACATATATCTGTGCGCTCGATCTGGGCTTTGAACAGATACGGAGCAAATGGAAAGCCGTGATTCTATGCCATTTAGAGGAAGGATCGAAGCGCTTTCTCGCGTTGCAGCGCATGACCGGTGCGATCAGCCAAAAGGTGCTCAACACAAGCCTGCGGGAGATGGAAGAAGAAGGCCTCATCCGCAAGAAGGTATATCCTGAAACGCCGCCACGTGTAGAATATTCGCTGACAGAAAAGGGAAAGGGAGTCGTGCCCGCGCTCAAAATCATTGAAGCATGGGCACAGGAAAATTATCCGGAAGCGCGTGGTCAGGAACTCTGAAAACTGTCAAAAATCAGAGCAGGTTCTCATAAAATAGGTCTGTCACATAGGCTTGACAGGTGCGCGGTCCGTAATATAGACAAAAAGACAGGCGCTCAAAACCTGAGCGTCTGTCTCTTTTACTTTTGTGAAGATTTTCATTACAGTTGTTTCCTTCATTTCTAGCTACAGCAAAAACAAAAAATCATATTGACAAATCTTGAATGGAGGCGTATCGTATGTCATATCAGCTAAAGTTGATTTGAGGTAAAGAAATGGCATCTGCTTACGAAAAGAACGCAAAGGTATTTAAGGCTCTATGTGACCCGCGCAGGCTTGCGATTCTGGAACGTCTGCGCACCGGCGAGAAATGCGTTTGCATGCTGCAGGAGGATATGGATATTGGTCAGTCCGGTCTTTCCTATCACATGAAGATTCTCTGTGATTCCGGGATCGTGGAGAGCAGGGAGGAGGGCAAATGGACGCATTACCATCTGTCTGAGGCTGGCCGCGAATCGGCACTGCTGCTGCTTCGTCAGCTGACGACGCCGAACACCGTACAAACGAGTGATTGCTGCAAGTAAAAGTCATCTTTCCAGATGGCTTTTCTTACGGCAAACGCATCAAAAAATGTTGATTTGACAGATTTGAGCGGAGCAAGAAAATTCTGGGCCGTTTTCATGGCCTCGGTGCCAACTCGATTGCGGCGTTGCTCGGCACGGTGCCGCCGTTTTTCTCCGGCTCCGCCGCCCCGCTGTTTATCGGCTTTACCGGCGCCGGACTGCCGGTGGGCGTGAGGTTTTCCTTTTTGATTTTCTTTCCCATGGTCGATCTTGGCAGCGTGGTCCTGCTGATGAGCATTTTCGGTGCAAAGGTCGCCATTGTCTATGTGATCTTTGGCATGGTTGTAGCCGTTGTCGGAGGCACGATCATTGAAAAGCTGCACATGGAACGCTATGTGGAGGACTTCATTAAAAACGCTAGAAGCGTTGACATTGCATCACCGGAACTCACCAAGAGCGACCGTATAATTTACGCGAAAGATCAGGTCGGAAACACCTTTAAGAATGTGTTGTCATATATTCTGGTCGGCGTGGGCATCGGCGCGGTGATCCACAACTGGATTCCGGAAAGCGTTGTTGAAACGGTGCTTGGCGGCAACAATCCCTTGGGGACTGTACCGTCCTTCATGATGGCGGGCACGATACTGTCGCTTCCCTCGCTCATCATGCTGCGCAAAGCCGTCAAGCCAAAACTGCTGGGACTATTCATTGCCATCTGCACCGTGGGTATCATCATCGTCGGTTATCTTTTCAAGTGCTTCATCCGTTTCTGGTATAAGGGAACGCCGGAAGGCGGCAAAGATATTCACATTTTTTGAGGAGAATGTAAAATGGCTGCAAAATGGTATCCTGTTTGGAACATTTTTTCAATAGCGTCGTGTGCAGCTGCGAAACCATAAAGCCGATTCGGAAATGAAAGAAAGGCGTGGAAAAGCACGCCTTTCTTTACTGAGAACGCATCGAAGAGATTCAATTTGAAATTTGGGGGAGGAAATTATATGGCTAACAATAAAAATGAGGGAATCAGTTTTTTCCAGAAGTACCTGTCTGTATGGGTGGCACTGTGCATGGTGGTCGGCGTCCTGCTGGGACACTGGTTTCCCGGCATCGGCACGTTTTTGAATCAATTTGAGTATTACAAGGTCTCCATTCCCATGGCCATTCTAATCTGGATTATGATTTATCCAATGATGATGAAGGTCGATTTCAAAAGCGTGCAAAACGTCGGGAAAAATCCCAACGGCCTCTATGTCACATGGATCACCAACTGGCTCATCAAGCCATTCTCGATGTACGGCATCTCCGTGCTGTTTTTCTTTGTGATCTTCAAGGGGCTGATTGCGCCTGAACTTGCGACGCAGTATCTGGCGGGCGCGGTGCTGCTCGGCGCGGCTCCCTGTACGGCGATGGTTTTCGTGTGGAGCACGCTTACAAAGGGAAATCCGGCATATACCGTGGTTCAGGTCGCGACCAACGACCTCATCATTTTATTTGCGTTTGTTCCCATCGTAAAATTCCTGCTGGGCGTCTCCAACGTCAGCGTTCCCTACAGCACGTTGATCCTCAGCGTGGTGCTGTTTGTGGTAGTGCCGCTGACCGCTGGGATTTTGACGCGGGTGCTGGTTGTGCGCAACCGCGGAGCGGAATACTTTGAAAAGAAGTTCGTTCATAAGTTCGACAGCGCAACCACAATCGGCCTGCTTCTTACGCTAGTGATGGTGTTTTTGTTCCAGAGTGAAGTGATCCTCAAGAACCCGCTTCATATTCTCCTGATTGCCGTACCTCTGATTCTTCAGACCTATCTGATTTTCTTCATTGCCTATTCTGCCTGCCGCATCCTGAAGTTGCCCTACGACATCGCTGCTCCTGCTGGCATGATCGGCGCGTCCAACTTCTTCGAACTGTCTGTTGCGGTGGCGGTGGCGCTTTTCGGTACGACCAGCCCGGCAGCCCTTGCCACGACGGTCGGTGTCCTGACGGAAGTGCCGGTCATGCTGACACTGGTGAAAATTGCGAACAAAACAAAAGGCTGGTTTTCTGCCAAATCATAAGGAGGTGCCTTGCATGGAAAAGTACAGTCTGCAAAAACAAAATGGAAAGACGAGTCATGCAGAAGCCGTCAGGCAAAACCCTGGCAACCTATGCGACGGTATCCACGAGATGCGTAACAGGAACGGAAAATCGCAGAGGGATAATGATATATTCCGCATTTTCCATTGATCAACAGAATATGCGGTATTCGGGGCGGTAACCTTGAATACCGCATATTTTGTTGCCTGCCGCACCGAAAAGTGCCTGCTTGCGCGGAATGCAAAGCGCGGTTATGCCGATACCGCGTGCCGGACATCAGCAGCAGAAAGCAGGGTGGCGTATGAAAGCGGATCGGGTACAGGCATTCAGTGATGGCATATCAGCTATAGTGAAAGAACAAGCCCAAAGCTGAACGTGCTGAATCTGCTTTCCATCTTTTGACGACACTGCTCAACTACTCCATGTCCCTTTTGGCGGATAGGCTTGTGACGCAAAATAAAGCGAATATGCGCTTTTCGTTTGCATTTTATGCCTCGGCGGCGATGCGCATTTCGGCGTCCTATTTCTGGCTGTATTCTTATTTGCGAAAAAACAAGGTCTGCTCTCTGCCGAGGGGTATGCGGTTTGTTTTTCATCTGTTAGATGCTTTCGCCTGGAAAGGGTGAACCAATATGAAATTCGATCATCTCTTTACAACCGTACAGATCGGCACAATGTAGGTCAAGAACCGCCTGATTGTTCCGCCGATGCTGACGGAATACGCGAATGAGGACGGCAACCTTTGAGACCGCTACATCCGTTATTATGTGGAAGAGGGAGCGAGGGAAATACTGGCACAGTTTTACGATCAGGGACTGATTCGCGCAACCGGCGTGAAGCCGATGCTGGATCAGGTGGAGTCGCACTCGCTAATGAACAATCAGGAACTGAGCGATACCCGGCATCGGTCGGGAATCGCGGCGGGCGTCAGGATGCCTCTGGGCGGTCCGCGTGTACCGCTCCTAGAGCACCCGATGCTCCGAGCATTGGCTGAAAAATACGGTCGCCCATCGGCACAGATTGTACTTCGTTGGGATATTGAGCACGGCGTGTAAACTATTTCCAAATCTGCCCGCCGCGACCCGGAGCAGTCCAACTTTTAAATATTTGAGCAGGGCACATCATGTATTCGGTGCGCTTTGCTGCAGCATTCGGCAAAAGCTGCCGTTAAAATAATACTTCAACTTTGAAATTTATTCTTGACAAACATTCAAAATTGAAGTATTATTTTGCTATTGAAAAAAATCGCAAAGAATTATGCTGATTTGAACCATCTGAACGAGATCTTATCTCTCTGCCGGGAACGGGTGGAGATCACCCGTCAGGAGAAAGGGCACAGGCGGGTGATATGAATGTTTATCAGCAGATCATCTGATACGGAAAGAGGAACCCTTATGAATGCATCCCCCATGGGCGCCGCAACGTACACTTCACATCTGCGCACAAAGATCAATGAATTTCTGCGCGATGAGCTCAAAGCCTGCGGTCACGGCGAACTGGTGCCGAGCTACGGCTCCGTGCTCTCCGTCGTCTACAAAAACGACGGCAGGGCGCAGATCAAAACCATCTATGATTCGCTCTGCAAGCAGAAGACCACGATTACCGAGAGCATCAACCGTCTGGTCCGGCTGGGCTATCTGACCAAGGAGACCTGCCCCACTGATGCTCGCTGCACCTATGTGCAGGCGACAGAAAAGGCGCTGGCATTCCGCCCCGACTTTGATCGGATCTCAGCCGAGCTGCGCGAGAAGATTTTCCGCGGCTTTTCCGAGGAAGAACAGCAGCAGTTCGTGGTCATGATGGCGAGGGCCATCGAAAATTTCAACTGAAAAAGACTGTCTGAGCAAGCTCGGACATCTTTTTTGAGTATATAGTTCAATATTGAATTCAAGATTGAATAAAAGGAGATCTGTAAAATGTCAAAAGCAATTTTACTCAGCGGCAGCCCCAACGCGGAGGGCAATACCGTGCAGGTACTGCGGGAGTGCGCAAAGACGATCGAGGCAAACGGCGTGGAGACCGAGGTGATTTCCCTCGCCGGAATGAAGCTGCACGACGCCATGGACTTTACAAGCGACGACGACGGCTTCGACGCTGTCATCGCAAAGATCAAAGAAGCCGACGGTCTGATCGTAGGCGGCCCGGTCTACTGGGGCACAGTTCGCGCCCAGCTGATGACGGCGCTCCAGCGCATTGCAATGGCTTCCATGCAGCAGGGCAATTTCCTCTCCCGCATGGTGGGCGGCCCCATCGCCATCGCCCGCCGCGGCGGCAGCACCACTTCGATTCAGGAAATGATGATGTTCTATCTCGCCAACGACATGATTGTCCCCGGCTCCACCTACTGGAACATCGTGTTCGGCCAGACCGCCGGTCAGGCGTTGCAGGACGAGGAAGGCATGAACACCATCCGTCGCTTCGGCGAGAATATAGCGTTTTTGATTCAGAAAATCAAAGGATAAGGAGATTCAGACATGAAAAATATTGGGAGCGTCGTAGGGCTGTATCCTACGCCGGACACGGTGGTAGGAACCGTGCAAAACGGTAAAGTCAACTGGATGAATGTGGCACATGTGGGCGTCTGGGGAATAGACTGCATGATGCTGAGCATCGGCAAGCCCCACTACACGGCAAAGGCGCTGCACGCCGGCACAGCCCTTTCTGTCAATCTGGTGGACGAAGCTATGCTGGTGCGTGCCGATTACGTCGGCATCGTTTCGGGAGAAACGGTCGATAAATCCGACGTGTTTCCGATTTTTCACGGGCAGTTGCGGGATGTGCCGCTGATCGAGAACGCGCCCGTCGCGATGGAGTGTTTGATTGAAGAAATCTACGAGACCAAGACGCATCTAAACTGCATCGTGCGACCGGTCACCACTTATGTCCGGGAGGATGTTCTCTCGGAAAACGGGCGGATCGACTTTGAGAAGATCCATCCCATCCTCTTCGAAATGCAGCAGGCCCGCTATCTTCGCTCCGGCAACGCAGTCGGCCGCTGCTGGAATATCGGTAAGACCTTGATAGACAAAATATAAAGGAGAAATGTACAATGCCTGTCATTACATTTGAAGGCGGAGCTCTGAACAAAGAGCAGAAAGCCGCACTGATCCACAGCCTCACAAAAACCGCTTCGGAATCCACCGGCGTGCCCGCGCAGTTCTTTACCGTTGTGCTCCATGAACAGTCCGACGAAAATCTGGGTTTTGGCGGAGAGACCGTGGAAGAAATGAAAGCAAGACTGAAGAAATAAACCAAAAATCATACCGGAGGAAAACACAATGAACGCTATTTTTGCCCGTAAAAGTGTACGCAAGTACACGGACAGTCCTGTTTCCCGTGAGGATCTGCACGATCTTCTCCATGCCGGCATGAGCGCCCCCACGGCAATGAATGACCGCCCCTGGCAGTTCATTCTTGTGACAGACAAGGCACTTTTGCAAAAGCTGCCGATGGACAACTACACGCAGGCTGTGAAAGACGCACAGGCGGCGATCGTTGTCTGCGGCGACAGCAACAAGGACTTCAACGGCGCGGGTTTCAACGTCATTGACTGCTCTGCCGCCATTGAAAACATTCTGGTCGAGGCGGCCGACAAGGGCCTCGGTTCCGTTTACTTTGCAGCCTACCCCATGGAACACCGCGTGGCGCACCTGCGCGAGGTGTTCTCGCTGCCTGAAAACATCGTGCCCTACGCCGTGCTGCCCATCGGCTGGCCTCAAAAGCAGCCGGAGGTGTCCGACCGCTACGACGCTTCCATGGTACACGAGAACCGCTGGTAAATCGAAGGAAAGCGCCGGTTCCACGCCGGCGCTTTTGCCATTTCACACGAAAAGGAAAAATGATGATGGATTCTATTTTTGAGTGCCGCAGTGTGCGTACCTATCTGCAAAAACCGGTAGAACCGCACCGACCGTTGGAATATGGAGCGTATCCATTATGAAACACTGTAATAGAAAAAGCTGTTTGAAGTATCTCATCTCGGACCGCTGACTTTAAACAATAAACCACAGCTCTTACACCGCATGAAATGACAAAGCACGAGATCCGTCGTGGAAATCTGGAACTGCACGAACTTTAAAGATATGAACATGACCGTTCAAAAGACAAAGCCGTGGTTACTTTTGGCATGCAAAGGCGGGATTCTATTTGAAAATAAAAAATCCTCCGCTTTGACACTGAATGAAACCCCAAAAGCTAGACAAGCATGTAAGTAGATCATTGCTCAAGCCGCCGAAAGGGCTTGCTGCCTGTGAAGATCAGGTGGCAGGTCCTTTTTTTACCTTGCCGCAGCAGTGATTGTTCTTGAGCATCCATTGATATTGCTTGTGTTGGCACCGTTTCAATTTGTTCATCCACTTTGTCGAGCTGTGGAGTAATGTTGCATGCACAGCGCTCCGCATGTAAATACATATAGCGTATTACACAACAATATAATTTTATTTTTGTTGCTGTCGACAATTATATATTATTGAACTCAAATTTTGTTGACGGAACTCAATGTTGATATTATACTAACAATGTCTCTGAAAGGGTTTTATAAAAGAACAGGAGGTTATATGATGGATCTGAAGATGAAAGGGAAACTGGCGCTTGTAACCGGATCATCAGCGGGCATTGGTAAGGGAATTGCCAAGTGCCTGCTGCAAGAAGGCGCAACCGTGGTCATTAACGGGCGTAATAAAGCAGCACTGTTAGAAACCGCCAATGCGTTAGCCCAATATGGCACATGTCACATGGCCGTAGGCGATTTGGGAACAGCAGAAGGTGCGCAAGCGGTCATCGACGCAGTGGATGCTTTGGGCGATCTTGATATTCTGGTTGGGAATATGGGCACTTACAAGGGAACGCCATTTGCGGAGATCTCAGATGAGGAATGGGATTGGATGATGAACGTCAATCTCTATTCTCAGATACGCATGTGCCGTCACTTTCTGCCCAAGATGCTAGCACGCAACAGCGGACGTATCGTGCTCATCGCCAGTGAGTGCGGCATCAAGCCGCTCACGGATATGATTCACTATAGCGTATCGAAAACCGCGGTAATCGGTCTTGCACGTGCACTCGCGGAGATCACAAAGGGCACAAGAGTGGCTGTGAACTCTGTACTGCCGGGGCTAACCTGGACGGAAAATACAGCGGCATATCAAACAGACCGTGCGCGGCGCGAGGGAAAAGCGCTCGATCAGGCGATTCGCGAATATTTCATCACATATGAGCCCACACAACTTTTGCAGCGTATCACAACAGTAGAGGAAGTCGCCGCTACTGTTGTGTACTACTGCTCTGAGGTATCTGCTGCGACGAACGGCGCGACCATCCGTGCGGAGGGCGGTCTGATCCGCAGCATTTAAATAAAGTATTGGTTAAAAGGACGTTTTGGCATTTCCTGCTTTTCAGCGCTTCTCAAGGTTTTGCGATTGCTAGACGCATACATATAGCTTATATCGACGCAGAACAACAGCATACAAAATCAAATGAAAAAGTGAACAAGCATAGGTGACTGATCGAAATTGTCAGTATATGCAGCGAAAAACAGCAATTCAAAGTCCTGGCATTTTAAGTTTATACGGGGGAAAAACATGTTTTTAACGGTATCGGTATTTGTGTTGGCCACGTTATTTGTTTTATTTTTTGCGTGGTTTAATAGTCGAGATGTGGATAAGAAAGAAAAATCAGGCTTCTTTCTGGGTGGTCGCTCTATGACGGCCGGCGTCATCGCCATCGGACTACTGCTAAGTAACACAAGTGCAACGCATTTCGTAGGATTTACAGGAGATACGTGGTATAAAAACCTTTCGACCATTGGTTTTGACTGGTTTTCCGGAATTTGCATTATTATTTCGGCGATGTTTCTCATTCCGAGATATTTGAAGCAAGGCATTACCACAATGCCTGATTTTCTAGAACAGCGCTATGATAAATCGACAAAGAATCTGGCGACCTACATTATTATTTTTGCGTATATGGCGAATATGCTGCCCATTACGCTTTATTCCGGCTCTGTGGTTCTGGTAAGACTGTTTAATATCGACACACTGCTCAATGTATCGTTTGTCGCAGCGATGACCGGTATTATCGTCGTCATTGGTGTGATTGGCAGTATTTACGCGCTGTATGGTGGGCTGAAAATGGTAGCCACTGCAGACATCATCAATGGCATTCTGCTTGTGATCGGCGGTACGCTGGTAGTAGTTTTTGGTTTCATTTTCCTTGGAGATGGCAATTTTATCTCGGGTATTCGCGAGGTTCTGACGCATAATCCCGAAAAGCTTAACGCAGTCGGCAGCCCGTCGGATATTAACCCGTTTGGGACAAACTTTACGGGTGTCTTTCTGCTGTGTATGTATTTCTGGGGTATGGATCAGGCGATCCTGCAAAGAGCAATTGCTGCCAAAAATCTGAAGCATGGACAGAAGGGACTACTGTGGGCAGGTTTACTGAAAGTCCTCGATCCGCTACTGCTCATGGTGCCCGGACTGATTGCATATCAGGTATTTGCCAAGCAGGGTATTGCTATGGACGGTTCCAGAGATCTTGTGTACCCTACGTTGGTTAATATTGTTCTGCCGCCCGCACTTCGCGGTATTTTTGCCGCTGCAATGTTCGGCGCAGTGCTCAGTACTTTCTGTGGTCTGCTAAGCAGTACGACGACGTTGCTTTCCTTGAACGTAATTAATCCTAGAATGAAGGATAATACAGATGAGCGCAAAATGGTCAAGTTGGGCAAGCAATTTGGCATTGTGATTGCGATTGTGTCCTGCGTAGTCGCGCCGCTGCTTTATTATACCCCTTCGGGTATCTTCACCTATTTGCAGCAGATCAATGGCTTTACCAATGTCCCGATCCTGATCATGCTTGGCGTCGGTTATCTGAATAAAAGAGCACCGGCGATTGCTGCAAAACTCGCAGCGCTACTCTATGCAATCGGTTATGGTCTGAGCTATGTACTCCTGCCCAACATGAACTATCTCCATCGCATTGGTATCAACTTTGTCATTGCGGTTGTGTTCATGTTTGTTATGGCAGCGGTGAAGCCCAAAAAAGATATTTTCGAGCTCAAAAATCTGCATATTGTTAATATGAAGCCTTGGAAGTATCGGTATGAGTTCAGTGCTTTTCTGGTTGCACTTGTCGTGGATGGCTTCATTCTCCTGTCACCTGTCGGTATCGCGCGTGTTGGTGGTGCAAATACTATCACAGCGATCTACTTGCTGATTGGTCTTATCGCATCCATTTGTCTGGTCATGGGTCTGAAAAAAGCATTTAAGTCGCGCGAAGACAGATTCTATGCGGACACCGAAGAAACTGAGGCTTAAGGCAACGGTAGGCTTTACTAAGAACATTATATAATCCTTTTTGATCCCTTTTATGCAGATGGTATTTCCGATGTGGCTATCCTATCGGATATATGTGACTTGCGATAGCCGTCCGTACGAAAAACGGGCGGCTATCGTTTTTTTAATAGTGTTATTCCGATGATTATTGACACACATTGCGAAAGGAGTCGATTCATCTTGTATCAGGTGCTCATTGTAGATGATGAAAAAAAGGTTCGACAGCTCATTCGAATTTTGATTGATTGGGAGCGGCTGGGATTGCATTGTGTCGGTTTGGCAGAAAGCGCGGAGCAGGCGCTTTCGATTTTGAATACGCAGACCGTAGATATTATCCTAACGGATATTCGAATGTCCAGTACAAACGGTTTATCACTGATCCAAAATGTGCAAAAAATGTATCCAGGCATCCGGTGCGTCATTATCAGCGGATATCGTGAGTTCGATTATGCACATGCTGCCATGCAGATGCATGTACAAAGCTATCTTTTAAAACCAATCAACGAGCAGGAACTGAATCAAGTACTCAAACAGATTTGCAAGGAATTGGATAGCCGTGCGACGCAACGCATGCAAAATACCGTTTTACTGGAGCAGGAGTCACTTCTACGGCGCAATGAACTGCATACGCTCGTATCGGCGTCGACTTCGGAGCGCAAGATGCTTGCAATACATTATCCGCCTGTAGGAACGTGCTATCGTATGCTATGTGTGCATTTATATCCGCGGGGGGAGCATTGTTTATCAGAGTATACCGTGCAAAAAGGAAAGTTGTCTCTATTGGTGCGTTCCGCGCTGCAATCAAACGGAATTGACCATACGTCGGTGCAGTATGAAAGCAGTCTATATGTACTGATAGGCGGAGATTCTTTCGTGCTTGAAGAAAGTGGAAAACAACTGCTGCGCGAGCTAAGGGCATGTCGCACATTAGTCACGGTCTGCCATGTGGTAGTCAGCGCAAGCACGACCTATCAAGATATCGCGATGACCGGAGACGCTATCACACAGACAGAATATGGGATTCGACAGCGGTTGCAGTGTGGTGTGGATCAGGTGATTTACATGCAGGGCGTGATACCCAATGCACCGGATGTTGGCACCGTGCTCACGGCGGAACGCAGAAAGACATTCTTACGGCTGCTGGAAGGTATACAGATCGAGCAAATGGCGGATTGGTTTTTTGGTACATATCAGGCAGTGCGTTCACAGGCAGAAAATATATCCGAACTTGCATTTGTAACCGCAGATCAGATTTTCTCACTGTTTCGTGATTTTTGGTCAACTTTAGATGCGCAAAGCGATTGGCAGCGCTTGACGGAGCAATATGCGGCGATTGTTGACATTAGCATCACCGCGCGCGAACTGTTCGACCATATGGAAAATCTGGTTAGAGATGAAATGCACGGCTATTATCAAAAAAAGATGGAGACCGGGAAAAAACCCATTCACTTGGCAAAACAGTATATTTGCGAAAACTATGCGGACAAACTCACACTGGAGGATGTTGCCACATTGGTCGGCATGAACGCAACTTATTTTTCTGTATTGTTTAAGCGCGAGACAGGCATTAGTTTTCTCGATTATGTCGTACAGGTGCGCATGAATGCGGCAAGAGAGTTGCTGAAAACCTCAGACGACCGTATCGGCGACATTGCATATCGCGTGGGCTATACCGATCCAAGATATTTTTCGCGAATTTTTTTGAAGACCGTAGGGTTGAAGCCGACAGAATATCGGCGGCTGCACTACAGAATCGAGGTCAGCCCATGAAGGTATGGAGGCTGGTCGTCTGGCTGGAGGTGCTGTTGCTTTCGGGCTGCACGCTGCAGGATCCGGCAGTGGATGCACAAACGCTCCATCAAGACAGTAGTACAAATTTTCGTGTATTAACGCAGCTGCAGCCTGATGCCGAAAATCGTGCTTTGGTGCAGCGCTGCCTGCAAAAGATTGAGCCGCGCGATGCACATCAGATTACAGTCGGCTTTAGCGCATTTACCTTAGCAAATCCGTTTTTTATGGAGGAAGTTCGGTATGCGGCACAGTGCGCAGAGGGTTATGGCATGCGGTTCGTTTATACCGATGCCTCTGATGATATGGAGAAGCAGTCAAGCTCATTTGACAGTCTGATCGCGCAGGGTGTTGACTGCATTATTGCTGATCTACGAGATCCAATTGGAAACGTCGCAGATATTCGCAGAGCGGTACAAGCAGGCATTCCGGTCATTGCGGTGGACGGAGGCGTGAACGCAGACGCACCTATTATCACGCTGTTTTCATCGGACAGCTATCGCACGGGAATGCTGGTAGGGCAGTATGCGGCATCGCATTGTAACAGCAATCTCTTACGCATCGGTGTCCTTTCGGGACGACCGGGAAATGCACAGGGCGAGAGCCGCACCTTCGGCATGTTGACCGGGGTGCTGCATATGCGGTCATCCGGTCAAACTGAAAGCCAAATCGACCACGCCGCAAATGCGCTGATGGATGCGCTGATGAAGAACGGACATGCGGAAAATGCGGAATATAACGTCGTTTTAGTTGCACAAGGTTGGGGAAATTGGCAGGAAGAGGGCGGATTGACGGCGACCGAAAACCTGCTCTATGCCTATCCGGATATGGATTTGCTGCTGTGTGAAAACGATGTGATGGCATTTGGCGCGGCACAAGCAATCCATGCAGCGGGCAGAACGGGAAAAACGCTGCTCGCTGCGGCCGCCGATGGCACGCGTCGCGCGCTTGATATGATCCGACAGGGCGAGTTGCTCTGCACCGGATATAACAATCCTCGCATACAAGCAAAGGCTGCGATAGATTTGATTTACGATATTTTTGTGCGGGGAGAAGATGCATCGGACTTGCCGCTGTATTTGCAGAACATTCCGGTTACGATCCACCGCGAAAATGTCGATACTTTTTTGCCGGATGATCCACACAGCGGATTTGCCCGAGATATTCCCATTTTGTACCGACGGTATATGCACGGGCGAGAGGAGCACGGCTCATGAACAGATACCGCTATCAGATGCGCAGTCTGCTGGCCAAAGCGGCCGCCGCACTGATGATCGGCACATTATTATGCTGCATGGGTGCAGCTGCTGTTCGGCATGCATGGCTGTGGATCGTACCATTGCTCGGAGGCATTGCAGGCATTTTATTCTTGGCATATTACGCACTTGAATTACTATCAATTTCGGACTTTATGGCGAAATTTGATGTTGTACAACCTAATTTTTCCGATTTTCCGGCAAAACTGTCGGTCACACGCCAACTGAAGTATGTCTTGACCAGTCAGTATGAAATTTCCGTGCAGCGCTATAAGGAGGAGATCGCGGAAAAAGGCGCGCTTTTTTCTGCGCTGCAAAGCCAGATCAATCCACACTTTTTGTATAATACATTGGAATGTGTGCGTAGTGAGGCACTGTGTCATCAGGAACGGGGCATTGCGGAGATGGTGGAGACTTTAGGAAACTTTTTTCGATATAGTATCAGTCGAAAAGGAAGCTATGTTACATTGGAAGAGGAACTCAACAATGTACGCAACTACTTCAAAATACAGCAGTACCGGTTCGAGGATCGGTTTCGGTTATCTGTTGATACCGGCAGCGATGACACCTGGCTCAGTTCTTATCCGGTGCCCAAGCTGATTTTGCAACCCATTGTGGAGAATGCGATTTCCCATGGTCTAGAAGGGAGACCGGGCGCGGGTCGCGTGCTGATACGGCTCGAGCGTACAGAACATAGTCTGGTAATCCACATTTATGATGACGGAGTCGGCATGAGTGAGGACCGTGTGCAGGAAATTAACCGTATGCTGCGGGATTGTTTGCAAGAACAGAGCGCATCGGTCGACTCAGAGGCACGGCATAACGGAATTGCATTGTGCAATATCCGTCGGCAGCTCCAACTGCTTTATGGGGACAACTGCGGTATGTTTGTGAAAAGCACACCCCAGTGTGGTACAGAGATGGAACTTATCCTACCAGCTCATCCGAGCCGGCGTGATGTGGAGGATCCTCATGGAACGTGAGCTGCTTTCGATTCAGGGACTACATGTGCGTTTGGCAAGCGGATCAGCTCTTCGCGATTTTCATATGCTGATTCGCGCGGACTGTCTACACGGTATTCTGGGACTCCGACATGCAGGAAAACGCACTCTCGCGCGGGTGCTCACCGGCTGGATACAACCGGATGGCGGAAGCATCCGGTTGTACGGTAGAGAGCTGCGATCAGGTGATCCGCAGATGATGCGCAATGCAGGCATCCGATATGTGACGCCGTCCGAGGGCCTGATAAGCACGATGACCGTTGCGGAAAATATACTGGTGGCATCGCCCGGTGTGCACAGGCAGTTGATACGGGAAAAACAACAAATTGCGCGCTGTGACGCAATGTTCAGGCAATTCGGGGTGTCAATCAATAGCCGTCTTGCCGCAAAACAGTTGACAATCCGACAAAATTTGATTGTACAGCTCGTAAAAGCATGGCGTGAGTGTGCGGTGTGCGCCATTGTGGATTGCACTGACCGTACGCTGGGAGATGCGGACAACGCGGCGCTGCTCACGATCTTTCGACAGCTATGCGCATCAGGCATGGCAATCGTGCTTTTACTCGAGCGTCCAGATGTATTACTGCATCACTGTCGCCATGCAATTGTATTACGCGAGGGGCAGAATGTTTTCGATATTCCTGCGCACTATCCGCATTCATCCTTACTGACGATTCTATCCGGTACACCCGTAGTAGGACATGTGATAGAAAAACGGACGCCTGACAACACGATATATATGCGGGCGGAGCGTGTGCCTAGCGCGGCAGGGACGGTTTCATTCATTGTATACCGAGGAGAAATTTTGGGACTGCTTGATCCACTTAACGACAGCGATATGCAGCCTTTGCGCTACTTGTCAGGAGACAATCCGCTGCCGCCAAGTGCCCGCATAACAGTTGCTGATCAATTGCTTTCGCCAAATCACGGACTGCGTGATGCGCTGCGTGCACGCGTTGGGCTGCTTGATGATCTATCGGTTCGCCGGCAGCTTCTGCCCATGCTGACACCTTTGCAAAATGCGACTATTTTAGCGCAGCAGCTGCAGCAGCCGCTGTCATATGAACGCATTGAGCAGGGAAGAGAGGCAGTAGGGCTTGCAGACAGTATGCTGCGCGCAAGATCTCTTTCGGATTTAGATCATTTGTCGTGTCTGCGCATAATTTTGTTGCGTTGGTATTTATGTGATCCCATTGTGTTGCTATGCTATCGCCCATTTTCCCACTCGGATATTCTGCATCAAAATATCCTGATTGACTATCTTTCGTTAATGCGGGCACGCGGCACGGCGTTTGTGATCCTTTCGCCCAGCGCACAAGAGTTGCGGCGCTGCTGCGATCGCATACAAGTATTAAACACAGAAACTGTATACGAATTGCCGGACATTGAGCGGTAAAAAGGGGGGAGAAGTGTGAAAGATAGGGATACACATGTGAAAAAATGGGCGAAACACTACACCACTGGGGGATTGCGAGCGGGAGTGATGCTGCTTATCCTATCCGGAATGCTGTTGTTATTGTTTCCCGCGTTTTTTTCGGGACAGAATGTACGCAATCTTCTGCGTCAGCTCACACCGCTATTTTTAATTGCGCTCGGCATGCTCCTGATCGTTCTGACCGGAGGTATTGATTTTTCTGCGGGTGCCGTCGAGGCTTTCGGCGGTATGATGATTTCCGTCCTGATTGCTTACGGGAACTTATCCAGCGTACAAGGTGCCTGCTTCGCAGTATTCCTGACCCTGCTTTGCGGCGCAATCCTTGGGGCATGCAACGGGCTATTGATCGGCTATCTCAAGATGGAACCGTTTATTATCACGATTGCAATGATGTCAGTGGCGCGAGGATTGACATATCTCTTGTCGCAAGGACAGTCTGTGCGAGTTTCCGCGCTCAGTCAAGCCGGACGCGCGCTGCTGCTGTTTGGACGTGCGGAAACGCCGCTTTTCCGCATTCCATATGTGGTTCTGACAGCAATCATTTGTGCGGTGCTTCTATCCTTCTTGCAGAAATATTCTCGATGTGGACGCTTACTCGCCGCGTGCGGTGCGGACGAACAAGCGGTTCGCTTTGCGGGCATTCATGCGTCACGGTATAAGTGTTTGGCATATATGCTCGCAGGAACACTGTATGCCGCAGCAGGGATCGTTGTGACCGCACGCACCTGCACAGGCACCCCGGGTATCGGAAGCAGTATTGAGTTGGATGCGATTACGGCAATTATTTTAGGGGGTGTCAGTTTGTCCGGCGGCAGCGGCACTGTATTTGGCACAATATGCGGGACATTGATTTGGGGATTGAGTCAGAACGCCATGAATCTTTTTGCGTTTTCCCCCTATGTGCAGCAGGTGATGAAAGGGAGTATTATTATCTTGGCAGTATGGTTACAGCGTGTTTCGCGGCATGACCATCTGAAATGAATGGAGTAAGCGTGTTTTGCGCCTAATATTTGTGCATATAGCACTAATATTAGGCGCAATTTTTTTCTCATATTTAGTATAATGCACATTTTCGAAAGATGGTGGCATTGTTTGAACGTGGTTTTTCGATACAATAAAGGCAGGATCCGGAATCCAATCAAAGGAGCACAAAATAATGAAAGCATTGGTAAAGTATGAAGATGGTTCACGTAAGCTCAAACTTATGGTTCGTCCAAAGCCAAACGCCGCGGCTGGACAGGCAGTGGTACGGGTACGCTATGCAGGAATTTGCGGTACAGATATCCATATTTTTTTGGACGATGGGGGATACCATACCAATCCGCCGGTCATATTGGGACACGAATTCTCCGGCGTTGTCGATTCAGTCGGAGATGGGGTGTGTCAGGATCTGATCGGGAAACGCGTTATCAGTGAGACGTACTTCCACACCTGTGGACATTGCAGATTCTGTGAATCAGGGTATCCCAATCTGTGCAGTGAACGCTTGTCGATTGGCAGCGGTGTGGATGGCGCTATGGCAGAGTGGGTCGTGGTGCCGGCGCATAAGCTGCATGTTCTTCCCCAAGAGATCGACATGGCGGAAGCTGCAATGGTTGAACCATTGGCATGCTGCACGCAAGCAGTCCTCGAAAAAGGGAATTTACGCGCAGGTGATCGCGTGCTAATTACAGGACCGGGGGCAATCGGCATGATGTGTGCAGAACTTGCGTTGGCATGCGGTGCAGAGGTTACGTTAGCCGGTATGCATGCTGATGCGCATAAGTTGGAAGTCGCACGTCAGCTTGGCGTACAGCATACCGTTTTTTCAGATGATGCGGATGCAGAAGCACAGATTCTAGAAAAAACACAGGGCGATGGCGCAGATATTGTATTTGAGTGTTCTGGTGCAGGAGCAGCAATTGCAATAGCACTGCGTGCGGTTCGAAAAGGCGGACGTATGGTGCAGGTTGGTCTGTCCGGCAAGCCGGTCGCACTGAATATGAATCTGATTGTGATGAAGGATCTGTCGGTGATAGGCACTTTCGCGCAAAAACCGATCTGGTGGACGCGTGCGATCGAACTGCTGCGACAGAAACAACTGAATCTGAACCGACTCATCAGCGGAATTTATCCGCTCGAACATTGGGAAGAAGCGTTTGATGCATACCGGAGCTGTGAAGGCTTTAAATATCTGTTTGAGCTTTAAAAAGGGAATGAATATTGTTGACCGTAAAAAATATAGCGGGAGGAATTTTCTATGACACAACAGCCAGGGAATACCTTATCAACTGATGTCAAATTGACTTTTGGAAAACGCCTTGCATATGCCGTAGGCGATCTGGGCTATAACTGCATGTATTTCTGGGTGAGCGCCTATCTCATGATCTTTTATACGGATGTATTCGGCATCAGTGCGATGGCAGTCACCACATTGATGTTGGTCGTGCGTATTTTTGACGCGCTGAATGATCCGTTCATCGGGTCGTTGGCCGACCGCACCAAGCAGAAAACCGGTACCTATAAGCCGTGGCTGATTTGGGGGCCGATCACATTGGGCATCTCCATCACGCTGCTGTTCTGGGCGCACGCCTCCTGGCCGACGGTGCTCAAATACATTTATGTCTATGCGACCTATATTGTTGTAGTGTGCGCGTCCACCGCAACCAATATGCCGTATGGTGTGTTGACACAAACGCTCACTACCGACGTACAGGAGCGCAGCAAAATCAGCAGTCTGCGATTTGCCTGCTGTATGATGGGCAATATGGTCGTCACGGTTATCGCCGCGCCGCTGCTCATTTTCTTTGGTTTAAACAGTGGACATGCGGAACGCTCTTATCTGGTCACAGTCGCGCTCTTCTGCGCTCTTTCGGTACCGATGTTTCTGATTACTGCATTTCGCAGCAAAGAAGTTGTACTGGTACCGGAGAGCCAGAGCGAAAAGTTGACCATGGGGGATCGGATGCGCTGCTTGAAATCCGCGCCGATCCTGATCATGATTACAGTTATGCTGTTCCATGGCTTTGTCTACTATGGAAGAGCGGCAATCTACCCGTATTACTTTACATATCTTTGTGGCAGCGCATCCATGATTGCGAGCTTTGGTATCATTCAGGGTATTGCCAATATTCTTGGTACCATTATCAGCCCTTATATCCACCGTTTTTTTCGCCATAAAGGGCATGCGACCATATTTGATGTAGGCGTATTTGCAGTATGCACCGGGCTGATCTACTTTTTTCCACCTACACAAAATATCGTAGCATTCTATGCTCTAACTTTTATCGGCGGGCTGGGCTTCGGCGCGTATATGGTCATGCTGTATTCGATGATCCCGGATGCAATCGACTATAGCCAACTCAAATCCGGCGTAAGTGCCTCGGGATTCCTGTATGCACTCACTTCATTCACCTGTAAGGTGGGCGGTGCTCTTGCACCGGCAGTGCTTGCACTGGTATTTAATGCAACCGGCTATGTGCCCAATGTCGTACAGAATGGTGCGGTGCTGACCAGCATCAATCTGATGATGAGCGTTGTGCCGGGTGCGGTGGGATTCATTTATTTGGTTGTTATGGCGTTTTATAAGATCAGCGATCGGGAATATCATGTGATCAATGCAGAACTGGCAAAGGTACGCGGCACTGCGATCGTTAAGGAAATGTCTCATTTAAGTGAAGATCAGGCAAGTTAAGGAGGATGTTACATGAAAAGCTTTGATTTTATTTTTCCGACCCGTATGCGTGTGGGCGCAGACCGGATGCAGGAACTCGGCGTTACAGCCAGAGAATATGGTACGCACGCATTTGTCGTACTCGACCCTTTTCTCAAGGGCAGCCAAACCGCAGCAAGCATTTTAGAGGATCTGCGTCAAAATGGTGTGGAGCATACAGTCTACTATGATGTCATGCCGAACCCGCGTAATACCATGATCGACGAAGGAATTGTGCTGTGCCGTGCAGCAAAGTGCGATGTTGTTGTGGTCGTTGGCGGAGGAAGTGCAATCGACACCGCAAAGGCAATTGCGTTAGTTGCGGTACATGGAGGAACCTGCTGGGAGTACACAGAACGCGCTGGGGAAACCGTGCAGCGTCCGAGCACGCCGGGACTGCCGCTGATCGTTTGCCCGACTACTGCGGGGACTGGCTCAGAGACAACCGCATGCGCGGTAATCAATAACCCATCCGAAGTACGCAAATGCACCATTATCAACCCGGTCATTTATCCGACGGTATCAATCATTGATCCCAAAATCATGCTGAGCGTTCCGCCGCTGCTGACTGCACTTACAGGCATTGATACCTTCGCGCATTCCTTTGAAGCCTTTATTTGCTCGGGTTCCAATGCAATTTCTGATATGTTTGCGCTGCGTTCAATGGAGCTTTTTGCACAAAACATCCGCACTGCAGTTCAAAATGGATCGGATGTAGAGGCACGCAGTCAACTTGCGATGTCTTGCGCAATGGGCGGCGCTGCGCTGTTCAATGCAGGCGTATGCCTCCCGCATGCGCTTGGGCAGCCACTCAGCGCTTTCACGGATGCACCTCATGGAGGCACTTTGGCTGCATGCCTCCCTCAGGTGATTGAATGGACACTGCCTTATGCGCAGGATCGGTTTGCGCGTGTTGCAGAAATTATGGATCCGATGGGCGTTCAGGGGATGACGATAGAACAAAAAGCCTATCAACTCCCCAAAATTATGCACGCGCTCTATCAGGATTTGGATGTGCACGTCTCATTCTCCGGTTATGGACTGAAACTGGACGATTTGGATGCGTTTATTGAGTTGTGCTTTACTGCGTTCCGGCAGGATATCGAAAAGCATCCCAAGCCCGTGACGCGTGAAAATATTCGAGAAGTGCTTGAAATGTGCATGTAGTTTCAAATTTCGCGCAGCATCCGTACGATTCTAAGTAAAGCAATCGGTCGAATGTCCACCGTTCGATCGATTGCTTTGCTCTACTCTACCCATTTTGGCCATTTGGACAAGCAAAAGCAGCCGGTCTGGGGAGCCAGATCAGCTGCTTTTGCTTGGAAAGAGAATAAATGGGTAAAGGTGAATGTGAGTATGGAAAAAAGGGGGCAAAGAAGGTATGAAGTGTATGAAAAAACAGAGGGTGAACTCTATTTTTTCTTCAATTAGGTGTTCAACCCGAGGTACTGTGCAATCGCAGCCGTAACATGCGCGTGGTCATCTTCCTGCGCCAGTCCGGAAATGGTAATTGCACCAACAACGCCCACGCCGCGAATGATGATCGGGAAGGAACCGCCTGCGGTCACATAATCGTCTGCGGGCAGACCGTAACGCGGATAAAGCAGCTCGTTGGTGTCCTCCAGTTCCAGTGTAACGCGGTAGGAACTACGGAAAAAATGATAGACCACGTTTTCTTTACGACGCGCCCAGTTGTCATTATCCGGGGACACACCTTCGGGGGAATAGTGGAAAAGCTGCCGACGGTTCAGGCTGATATTGATGACATAAGACTCGTTTGCCTTCTGTGCCATGTCGATCAGAATCTGACCGATCGCCAGTGCATCCGCACCGCCAAAATGGTCAAAAACGAGGGTCTCTTCCTGCTTGCAGATCTCTGCAATTTCTTGCGTGTGCAATGGCATAATGATGACTCCTTTATTTTTAATAAGAAGGACGGTGCCGGTCCGAGGGTCGGTACCGTAGAGAGAATTGAGATATGATCTTGAGATTGATTTTATTGTAATACTACGTCGATTAATTGTCAACAATTATTTTAATATTTTTATATGATTAAAATATTGACAACAAATATAAATATATAATACAATATCAACAAGAGAATAAATGCTCCGAGCTTACCGTACCTAAGGGAACCGTATCGCACCTATGGGAGGAAGCCACTAGGTATGATTGGAAACGATCATGCCCACCTTTTTTGTGAAGGAGCTGTTGGATACTGGTGTGTTTGCCATATCCCAAAACAGCTTTCACTATAAAAGAAGCTGTTTTTTTTATTGCAGGAGCGCTCTCAGATGAAACGAAAGAGGGAAACTATAATGAAAAAGTTTGGACTGTTCATTGCAAACGAGTGGTTGTCGGCAGAAGGCGGCAAGACCTTCCTAACCTATAACCCGTGCACGGGGGAGGCGATCGCGGAGATGGCTTATGCCTCAGTGAACGATACCCGCAAAGCGATCGACGCCGCGGATGCGGCATTTCGCTCGGGCTGTTGGTCGGGATTGAGCACGGAGCAGCGCGGGGCATACCTGCACCGGGTAGCGGACATCATGGAGCGCCGTGCGGAGGAGTTGGCACGTTGGGAAGCCATGGACACCGGTAAGGCGATTCGTGAAACGCGCATGATCGACATTGCGTTGTCTATTCGCGCGTTCCGCTTTCACGCGGATTCCGCAAAAGCGCTGTGCGGCAAGGTCATTCCGGTGCCGGGTATGCCGCTGTTTGACTATACAACCTATGAGCCCTATGGTGTGGTCGGCAGCATTGCACCGTGGAATTTCCCGCTGCATCTGCTCACTCGTTCTATTGCCGCGGCACTTGCGGCCGGCAACACCGTGGTGTGCAAGGCCGCGACCATGACACCGGTCACAAGCCAGATCCTTGGTGAAATTTTTGAGGAGGCGGGTGTGCCGGCGGGGGTTTATAATATTGTATCCGGCTCGGGCGGCGTTGTTGGTGAAGAACTGCTCGCCAACGATAAGGTTGCCATGGTCGCATTGACCGGCTCGGAGGAAGTTGGGCGCCGCTTGATGACCGCGTCTGCGCAGGCGAAGCGCATCAAGCCGTTATCCCTTGAACTCGGCGGTAAGAGTCCGATCATCGTTGAGCCGGACTGCGACATGAATGGTGCGCTCAATTCCGTTCTGCTCGGCTTCTGCATGAATCAGGGCGAGGTGTGCGTCTCGACCTCTCGTCTCCTTCTTGCGGATGAAATCTATGATACCTTTATGGAGAAACTCATTGAGCGCACCCAAAAAATCCGCATTGGAGACTGTCTCGACGATGATACCCAAATGGGTTCTCTCATCAGCGCAGAGCATCGCGACACGGTGCAGGGCTATGTGGATCGTGCGCTTCATGCCGGCGCGCGGCTGCGCTGCGGCGGCAAGCCATTGACCGGCGGGATCTATGAAAAGGGCAGCTACTATATGCCGACGATCATCGACGAAGTAACGTCGGATATGGAGATCTTCCACGAGGAGGTGTTTGGCCCAGTGCTCGCAGTCACACGCTACCACTCACTCGAGGAGGCGGTCAAACTTGCCAACGCGACGCGCTTTGCGCTCGGTGCGGCAGTCTTTACGGAAAATATTCGCAAAATGTATTGGACCGCGGAGAAGATCGACGCGGGCACGGTATGGATGAACTGCGCAACAAAGTCCAACATCGAAACGCCTTTTGGCGGCAACCGCAACAGCGGTCTGGGACGTGAGGATGGCGTCGAGGGTCTGTTGGAATATCTTAAGGTCAAGAACCATATCTGGTACATGGGCGCGGAATACGACAATTTTTTCGACATGCAGAACGACTCATAAAACAAGTCAGCATAATTGTATACAATATGTTGACATATATAAATAATGTGATATTATTTATACAAAGGAGCTATGCAAGATGAAACATAAGATGAGTTCTCTGCTGTTGACCGGGAGCCTGCTACTTTCGCTGCTTGCGGGCTGCGGACAGGCCTCCTCACCTGCGGCGGCAGACGATGCAGCAGGGAAGAGCACCGCAAATAAGGGCAAGATCATTTTGGCGACCACAACTTCGACGCAGGATTCCGGTCTGCTTGATTACATTCTGCCGGACTTTACGGAAAAGACCGGTTGGAATGTGGATACGATCGCGGTCGGCACGGGAGCCGCACTGCAAATGGGGCGTGACGGTGAGGCGGATGTGCTGCTCGTGCATGCGAAGAAGGATGAGGTCAAGCTCGTCGCGGACGGCTATGGTGTCAAGCGATACGATGTGATGTACAACGATTTTGTCGTAGTCGGGCCGAAGGATGGTGCGGTCAAGCCCAATGCAGATGTCGAACAGACCTTCTACAAGATTGCAGATAGCAAGCTGCCGTTTATCTCGCGCGGCGATGATTCTGGCACCAATAAGAAGGAACTGTCGATTTGGAAAACGCTCCACATAGACCCCAAGACGCTGACCGGTTATGAAAGCACAGGACAGGGTATGGGCGCGACGCTCGCGGTTGCTGCACAGAAAGACGGCTATTGCCTGAGCGACCGTGCAACGTGGCTGACCTTTGCGGACAAGGGTGCGCTCGACATCGTGTGTGAAAAGTCGGAAGCCCTGCTCAATTACTACGGCGTTATCGCTGTTACGCCGACGCTAAACGACAAGATCAATCAGCAGGGTGCGGAGGATTTCGTGAATTGGATTGTGAGCGACGACACCCAGAAGCTCATCGGCAATTATGGCGTGGAGAAGTACGGCCAGTCTCTGTTCACACCGAACGCGCAGGCAAACAAGTAAACGCAATCAAATACGGAGGGCATGCACAGTGGAACACTTACTGAACCATGGAATATTGGAGATCGTAGGTACGACGCTGCGCATGTCCTTTTTTTCCACCCTGCTCGCGGGCGCGCTCGGTGTGCTGCTCGGCTTTGCACTCGAGTGGTGCGCCTTCCCGGGCAAACGCGTATGCGTGCGCATACTGCATACCTTAATGGGGCTGCCGCCCGTGGTCGCGGGTCTGGCAGTGTTCCTGTTGCTCATGCGCAGCGGTCCCTTAGGCGGGTTGGAGCTGTTGTTTACGGTGCGCGCAATGGTGCTCGCGCAGATTTTGATTTTGGTACCCATCGTGGCGAGCATGGTACATACGAGCGCGACGGAAAAAGCGCCGCGTATCCGCGCGTTTGCTATCACCATGGGAGCGGACCGACGGCAGGTGTTCCGTACGCTGCTGCACGAAATGCGGCGCGACTGCACGCTCGCGGTGTTGACGGGTTTCGGACGCTCTATCAGCGAGGTCGGCGCGATCATGATCGTCGGCGGCAATCTGGAGCACAAGACCCGAACGATGACGACCGCGATCTCGCTGCTGCGCAATCGCGGAGAGTACCGGCAGGCGATCGTACTCGGCGCACTCCTGCTCGGCATTGCGTTTTTGATTCAGTGGAGCGTAGACTGCCTGTGCAGGGAGGAGGAACCCAATGAAAATTACTGATCTACATAAGCAGCTCGGCTCGTTTTCACTTGAAATTACGGCATTGACGCTGCACCCCGGCGCCATCTATGGCGTGGTCGGACACAACGGCTGCGGGAAAAGCACGCTCATCAAATGTATGGGCGGGGTGCTGCCACCCGATCACGGCACACTCGATTATGAAGGTCTGACCGCGCGCGAGCGCACGCTACTACTGCAAAAGCCTTATATCCTGCACGCAAGCGTGGAGGAGAACCTGCGTTATCCGCTGCGCATACGCGGAGAGGGGCAGGATATGGTGCGCATCGCGATGTGGCTCGAAAAGATCGGACTATATGAGCACAGAAAGCAAAACGCGCGCAGCCTGTCGGGTGGGGAGCAGAAAAAACTTGCGATGGCGCGGGCACTGCTGTTTTATCCGCGGCTGCTCCTGCTCGACGAGGCGTTTGCGAATATGGACATGGAAAGTACGCTGCTTTTTGAAGAGATCCTGCGCGAGCGTAAGCACGATACTGTGAGCGTGCTCATCAGTCATGAATGGGGACAGCTTCAGCGCATCTGCGACAAGCTGCTTTTCCTCGAGCAGGGACGACTGCTCGCACAAGGTACCCCGCAGGAGCTGCGGCAGCATACGGATGCACGTGTCCGGCAATATTTCACCGTGATCGCGGGCGAAAGGTGGGGAGAATAATGCGACTGCTACAGGTATGCACGGTAGAGCAGGCACAGGAACAGGCGCGCACGCTGCTTGCACCGCTGCTGCGGTGGGAGAAGGTTCCGCTTGCGGACGCTGCGGGCCGTGTGCTCGCGCAGGATGTGACGGCAGCGAGGGATCTGCCCCATTTTACACGGTCTATGGTGGATGGCTATGCGGTACTTTCGCGCGACACCGCAGGCGCGGAGGAAAATACGCCGGTCTTTTTACGGCAGGTGGAAAGCATTGCCATGGGGCAGCCCGCGCGCGGTACACTCGTCAGCGGACAGTGCGCGGCAGTGCCTACCGGCGCGATGCTGCCCGTAGGGGCGGACGCAGTCGTCATGATGGAATACTGCGATGCATTGGCGGACGGCACCATCGTGGTTGGGACGAGCGTCGCGGTGGGACAGCATATCGTGCGCGCCGCGGAGGAACTCGCGGCGGGCGAAGTTCTCCTGCACCGCGGAGTCTGCCTGCATGCACCGCGTATCGGTGCGCTGTGTGCCGCGGGAGTGACCGAGGTACCTGTGTTCGCGCCGCTGCGGGTCAGCCTGTTTTCGACGGGCGATGAATTGGTCGAGCCTGCGGTCGTGCCGGCAGTGGGGCAGATGCGCGACGTCAACACCGGTATGCTGCGCGCCGAGCTTGCTGCCTCAGGCATGACACTTGTGCGCAGCGCCACGCTGCGCGACGATGCAGCGCGCATGCGCTCAGTTCTTGCGGCGGCGTTGGCGGACAGCGACCTTGTGGTCGTATCAGGCGGCAGCTCACAGGGACAAAAGGATGCAACGGCACAGATATTTGGGGAGATTGCACATCCAGGCGTGCTCGTGCATGGTCTGGCGCTTCAGCCCGGCAAGCCTACGATCCTCGCGTCGGATGTGTCCACGGGTACGGTGCTCGTGGGCTTGCCCGGGCATCCGGTAGCGGCGCTGCTCGTATTCCGGCAGGTGATTGGGGAGGCGGTGCGGGAGCTGACCGGACAACCGCTACCGTGGTTCTGTCGCGCGCAGTTGACGGAAAATATCGCCAACCCGCATGGGCGCACGGTACTGCAACCCGTACGTCTGGAGAACGCCACCGCGGTGCCCGTGCATGGCAAATCGGGGCTGATCGTATCGCTTACACGTGCGGACGGCTATTTCAAACTGGAACGGGATTGTGAAGGAAAACGCGCAGGCGACTGGGTCGAAGTTTTTCCGCTATAGGAGACAGCGAGATGAATAAACGCAATTTATATCTGACAAATTTGCCGGTGGAGCGGGCGCAGGAGCGCTTTCATGCGGCATTGGGAGACGCGCTGTGTCCCCGAAGCGAATGGGTACATGCAGAATACGCCTGTGGGCGTATCGCGGCGGAGCCGGTCTATGCGCGTGTGTGCTCTCCGCTATATAACGCAGCGGCGATGGATGGCATCGCGGTGCGCACCGAAGTCACACACGGCGCGGATGTACAGCATCCTGTAACGCTGCGGCGGGGCGCAGACTATCAGGAGGTGGACACGGGCGATCCGATCCGTTTGCCGTTCGACGCGGTCATTATGGCGGAAGATGTGGTGAAAAAGGGTGATGATTGCGTGGAGATCCGCGCGGCGGCCGCACCTTGGCAGCATATCCGTCCGATTGGTGAGGACATCGTTGCGACGGAAATGCTTGTGCACAGCCGCCAGATCATCCGTCCGATCGACATCGGCGTGCTGCTTTCAGGCGGTATCGTGCGGCTTTTGGTGCTCACAAAGCCGCGCGTTGCGGTGCTGCCGACCGGCACGGAGATCATCGAGCCGGACAGCATGCCGGGCGAGGACAGCATTTTGGAGTCCAATAGCCGCATGTTGAGTGCAATGGTCGAGCAGGACGGCGGTATTGCGGTGCGCTTTCCGATCACGCCGGACGATCGTGCCCTGCTGCGCGCGCGCATTGCGCAGGCAGTGCGTGAACACGAGGTGGTGCTCGTCAATGCCGGCACGAGCGCGGGACGCGAGGATTATACCGTGCAGGTGCTGCGCGAACTGGGTGCCGTCGTGGTGCATGGCGTTGCGAGCAAGCCGGGTAAGCCCGCCATCCTCGCGGTTGTCGAGGGCAAGCCGGTCATCGGTCTGCCGGGGTATCCGGTCGCGGCATACCTGACCTATCAAAACTTCGTGCAGCCGCTGCTGCGCGCATTGACAGGACGCCCTGTGGATACGCACACCAGCGTGACTGCGGTGCTGTCCCGCCGCGTGGTATCCTCTCTCAAATATAGAGAATATGTGCGGGTCAAATTGGGGGTTGTGGATGACAGGCTGATCGCTGCTCCGCTTGCGCGCGGTGCGGGCGCGGCAATGTCTCTCGTGCGTGCGGACGGTTTTTGCGTGATCCCGCAAAACAGTGAGGGCGTGGAGGCGGGTGAAAACGTATCCGTCGCGCTTTATCGCACAATGCATGAGATCAGACGCACTCTTGTGTCTATCGGCAGTCATGATCTGATTCTGGATGTACTGGCAGATGAGCTGCTCGCACGCGAGGGTATCCGCCTGTCGAGCACTCATGTCGGCAGCATGGCGGGGCTGCTCTCGCTGCGGCGCGGAGAAGCACACCTTGCGCCCATTCACCTGCTCGACAGCGAGACCGGACAGTATAACATCCCCGATATCCGGCGGGTGCTGCCGGACGTGCCCATGGCGCTCATCCGGGGCGTGGGGCGCGTGCAGGGTCTGATCGTGGCACGCGGTAACCCGCTCGGTTTACATACCGTTTCGGATCTGACCCACTGCCGCTTCATCAACCGACAGCGCGGCGCGGGCACCCGTGTACTGCTCGATCATTTGCTGCGTGAAAACGGTATTGCACCTGCGCAGCTCGACGGTTATACGCATGAGGCCACCACACATATGGCGGTCGCGGCGGCGGTGCAGGACGGCAGCGCGCAGGCGGGCATGGGCATTGAATCCGCGGCGCGTGCGCTTGGACTGGACTTTGTACCGCTTGCGATTGAGGAATACGATTTCGCCGTGCCGGAAAAGTACATGGAACTGCCGTACATTGCGGTATTGATCGAAATGCTGCGTGCAGCGGCATTTCGCGACAAACTCATGCAGCTCGGGGGTTATACGACCGGCCGCTGCGGCGAGGTGATCCATCTTGAACAATAACTATGTGGGAGCGCTCTATATTCAGGCGCTCAAAAAGGGGGAGCACCTGAGCGTGCCGTGTGTGCGCGTGCTGCAAGGACGCGGTGTGCTCGGCGATCGGCATGCCGATGTGTGCCTAATGCCCCGGGACACCCGAAGATGGATGAAGCAGCAGACCGTGCAGGGGCTATGCTTTTCCAAAATACACGAAAACATTTTGCTCGATCTGCCGATGCCCTGCAACGCGCCGCGTGACGGGACACTTGCGATCGGTGAGTCCGTGTTGCGTATCGCGGCGCGTAAAAAAGGTTGCTACGCGGCGTGTCCGCGTGCAGTCCAAGGCCTGAGCTGCCAGTTGCGGGAGCAGGTAATGTATGCGGAGGTATGTAGAGGAGGGAAAATTCACGTGGGAGATACAGTGAAAAAACTCAGCCATTTCGACGAAAATGGTCACGCCATCATGGTGGATATTACGGAAAAAGCGATTACAAAGCGCACGGCCACCGCACGCGGACGCATTCGCATGGAACCGGAAACGCTGCGGCATATTGAACAGGGTACTATCGAAAAGGGTGACGTATTGGGGACTGCGCGCATTGCGGGCATCATGGCGACCAAACAGACCGCCGCACTCATTCCGATGTGTCATCCGTTGCTACTCCAACGGTGCAGCGTAGACTTTACCTGCGATGCGGTGAGCCATACGGTTACGGTGCTGTGTACCGTGCAGACGGAAGGTAAAACGGGCGTGGAAATGGAGGCGCTCACCGGCGCAAGCGTCGCACTGCTCACGATCTACGATATGTGCAAGGCAATCGATCGTGCAATGGTGCTCGAGGAGGTGTGCCTGCTGCACAAGGATGGCGGAAAGAGTGGCGTTTTTGAACGGGACAAGGAGCAGGAGCATGCGTGATGGGCAGGAACGGAAGGTCGATTATTTGCGCGTATCCGTGACCGATCGGTGTAATCTGCGCTGCGTGTACTGTATGCCAGAGCAGGGCATTTGCGCGCAAACGCATGCGAATATACTTACCTTTGAAGAGATCAAGCGTCTGTGCGTGATCTTTGCCGCGCAGGGCGTGCGCAAGATCAAGCTGACGGGCGGAGAGCCACTCGTCAGGAAAGATCTGCCCGTACTCATATCCGTTCTGCGCGCGATCCCGGGCATCGAGCAGATCACTTTAACGACAAACGGCGTGCTACTCGCGGAGTCTGCGGCTGCATTGCGAACAGCAGGTGTGGACGCGGTCAATGTCAGTTTGGATACGCTGCGCGAGGATCGTTTCGCGCGCATCACTCGGCGCGGTACGTTGGAAGAAACGCTGCGCGGTATTGCCGCAGCCCGCACGCAGGGCATGCGGGTCAAGCTCAACTGCGTGCCCCTCGCGGGTTGGAATGAGGACGATCTTCTGCCGCTTGCAGCGCTCGCGCGGGAGCAGGTGGATGCGGTGCGCTTTATCGAACTGATGCCAATGGGGCAGGCGGTGGGCTATCGTCCTATTCCGATGGAGCAGGTGCTCGCACGGCTTGAAGGCGCTTTCGGCGTGCTCATGCCCTGTACAGAAAAACTGGGCAACGGCCCAGCACAGTATTACGCCGTATCCGGTTTTCGCGGCAGGATCGGCGTGATCGCCGCGGTCTCTCATCGTTTTTGCGAGCAATGCAATCGTTTGCGGTTAACTGCGGACGGTCAGCTCAAGCTGTGTCTGCATCAGCCGCCGCAGCTCGATCTGTGCCGTCTGCTGCGCGGCGGTGCAGACGATGCGCTAATTGCGCAGGCGATTGCACAGGCAATCACGAACAAGCCTGCGCAGCATCATTTTTATGAACAAAACACAGATACAGAAAATCGAGATATGGTGTCGATTGGAGGATAACATATGGGAAAGATCATTGCGGTTTGCAGGAGCAGTGAAAAGGGTACGCGTAAGGAAAACATCGGTCAGGCATGGCTGCTTGAAAACTACGGGTTGGAGCACGATGCCCATGCGGGGCCGTGGCATCGCCAGGTCAGCCTGCTCGCGGCGGAGCAGATCGAGGCGTTCCGTGCGCGGGGCGCGCAGGTGCTATACGGTGATTTCGGAGAAAATCTCGTGGTGGAGGGCTATGACCTCAAAACATTGCCGATCGGCACGCGCCTGCAATGCGGAACGATCTGTCTGCAAGTCACGCAGATCGGGAAACATTGCCATCAAGGCTGCGCGATTTATCAGCAGATGGGCGACTGTATCATGCCGCGAGAAGGTATTTTTGCATGTGTAGTGCGCGGCGGACAAATCACGGTGGGGGATGAAATTCATGTTGTCAACGAATAAAGGCGCCGCTTACCGCGTCGCGGTCATCACCGCGAGCGACAAGGGCGCCAAGGGAGAACGGGTTGATATCAGCGGGCCTGCGGCACAGGAGCGGATGGAGCAGGCGGGGTATTGCGTTGTACGCTATACCCTGCTTCCCGACGAGCAAAATCTATTGGAGCAGGAATTGCGCACAATCTGCGATCATGGCATCGCGGATCTTGTTCTGACGACGGGCGGAACGGGTCTGTCACCACGTGATGTCACGCCGGAGGCGACGCTCGCGGTGGCGCAGCGGCTCGTTCCCGGCATCCCGGAGGCGATGCGCGCTTTTGGCATGCAAATCACGGGGCGTGCCATGCTCAGCCGCGGCGTCGCCGCCATCCGAAAGAGCACGCTCATTCTCAATCTGCCGGGCAGTCCCAAAGCCGTGCGGGAAAATCTGACGTTTGTGCTGCCGCAGCTCGAGCATGCACTGGGCATTCTGACCGGGCGCGATACGGAGTGCGCGCAGTCTGATGCACCAAGTATCACAGGGTAATCAAGCGGCAGGAGTCCTGAATACGCTGCACAATGTGTCGGATAAGCGTGTCCTGATAGCGAAAAGCGGGAATGACGACGCTGAACCCCGCAATGCATTTTCTGCCGGGTTGTAGAAAGGGGACCGCGAGGCAATATGCATCCATTTCCGGTTCATATTTCAGGCAGTAGCCATCCTGCGCCATATCATTGCAGTGTTGCAGATATTCTATGGGGACCGGTTGATTGTTGGCAATGTGAATCATAATACCGATAGCGGAGTCGTGATACGGTACCGCTTCGCCGACCGCGGCGGTCGTGCGGAAAGGCTGCTCTGGCTCTGCGCGATCTGCATAAATGAGGGTATCTCCCATTAAGATACCGAGGTGCAGTGTTTCGTCAAATTCTGCGGCGAGGCGGCGTAGGATGGGGTACACCGCCGTGCGTACCTGCTGCGGCTCTGTGCAGAACAAGCTGAGGTGAAACAGCTTCGCGCCAAGCCGATATTTTCCTGCCGCGTCCTTAGAGACCATTTCCCAAGCCTCGAGCGTGGAGAGAAAACCGTGCAGCGTCGCCATTGGAATATTGAGCGCATGACTGATGTCGGTCATCGTGACCGTGCCCTTATGCTCCGCAATATAGTTGAGGAGCTTCATCGTCTTGTCGATGGATTGGATCGTTTTCATAGAACAGTCTCTTTTCTGTGTCACAAAGATAATACTAAAAATATACAGCATACCCATCAATTCGTCAATATCGAATTATCAATTTTACGAAAAAAGTAAGATATAAGTTAAAAAATAGCAAAATACACATAAATTTTTTAATGAACTAAGATACAATAGATTTTGCACAAAGTTTCATCTTAAAAAATGTCGAAATGACGCATTAAAAATAGAGAGCGAGGATTGACTTGCATACGCATTGCGGTTACAATATATTCGTAAATAAGAAATGCTATTCGACAATTACGAAATGAGGGCGCAATATGAAAACTGCAACCAGAACCGCACTGGAGCTCAAGACAGTATGTCAAAATCTTTTGGAGCATCAGCCTTCACACGTTCTTTTCGGTGTACTGCGCGAGTGGTACGCCAATGGTGCAGCGGCAGTACCAGACAGTGAGACCTTCACGCGTGAGCTCCGGGACAAGGGACTGTCGAACGAGCAAGCGCAGTGTGTCGCCGCAGAGGGCGTTGCACTTCTTGAGGAATATGTTGCCATGCAGCAGGTGCGCAGCAGACTTGCCGTGCTGATGCAGCAGGAACGCCGGATGGCATAAATAGTAATGCAGAGAAGCCCCCTTCGCAGACAGCGGAGGGGGCTATAATTTACCAAAGAAAGCTATCACAGACTAAGTGCAAAAAAATTCTCCGGATAGCGTGTTTTGAGATTATAAAATGAAGTGAGGTGCGTGACGATGAGGTCGGTTGCCTTCTTTTCGTCATGGTTCATGAGTGCCTCCGCAATCTCATAATGTTGACGGGTGTGTTGCAAATCGTCCACGACGGTATCCGGATGATGCAGCATAATAAATTGCACGCGCAGATAAAGCTCCTTCTGGAATTTGCTCAGCAGCTCATTACCCGCAATACGCGCAAGCTCGAGATGGAAATCACAGTCGAGCTGACGGCGTAGCGCACTGTCTTCATGCTCGAGCGCGCCCGCGCACTGCTCCGCGATGTCCACGAGCTTGAGAAAATCCGCACGGCTGCCATAAAGGCAGGCAAGTTTGATCGCCATGGAATCGAGTGCAACACGCAGGGTGCCAATCTCTGCAATCATATCATCTGTATAAATGCGTACCTGTGCAAAACGATTGGGAAAAATATCAATCAAACCCTCGTTGCACAGCTGACGCATGGCATCACGCACCGGCGTACGGCTAATATTAAATTCTTGTGCAATTTTCACTTCCGGAATGCGATCGCCGGGCATAAGCTGCTTGGTCATGATGAGATGAAGCAGATGCTTATATGCAGGTTCACTTAAACCGACCGAAGTTTTAGACATAGTGTTAAGATTCCTTTCTCAAACAGGCACATACCCCTATATTAAAATAAGTATAGCATAAAACCAAATGGAAGTAAAATATACAATACCGCTAAAAAAAGAACGATTTCTTGTAAATGAAACAAATTGCCGATCAGGTCGGGAATATGCACTAGTATCATATCAAAAAAGGTATGTGCAAAATATATAAAATACTATTATATATAATAGTATACAATATTATTGACATGAATAATATTTTGTTATATGATATTTTTAATAAACTTGGCAAATAGAAAGGATGAAAAACATGAAACATCGTGTATTACTTTTGGGACTGGGCTTCTGGGGAAGAAACTGGATGAAACTGATCCACGAGACCGATCGCTGCGAATTATCCGGTGTTGCGGGCGCGGAAGGCGAGCTTGTGCAAATGCAGAAGGAATATGGTCTGCCGGAGGAGATCTGCTTTACGGATTTCCGCGAGGCGATTGAAAAGACGCAGGCAGACATTGCGGTCATGGTCATTCCGGGCGTGCTGCACTACGAGGCGGACAAGCTCGCGCTTGAGCACGGTATGAATGTCATCACGGAGAAGCCGCTCGCAATGAATTTGGAGCAGGCAGAGAAGCTGCTTACGCTCAAGGCACAGCATCCAACGCAGAAGTTCATGGCCTCACAGAATTATCGTTGGAGACCGCATAATCAGGCGATCCGCAACGCCATCCGCGACGGCATGATCGGCGATGTCGAAACCGTTATGGTCAACTTCCGCAAGCAAGAGGATTTGCAGGGCTATCGCGCCGGACTGGAACAGCCGCTGCTACAGGACGTCTGTATTCACCACTTTGACCTCATTCGCTTTTTTACCGGTAAAAACTGCAAGGACATGGTCTGCCGCAGCTATCATCCGTCCTGGTCGATTTTCGAGGGCAGACCGAACACCGAAGCGCTCATCACCATGGACGACGGCGTGCAAGTCACCTACACCGGGTCGTGGGCGGCGCGTGGACGCGAGACCTCGTGGGACGGCGATTTCGTCATTACGGGTTCCAAGGGCTGCCTGACGCTCGACGCGAACGACGACGTATGGTTCTATGACTTCCATAAAAATGATGCCGTCGTCATGGCATCCGGCGCGCAGCAGGGCGTAAAACTCGAAAAGCCGACGATGCAGCATACCGAAATGGCATATGGCTTCCATATGATGATGGACTGCATCGAGAACGATCAGACGCCGGAAACGACACTTGAGGACAACTTCAAGAGCTACGCAATGGTATGCGCAGGTCTTGCTTCGGTGGAAAGCGGCAAGCGCGAAGCGTGCAAATAAGGATCAGGTAAATGCGGTGGAGCAATACTCCGCCGCATCTTGCACACGCTGAAGGAATGAAAATACCAATGAAAATTATAATTGCATATCTGGGCGGCTATCAAAAACAGACCGGTCTACCGCAGGAGACCGTCGAGGTTAGCGGCTCGCTGCGCGATGCGGTGGAGCAAGTACAGGCACATTTACGCGACCACTACGAGATCCAGCCGCCTTATATCATGATGTATGCAAACAAGCACATAATCGGGGCGCTCAAACAGCAGCTTCCTTTGCGGGAAAATGCTGTTTTTCGCATAATGCCTTTCGTTTCCGGAGGGTAAATCTTATAATGGACAACGAGGTGGAAGTATGAAAGGATATGCCGGACAAATTTTACATGTGGATCTGACCACAGGGAGCTTTGAGGTCGAAAAGCCGGACGAAGCATTTTATCGGGCGTATATTGGCGGCAGCTGCATGGGCACCTATTATGTGCTGCATGAAATGCCCCGGCATGCGGATGCGCTGTCTCCCGAAAATGTATTGGTGTTCTCGGTCGGTCCGCTGACAGGCACCTCGCTTAGCGGCGCGGCGCGTCACGCGGTCACAGCCAAATCTCCGCTGACGAACAGTATCTGTGCGAGTGAGGGCGGCGGCTACTGGGCGCCGGAGCTCAGGTGGGCGGGATTCGATGGAATCGTCATCACGGGGCGCGCGCCGAAGCCGTGCTATTTGTGGATCCATGACGGCGAATATGAGCTGCGCGACGCGTCTGCAATGTGGGGAAAGGAGACCGGCGAGGCGCAGGAGCTCATTCGTCAGGAACTCAACGATTCACGCATTCGCGTGGCACAGACTGGCCCTGCAGGGGAAAATCTGTGTCTGTACGCCAACGTGGTCAATGAGCTTGCGCATTTTAACGGTCGCGGTGGCATGGGTGCGGTCATGGGCTCAAAAAATCTGCGCGCGATCGCAGTACGCGGAACTCACAAAAATGAGCTTGCCGATCGTGAGGCGATCATGGAGCTTGCAAAGCGCGGTGCGATGCAGGTCAAAAATGATCCCGGTCCCGCCGGCTTTAAGGAAGTCGGCACCAATAACTGCGTCGATGCGCACATTGCCATGGGCGGTCTGCCGACGCGCAACTGGTCCTCCGGTGTTTTTGAGGGACAAGACCAGTTGTCGACCGAAGCGTGGAAGAGTGTTATTAAGCCAGGCACCTGTTTTGCGTGCGCGCAGAGCTGCAAACGCCATGTGGACGGCAGCAAGACCGACAAGGTCGATCCCAAATACGGCGGTCCGGAATACGAGACCGTAGGCATGTGTGGGCCGAACCTGTGTATCTCCGATAAAATTGCAATCTGTAAGATCAACGAGATCGCGGCGCGCTATGCGTTTGATACCATTTCGTTCGGCGTGACCGTCGGTTTCCTGATGGAATGCCATGAAAAGGGCTTGCTGACCCGAGAGCAGATGGATGGTCTGGATCTGCGCTTCGGCAATGCGGAAGCGGTCATCGCGCTCGCAGAAAAGACCGGACGCGGGGAGGGCTTCGGCAAAGAGGTCGCACTCGGCTCCGCGCGACTCGCCGAAAAGCTCGGGAACGGCGCGCAGGCGTATCTTGCGACGGTCAAAAATCGTGAGTTTCCCGCGCACATGCCGCAGGCGAAGGCGTCGCTCGCGCTCGCATATGCGCTCACACCGTTCGGCGCGGATCATGTGACGGTGGAAATGGATCCCGCCATCGGTGCACTGCCGCTGTCGGATACCATGAAGAGCTTAGGCTTCGACCGCGCAGAGGATCCGTATGAGCTCAATCTGGAAAAGTCCAAGTTGTTCTGGCGCACACAGCTCATGTACAGCCTGATGGATACCGCGTGTACCTGCCTGTTGGCATGGGGCATGTGGACGATCTATTCTCCCGATGACCTTGTGTACGCGATCAATGCTGCGACAGGTTGGAAAACCAATCTGTATGAGATGCTTATGGTCGGCGAGCGCAGACTACAGATGATGCGCGCATTCAACGTGTTGGAAGGGTTGACCGACGACGACGATACCTTGCCGGCAAAGATGTTCACGCCGCTGCAGGGCGGCATCACAGACGGCTTCAAGATCGACACGGAGGCGTTTGCAAAAGCACGCGAATTCTTCTATCAAATGGCGGGGTGGACTGGTGAAAACGGTGCACCGACAACGGCACGGCTGCTTTCTCTGAACCTTGATTGGTTGGCGGAACGGATGCAGTCTCTCTAAAATCAGAAAACATTACTCCGAGTCTGCGCGCCTAAACGGCGCTGCCGCAGGGCGCGCAGACCGCAAGGGTCTGCCGGGAAACCGATTGGCCTTCCGATTGAAAAGGAGCAATGCGGCGTATTTCTGCATCAGCGCTTTGCGGAAAACGGAGTTTTATCATTTCTAAGACAGTGATCTGTCGAGCTGCCGGGTGCGACGCATCCGGCAGCTTTTTACACAAAGCATGGAGAAGGGGATAACGATGGACCGATTTGAACGACAGCAGGGACTTGCGTGCATGCGAGCGGGCGGACAACGGCGTTTAGCGGAAGCGCGGGTCGCCGTTGTGGGCGCGGGTGGATTGGGCAGTCCGGCGCTCACTTATCTCGCCGCGGCAGGCGTGGGACATCTGACGATCATAGATGGCGATGCAATCGAATACAGCAATCTCAATCGACAGGTCTTATATGGGGAGTGTGAGCTCGGATGTCGAAAAGCACGCACCGCTGCCGCGCATTTGCGCAAGCGCTATCCCGAGGTGCAGTTTGTACCGCTTGATTGCTTTCTGACCGCGGAAAACGCATCCAGTCTTTTGCAAGGCTATGACTGCATCGTGAGCTGCGTTGATCGAATGGGCACACGACTGCTCATCGACCGCACCGCGCAGGCACTTGGGCTCCCTGTGATCGAGGGGGGCGTTGTAGGCATGGACGGCTTTCTCATGTGCACGGCACCGCAAGGATCTGATTTGACCTGCGTATTCGGAGAAGAACCGGAGGAACGCAGCAGCCCACCACAGGTATTTGGCGCGGCGGCAGGCGTCATTGGCAGTATGCAGGCCTTGTTATGCCTACAATATCTGCTCGCGCCGGAGGAAATCGCCTATGGCGTGTATCAGATCGTCGACTTGCAATCATGGAGCATTGAGAAAGTTCGTCTATAATATGTTGCCAAAACTGCACAAAATATAAATGTTAAATTTAATATTGTATACAATAATTAAAAACAATATAATATATTGTTGACAAGTCGACCCAGTAACGGTATTCTATATGCAGAAACACAAGCAAAACTTCGCACAAGATTGCACCAAAGGAGGAACAGACAATGATGGAATTGACAGAACGGTTGAAGAAGCTCCAGGATCGTCTCTTCAATGTCGAATATAAGGATCCCGGGATCTGGCATTTTCAGGGCGTCAATATTCTGGATCTCGAAGGCAATGACTTCATGAAGAACGATCCGGTCGTTGTGCGCAAGGCGTATGCGCATCAGCACATCTGCCGGTATCTGCCTGCGCAGATTAAGCCGGACGAACTGATTGTCGGCCGCCCGAACCAGAATAGCGTTGGCTGGGGCAGTGTCATCCCGAAGTATTTTACAAAGGACGAGCAGGAGATTGCTGCGCGCTATGAGCTTGATGAGTGCTCGGTATGGGGGCATCATCCGCCGGCATATGATAAGATGATCCGGCTGGGCGTCGTGGGCGTCAAGGCAGAGATTGAGGAGGCACTGAATCAGCAGCTTGCATCGACACGACCGGATGAAATGGCGATCGCGGAATATCGTGCCATGATGATCGCGCTTGACGGTCTGGTTATCTTTGCACAGCGCCATGCGGACGAAGCGCTCAAGCAGGCGACGGTGTGTACTGATGCTGCCCGCCGCGCGGATCTGATGAAGATCTATGAAGTGTGCAAGCGCGTGCCGCGCTATCCGGCGCGCAATCTGCACGAGGCACTGCAATCCTATTGGTTCACATATTCGATCGTCAACAGCGGCGGTGAGTTCATTCCGCTCGGCCGCGCGGATCAGTATCTCTATCCTTATTATAAGCAGGATGTAGAGAGCGGCGCGATCACACGGGAAGATGCCGCGGAACTGATTGGCAGCTTCCTTGTAAAATGTAACGAGCGCATCATTATCGATACCAAGAAGGCGGAGAATCATTTCAGCTTCGGGCTGTTCTCGCAGGGCGTCGTGCTCAGTGACGAAGAGGCGCAGAGCAAGATTAACGGCACGGGCGGCTTTGCGCAGCGCGCACTCATGTGGCAGGAAAATGAGGATGTCAACAGCGAGGCCAACTTTAACTACGGTCAGTCGGGTAACGACTGGCTGATGAATTGCATGGTCGGCGGCGTTGATGCACAGGGCAAGGATGCAACCAATGATGTGTCCTATCTGTTTGTCGATCTGATGCACTCTATGAGTCTGCTCTTCCCGACGCTCGGCGCGCGTGTTCACAAGGGTACGCCGAAGGCGTTTCTCGAACTGGTCGCCCGCGTGCTGCGTTACGGACAGGGCGAGCCCATGATCTATGTCGACGAAAATATCATCCCAGGTCTGGTCGAACTAGGCGTTCCGCTCGAAGAAGCACGCGACTACTGCAACGACGGCTGCTGGGAAACGCTGCTGCCGGGTAAGAGCCATTTCAGCTATGCGCATGTGATGAACCTGCGCTGCCTGGAGCATGTGCTGTTCCGGGGCAAGAACCTGAGCAATGGCGAGCAGGACGGTCTGGATACCGGCGATCCGTGCGCATTTGCGGATTTCAATGAGCTGTATGACGCTTATGTCAAGCAGATGAACGACCGCATCGACTTCCAGTGCGAGCGCCGTCTGGAAAACTTCGGCCTATCGTATATGATCGCACCCGATCCGTTGTTCTCGTCGATCACCAACGACTGTGTCAAGAAGGGGCGCGACATCAGTCAGGATGGCGCACGCTATGTGTTCCACCTCATCCTGATGACCGGTCTGTCCAATACGGTCGACTCCCTCGCCGTTATCAAGAAGCTGGTCTATGAGGAGCAGCGCGTCACCATGCAGGAACTGCTCGATGCGCTGCGGGACAACTGGGTCGGGCACGAAAAGCTGCATGCGATGGTGCAAAATGCCGTGCCGAAGTTCGGCAATGACAACGACTATGTCGACGATATTGCCGTGCGCCTGCTGCGCGATTTTGAGGCCCGTGTCGTTTGGTGGAGAGACAAGCAGGATAAGATCATGTATCCCTGCGGAATCGGTACCTTTGAAAACTATGCGGTACTCGGCCGTGACATCGGCGCCTCGCCAGATGGTCGCTCCTTTGGCGAGCAGCTTGCGCCGAACTACTCTCCGGTGCCCGGCGTAGATGTCGAAGGTCCGACAGCTGCGATCAAGAGCATTACCAAGCCCGATCTCAAGCGCTTTTATTGCGGCACGCCGCTCGATATTTCCCTCAACTCCAACGAGTTTGTAGGAGAGGAAGGCGTGCAGCGCCTCGCGGACGTCATTTTGACATTCTGCGATCTGGGCGGTCAGATCCTGACGATCACGAGCACCAATGTCGAAGATCTCAAGGACGCAAAGGTGCATCCGGAGAAGCATCGCAACCTGCGCGTGCGCATGGGTGGTCTGTCCGCATACTTTATCGCAATGGCGCCTGCACAGCAGGATAATATTATCAAACGTTTTTCGCACTAACGGGAGGATGGGAAAGAACGATGCTTACGGCGTATGTATCTGAGATCCAGCGATTTTGTGTACACGACGGACCTGGAATCCGCACCACCGTATTTTTTCAGGGCTGTCCTCTGCGCTGCAAGTGGTGCCAAAATCCGGAAACCATTAGCCCAAAGCCGGTCGTTCTATACAATCGTTCTTTGTGTGCCGGGTGTGGTTCCTGCCTGGAGCGTTGCCCCTATGGCGCGGTCCGGGTGGGACTCGACGGCACTGTGACAACGGATGCAGAAAAATGCACCCGTTGCGGCGAATGCTGCAAGGAATGTTGGTTTACGGCGCGCAAAATGAGCTCCCGGCTGTATACAGTGGATGAGTTGTTTGCGGAGGTTGTCAAGGATGAATCGGTGTTCCGCCACAGCGGCGGCGGTATCACCATCAGCGGCGGCGAACCGCTGCTGCATGAAGAATTCAATTTGCAGCTGCTGCGGCGCTGCCGCGAAGCGGGCTTTACCACTGCAGTCGAGACTGCAAGTCTCGTGCCGAAGCAGACCATTCTGAATTTCGTACCGCTAGTGGATACTTTTTTATGTGATTTAAAGCTGTTCACACGCGAAAAGCACATGGAATGGACCGGTATGCCCAATGAGATTATTCTGGATAATCTGCGCACGGTCACCGATGTGCACCCCAATGTCGTCATCCGTGTACCGCTCATTCCGGGGGTCAACGACACAGACGAGGAATTTGGCGCCATGATGCGGTTTGCGGCGTCGTTGCGCCATATCAACAGCGTACATCTGCTGCCTTTTCATCAGCTCGGTGCAGGAAAATATGAGCTTGCAGGGATGGATTATTGCCTGTGGGAAATGCCCGAGGACAATGAAGAGCGCGTGCAGGCCTGCCGCGTGATCGCGGAAAGGGCGGGGTTTCGTGTCAGCGTGGGCGGAACAGGCTTCCGCGATGACAAAAAGCAGCGCAATTAAAGCAGCAAATACAGATAAAAAGCGCATGGAGGTGGACTCCATGCGCTTTTTTGCACAGCCATAGCAAAAAAAAGACCCGCCGTAGGTTCGGCGGGTATCCGTTATTCTTGGCGCACAACCTCTGATCGCTGATTAAGCATAAAAAAACCGGGCGGGTATTGGTTGGATAGATTATAGAACGAAATGAGATGATCCGAGACAAGCGAAAGTGCGCGCGGTTCGTCCTGATCTATGAGAGCCTGCGTGATGTCGAAGTGCTGCTGAATGTGGCGCTGCTCATTGGTGACAAGGTTATCCTGATAAAGCAAAATGAACTGCACACGCAAGTATAGCTCTTTTTGAAATTTTTCGAGCAGCTCGTTGTGGCTGATTTTCGCCAACGCGAGGTGAAAATCACAGTCTGCGGTGCGGCGCTGCAAAAAATCGTTGCACTTCATGCCCTGTTCGCAAAGCTCTGCGATCTTAAACAGCTCAAGAAAATCCGAACGGCTGCCGTAGAGCATGGCGAGCTTGATCGCCATGCTGTCGAGCGAAATACGAAGGGCGCCGATGTCCCGGATGATTTCGGGCGGATAAGACGCGACCTGCGCAAAACGATGTGGGAAAATATCAATCAAACCGTCATTGGACAAACGCCGCATGGCGTCGCGGATAGGGGTGCGGCTGATTCCAAACTCCTTGGCGATACGACTCTCGGGAATGCGCTCCCCGGGCTTGAGTTTTTTGGTCATGATGAGATGCAGCAAGTGATCGTAAGCGGGCTGGCTCAGACTGATTTTGCGCTTTGCCATGGGAAATGCCCCCTTTTTACTAAAAGATGAGATAATATGTAGATATAGTATCATCTTTAAATATTGCTGTCAATAAAATAGATAACAAAATAAAAAATATAATTGTATACAATAATGTTGACAAGTCGACATAGCGGTGCTAAGATTACTACAGAATCACAAGAACACTTACATTAAAGGAGACGGTCACATGTATGAGTTTATGCTGCATTCCTCCATCAAGGGCTATGCGACATTTCAGGAATTCGCACAGGCAGAAGAATTGCGTGAAAATGATCTCATTATCACCAATGAGTTCATTTTTGACCCGTTTATCAAGCCGTGCGGCGTGCCCTGTCACACGCTCTTTCAGGAGAAGTACGGTGCCGGCGAGCCGAATGACGAAATGATCGACGCCATTCGGGCAGACATTCCGCAGGATACCGCACGCATTATTGCGGTTGGCGGCGGTACGGTCATTGATATTGCAAAGGTGTTGACATTCACGGGCGACTGGAATACCGAGGACATTTTCATGGGGCGCGTTGTTCCGCACAAGTCACGCCGTCTGCTCGTCATCCCGACCACCTGCGGCACGGGCTCCGAGGTCACGAACGTCACTATTTGTGAGCTGCGCGGACTCAAGACCAAGAAGGGGCTTGCACTCGACACCATGTATGCCGACTGCGCCATCCTGATTCCGGAAATGGTGCGCACACTGCCGTATCAGTTCTTCGCGACCAGCTCGATCGACGCGCTTATCCATGCGGTGGAATCCTACCTGTCTCCGAAGGCGATCGCACACAGTGAAGCATTTTCCGAAAAGGCGATCGACCTGATCGTGAAGGGCTATCGCTATGTGGAAGCGCACGGTGCGCAGTCCTGGACCGAGCAGGCGGAGCAGTTCCTGATTGCCTCCAACTTCGCGGGCATTGCGTTCGGCTATGCAGGCTGTGCGGCGGTACATGCGATGAGTTATCCGCTCGGCGGCAAGTACCATATCCCGCACGGCGAAGCCAATCAGCTCATGTTTGCCGCGGTTCTGCGCAAGTATGCGGAGAAGCAGCCGGTAGGCAAGCTCAACGCGCTCGAAGCGATCTTCGCAAAGGCGCTCGGCGTATCTGTGGAGCAGGCGCTGCCCGAGTTGTATCGCCTGATGGAAACCATTCTGGCGCGCAAGCCGCTGCGTGAGTACGGCATGACGCTCGAGGAGTTTCCGGTCTTTGCAGATAGTGTCATCGAAGGGCAGCAGAGACTGCTCAAGAACAATTATGTCGCTCTGACACGGGAAGACATGATCGAAATTTACAACAGCTGCCACTAATAAAGAGAAGGAGTCGGAATTATGAAGTCCACAAATGAACTCAAGGTCTTCGCAGCGCGCATCCGTATGACTGCGCTCGATGGTCTGAGCGTGCTCAGTGCAGGTCATGTCGGCGGGGCGATGTCCATGGCGGATCTGATGTCAGTGCTCTACGGCGGTATGATGAGAATCGAACCCCAGACCCCCCAGTGGCCCGAGCGCGACTGGCTAGTCGTATCCAAGGGTCATTGCGGCCCGACGCTTTACGCGGCGCTCGCGTTGCGCGGATATTTCCCGGTAGAGGAAATGAAGACCATCAATCAGCCGGGCACGCGCCTGCCGAGCCATTGCGACCGCAATCTGACGCCCGGCATTGACATGTCGACCGGTTCGCTCGGTCAGGGCATGTCGACGGCACTGGGAATTGCGTGGGGCAACCGCTATCAGAACCGCGATAACTACACCTATTTGGTGCTTGGCGACGGCGAGAGCGAAGAGGGCCAGGTCTGGGAAGGCGCGCTGTGGGCGCATCAGCAGAAGCTCGATAACCTGATTGCCTTTGTCGACTGCAATAACAAGCAGCTCGACGGCTACACCTCCGACATCTGCGATCTGGGCGACATCCGTCAAAAGTTTGAGGATTTTGGTTGGGATGCGCAGGAAGTCAACGGTCATGACCATGGGGCTATCATCGAGGCGATCAACCGCGCTAAGACGGTTAAGGACAAGCCGCATATGATCGTGCTGCAAACCGAAAAGGGCAAGGGCTGCACCTTTGCGGAGGGCGTATTCTACAACCACCATATTAAGTTCACGGCAGAGCAGTATCAGGAAGCAAGAGCTGCGCTGCAGCAGGAAATCGACGCTCTCGGCGGGGAGGAGGCATAACTCATGTATCAGATGGAGCAAAAGATTCAGGAAGAGGCACAGGAAATGCGTGCCGTATTCGCGCAGACGATGGAAGACCTCGTGGCGCAGGACGAGCGCGTCGTTTACCTCGATGCGGACATCATCAACAGCATCGGCATGACGAACTTCTGGAAGAAGCATCCCGATAAGACCATCAACTGCGGCATCCAGGAGGCCAATATGATCGGCGCAGCCGCCGGCATGTCCGCTACCGGACTGATCCCGTTTGCACATACGTTTGGCACCTTTGCGACCCGCCGGGTCATGGATCAGGTTTTTGTTTCCGCGGCGTACGCAAAGCTCAATGTACGTATCATCGGTTCCGACCCCGGCATCACCGCCTCGACGAACGGCGGCACGCATATGCCGCTCGAGGATATGGGCATGATGCGCAGCATTCCGCAGGTCACCATTCTGGAGCCGACAGATTCTGTGATGTTAGCAGATCTGATGCGCCAGACTAAGGACAAATACGGTGTCTTCTATATCCGTCTGTCGCGTAAGAAGGCGGAAAAGATCTATCAGGACGGCTCCACGTTTGAAATTGGCAAGGCGGCCAAGCTCAGAGACGGCAAGGATGTGACGATCTTCGCGACCGGCATCTGTGTCGCGGAGGCACTGCGCGCGGCGGATGTGCTTGCGGAGCAGGGCATCTCGGCGGCGGTCTCCAATATGTTTACGATCAAGCCGATCGACGCAGATGCAATCGAGGAAGCGGCTCGCACGACCGGTGCCGTCGTCACCGCAGAAAATCACAACGTCATCAACGGTCTGGGTTCCGCAGTCGCAGAGGTGCTGACGGCACGCTGCTGCTGTCCGCTCGAGCGCGTAGGCGCGCAGGATCGTTTCGGTGAAGTGGGCGATGTCAATTACCTCAAAAAGGCGCTGCACATGACGGCTGAGGACATCGTTGGGGCGGCAAAGCGTGCCGTCGCGAGAAAGGGGTAAGACAGGGCTATGAAGGCAGCAGTCATTGAGCAAAAAAATAGCATTTGTTTAAAGGAAGTGCCCATCCCGGAGATCGGTGAGGGCGAAGCGCTGATCAAGCTGCGTTATTGCGGTATCTGTGGCAGCGACATCCATGTGCTGCGCGGCGAGCATCCGACGGCGCAGTTCCCGGTCGTGCCGGGTCACGAGTTCGTCGGTGAACTTGTGGAAGCAAAGGGGCCGGGGGCGGAAAAGTTCCAGCCGGGGGATATGGTCGTCGCGCAGCCGTTCTTCTCTTGTGGTAACTGCGAGCCCTGTGCGCAGGGGCATGACAACGTGTGCCGCAGCCTGCAATTCATGGGTGCACACCGCGACGGCGCCTTTGCGCAGTATGTCAAGGTGCTCACCCGCAAAATGTATCAGATCCCGAAGGACATGGATCTGCGCTTGGCCGCACTGACCGAGCCGATCGCGGTCGCGATCCATGATGTGCGCCGCAGCGGTTTGCAGGTCGGACAGACCGCGCTCATCATTGGCGGCGGCCCGATTGGCATGCTGATCGCAATGGTCGCACGCCATGCGGGCGCATGCAAGGTCGTCATTTCCGAGATCAGTGAATATCGGCGTCACTTCGCCGAGCAGCGCGGCTTCACAACGGTCAATCCGCTCGCTCAGGACTTTGTTGAGCAGATGCATGCCCTGACGGAGCACAAAGGCTTTGACGTCAGCTTTGAAGTGTCCGGCAGCAAGCCCGGCATCACGACCGCGGTCGAATATACCGCGATCGGCGGCATGGTCATGGTGATTGGTATGACGAAGGAACCGTATCCGGTGAATCTGTCCCAGATCTTTGCAAAGGAACTGCGTATGCAGGGCGTACGCATCCACTCCCAGTACAATTTCATCGGTGCGGTGGAATTGCTCAAGAGCGGTGCGCTCAATAAGGAGTTTGAGACACTCATCAGCAAGGTGTACCCGCTGAGCGAGATCGAGGATGCGTTTGCATTCTCTCAGGTGCCCGGCGATTACTTTAAAGTACTGGTTGAGATGTAAAGAGAAAGGAAGCAAGTACCATGATGACAAAAGCTGAGTATGTTGAGAGCCTGCGCAAGCTTCATTTCGATCTTTGGATGTTCGGCAAAAAGATCGAGAACCCCGTGGATAATCCGGTCATTCGTCCATCCATGAATGCGTTTGCTGCAACCTATGAGCTTGCGGAGGATCCGCAGTATGAAGACCTGATGACCGTGACCTCGTCCCTGACCGGTAAGAAGATCAACCGCTTCACGCATCTGCATCAGTCCGCGGATGACCTCATCAAGAAGGTCAAGATGCAGCGCCTGATGGGTCAAAAGACCGCAGCGTGTTTCCAGCGCTGCGTCGGTCTGGACGCCGCAAATGCGGTGTTCTCGACCACCTATGAGACCGACGAAGCCTGCAACACCAAGTACCATGAAAACTTTAAGAAGTTCTGGACGATGGTGCAGGACAACGACTACGGCGTAGACGGTGCAATGACCGACGTCAAGGGCGACCGCAGTCTGTCCCCCTCGCAGCAGGCGGACCCCGACCTGTTCCTGCACGTTGTCGAACGCACCGCGGACGGTATTTATGTCACGGGCGCAAAGGCACATCAGACCGGCTATGTCAATTCACATTATGTCATCGTTATGCCGACCATTTCTATGCGCGAGGGCGACGAGGATTATGCGGTCTCCTTCGCGTGCCCCACGGACGCCAAGGGCATTAAGCTGATCCTCGGTCGTCAGTCCTGCGATACGCGCAAACTCGAAGAGTTCAGCGACATTGATGTCGGCAACAAGGTCTATGGCGGCCATGAAGTGCTCGTCATCTTCGATCGCGTCTTTATCCCGAACGATATGATCTTCCTCAATGGCGAGACCCAGTTCGCGGGTATGATGGTCGAGCGCTTTGCGGGCTATCACCGTCAGTCCTACGGCGGCTGCAAGGTCGGCGTGGGCGACGTTCTGATCGGCGCGACTGCACTGGCAGGCGAGATGGCAGGTTCCTCGAAGGCATCCCATGTCAAGGATAAGCTCATTGAGATGAATCACCTCAACGAGACCCTGTATTGCTGCGGCATTGCTTGCTCTTCGCAGGGCACCAAGACCAAGGCAGGCAACTATCTGATCGACCTGCTGCTTGCGAACGTGTGCAAGCAGAACGTCACCCGCTTCCCGTACGAGATCGCGCGTCTCGCACAGGATCTCGCGGGCGGCATCATGGTCACGCAGCCGTCCGAGGCGGATTATCGCAATCCGGAGCTGCGTCCGTACATCGAAAAGTACCTCAAGGGTGTGGCTTCCGTACCGACCGAGAAGCGTATGCGTGTACTGCGCCTGATCGAAAATATGACGATGGGCACCGCAGCGGTCGGCTATCTGCCCGAGTCTATGCACGGTGCGGGCTCTCCGCAGGCACAGCGCATCATGATCTCGCGTCAGGCGAATATGGAAATGAAGAAACAGCTCGCGAAAGCGATTGCTCGTATCGATTGACGTCAAAAGAAGTGGAAAAGTGTGCAATACGCACACTTTTCTACTATTATCCGTGCAACAGGAGGTTCACCATGGATTGGAGAAAATATTACATGGAGCATACCATGACGCCGGAAGAGGCAGTCATGAAGATCAAGGATGGCAACCGCGTCATGTTCGGACACGCGGTCGGCGAGCCGATCGTGTTCCAGAGAACGATGGCGCGTCTTGCCGAGCGCTTTCACAACGTTGAGGTCGCCCATATGGTGTATCTCGGCAACGGCGAATATCTGGAACCGGGCATGGAGAGCCATTTCCGTCACAACGCGCTGTTTGTCGGCGGTAAGGCGCGCAAAGCGATCGCCTCGAACCGTGCGGATTACACACCCGCGTTTTTTTCCGATGTCCCGCGCATGATCCGCGACAATACGCTGCCCGTCGATGTTTTTGCATTCACCTGCTCGCCCCCGGATCAGTTCGGTTATGTCAATATGGGGCTGTCCTGCGATTACGGCTATCAGGCGGTGCGCTCGGCAAAGACTGTTATCGCGGAGATCAACCCGAACATGCCGGTGACCTTCGGTGAGACGTTTGTACATGTATCACAGATCGACGGCTTTATCCAGTCGTGGGAGCCGCTGCCGGAATCCAAGCCGGCGGAGATCTCCGATGCGGAAAAGCAGATCGGCAAATATGTCGCGGATCTTGTCAAGGACGGCGACTGCTTGCAGCTCGGTATCGGCTCGCTGCCCGATGCGATCTGCATGTTCCTCGGCGACAAAAAGGATCTGGGCGTGCATACGGAAATGATCTCGGACGGCGTTATCCCGCTCATCGACAGCGGCGTCATCAACTGCGTGCGCAAGCAGACCCATACCGGTCGCATCGTGTCGACATTTCTCATGGGTACGCGCAAACTCTATGATTTCGTCAATCAAAATCCGATTATCGAAATGCTGCCCGTCGATATTTCCAACGATCCGGCAGAGATCTCCAAAAACGACAATGTCGTATCCATCAACTCCTGTGTACAGGTCGATTTGCAGGGGCAGGTATGTGCGGAGGCGATCGGTCTGCGCCAGATTTCGGGCATCGGCGGTCAGATGGACTTTGTCCGTGGCGCAAATCTGTCCAAGGGCGGACGCTCCATCATCGCTATCACCTCCACGACAGGCAACGGCAAGGCGTCGAAGATCGTATCCACGCTCGAACTGGGCGGTCCGGTCACGACAAGTCGTTGCGACGTCAATTATATCGTCACAGAGTACGGCGTCGCACAACTGCGCGGCAAGTCTCTGCGCGAACGTGCACGCGCTCTGATTGCGATTGCACACCCGGATTTCCGTGAAGAGCTGTGGCAGGAATATGAGCGCCGCTTCGACGAAACAAGACCGACATCCACTGCGACCGGCACGCAGAAAAAACCCGTTGCATAGAAATTTGCATATCTGAATGATTGAAAAAGGGAGGAACCACATGAAACCACAGATTACAGGCATTGCGCATGTGGGTGTTTTTACGGAGGATCTGGAAAAGTCTATTGCTTTCTATAACGATTTTCTGGGCTTTCACACTTTGTTTGTGACCGATGATCGTGCCAATTCCGGGCTATATATCGGTGTTATCGAAAAAAATGATCTCAAGATAGAGCTACTGCAGTCCACAGATCCGGCGGTAAAACCGACCGAAACCGCACAACAGTCGCTCAATCACTTTGCGATTGCGTGCACCGGTTTGGACGAGCTGTATCGGCAGTTATACGCGCACGGATTGGCTTTTGAGACCGAAGGGCCCCGATTTGCAGCTGACTTTGGTGAGCCGCCCGCAGATCTGTCCATTCTGTTTTTGCGCGGTCCGTCTGGTGAGCGAATCGAGTTGTATGAGGAGCACCGATAGATGCTAATCCGGTGAAACAATAAGCCTTTCGGCTGGTTCATTATCATCAAATCTGTTTGATCGTGAGCCAACCGGAGGGCTTTTCTTGTCTCTGCGCAAGAATATGCAGATGCGCTATATACAGTTGAGGATATTTTTACCGTAATATATTGCACAAATATTTATATAAAATTTTATTTTTATTTATAGTATACAATTCATTGACAAGCAGAAGACCACATGCTAAGATTATTGTACACAGATTAAACAAATAGTGGACAATGTGCTAAAAAGAATTTGTTGAATCTGGTACATACGGGATTTGACAAACTGTTGAATCCAAACAACGAGAAGAGGAGAATCACAATGAAAAAGTTCATGGCGATGCTTATCACAGTTGCGATGCTTGTCACAGCAATGGCTGGATGCGGAAGCGGTGGTTCCGGGAGCACGGCGGATGGTCAGGCTGCAGGAGTGAAAAAAGTACTCATTGGTCTTTCGGTGCGCGGCTTGGAAAACCCGTACTATGTCGAACTTGTCGATTCGATCAAGGAATTCAGCGCAGCAAACCCTGGCACGGAAGTCGTTGTTATGGAGCATAAGAGTGACGAGCAGAAGCAGGTAAATGACATCAAGTCGTTCCTGGCACGCGGCGGCAAGGATTGTGTCCTGTATGTTGATCCGCAGTCTGCAACGATCAACGCGGAGATCGCGCAACTGTGTGAGGATGCAGGTGTTTACTGGACCTCGACATGGACGATGGCTGAAGGTGTTTATCCGCAGGACTACAAGTACTATGTTGCACATCAGACGCTCGATAATGTAACCGGCGCCTATGAAGCGGCGAAGGCAATGTTTGAAACGCTGCCAAACAAGACAGGTAATGTCGTTATCATGGCCGGCGCAGTTGCAAATGACGCTTCTGACGAACGTGTTGAGGGCTTCAAAAAGGCTCTGGAAGAGTATCCCAACGTCAAGCTACTCGACACACAGCCGTGCAACTGGGATCCGCAGGTCGGTCTGAATCTGGTCGGTACCTGGCTGACGCAGTTCCCAGAACTTAACGGTATCCTCTGTGCAAACGATACCCTCGGTCTGGCCGCAATCGAAGGTCTGAAGGCGAAGGGCAAAACTCCGCAGGACATCTTCATCACTGGCTTTGACGGCATCCCGGATGCGATTACTTCCATCAAGAATGGTGATATGCTGGCGACTTGCTACGCAAACCCGTGGGCACAGGGCGCATACGGCGTCGCGACTGCTTATCATGCATACACCGGCAAACTTGACCCCACGACCTGTGATCAGACCAAGCGCGCTTACTACACTAAGGGCATTACGGTTTCGCGTGACAACATTGATGATTTCATCAAGAATTACGTTGACAGCAAGCCCACGATTGATTACAACGAAGACTTTGGCGGATTTGTAAAGCCGATTGAAATCGGGAAATAAGGCAGCAATGCAAAAGGCGCCGAAAAACAAAGCTCGGTGCCTTTTGCTTACCTTAACCTATGCGATTACTTGACAGGAGTTGAAAATTTTGGTAAGTCAGACAAATAGCAGCCAAACCATCGCAGCCGAATTCACCGATAAGATCGCACGGCAGAACAAAAAGGATAAGCTCATTCAGCTTGCTCCGATCGGCGTTTTAATCGCTCTGTTTATTGTATTTTCAATTTTAAATCCCAATTTTGGCACAATGGGAAACGTAATTACGATTTTGGGTCAGACAGCAGTGCCGATGTGTATCACGCTTGGCATCACCTTCGTTATTTTACTCGGAAGCATCGACCTGTCGGTAGATGGCGTTATGGCGCTGACCGGTGCGGTCGTCAGCATGTTGGTGACTAACAATATGAACAGCAACCACTTTGGCATTTGGGGTGTTCTGCTCTCGGTCGCGATCGGCGCGCTGTGCGGACTCATCGTCGGTCTGGTGTATGAATACGCCAAGATCCCATCCTTCATGGTGAGCTTCGGCATGTCGGGTATTGCCATGGGACTTGCAACGGCCGTCACAAAGGCGATCCCGCCGACGATCACCGATGATGGCTTCCGCAGCCTCGCACTGAAATCGGTCATGGGATTGCCCATTATGGCATGGATCAGCTTTGGATTATTTATTCTCGCGTACATCGTACAGGAATATACAGCGTTCGGCCGGTATCTATTTGCAATCGGCAACAGCGAAGAAATTCCGCGCATGACCGGCATCAACATCCGTGCGGTTAAGCTGATTGCGTTTGCATGGTCGGGCGCATTCATCGGTCTGGCAGGCGTACTGGGTGCGGCTCGTCTGGGTATGGGCACGGTACTGATCGGACGCGGCAATCTCTTCCCGGCCATGACTGCGGTCGTACTGGGCGGCACCTCGCTCGCCGGCGGCAAAGGCGGCGTTCTAAATACATTGCTTGGTGTTTTGATTGCCACTTCGCTGACGAATGGTTTGGTTCTCATGGGCGTTTCCTCGGATATTCAGACCGGTATTCAGAGTCTTATCATTGTTCTAGCGGTTGCGCTGTCTGCAAAGCACGGTCGCTCTGTTATTAATCAGTAAAGGAAAGGTGAATGACATTGAGTGACAAGAAGCTGCTTTTTAAAGCACAAAATATAGAAATGCGCTTTCCCTCCACACTCGCTTTGCAGGGAATTGATATGGAGATCTGCGAAGGTGAAGTGATCGGCCTTGTGGGTGAAAACGGCGCAGGCAAGTCGACCCTGCTGAAGATTATCATGGGTGTGCAGCGGCAAACCGATGGCACCATGGAAATGCATGGAAAGCCCTACGAGCCGAAATCTCCGCGTGAAGCAAATGACGCCGGTGTGGGTATGGTATTTCAGGAGCAGGCGCTCGTCGGTAATTTGACCGTCGGACAAAATATCTTTTTTGGACAGGAAAAGAATTATCGCATCGGCCCCATTATGAACTGGAAAAAAATGTACCATGATACGGAAAAGGTATTTGCAGAGCATGATATACAAGGCATCAAGCCCTCCAAGAAGGTCAATGATTACGACTTCGCAACTCGTCAGATGATCGAGATCTCCAAGGTGATCTCGCGTGCGACCTCGGGTGACCCTAGCCGAAAATCGGTGATTTTGCTAGACGAGCCGACCTCTGTTCTCAGCGCACAGGAGATCCAGAAGCTGTTTCAGGAAATCCGTAAGCTGACTGCACAGGGACATGCTGTCGTATTTGTATCTCATAGACTGGATGAGATCATCAATATTTCAGACCGTGTTTACATCTTCAAGGACGGACGCGGCGTTGGTCAGTTTACACATGAGGAGCTGAGTGAAGAGCTGCTGTACGAAAGAATGGTGGGTAAGACGACCTCAAAGGAGTATTATAAAGAGAATCGTCAATGCGCACCGGAAAATGATGCGGTTCTGGAGGTGCGCAATCTCGGTCTGTACGGCTATTTCAAAAATGTTTCATTTTGCCTGCATAAGTCTGAGGTGCTCGGTATTTGCGGCGTAGTAGGCGCAGGCAAGGAGGAGCTTTGCGATGTGCTTGCAGGTCTGGAAGGGCACACGACCGGCGAAATCGTTCTGGAAGGCAAGCCGGTACGATTCGGTCAGGTAAGTCAAGCGGTGAGCGCCGGCATTGTATCCATCCCGAAGGAGCGCCGTGAAGAGGGGCAACTCGGCAGTCTGAGTATCTACGAAAATATCTCCATCTCCAACCCCAAGGCTTTCCGGAAGGGCGCATTGATTTCAGAGAAGAAACAGCGTGAAGTGACAGATCACTGGATCAAGGAGATGAAAATTCGCTGCTCCGGGATGGATTCGGATATGAACAGTCTGAGCGGCGGCAATGCGCAGAAGGTTGTGTTCGCGCGTGCGCTTTGCGCGGGAGCGAAGGTGCTCATTCTCAATCATCCGACGCGCGGCGTGGATGTTGGCGCAAAGGAAGAGATCTACTCGCTGATTCGTGATGCGACAGAGCAGGGGATCGCGGTCATTGTGTTGGGCGATACGCTGGATGAATGCATCGGCTTGAGCAACCGTATTTTGACCATGAAGGACGGACTTGTGACCAAGGAGTTTATTTGTCAAGTGGGGCATAAGCCTGAACAGGTAGATATTGTAAAAGGCATGATGTAATGAAAGGAGGCTTCTTACATGAAAGTTAAAAATATTCTGCAGGGACGTCATGCAAGCACATTGGTGCGCATGATTGCTGCGGTTTTGCTATTCGTTGTTTTTACCGCGGCGAACACAAGTTTTATCAGTGCATATAATATGCGCAATTTGTTCAGCGATATTGTTCCATATCTCGTCATGGGTATCGGTGTCACGTTTGTGCTGCTCGTTGGTTCGATTGACCTCTCGATAGGCGCGATTTGCTCGACTGCTACGGTCATTGTGGCCGTTTTGCTGCCCACGATGGGTGCGGCTTCTTATCTGGTGGCCATCGTGATGGGCATTCTGGCAGGGCTTTTCAATGGCGTGCTCGTCGTTTATCTTAAAATACCGTCTTTCATTGCGACATTAGGGTCTATGGGTATTTGGCAGAGCATCGCATATGTCATTTCGGGTTCCAGTCCCATTCAAATTCAGAAGGACAACTGGAATATGATTAACTGGGCGCGCGTGGAGCTTGGCATTTTCTCAATGCCGTTTGTACTAACCTTGGTCGTGCTCGTGCTCTTTTACATCGTCCAGACACGTACTGCGTTCGGTAAGAATTGCTTTGCGACCGGTGTCAACGAACGTGCGGCAAAAATCGCGGGTGTAAACGTTAATCGCACCAAGATGCTCCTGTTCATGGTGTGCGGTCTGTGCGCTGCACTAGGCGGAATCGTGCTCGCCGCGAAGCTGCGTTCCGGTCTACCGACCATTGGACAGACGATGAATATGGCGGTCACCGCAGCCGTGGTATTGGGCGGCACTGCGCTGACAGGCGGCAAGGGCGGTCTGGTGCAGACCCTAATCGGCTGCCTGATCTATACCATGCTCCTAAACGGACTCAACATGGTTGGCTGCACCTCGTACTATCAGGACATTGTATTCGGCATTCTGATGATCGCAGCAGTCTACTTTACCGTCGACCGCAAGGATCGTCACATGGCGATTAAATAACGACATCATCAAGACGTTTGCGCGAAATGCGGAAATGCAAATACACATCACAACACATATGGAGGCAACAATCAATGAAACGTGTATTAATTTCAGGTGCTACTTCAGGTATGGGTCTCAGCGCGGTGAAGCTTTTTCTGGCGCGCGGCTGGACTGTGGTAGGTGCTGATTTGGCGCAGGAGCGCGGCAAATCGCTGTTGGAACAGATGGAGCAGCAGGGCTATAAAGACAAGTTCTTTTTCTATGCCTGCAATGTTGCAAAGGATGAAGATGTCAAAAACCTGCATGCCTTTGTGATGAAAAACGTGGGCGGCATCGACAGTATCCTCAATAATGCAGGTATCTGGGTTGGCGGTGAGTTGCACGAGACTAAGGAGGAGGATTGGAACCGCGTATTCGACGTTGACGTCAAGGCAATCTATTTGACGAGCAAGTATTTTGTGCCGTATATGATTGAAAACGGCGGTGGCACGATTGTAAATACCGCTTCGGTTTCGGGCATGTGCGGAGACTATAACATGGCGGCATATAATGCGGCAAAGGGCGCGGTCGTCAATCTGGTGCGCGCGATGGCGCTCGATTACGGTAAATACAACATTCGTGTAAACAACGTTTGTCCGGCTGCATGCGCAACGCCGATGTTTCTTGCAAATCCGCCCGAAGTGGTGGAGCTGTTTCAGAAGGCGAATCCGCTTGGCAGAATTTGCACACCGGATGAGGTGGCTAAGGCAATGTATTTCCTGAGCAGTGATGAATCAACCTCCTGCAACGGAATCAATTTGGAAGTGTCTGGCGGACTCAATATACATACCGGACAACCTGTTCAATAAAATAAAAATAGCCCCAGAACAGATGAAAATTGTCTGTTCTGGGGCATTTTTGTGCGGTATAAAACCTATTGGAGCCGGGGGGATGCGCTGCGGACTTTTAGTCCTTAAGATTGAGTCCAGACGCCTTTTGGCGCAGCATTCTGCCGCAAAGCTCTGCAATGAATGCGCCTGCTTCGCCCGCGGAGGTGCCGCCGCGATGGATATTGGAAACCACCGTACGGTTTGCTTCCGGGATACCGACATAACCACCGTAGGTGATATAGGCGCTCATGGATTCGCCCGAGGCCAGACCGGGACGCTCGCCGATCAGAATAACGGTGACCTTCGCGCCCAAAGCCTCTGTGACCGCATCCATCGCGCCGACACGACCGTATTTGATGAAAAACGGCGTACCGCACGAAATATGCTCAAGTTCCAACCCCTGCTTGATCGCAGGCAGAACATCACGCAGGTTTGCATCGATCGAGGTGCTCGACAGACCGTCGGACACGATCAACTGCACATCAGGATGCGCTGCGCACTTCTGCCGCAGCAGCGCAATGGTTTCGTCGGAAAACTGCCGTCCGAGATCGGGACGTGTCAGATATGTGTTTTTGGAATCGCACTTTGTCGACACGGAAAACAAACCCATTTCATGCAGCAGTTCTTCGGGCACATCGGTAAAGACCGCATCCATCGCCGCCGCGTGATCCGCGCGAAAACGCAGATAGGTGCTCGTGCGATAGCGCGGACCGGCACGCCACACGCCCAGACGTGCCGCAGTCTTTTGACGGATACGCAGAAATTCCTCCGCGTTTGCGGGATTGGGCGTATCGTTAATCTTGCGGTAATCGACGGCGGACAGATCGGGCACGCTTTCCGTCTCAACGACAGGGGAGAGAGCGCTTTCGTTTGCGGTCAACTGTGCGACGACCTTTTCAATGATTGCCTGCAATTTATCTTCGTTCATCACTCAAAACCTCCTTTATTTCAGGAAAATAGAGCCGTCGCCGGCAAGTTCGGTCAGCACGCCCCGTTCATCCATCAGACCCTTGCGCATCATCCAACGATGGAACTCCGGCGCGGGCGTTCTGCCGGACAACTCACGTAGTGCAGCGTCGTCATGGAAACTGGTGTCCTGATAGGACAGCATAACGTCGTCACCGACGGGCACGCCCATGTAATAGTTCGCGCCCGCCGCGTTGAGCAGCATAGTCGCCATTTCCTGATCGTCCTGCGTGATCGAGGTATGGTTCGTGTAGCACGGCGCCATGCCCATCGGCAGACCGAGCAGCTTGCCCATAAAATGATCCTCCAGATTGGCGCGAATCATTTCCTTGCCGTCATAGAGCGTCTCCGGACCGATAAAGCCGGACACATTATTGACCATAAACGGACGGAAATAGCGCGCAAAGCCATAAGTGCGCGCTTCGAGCGTCATTTCATCCACGCCACAGTCTGCACCGATCGAGACCTCAGAGCCTTGACCGGTTTCAAAATACAGCAGGTTGGGACCGGTGCTGAGTGCACGCTGCCGTGCGAGGTCATATGCCTCGGTGAGCAACTGCCGACCGACGCCAAAGTTGTCGTTCGCCGCCTGTGTGCCCGCAATCGACTGGAAGAGCATGGACAGCGGCGCGCCCGCCTGCATCGCCTGCATTTGCGTGGTGATATGTGACAGCACAGTGATTTGTGTGGGAATGTCGTTGAGCGACATGAAACGATAGACCGCATCCGCGATGCGCCGTGTGCTGTCAATGTTGTCCTCAACGGGATTGATACCCAGGCATGCATCACCGCTGCCGTAGGAAACGCCCTCCATCAGACCGAGTACGATCGTCTCCGGATCATCGGTTGAGCTGTTGGTTTGGCAGCGATAGGATAGGGTGCCGGGCAGACCAATCGTGGTGTTACAGGTGGTGACCGTATGGATCTTGCGTGCGGCATAGACCAGATCCATCGCGCTCATCAGCTTTGCAACTCCCGCTGCGACCTCGCCCGTGAACGCCGTGTGACTGCGACGCAGGTCATCCGACGTGGTCTTGTGGTCAAGGATCCATTCGCGCAGTTCTCCGATCGTCTTATGCTTGACGGCTTCGTATGCAGTGCGGTTGAGGCCGTCAATATTGACGCGTGTGACCTCATCCTTTTCATAGGGAATCGTCGGATTCTCCACCAGATCTCCCACGGTCAGCTCGGACAGTACGATCTTAGCAGCGACGCGCTCAGTCATAGTCTCTGCTGCGATGCCCTGAAAGCGGTCCGCGGATTTTGGTTCGTTTGCCTTTGCAAGCACATCTTTGATGTCCCGAAAAGCAAAGCTGCGTCCATTAAGGGTTGTTTTCAGTTTCATGCCAATACACCTTTCCGTTATCAATTTCGCTCGATGGTAATGCGGTTCGTGCGGATATAATCCTTTGCATCGGGGGTAATGATGCTGTTTGCGGCGATACGAATCGTGTGGCAGCCCTGCTCGAACAAACGCTGCACCTTGAGGGTAGAGACCACACGATCCGGAATTTCTCCCGACTTCGGCATGCGTGAAAGATGCTCGCGCACACGCTTTTCAATTTCCTCGACCAACTGTGCATATTCCATGGCACTTCTCCTTTCTCTGCAAAAAACACAAAAAGCCCAAAGGCAGCAAAAATACTTACTGTCTTTGAGCTTCTACGCTTCTTTTTTTTGCATGTCTGCACCGCCTTACCTCAGGTCGGCACGCTGCAATTTACTTATTATATTGGAAAATCAAAGGTTGCGCGCGTGCCGTGCACGCCGCTTTCGACCTCTAATGTACCGGTCAGTTTTTCGGTCACGATCGTGCGCACAAGCCCCAACCCCAAGCTGCTTTCCGGCATGTCGGTGGGGGAGAAGCCCGTGCCGTTGTCTGTGACGCATACCGTGCACAGCAGACACTTACATACAATGGAAACGGTGACAGTGCCGGGCAATCCGGCGGGGAAGGCGTGCTTGAGCGCGTTTTGCAGCAACTCGCCCACGACAAGTGCGACTGAGGTCGCGCAGTCCGGAGAGACCGCCGGATCGTCACCCTGGACACAAATCGTGATTTCCTGCAATGTGCCAAGCAGCGTGCGCTGTGTAAAGGTGCGCACACGCTCGAGCACCTGCCGCAGCGCAACGGTGCCGTCCGTCGTCTGCACCATGCCGTCGAGTGTGACGGTGAGCGCGAGCAGCCGGTTGGAAGCATCGAGCAGTGCAAACTGCGCGGACACGGTATCTTCCAACTGGCCGCTGCGCATTTGCAGCAGCGTCGACAGCATTTGCAGGTTGTTTTTCATGCGATGGCGCAGCTCCCGCGTCGCAAGCAGCTGCATTTGCAGCTCCTGTTGGGTTTGACGCAGGGTGGTGACGTCGCGTAGGATGAGTGCGGTGCGTGCGCAGCCTGTACTGTGCGGCACATACCGATATTGCAGCACGCAGTTACATACAGTGACCTCGCGAAACTCTCGCGGCAAATCCGCTTCGGCGTCCAGACGAATGTTGGAAAGATCCATGCCCAGAATATCGCTGACATAGCCCATGGTGTGATAGATGCGGCACGCGGCGGTGTTGTAGCCACACACGCGGTTCTGCTCATCAAATAATACAATGCCATCACTCAGACTTTCAAGCAACGTACGCTCATCTGCGCCGTACCACTCTGCGGTTTCCGTTTCGAGCACCGCCTGCACCGAGAGCGCTTGCTTTTCATAAATCAGTACGGCGATGACCTTGCCTTGAAAAAAGATCGGCTCGACGCTCTGCACGATCTGCTGCCCTTCGGGCATGGAGACGGCTTTGACACCGGTCGTCGCGACGCCCAAGCGAAAGGAACGATCGACGGCAGGCTCGTTTTTCCACTGAATGATCATGCCCAGAATAGCGGCCGAATAGGAGGAGGGCACAGTCTGCGGCTTTGCTTCACCAACCACAATCGCGGTGCGACCGGTGGCAGATGCGCAGTCGATAAATACATCCGCCTGCTCGGCGTTGGCGAGGGCGGGGAGACGGCTTTCGTGTGTCTCAATGCAAGCGATTTCCTCTTCGGTGAGGGCTGTGTACTTGCGGCACAGCATCCGCGTGATGCTATCCATGTTGTTTCTCCGCCTGCGCCAATAAATAGGCAGCGACCTGCTCCATGGAAAGCCCTTTGCGGCGGCTGAGCTCGCGAATATAATCATAAGCTTCCTGCTCGGATAGATTGCGATTTTCCATGAGCAGCAGCTTGACGCGATCGGTCAACTCGCGCTGTCCGAGACGCCGGTCCATGCGCGCAATATTTTTGCGCAGCAGATGAGTTTCCTTGCTGTGATGCAGACAAAGCTCGATCGTGGGCAGCACTTTGTCGCCTGCAAACGGCTTAAGCAGATAACCTACGGCACCCGCATCGATTGCTGCATCAACATAGTGACCATCATCGAAGGAGGTCAGCATGATGACGCAGTGCGCCAAATGCTCGCGGCGGATGAGATCTGCGGCAGAGATGCCGTCAAGCAACGGCATCTCGATGTCGAGCAGTGCAAGATCAGGTTGCTCAACACGGCAGCGTTCTACTGCGTCTATGCCATCTGCTGCTTCGCCAACGATTCGGTAATCGGGCTGCGTCGCGAAGTACTGCCGCAGCCATATGCGCGAGGCACAATCATCGTCCGCCACGAGGACGGTTATTTCGCGCGGTACGCTTTTCATAAACAGACCTCCATTTTGGGGTATTGCCACGCATGAATCTGCCGGATATACGCTTTTAAAATAAAAAAGCCCGCAGAAAACACACGTTCTTCTGAGGCTGACTTTGCTCTCGTCTGACGACCGCACCCAGTATGCACTGCTTCGTGTCATTTGCGCCATTTGCGTCCTTTGTTTTGTATATAATACCATGATATGACCCATTTGTCAACGCGAAAATAGTCAATATTGTGAATCAGCATCTTGGTTCGGGTGCTTTTACAGATTTTCTGCTACTGCATGACATTGGCACAATAACGTTACCATGAGCCACTACATGCTGACAATTAGCAGTGAGGAATGCAAGAAACTTCGCAGCAATATTGCGTAACGTCAAAACATAGTTCTCACAGACCAGACATACTTTAGATGGTGAGGTGATACGGCGTGAAACTCATTGTGCATGGTCCGACAAATCCTGAAAACTCCGCAGAGTTGGCGCGGCGTGTCGCCGAACTGCATGCGGAAGCAATCCTTACATACATTAAAAAGCAACCACTAACAAAAGAGAAAAAGATCTGTCTCTTTCGCAGCATTTATCAGAACAAAAGAGATTTGGACTAATATCGACGTGAGCGACTCTGCAGCATTCAAAATCATCTCCGGCGGCTATTTTGATGATGATGGATTCAGGCACGGCTCAGCCATCATACCAACGTATTCCATTGATCTGCTCTGCGCACAAAGTCCTTACAAAGTGTTCTGGCAGAGCACATAGAAAAGCAGCTCGTCAAAATTCTTGTGCTAACGCAAAAGGCGACCGTCCATTTCTGGACGACCGCCTTTTGTGTGTTCTTATAAGAAAGTTGCCCGGTTTTATGGAATAGAATTGGGCAGCCACTCCGAATACTGGTTTACTTGTTGAGACAGCGATACAAAAATGTGACAATTTGTGCGCGAGAACAGCCATCCATGGGGCTGAACGTGGTCGAGCCGGTGCCGGAGGTGATATTCTCCTTGACCGCCCACAGCACCGCGTCATAATAGTATGCTCTGCTTGCTACATCTGTGAAGGGATTGACCGTGCCCACTACCGGATTCCCCGCCGTGCGCCACAGGAAGGTTACGGTTTGGCTGCGCGTGACCGTCATATCAGGACTAAAGGCGGTTTTGGATGTGCCCTTGGTAATGCCTTTTTCCGTCGCCCATAGGACGGCCTTGTAGGAATAAGAGTCCGTTTTCACATCCGTGAACGGGCAGGTTTTGCTCGTCGGCTCCGGGCTGCCCATGGCTCTCCACAGGAAGGTGACGGTCTGTGCGCGGGTGCAGATTCCGTCCGCATTAAAAGTAGTCGCGCTGGCGCCGGAGGTAATGCCTTTCTCCACTGCCCACAGCACCGCGTCATAGTAATATACGCCATCCGTAATGTCGGTGAATGGGTTTTCAGACTGCTTGACGAACTTTGCCGAAACGGTGGTCTTGCTCTTGGGCATGGCAAAGGTATAGGTGCCATCTCCCTTGTCGTTATAGACAATCGCCTTGCCGTCAGCGTCCGTGACAATTAGGTGATGGAGTCCATAGCCGCTGTCTGGCTTTGCGGTAATGATGACCTCTGCGCCTGCGGTGGCGGTGGTCTTATTGGCGGTGAGCTTGCCGTGCTCAACGCTGCCAATCACAATAGGGGAAGCTGCGCTGCCGCCGGTACTGCCGGTACTGCCGGAGCCGCCGTTGGTGTTGCTGACAGGGGTATAGCTGACGGCGTAGGTGGAGAATTTGGAGGCGTAGACGATGATCTGCCCGCCGGTTACATCGGGATACCAGGTTCCGTCTGTGGGAGCGGATTCCGGCAGACTTTTCAGCTCCGTCAATTCCGTGGCCGCAGTATCATGGTAACGCAGTACCTTTAGAGCGGTTTTCGCGCTGAAATCATAGGGAATCAGAATTTTGAGCACAGCATTGTTGCTGTCGCCGATGCTGGCTCCGTTGCAGGTCAGTTTCGCGTCCAGATACATCCCGATGGTCTGCTCTTTGGTCAACTGCTGAATTGCGGACTGTTCACTGTTCTGCTCATCACGGGCTTTTGCGGTCACAGTCAGCTTGACGGTAGTGATCTGCCCTCCAACTTGTGCGTCAGCCACGTCGCTCAAGCCATCCACAACCAGAGCGGGAACAGACACGCCGGTCTCTTTTTCAAGCTCCAGCAGGCTGTTTTTCGCGGTGCTGCTGACGGTAAAGGGCACCGCGACAGGTTTATTGACCACGGCAGCCGCCTTGGTAACCGTTTTGCCGTCATAGGTGCACACCACGTTGTAGCTGCCGGGCAGGAGATTGGTGAAGCTGTAATTACCGTTTGCGTCGCTTTTTGTGACGGCCAGAACCTTGTCACCCTGTTTGAGGGTAATGGTGGCGCCGGAAATCACGCCGGCGGGATCTCCGTCGGTCTTGACCAGACCGGAAAGTCCGTACCGGGACTGCTCCTGCCACTGGGCATAGAGGGTAAGGCTGCCGGAAATATCAGGGACCGGGTTTGTAATCTGCTGCTGATCGGCATAGCTCACCCCTCTGCCGTTTGACTGGGTATTCCAGCCCGCGAAGTTGTAGCCCTGCCTCGTGTATGTGTTTTGGCTCAACTCCTGCGCGGTGTTATAGTCAAAGGACTGGTTGGGCATGGTGTTATTGTCGGCACCGTTGCCGTCAAAGACCACCGAAACAGTGTTGGCCTTCCAAACCGCATAGAGTGTGATTACACCGCCATTCATTGGGGTGAGATTTTGAACCGGCTGCTCGTCGGCATATTCGGCGCTGGTGCTGACCGGGCTTTCCGCCCAGCCCAAGAAGGTATAGCCGGTCTTAGCAAAGGTATTTGCCGTCAGCTCTTTTGGGGCTTCATCGTAGGCAAAGCCCTGATCACCCATGCTTCCGATCGCCCCGTTGGCATTAAACTGCACCTTGTAGGTGTTTGCTGCCCACTGGGCGTAGAGGGTGATGCTGTCACTGTCTCCCAAAGCCAGTTTGTTAACCGCCGTACCGGCGGCATAGTTCGTTCCGTTGCCGTCCTGCTGCGTGTTCCAGCCGGTAAAGGTGTAGCCGGTTTTGGAGAAGGCGCTGCTTTTCAGTGCAGCCGTATCACCAGTCTGGAAAGATTGATTGCCCATGCTGCCAACGCCGCCGTTTTTGTCGAAATTCACGGTGAAGCTGGCGGCCCCCCACTGGGCATAGAGCGTTACGCTGCCATCCTTATCCGCCGTGAGATTCCGCACCGGGCTTTCGTCGGCATAGGCGGTTCCTGTGCCGTTTGCTTGGGTGTTCCAGCCTGTGAGGACATAGCCATTGCGCAGATACTTATTTTTGGCCAGAGGTGTTGTGGTTGCGTCGTAGGTCAAGCGCTGGTCGGGCATAGTGCCTGTGCCGTTGTTGGCATCAAATTGTACCTTGTAGGTATTTGCCGTCCACTGGGCGTAGAGGGTCACATCCTTATCAGTGGTGAGGCTTGCCTCGTTGGCATAGGCAGTGCCATTGCCGCCCACTTGGGTATTCCAGCCGGCGAAGGTATAGCCTGTGCGCACGAAGCCGTTTATCGTGAGGTTCTGCGGCGTGTTATAGGCGAAGGTCTGTTCTTTCGTACTGCCGGAGCTTGCGCCATTGGCGATAAATTGCACCTTACAGATGTTTGCCGTCCACTGGGCGTAGAGGGTCACATCCTTGTCGGTAGTGAGGCTTGCACCGTTGGCATAGGCAGTGCCATTGCCGTCCGCTTGGGTATTCCAGCCGCCAAAGACGTAGCCTGTGCGGATAAAGCTATTTGCAGTCAAAGCGGTGAGCGTGTTGTTTGGCACGGGCTGCGGTGTCATGGTGCTATCCGAATTAGCGCCGTTGCCGTCAAAGCTCACCATGTGGCTTTCTTTGCTCCAAAGGGCATAAAGGTCGGTGTCCTTCGTAACGGTAATGGTGTTCTTGTTGTTGTAGATTTTTTCGCCATCGGCACTTGTCGCCCAGCCCAAAAAGCTATAGCCTTCGCGGTTAAAGGCGTTGGCAGTCAGTGGCTGCGCTGTACCGTAGGCAAATGTTTGGCTATCCATGCTGCCTGTGCCATTGTTGGCGTGGAACGTCACCTGGTAGGTGCCCGGCGTCCACTTGGCGGCGAGGGTGACATTGGATGGGCCCATGGTCTGCTCGCCGCTGATAATGTCTGTTCCATTCATTGACCACCCGACAAAGGTATATCCGGTACGGGTGGGCTGGGTGGTGCTGTCCACGGTGTACTTCTGATTCTTGTAATAGTTGCCGCCCGCAGGGATACTGCCGCCGATGGCCTCTGGTGCGGAATAGGTGACGGTGTACTTGTCGTCCTCCGCGAAGGAGAGGTTGACTGTCAGGTCGTCTACCGCCGTTGCCGGCATGGTGAAGGAAAAGTAGCCAAAGCTGTTTGTGGGCTTTTCCCCGACCTCGACGTGCTTTGTCAGCGCACCGCCAGGATTCGTAATCGCCCCTGACTTGGTACCTGTCAGCCCCACGGTATAGGTGCCCTGCTTGATGGCCGTGCCCGAGAGGTTGACAATGGCCTCTACCGTGGTGCCATTTACAAATTCGGGAATGACCTGCCGCAGCGTACCCGATGCGGTGACCCCCTCAAGGGTGGCGGAAGCGGGCACGTCCACATGGTACTTCGTCTCTGTGAACACACCTGAACCGTCATTTTTTACAAACGCGCCGTAATCCTTGCCGTCATAAACCGCTCCCGCGGTGTCCGCAGGGAGATAGGCGTAGACCTTGCCGGCAGCGTCGGTTTTCACGTCGTTCATGCCGTAGACCGTACCGTTTTTGTCACGGATGGTGAGGGTTTTGCTCACGTCGGTAATTGCGCTGGCTCCTGTGGAGAAGGTGGTTTGGTAAACAAATTCACCCTTGGCGTTTTTGGGAGCGGTCACCGTGCCGCTTGTTTTGCTTGTGGTGCTGACCGTACCGATGATGTTGCCGCCATTAATGGTGACGGTGGCGTTTATTTTGTCACTCGCGCCGATGCCATAGCCGTTGGTCGAGGCGCCGGTCACTACGCCGCCGTTGATCGTAACATTGGCGTCGCCACCGATTCCGGGATATTCTGCTGCGCGTGAAGTACCCGTTACGGTACCGCCGTTGATTGTGATGTTGATACGATTCTGCTGACCACCGCAACCAATCCCGGCGCCGCCACCGGTTCCTCCGATTCCATGAACAGTTCCGCTGTTGATTGTAATCGTGGCGCCAGCATCCAAATAGCAGCCGATACCTGCAGCATACTGACCACCCGTTGCAGTAAGTGAGCCATCGCCGCTGCTGCTTTGAAGAACAAGCTGGCCATAGTAAGTGTACGGCCAAGCATTATCTTTACCCATATGTATACCTGAACGCCAGCCTTCGTTGCTTGTCAAATGATTCTCACCCGCCAAGTCAACGGTCAGCGTCCCCGAACCTGTCATCCACAGGGCGGTGCCCGCACTGATATTCACATGATCCAGTGTCATCATCACATTGTACTGCGTGGTGACGGTAATATTGTTGCTTGCCGGTGCATCTGCCGTCCCGCCGGTGATGCTGATGTTGGTGTTGGGGTCGAGATTATCACCATTGGTCATTGTTACGCCGCCAACCGTGATTCTGATTTTGCCCACATTGTTAGGGTCATCTTCAATCACAATGTTTCCGCTGGTAATGTTCACCGTTCCGCTGAAGCTCAGCGCGGTTTTTGCGGTAAGACTATAGTCCCTGCTGATGGCGGGAATGGTATAGATCTTCTGGGTGCTGAGCACCGTTCCACCATCCTCTGTCCAGCTTCCAAAGACATTCCCGGCTTTAACATTTGCGTCAATGGTTACGCTGTTGCCGGCGAGATAGGTTCCGTTGCCGGTGACGTTGTCAATGCCTGTATTCGTATCCGTCTTAAGGATTACGGTATAGTATTGCAGCGTCACTTCGGGTGCGTTTTTGCTGACAGTAAATCTGGTATCCGTGCCGTTGTCGAACACCTTGTAAGTTTTTGTGCGGTCAAGATCGGTAAAGACGGATACTGCGTTGTCGCTGCCGCTTTTCAGCGTGATAATTCGGTCAATCGCACCCTTTATGGTAATCACCGCGTCAAATTTGTCGGACGCTTTGGCGGTGAGGGTGGTTGCCTTGTTCACACCGGTAACGGTATAGGTAAGGCTTGTGGACAGCAGCTTGCCGTCACTGTCGAACCAGCCCATAAAGTCAAAGCCGCCGATGGGCGCAGCCGTGAAGGTTGCACTCCCGGCCGCCAGAACGACTTGGTCGGCAATATCGGCAACTCCGCTCTCCGTCACCGATACCGTGCAATACGACACCGTGGCGGCTTTGTCCAGCATAGTCTGCCCGACAAAGGTACCGTCCACCCAGACATAATAGGTCGTGCGCGGGTCAAGGTCTGCAAAGGTGATGACACCCTTGTCCGACGTGCCTGCGACTTTTCCAGTCTCCGCATTGTCCTTGTCGGTAGAGAGAGTCACGGTACCGCTAAAATCCGTCCATGTGCCGCCGTCTTTTTTGACGGTGACCGTGCCGGTATAGGTGTCCAGCGTGCCGGTCACGGTGTACGCGGTCTGTGCCGCAAGGTTTGCAATGCGTTTCACCGTGCCGGTGCTGTTATCACTCCATTTTGCGGCGTAGTACTGCTGAGGGGTGGCCGTCAGGGTGACGCTGCTGCCCTTGCGGTAGACGCCGTCCCCGCTGATCGAGGTAATGCTCTCACCCTTCGTCACGGTCACGGTATAGTAGTCTAGCGTCACGTTGGCGGTGCTATCCCCGGCGCTGACGGACATTCCGGTATATGTGTCCGTTACGGCATCCCAGACGTAATAGGTTTTTGTTCCATCCAAGTCAGCGAAGGTATACTTTCCCTCCGAGACGGTACCCGTTGTGTTGCTATTCGTGCTTGGTGAGGTGGAAAGGACAAGGCTTCGGGGGGTATCCGTCCACAGAACACCGTCCTTTTGCACGGTGACCGTCGCGGTATATTTGGTACTTGCACCCACGGCAGTCAGGTTAATGGGGGCGGTAACGTTGGAAGTGGTCGCTTCTGCGTTGGTGCTGTATATCGCACCGGCCTGGTCATTCCAGCGGCTGAACACACAGTCCGTTTTGGGGGTAGCGCTAAAGGTCACAGACTCGCCCTTACGATAGTTACATGTAATTGGACCGGTTCCTGTGTACGTTGTACCGCCGATTGTAAAGGATTCAATATTGTCGCCCTTTCTCAGCGTCACAGTGTAATAGTCCACAGCGGCGGTGTTGCTGCCGGAGGTGACGGTCTGGCTGGTGTATTTGCCGTCTACCCAGATGTAATAGGTCTGCGTCAGATCAGGAAAGGTGCATACACCGTTGACGGCGGAAACGGACTTTGCGCCTTCCGCATTGACATCCGTACTCGACGGAGACAGCACGATGGATTTCTCGTAATCTGTCCAAGTCTTGTCGTCCTTGTTTACCGTCACCGTGGCGGTATATGGCTGGATTTTGGCGGTGGCGGTGTAGGTTCTGGGACCGTCGGTCATGGTGGTTTCAAAATCGTTCTTATCGCTCACCGTGTTTCCGTCAGCGTCCGTCCACTTTTCAAAGGTCAGTCCGTCTTCCGGGGTACAGGAGATGGAGATTTTCGCGCCCTTCATGGCCCACAAAGTGCCGAGGGGATACACAAAGGACACGCCGCTGCCTTTGACCGTGGTCAGGGTGTAATAATCTACGCGTGCCGAAGTGGCGCCGTTGCCGATGGCGACCCCTTCAAAAGCGGCCTGCCCGAGGGCGGCTTTACCCCAAATTTGATAGGTGGTGGTTCCGTCCATACCGGCGTAGGAAAATACGCCGGTATCGCTGGGGCCGGGGTATGTGCTCAATCCGCCGCTTGCCGGCCGAAGTATGGGGCGGAAAGCGGCGGGGCAGTCCGTCCAGAGCTTGCCGTCCAGATATACGGAAACGGTAAAGTTTGCGTTGGGCAGCGTGCTCTCCGAACCGCCGGTGACGGAACCGGCGATGTCCACCTTGTCCGTTTTATAGGTTGCGGAGGTAATCCCCGTGGGGAGCCACAGATACAGATAACTGTTTGCGTCCGTGCGCACGTCGGTAAAGCCATAGCTGACAGCGGGCGTAAAGGTCAGGTCGCTGCCCGAAACGGCGGTGTCTGCGCCCACGCCAGCGAGCTGGATGGCGTATTTCTGAAGCACGTCCCCCGCGCTGTTCACCGGCGCTGTGCCGGTGAACGTATAGATAGAACCGCCGTCAATGACGGTCTTGCCGCGGGTATCGGCGTTATAGACGCCGTAGTAGGTGCCGCCGGAGAGGGAGAATACGCCGTTGGATACATTATAAAAGGTGGGGATGGAGCCGACTGCGGTGATTGCCCCGCGCTCTACGGTCACCGTGCCGGTGGAGAAGTTCACCACTGCCGGGGAGGTTCCGCCGACAGCCACGGTACTGCCTGACAGGAGGATATCGCCGCTGCCCTGATTGTTGACCGCGGTGTACGCGCTTGAAATGAGGGAGCCGCCGGAGAGGGTGACGGATGTGCCGCCCTTGGCAAGGTTGCACAGAGCCAGACTTGTGTTGGACTGGATTTCGCCGCCGTCCACGAGCAGATTGCCGTAATTCATGAGCGCGCTGCCGGAGGTTGTGGACACGGTTCCGCCGTGCACGGCTGTGGTGGAGTCCCCGTCGTTCAGGATGGTGTTCCCGCTGACGGCGGACATTTCGCCGCCGTTCACGGTGATTTTGCCGCCATTCAGGTTGCCGAGCGCAAAGCCGCTGCCCGCGGTGACGGTGCTGCCGCCCTCCACGGTGATCTCCGCGCCGACGGCGTTATTATAGGCGGCAAAGGTATTCGCCTCCGCTGTCGAGGTGGTGGAGACCGTGCCGCCGGACAGAGTCAGCCTTGCGGCGGCGGCATAGTTGAGCACACCCACGCCGGTGTTGGTTGTCACTGCGCCGTCGGTCACGGTCATCGTGCCGTTGTTCAAAACGGCGTAGCCGGCAGCGGATTCCACCGTTCCGCCGGCAATCTGCAGCGTGCCGTCATTTTGAACGGCGCGGCTCTGTGCGCCGGTGGCGCTCAGCGTGCCTCCCAAAATTGTCAGCGTTCCGCCGGCGTTATGCACCAGCATACTGCCCGGAACACCGCCGGTGAGCGCACCACTGCCAGTAATCGTGCCGCCTGCCGTAAAGCGCAGGCAAATGCTGGCGGCTGACGGGTCGTAGGTCAGGGTATGGCTCCCTAAATCCAGCGTGATCTGTTTGCTGATGACAACGCTGGTTCTGATCGAAAAGTCTGCATCAATGGCAATGGTGTCGCCGGCCACCGCGTTTGCAATGGCGGAGCGCAGCCCCGCTTCATCGCTCACCGGCACGGTGTTTACCGCCAGCGTCGTCGTGGGCAGTAAGGTAAGTACCATACATAAGCACAGCAAAAGACTTAAAAGTTTTTTCTTCATCTTTTTTCTCCTGATTTTCGAATTTACAAAAGCGGTCGCAGCCACCGCGGACAGCGGGGATCGCCACATACACGGTGTAAGAGCATTGCTTTTGTACATGGCGGTCTTGTTATTTCTTAAATTTACAAAATCCGTCCGGATTCAGGTGATCTGCCTGCGCTTCAAACTTGGCAAAGACGCAGTTCCTGCATTCACGGGTGGGTAAGAGGGCGGATTCCCGCCTCTGATAAAATCCACAGCGATCCCTTGCCTTTATGGGGATAGCAGTCACCCGTTTTTCCACCTCGCAGGTATGGTCGTTTTCCCGTTCCATTTGACGTCCTCCTTCGGTCTTTGAATGATGAGGCGAGCATAGCACATTTTTGACCGTCAGTGTAAATTCTGCCACAAGACGACGTTATTCTGCCACAAGACGACATAAAACGCAAAAAAACACCCCTTGACAAACGCATCAAGAGGTGTTATCGCGGGGGTCAATTTGAGATGGGCAGGATAATTTGTGTGATAAAGAAGTTGCCCTCCTGCTGAAAGCGGAACAGTCCACCGTGGCTTTCCACAATTTTCGCGATGCTTTTTGTGCCAGTACCGCCTGTGACTTTGGTGGTGTGTGGAAGGCCGTTTTCAAATTTCACCGTGCCGTCCATTCTGTTTCGTACCTCTAACCGCCAACCGGTTTCCCCGGTTTGTGCTGTGAGAGAAATGTGACCATGAATGGGTTTTAGCTTCATACAGGCTTCCACTGCGTTTTCCAAAATGTTACTCAGCAGCGCGCCGATTTCCGGTCCCTCTAAGGGCATCTCACTTGGAATGTCTGCCTGCACGGCAAAGGGAATTTCCGCGGTCTGTGCCTTGCGGTCATAGACCCGCAGCACGGCGTTGGCGGTGGAATTTTTGCAAAATTGCTTGAACGAGGTGGCGGCAAGCTCCGCGTCCATGGTTTCCAGATACCGAATGGCGTGCTCCGTGTCACTGCTTTTCAGATATTCCAGCACTACGGCGTTGTGGTGGTGCAGGTCGTGGCGGCTGCGTTTGGCGGCGGAGAGGGAGGCCTCCACGGCGGCAAGCTCCGATTCCAGTACCGCCTGTCGGGCATCAGCGCGGAGCTTCTCCTCCCGCAGAGCGTACTCCGCGGAGATGTTTTTCAGTGAGAACAGGATGGAGCCGTAGGCCGCAAGACCGATGAAGATCACGAGCAGGAGCGGCACCGCCTGCTCGGTGAGCATGACGACAATATCATCGGCGGTGAGGGTGTAATAGCTGAACGTGAGATACAGCCCCAGTGCCACGGCAAAGTACGCAGGCCAGTGCTCCACCGCCTGACGGTAGAGTGGACGCACATAGCGCAACAGAATAAACAGAAAACCGCCGAATAGGATTATACGCAGGACGGAGTTTGCGTAAGCCGAGTATGGCAAGTGTCTTGAGCCTGCAAAGCTGAGGATAATTACCATGTCGCTGATATTCTGCAAAGTGAGATAGGAGAACAGCCACTGCATAAAGGTGTCCTTGAACAACGGACGTACCGCGAAGCACAGAACCAGAAACAGCACCGTGTCGATGCGGGCGAGCATCGTGAGGTTTCCCTCCAGATAACAGTAAATCGCCGTTCCCAAGTCGGCAGCGAGCACACCTAGCATGGCCAGACGCGTGACGCGTTTGGAGTATTTCGGCTGCAACAGGCTCATCATCAAAAGGACATTCGCTGTCGTGGAGATGATTGCCCGCAGAACGTTCGGCAACAGTTCCATCATGTGTTTTCCTTCCGAAATGCGAAGTTCATATACTTGTCCCGCAGCGCGGCAAAACTGCGCTTTGCCAGCGGGATGGTTTCGCCGCCACGCAGTGTAACACAGTCTGCCTGCACCGAGCGCACCGCGCCCAGATTGAGCACATAGCCCTTATAAGGCGAGACAAACTGACCCGGAGACAGCGTTTCCAGTTCCTTTGAAAGACGGGCAAGCCCTCGCCGGGACTCGGTAAGCGTGCCATCCGTCAAATGAAAGGTCAGCTCATGGGTAAAGCTTTCGATGTATCGAATGTCGTTCAGCCCCACTGTGTAAAGCGTTCCGTCGTCTGCGCGGATGGTCAGCGTTTTGGCTTCTGTGGAAAAGCGGATCATGGCTCGGTCCATCGCTTCATCAAGCTGTGCCTGCGTGAAGGGCTTGAGCAGATAGTGGGCAGCTTTGAGGGCAAACGCGTCCACCGCGTATTCGTCACTGGTGGTGAGGAAGATGATTTCTGTCTTGTCGTGGCGGCAGCGGATCTCCTTTGCCACTTCCGTACCCAAAATACCGGGCATACAGATATCCAATAGGGCGATTTCAAACCCGCCGGTCTTGTCCAGATGCTCCAAAAACGCAAACGCAGCAGAAAAAACCTCAATTTGAATTTCATGCTTAGGTCGAGCGGCAAAATACCGCTTAACGGCGGCAGCGATCTTGTTCAGCTGCTCCGCGTTGTCGTCGCAGATAGCAAGTTTGAGCATGGCATCACCTTCTTCGGAAAATAGGGTCATCTGATTATTAATTCTATCACACAATAGAACGTCACACAATTAAAAATCTGCGCGCCGCTACTCATCCAAAGGGTTAAACTTTGCACAAAAAATTGGATGCTCTCTTTTTTAAAAAGGCAGGGGACGCTCAGCAGATCAGGTCGGCATGATCTGCGACATTTTCTCACGTTCTCTCTGGTTGCATGAAACGATATCCCAAAGCCCTTGCTTTAGCCATGGAGATACAAAGCATTCACCCAAGAGATTACAATTCCTTATGCATAGCCGATTGAATTTTTTTGTCTCACCATACTACTTTAATATATTGATAAATCCCAAAATTTTCAGTATTTTTTACTGCGTAACTCTTGCTGCTAGTGTATGGCGAAACGAAAGTCAATAAAATTCCATTATCTCGTTTAAATATATGTACAAACCATTCGCATAAGCGCTTAGGCACCCGCATTTGGTTCGACCGCTCGCCCCGCGATCCGTTAGGTTAGGATAGCATTTTCAATACAACGGGCTGCATAGGTGGCGAGACGCACCTGTTTATCCGGGCGAAACGAGTTGATCGCTTTGATCAGTCCAATCGTACCGATAGAAATCAAATCGTCTTGATCGGCAGGGGAGGCATAGTATTTTTTTACAATATGCGCGACCAATCTCAAATTGTGCTCAATTAAAATGCGCCGCGCTTCCTCATCTCCTTGTTCCAAACGCTGCAGGCAATCAAACTCTTCTTCTGCGGTGAGCGCGGGAGGAAAGGAACCTCCGCTTGCTTTGGTCCGTAAAATAAAGAGCACCGCCCCAGTAAGCAGTGTTAATGTTGCGGTGAAAAGCATAGAATCTACCACCTTTCCTATTTGTAAAGCTCTTTTATCCTATGCCTCTAAACAGATTCGGTTGCTTGTACCACAATTTGCCTATACAAAAAAACACAAAAACTTTTTCTGCCCGATTTTGTAACTCATATGTAACTGCCTTATGCTATGCTTAGACTATAAATGAACAGCGGAGGTGCATTGTATATGGCGCTGACTGCGATTAGTAACATCTCTGAAAGTATGAAAACGATCCAGATATGTGTTAATTCGTATCAAAATAAAAATATTTCCGGGGTGGTCTATCATCCTTCTACGCCAAACGGGTTACAGTTTGAAAATTTAATGCAACTTTTGCTGCAAGTTGAAACAATATTAGATGCCATCTCTTTTCCCAAAGCATCGACCGAGCGCCGGCGCTTCACAAAAATGCAGAAAATAGAGCAGGCTCACGAGCCGGCTTTGGCAGAGGTGCAGACTGGAAAGCTTGCTACTTTTTTCGTGCGCATGATTTTTCGTCAGAATGCAAGCTGGCAAGGCTCTGTCATCTGGAGCGAAGGCAGCAGCGAAGAAGCGTTCCGCAGTGCGTTGGAACTCATCATGCTCATGGACAGTGCGCTGGAAGCGGAAAACACATAGGACAGTTATGTACTATGTCTAGTCGAACACCCCGTATTTTAATCGGTGTTTTAGGCGCTGTCGTGATTGGCTGTTTGGTAAAACTTGCCCTGATCGGCTATGGTTACTTACAGGCGGCACACATCTCCGCACATGCACAGGAGGAATTTCTCAAGCCTGTCGCACCGGTGTGTTTCAATGTGACTGTCACAGACACATGATATACATGTAATTTTGGCAATAAATGTACGTTGAAAGCAGAATTATTAAAAGTTGTAAAGCATTTACCTTTACACAGAAAAATCCGCCAGATACGACATATGCCTACATCACGTTATCCACATCGGTTGGTATTGCAGGCGTATGCCGTAGCGGAATAAAACAAAATCCCCTTGACGCTGCATGCATCAAGGGGATTCCTAAAAATGAATCAGTTATAGCGTCATGTCAATGGGTTGGATAGAAAACGCCGCTCGCAGCGGGCAGCCGGCAGCATCTTTTTTAAAACGGCGTATAATACGGGATGCGACGACTTCGCAATTTTCATAAGTTACCGTCGGCAGCATCAGTAGGAATTGTGATACGCTGTATTTTGCATATACGTCGCCGCGCCGCAGCGACAGCCGAATACTTTCCGACAGCCGATCCATATTGGTGCTGAGCACCTTAGGCGGTACCCCCAAGTCACTTGTGCTGTCTAACGTCATCAAGCACAAAAAGATAGATTCGCCAGTACGGCTTGCCGCGCGCACCTCTAAACGATACACGTCTTTGAATACCTCATATTCGCACAGATAAGCACCGTCGCGATCCTCGGATTCGCGCAGATTGCTTTTAATCACATTTAAGTCGGTCTCTACCGTGTGGATCGACTTGATGATATCACGGTACAGTGCGGTCAAATTTTCGGAAGGCGTGACACCGAACTCACGAAAGAAGAGGTTTGTCATGTCCTTATAAACGGTCAGCGCGGTCTGATGCCGCCCCAGATCGATCAAAGCGAGAATCAAATGGTAATAAACCGATTCCTCATAGGGGTCGATCTTCACCGCATTTTGACAAATAGAAACGATTTCCTCATAGCGCGACCGCTCGTGGAGCAGCTCGCACGCGCGGCGCACCCCGTCGATGTAGCGGTTGTGATAGTACGCACTGAGTTGGATGACCCAGGATTCCATTGCGGATTTTGGAAGCAGATCCCCCGCATACAGGGAAAGCGCCGCAAGCAGACATTCCAGTTGCTCATCCGGTACGGAGGTCGTGGAAACCGCATAGGAATAAAGGGCATCAAACAAATCAATGTCCAAATCAAACGGCAGTGTGTTGTTCCACATATAGGTGCCGCGCGCTTGCAGGATCAGATTTTTACCGTCCGAAAAGTCAAGTTCGCCAAGCATTGCGCGAATACGATGTACCAGTGTTTTGAGTGCATTGACCGGATTATCGCTTTTCCCCTCCGGATAAATCGCGTCGATCAATTCGGTCTGAGACAACTCACGATCACGAAAAGCAATTAAGTACTCCAGTAAAAGCCACGGTTTTTTGGAGCGAATCACCTGATCGCTGATGGTGCGATCTTTATACGAGAGACTGCAGCCACCAAGCATATTGATGTGCAGCTGCTCCGGGTCGCTGCGACGTGTATGGCGCAATAGCTCTGTGTAGTGGGAAGCAGACATTGGCGGAGCCTCCTTTCACAGTGGTTACAAAAGTTAATACATATATATTATGACAGATTTATCATAAAAGTCAATCGCGAATCCCGTCATCCCTGCATAAGCAGGGAAAGAATGAACGTTTTTTTAGGACAGTTACATATTTACATTTCGTACCTGTTGGTTTACAATAATGGTAACCACAGAAAAAAATAGGGAGGGATCGCAATGAAGTTCACTCGGTCATATGCCGCGCTCACAGCGGCTGCGCTGCTCATGACGCTTATGAGCAGCGGCTGCGCCACCGATGCGACCGCCTCGATCCCCGAGGCAACACAGGAACAGACCGTCGATCTGGCAAATGAGATGGAACTCGATATGACGCCGCTTGCGGCAGCGCCGCCGGTCTCCACCGTGCTTTCGCCGGTCGCTTCGGGCACTGCGGTCGTGAAGAATCAAAGTGCAATCATTGATTATTCCAATACGAAGGACGGCTATGTCATGATCGGATGGATTGGCGGCGGATCTGCCCGCATCAAGGTACAGTCGACCGGGCCGAGCGGCACGACATACACCTATAACCTGAACAATACGGGGAGTTACGAAACCTTTCCGTTATCTGACGGAAGCGGCAGCTACAAAATCACCGTACTGCGTAATACTTCCGGCACCAAATACGCCATTGCACAAACGTTGAACACCTCGGTCAATCTCAAGGACGAATTTGCACCGTTTATCCGTCCCAATCAGTATGTCAATTACACGGGCAGCACGAAAGCGGTCGGGCTTGCCGCACAGTTGACCGCGGGCAAGTCAGATGTCCTGACAAAAGTAAGTTCCATCTATGACTATGTCATCAAGAACATCAGCTATGACAAAGCGCTCGCGCAATCCGTACAAAGCGGCTATTTGCCCAATTTGGACAATGTTCTCGCCAGGAAAAAGGGCATTTGCTTCGATTATGCCGCGCTCATGACCGCGATGCTGCGCAGCCAGAACGTTGCGACCAAGTTGGTCGTGGGCTATACCGGCACGGTATACCACGCGTGGATCAATGTTTATTCCCCGGAACAGGGTTGGATCGACGGCGTCATCAGCTTTGACGGGAAAACATGGAAACTCATGGATCCCACATTTGCTTCCAGTGGAAAATCAAGCGACAGCATCATGAAATATATCGGAAACGGTAAGAATTACCAGGCAAAATACCTGTACTAACCGCAACGGCTCTATTTACTTACCACACAAAAAGAGGAATCTTTGTGATTCCTCTTTTTTGCGTTTCTCCGCTTCCTTGAATTTTTTGAAGTACCGTGCTACAATAAAAATAACTAAACTTTGGAATCTGGTCGAGGGGGTTCTTCTATGAAGCAACAGGCACTTCGTTCCGGTGAATTATCGGCACTTTGCCTCGAACTGGCACAAATATGGCATTCCGGTACGATGCTTGCGGATGGACTATACGCACTAAGCGGTGAACAGGGGGAAGCAGGTCCTTTGATTGCGGCACTGTATCACGCCGCGGATGAGGGGATGAATCTGCCGCGTGCACTGGAAGCACAGGGGACTTTTCCGCCGTATATGGTACAAATGCTGACTTTAGCAGAAAAAACCGGACAGCAGGAGGAGACGCTGCGCGCCTTATCCGCATATTATGACCGCATGGATCGCATGCAGGTCAGCATTCGCTCCGCAGTGCTGAATCCCGCGATTTTGACCGGTGTGATGTTCGCGGTGGTCGTGATTCTGGTAACACAGGTGCTGCCCATTTTCGAAGGGGTATTTGCGCAACTCGGCATGCAAATGAGTGGTCTTGCCGGCGTGATGCTGCGCGCAGGGCGCGTGCTCTCGGGCGCGGCAGTCGGTATCGGCGCCGTTCTTGCGGTGCTCATGATTACGGCGTTCGTAGTCTATCGCGTACCGCGTGCACGCGCGACTTTTTGGCGCAAAATGCGTGGTTTGTCGGGTGCGGGCAGTCTGTCTGCGAAAATCGCTAATGCCCGTCTGCTGTCCACATTGGCGATGGCGGCGCAGAGCGGCATGGAAACCGAAGAAGCGATCGGATATGCTGCGAATATTTGCGGCGATGATCCGCGCATCCGACGGCTGCTGTCCGAATGCCTGACGAAGCTGCAAAACGGCGCACGCATCAGTAGCGCACTCGAGGGAGTGCTCTCTGCGCGCAACTGTCGTGCGGTCGCACTGGCGGAGCGTACCGGCTCGCAGGCGGACTTATTCTCGGAAATTGCCAAGCGCAGCGAGCGGAGCGTCAATGATGAAATCGACCGCCTGATCGGTTGGGTCGAGCCGGCACTTGTGCTCTTGACCTCTGCGGTCGTCGGTGTTATCCTACTGTCGATCATGCTGCCGCTGCTCGGCATCATGTCCTCGATCGGCTAGGGGAGGCAGGGCATGAATCGCAAACGATACCGGAACACCCCTGTCCTTCTCTGCCTTGTGGTATTCGCGGCGGCAGTGGTGTTGCTGCTGCGCGGGATGCAAGATGCGCAGCGCACAGCGGACACACAGGGACTTCTGATTGCGCAAACTGCCGTACAGCGCGCCGCTGTGGCATGCTATGCGACTGAGGGGCGCTACCCACAGGACTATGACTACCTGCGGCGATATTATGGCGTGCAGGTCGACGAAGAAAAGTACATTGTCCACTATGAAATCTTCGCAGAAAATATCATGCCCGACATCACAGTGACCGAAAGGATGGCGAACGCATGACACCAAAAAAACATCGAGTTGGTACGCTGGCTGCACTCATCGTCGGACTGCTGTTTGCACAATGCCTGCTTCTGACGGTTTTGTTTGGGGTACGGTCTTATCGCGCGGTGACCACGTCGACCGATCATAGCTACGCACGGCGTGTAGCGCTTTCGTACCTCACGCAGCGCGTGCGCGCCTATGACGGACAGGGCACGATTTCCGTCGGGAAATTTGAAGATCTGGATGCGCTCTACTTTTATGAAACCGCGGACGGGCAAACATATCAGACGATTCTATACGTTTATGACGGTTGGATGCGGGAGTTGTATACCGCCGTCGGTGAAGCGTTTACGCCCGCAGACGGCACACCTCTCATCGAAACCCAAGCATTGTCGCTCTCCCGCGACGGGTCGTTGCTGCACATCATGCTGACGGATCGCAGCGGACAGAATATGGCGGGCGTTTTGCGCCTGCGCGGAGGTGCGGCATGAAAAACGAACGTTCAGGCACCAGTCTCTTTTTGTTGGAGCTGCTGCTTGGTCTGTTGATTTTTGCGTTATGTGCCGCTGTGTGTGTTCGGTTCTTTGCCGCTTCACTCGAGACGGCGCACGACACCGCAGACTATACAAGCGCAGTTCAGATCGCCCAGACGATTGCAGAGCAGTGCCAAAGCGGTGTGCCGCCGCAAGCAGCCCCCAACAAGTGGAATGCGTCCGCTGAGCCTGACGAGCAGGGCGAATATACTGCAGAACTATCGGTAAAGGATACCTCCAACGGTGTTGTTGACACGGTTATCACCATAAATAACAGTAAAGGTAAAATGCTTTACATGCTTGATTTTTCCTATATGGAGTTGAAGTCATGACAAAAAAACGCTCTATAAATGCCGGAAATGGCCTTGTGTTATTATTTGTAATCTTCACCGTGCTGTGCTTGTCTGTTTTAGCGCTGCTCAGCGTGCAAACCGCACGCAATGACGCGCTTCTCGCACGGCGTTACGGCGAAGCGGTGCAGGCATACTATGCCGCAGACGCGCAAGCGAGCCGCATTCGCGCCGCATTGGAGCAGAGCCGCGCCGCAACCGTAGGCGGCATTCCTATCGCATGGGCGGGGGAACGTGCACACTATGTCTGCCCTGTCGATGGCGCGCTGCAACTGGAAGTCGTGCTGCATATGAACGGCACGGCCAGTACCGTCGAACAGTGGCGAACGATCCCGCAGGGAGACTGGTCTGCGCAGAACACCATTGCCGTGTGGGACGGCACATAAGGAGAGGGGCACAACATGTCAGAAATCACCGACTTACTGGCTGCCGGCGTGCAGCGTCAAGCGAGCGATACCTTTATCATTGCCGGTCTGCCGGTCTCTTATAAAATAGAAGGTGAGATCCTGCCGATCGGCACCGAGCGCATCATGCCTGACCGTTCCAACGAGCTTATCAGCGCGCTTTACGCACTTGCGGGGCGGGATATGGATCGCTTGTACGAGACTGGCGACGATGATTTTTCCGTATCCATCAAGGATTTATCCCGTTTTCGTGTATGTGCATATCGCCAACGCGGTTCTCTGGCTGCAGTCATTCGGACGATCGCCTTCGGCATCCCCAATTACGAGCAACTCGGCATTCCGGAAGAAGTGATGCGAATTGCGGATAAAACGCAAGGATTGGCACTCATTACCGGTCCTGCGGGCAGCGGTAAGTCCACGACACAGGCGTGCATCGTGGATCGTATCAACCGCACGCGCAATGCACATATTATTACGATCGAAGATCCCATCGAATATCTGCACCGCAATGAATATAGCGTCATCACCCAGCGTGAAGTAGGCTCGGATACGGAAAGCTATGTCGCGGCGCTGCGTGCCTCGCTTCGCCAAGCGCCAAACGTCATCCTACTGGGTGAAATGCGCGATTTGGAGACCATCAAGACCGCGATGACGGCGGCGGAAACCGGTCATCTTGTGATCTCTACGCTGCACACGATCGGCGCGGTCAATTCTATCGACCGCATCATTGATGTTTTTCCGCCCGATCAGCAGCAGCAAATTCGGATCCAGTTATCCATGGTGCTTGAATCCGTCGTCACGCAGCGTCTTGTTCCCGGTATGAATGGTGAACAACTTCCTGTTTTTGAAATTATGCATCTCAATCCCGCGATTCGTAACATGATCCGTGATGAAAAGATCCATCAGATCGACAGCATGATCGCAACCGGCGCGCAGGAGGGCATGCGCACGATGGACGCATCGCTGCTCGCAGAATATCGCGCGGGGCGCATCACGGAACAGACCGCGCTCTGCTTTGCCTCCAATGCAGAACAAATGCAGCGCCGGTTAAAGGGGTAAATAAATCACAGAAAGGACTTGTGTTTCCTGCGTGATTCCGGTATAATAGTAACGATATTCTATAAAGCGCAATTTTAGGAGGTAATTAACTGTGTTTAACTCTTTGGCTGCTACTGCGACCGGTGCAATGCCCACGGCAAGCACTTATCTGACGTATATCGTCAACTTTTTGCCAATCGTGCTTCTGGTCGTCGTTTTCTATTTCTTCCTGATTCGTCCGCAGAAAAAGCGCGATAAGGCGGAAAAGGAAATGCGCAACTCCATCGCAGTCGGTGACGAGATCTCGACCATCGGCGGTCTCATCGGCCGCGTCGTTTCCATCAAGGACGACACCTTTGTGATTGAGACCAGCGGCGACCGCACCAAGATCAAGATGTATCGCTGGGCGATCCGCGGCAAGGAGCAGACGGCGGCTGAGAGCACGACCGAGCTTGCTGACAAGGCGGAAAAGTCCTCCAAGGACGTAAAGTAAGCGGTTCTGTTTTCCTGATTTTCCGAATAGACTTGCATTAACAAGGTCGTTCGGAGTTTGAAGGAGGCGCTTATGAAAAAGGCAGAAAGTACAGCGTCGGCGGGGCAGGTTCTCGTACCGCCGGTTCTGATCGCACTGGTGCTGACGCTGCTTTTCATGATGGTCGGCGCGTTAGCCGTCAATGCAGGAAAGCTGAACGCGGGATGGATTCCGCATGCGGCACTTGCATCGGTTGCCGCCGGGGCATTTTTCTGCGCGTTCCTCGCGGCTTGCCGCGCGGGGCGCAGCCGTTTCCTTTGGGGGCTGTTGGGGGGAGCGGTGCTGTTTGCACTGCTGTTGCTCACAAGTTTTCTTTGGGTCGGCGAACCGATCCGTTTGGGTCGAGTACTGCTGTGTGGCGGTATTGCATTGGCGTTCTCCTGTGTAGGATCGCTCGCAGGTGCAAGCTGTCGTCGCGGCAAACATCGTAGAAAATAATTTCAAAGGAGACAAAACAACATGAAACACATTCAGACTTTGACTTCCGCTACGCTCAAGCAGACGGCGGCACATGGCGGCTGCGGCGAGTGCCAGACCTCTTGCCAGTCCGCTTGCAAGACCTCCTGCACGGTTGCTAACCAGAAGTGCGAGCACAGCAAGTAAGATAAACCAGATGCTTGAAGCTGCGGGGCGTGCCGGTGGAATCGGTGCGCCTCGCGGTTTTCTGTTTCAATTAAAAAGACGGAGAATCAAATACATATGATACACAGATACTCTATGAAGGGGCTTAATTTCCTGCTGGATGTCAACAGCGGCGCGGTCCATGTGCTCGACGACGTTTCCTATGCCATATCGGAATTTTTGACCCCCGATATGCCCGGCGTCTGTCCGGCAGAGCTGTCGGACAAGCTGCCGCAGTACAGTGCGGATGAGATTCGGGATGCATACAATGAACTGCTCGAGCTGAAGAATGCCGGTCAGTTGTTTGCAGATGACGATTACATCGACGTCAGCAAGTATATTCCGGTCGGCGCCCCGGTCAAGGCGTTGTGCCTGCATGTTGCGCACGACTGCAACCTGCGCTGCAAATATTGCTTCGCTTCCACGGGCGATTTCGGTACAGGGCGTAAGATCATGCCGTTCGAGGTCGCCAAAAGCGCGATCGACTTCGTCATTGCACGCTCCGGCAAGCGCCGTAACATCGAGGTAGATTTCTTTGGTGGCGAACCACTGATGGCGTTTGATACGGTGAAGAAAACCGTCGATTACGCACGCTCTATCGAGGCGGAACACGGTAAGAAGTTCCGGTTTACGATCACGACCAACGGTGTGCTGCTCGATGAGGAAGCGCGCCGCTACATTAACGAAAACATGGACAACGTGGTGCTTTCGATCGACGGCAGACCGTCCGTCAATGATGAGATGCGCAAAACCGTGAACGGACAGGGCAGCTACGATGTGATCGTGCCCAAGTTCCGCGAACTGGTGAAAGAGCGTGATCCCGCACGCGATTATTATGCACGCGGTACGTTTACCTCGAAGAATCTGGACTTTGCCGAGGACGTTCTACACATCGCGGACGCCGGATTTGACCGTCTGTCGGTCGAGCCGGTCACGAGTGAAGAGGGCAGCGGCTACGACTTGACCGAGGCAGATTTGCCCAAGATCTTTGCAGAGTATGAGCGCCTGGCGGATATTATGCAGCAGCGCTGTGCGGAGGGCAAACCGTTCTCGTTCTTCCACTTCATGGTTGATCTCGAACAGGGTCCGTGCGTGGTCAAGCGTCTGCGCGGCTGTGGCGCGGGCTATGAGTATGTAGCGGTCACGCCGGAGGGCGACATCTATCCGTGCCATCAGTTCGTCGGCAGACCGGATTATCGGCAGGGCAGCGTACTCGACGGCACCTTCGATATGGAGATCGCCAAGAAGTTCGCCGGCATGAATATCTACACGCGCAATAAGTGCAAGGATTGTTGGGCAAAGTTCTATTGCTCCGGCGGCTGCTCCGCGGCAAACGACTCGATGAACCACGACCTGAATGAGCCGTATGCGATGGGCTGCGAGTTAGAACGTAAGCGTTTGGAGTGTGCAATTTACCTGAAAGCGGCAGAAAAGTGCAGTGCGGATTCGTCGTGTCGCTGATTTTTGGCTTTTTGCACGAAAAATTATTGAAACTTCTGTATATATTGCTGTATACTAAAATGAATTTGAAATTTGCATTTTAGCAGAAAGGGTGAAAGATCATGGCGCATAGCATCCATGTCGGTTTTTTAAGCGTGAACGATTATGCGGCTCGGATGATCGACGCGATTCTCGAAAAAGACATCATCTCACAAAAGAATCTCTTTATTTCCGATACCAACCCCGAGCATATTACAGAATACAAAAAGCATGGTGTCAACGTGCTGCGGGATGATGCTTCCGTGTTAATGAAGTCCGAAATTGTTGTAATCGCGGCACCAAAGCGTGAATTTGGCACGGTTCTCGCACCGATTAACGCATTGACACGCGGTAAGATCATCGTCTCTATGACAGAGGGGATCGACTGCAATTATGTGCTCGAGCGCGTTGCCCACGGTACGCTTGTGGCTACCGCAATGCCTACCGTCGGAGATAACGGCTGCCGCATTGCCAACATCGAATACTCTGCTGGGTTTCCCGAATACATGAAGGCCGCATGCCGCGATATTGTAGGCAGCGTTTGCAAGTGAAACATGCCTCTGCCGCACACACGGCAGAGGCATGTTTTTCGATGCAGCCAGAATAATTTTCTTGACTTTCATGCTGTGACCTGATAGGATAAAAGCAAACAAAGGGGAGTAGTCAGCGCGTATTTTTCGCGTGATGAAGTCAACAAGCGTGTTTGTCCGGCAACGGACATTCTGGCTTCACCTGAAATGACCAGACCTGTGTTTTTCGTATGCTAAGTGCGGAAAACACAGGTCTTTTTTCATACTCCGCCTAAAAAAAGAGAATACTATTTGCGGGAGGAAGTTCTATGGAATTTTTATGGGAGGGTCTGCTGTCGATCACTTGGCAGCAGGTCGTCATGTATGTGGTCGGCGGGATTTTGATCTGGCTCGCGATTCAAAAGGAATATGAGCCTGCGCTGCTGCTTCCAATGGGATTTGGTGCGATCTTAGTCAATCTTCCCGCATCAGGCGTGATCGATCAAATGACACAGGGCGTGGGGCAGACACACGGCATTATTCAATGGCTGTTTGAAAACGGAATCGAGATCTCGGAAGCTTTTCCGCTGCTGCTGTTTATCGGCATCGGCGCGATGATCGACTTTGGTCCGCTGCTGTCCAACCCCAAAATGTTTCTCTTTGGTGCAGCGGCGCAGTTTGGTATTTTCCTGACGATCCTGCTTGCGGCAACGATCGGCTTTGACATTCGCGACGCGGCCTCCGCGGGTATTATCGGCGCTGCCGACGGCCCGACCGCCATTTTGGTGTCACAGGTACTGCGCTCCAATTATGTGGGCGCGATCGCTGTCGCTGCGTACTCCTACATGGCGCTTGTGCCCATTATTCAGCCGTTTGCAATCAAACTTGTCACAACGGAAAAAGAACGGGCGATAGAGATGCCATATCATCCGGAAAAGGTATCACGCGGCATGCGTATCCTGTTCCCGATTCTGGTCTCTGTGATCGCAGGCTTGGTAGCACCCGCTTCTGTCGCGCTGGTCGGCTGCCTGATGTTTGGCAATCTCATTCGTGAGTGCGGCGTTCTGAGCCGCCTGTCCGAAACCGCGCAGAATGAGCTTGCGAACCTCATTACGCTGCTGCTCGGCCTGTCTATCTCGTTTTCCATGCGGGCCGATCAGTTTGTCCGTCCGGAAACGCTGCTCATTCTCGGCTTGGGACTGTTCGCGTTCGTTTTCGATACGATCGGCGGTGTGCTGTTTGCCAAGGTGCTCAATCTGTTCTGCAAGGAAAAGGTGAACCCGATGATCGGTGCCGCTGGCATCTCCGCGTTCCCGATGTCCGCCCGTGTTGTAGAAAAGATGGGCGTACAGGCAAACAATCAAAATCATCTGCTCATGCATGCGGTGGGTGCAAATGTATCCGGTCAAATCGCCAGTGTCGTCGCAGGCGGTATCATCTTAGGGTTCTTTATGTAAGGAGGCACATCTCTCATGTCTGAAGCAGTACAGCAAGCCATTACGATCCTGTGGCAGGGAATGGCGGGTATTTTCGCCGTCATCGGTGTGATCGCTTTGATCGTATATGCCTTGGGGCGTTTGACAAATCGGTCCTGAGGGCAAAAAAACGAGGGCATATTACATGCCCTCGTTTTCATTAGCGCTCTTCCAACGCACGATATTCACGACGTTTTCCGACATAGGTATATGCCGGACGAATGATCTTTCCCATATTGATCAGTTCCTCGATGCGGTGTGCGCTCCAACCGGCGACTCGCGCGATCGCAAAGATGGGTGTATAGAGCTCGAGCGGAAGATCGAGCATCAGATACACAAAACCGGAGTAGAAGTCGACATTTGCGCTGACACCCTTATACATCTTGCGCTCTTGCGTGATGACCTCGGGCGCAAGCCGTTCAACACGGGAATACAACGCATATTCATCCGTACGCCCCTTTTCCTGAGAAAGCTTTTCCACAAAGGACCGCAGGATATTCGCGCGCGGATCGGACACCGAGTAGATGGCGTGTCCCATACCATAAATAAGCCCTGCCTTGTCAAACGCTTCGCCATGCAGAAGGGCGCGCAAATACCGCTTGATCTCTTCCTCATCTGACCAGTTCTGAATATTCTTCTTCATATCCTCGAACATGCGCACAACTTTGATGTTCGCACCGCCATGCCGCGGACCCTTGAGGGAAGCCAGTGCTGCCGCCATGCAGGAATATGTGTCCGTGCCGGAGGAGGTGACCACATGCGTGGTAAAGGTCGAGTTGTTGCCCCCGCCATGCTCTGCATGCAGCATGAGGCAGATGTCAAGCACATGTGCCTCCCAATAAGAGTACGAGGAATCCGCCCGCAAGAGTGCCAGAATATTTTCGGCCGTCGACAGGGCAGGATTCGGCGCATGGATGCACAGGCTGTTGCCTTCCATGTAGCGATATGCCTGATAGCTATATACTGCAAAAAGCGGGAACGTTGCAATCATTTGCATGCACTGCCGCACAACATTCGGCAAGGAAATGTCATCGGTATTCGTATCATAAGATGCCATTGTCAGCACGCATTTTGCAAGGGAGTTCATCATATCATCACTCGGCGCTTTCAGGATCACATCCCGCACGAAATTATTCGGTAAGGTGCGATAATAGGATAACTGCGTTTGAAATTCCTGAAGCTGCTCACGCGTCGGCAGTTCACCGAACATCAGCAGGTAAGCGGTCTCCTCAAAGCCAAACCGTTTTTCATGCAGCGGACGATTGACCAGATCATCAATGCGATACCCGCGATAAAACAACTCGCCCTCACACGGGACGGCATGACCGTTTTCCTCGCGCGTCGCCACGATTTCCGAAATCTCAGTCAAACCCGCCACGACACCGCGTCCGTTCAGATCGCGCAAGCCGCGTTTGACATCATATCTCGTATAATCCTCGGGATCAATCCGGCTATTGTGACGGCTGCGTTCCGCGAGCGCCTCAATCGCGGGTGTGACGTTGCTGTAATTCGGATTGCTTGCCATGGTCGGATGGCTCCTTTCTGTCAGTGCAGCATTGCTGCCATGGATGGATGTGAGACTTATAGTATAACAGATAAATGTTACGATATTGTGAATAGCTTATATTTTCTTCTGTTCCTTCGTTTTTCGACGAAAAATACCGTTTTTTCGCATCATTATTTGCGTATAAAATTTTTTAGATTTTTTTGCAAAAATCGCTTGACGAAAGGGGGAATATGATATATAATAAATTTCGTTGCTTGACCAGTCAAGTAAACGAAAACAAAATACTTGGAGAGTTGGCTGAGTGGTCGAAGGCGCACGATTGGAAATCGTGTGTGCGGTAATCCCGTACCCAGGGTTCAAATCCCTGACTCTCCGCCAGAAAAGAAGTTCGAGAAATCGAGCTTCTTTTTTTATTTTCTTGCTACTTAGTATCACGGATTCCAATTTTAAACTGCGCACAACGCCAAAGTTGTGTATAGATCGCAAACTTACGCATGACTTTTGGTTTTATCTATGTTAATCTTTAAGTAAGCATCATAAAGTGTATGTAACAGAGAACGGAGGGACTGGTATCGCTACATACCTATTGGTTGCAGCAACAGTCATTATCACATGCGTTATCTTTAACAAGAAATCTGCTAAAATCGGGATTCCCACGTTGCTGGCTTTTATCGTATTAGGAATGTTTTTGGGATCTGATGGGGCTGTAAAAATTTCATTTGATAACTACATATTTGCCGAGCAAATATGCTCGGTTGCACTTGTATTTATCATGCTTTACGGTGGATTTGGAACAAATTGGTCCACCGCAAGATCGGTAGCCGGAAAAGTGATCTGTGGGAAGGTCAATGAATCACCGACATCTTGTTGCAATCCGGTTTTATTCTGGTCATCAAACGTTCCGATCAAGGCATTATACCTGCGGGTACGACCAGAATCATGTCCGGCGACGTATTGATCATGACAGATAAGGATTCTATTCCGTTGAGAAACGTTGAGGATTAGACACGATGAGAGCACCATGCCACCTATCCAACTGAAAGAACGAGAGAACAAGCAAAACGGAAAAAGTTAGTACTGTATCCTATATAATAGATAAAATAGCAGCCATGAAATCGTCAAAATCCGGCTTGGTTTCAGCGGTTTGCTTTGATTTAGAAGGAGTACCCTACACATGCTGAGAATCGCACAATTTCAAAAAGTCAGTCCTGCCCAATTCAATGCGGACTGGCTGAACACCTTTCATGCCGCACCTGCACTGGAAACGTATGACCGGCTGCACCTGCCCCAAAGAGCGACGCGCGGATCGGCAGGCTATGATTTCTATGCTCCGATGGATTGCACCCTGGCGCCCGGCGAAACCATTCAAATCCCGACCGGTATGCGTGTGCGTATGGAGGATGGTTGGGTGCTGATGCTGTTTCCGCGTTCGGGTCTGGGATTCCGCTATCGGCTGCAAATGGACAATACCGTGGGCATCATCGACAGCGATTATTATCACGCGGATAATGAAGGACATATCTTTGTGAAGATCACAAACGATTCGCGCACCGGTCGCACGGTATCCATCGCTGCCGGGGAGGCGTTTGCACAGGGCGTGTTCCTGCCGTTCGGACTGACTGAGGACGATGCAGCGGAAAAGGAACGTCACGGGGGACTGGGAAGCACAAACTAGAAAAAAGGTCGGGAATACCTCCCGACCTTTTTTATTGCTCCGGCAGGGCATGCCCGCGCTGTAAAAACACACGGCGGGACAGTCCCAACCGCTGCGCCAGACGCATATGATGGAACACATGGAACGCTTCCGCCACCGCGCACAGCTTATCAACACAGCTCACGACCGCGGACTCCGGATAGCGGTAAAAGCGCCGAAATGTCACAGGCCACATGTGCGATAAAATAATGTCCTGCTCCCGGTCTGTCAGCGCGCAGAGCCGACTGGCATTCTCGCATGCCGCCTGCGGATGGGAAAACGCATGCAGACCCTCGTGCGTGCCATGTACGCGCCAATCATATAGAAAGAGATCGTGCAGTAGGCCGCCGCGTGCGGCGGCACGCCAATCCAGTCGCCATTTGCGGCAGATGCGATAGCTCAGATACGCTACGAGGACGCTATGTCCAAAGCAGCTGATTTGTCCATGCTGCGGAATATGACACATGCGCTGTACCTCCGGTGTGTCGATCAGCTCCGCGATGCAGGCATGGAAATCCGCATCGGTATCATACTGCATAGGATATCACCCCTTTTCTGTCTTTTAGTATAGCGCATTTTCGCCGCATTGCGGGTAACAATTTTGTAAATTTTCATTTTTGATTCACATTTGAGAGGACTCTTACTTATACTGCATTAGGAGCGTGATCGCCATATGGGATGCCGTCAATGGGTGTTGGGGTTGGCACTTGCCGCGCTCGGCGCAGGCATCCTGATTGGAGGTCTGATGCCTTCGTGGCTTGTGGTTTGGCTGCTCGGCGCGCTGCTGATCGTACTCGGCTGCATGCTGATGCGGTGAGACGCGGCGGGATCGTGTAGAGGAGGTGGGTTTGCATGAAGGTTGTCATCTGGAAAAGCCCGAAATGTTTGTGCGGGATTTTACGCCGTCTGTTCGGCATCTCAAAAACCGAAGACTGATGTGCCATGAAAAAAGCGGGGAGATTTCCCTGCTTTTTTTCATATCCCATGCTTGTCAGCAATATACATGGGATAGAAGCAGGAACAAAGGAGGAGCGTATCGCCATGGAACTCATCAAAAATCAGATACAGTTCTGCGACCGTATTCTGGATCGTACAACGGTCTATGAGGAAAGCACAGACGCGATCGTGCCCGATTCCTTTCCGGATATCGCGCACATCGTATATGCCGCCGGTAACACGGTAATCAAAGACGAGTCACCGCAGACCGATCGGATACTTGTTTCCGGCACGGTTCGTACCACGATCTTGTATCAGCCGGAGGGGGAAGACGCGCTGCGCGAACTGAATGTTCCGCTCAGCTTTGCACACATCGAAGAGGGCAAGGGTATCACGGCGGACAGTCCGTGCTTCGTATCCTGCCGTGTCGTGGGCGTCGATGCCCGCGCGGTCAATTCCCGTAAAATCAGCGTCACTGCACGGATGTGCTGCGAAGCCAATGCCTATGCGCCGCGTGAACTGGAGATCACACAGGATGTCGACAGCAGCGAACTTCCTCTTGAACTGCGCTATGAAGAGGTCTCCGTGCCGCTCCTGCGCACGGCAGCCGTGCGGGATTTCACGGTGCTTGAGGATCTGGAAACGCCGGTCACGGGCGATACCCGACTCATTCACACGCGCTGCGACTTGAACGCAAACGAAGTACGCGCCATGCGCGGCAAAGCGGTGATTAAGGGTGACGCGCGCTTGCACACGCTGCTGCTCGAAGGCGACGGACTGCGCACGACGGAGCATACCGTTCCGTTTACGCAGATTCTGGATTGTGAGGGATTATCCGAGGATCAGGCGGTCACGGTGCGATTCGCGGTGCGCAACATTGACAGTGAGCTGCACGAAGGCGGTATTTTGTCGATCGGCGTGGGATCGTGTGCGCTGCTGACCGTCACGCAGGAGCAGACCGTGCGCACGATCGCTGATCTGTATCAAACCACGCATCCGCTCGAGGTGCAGTCCCGCACCGCGCATCTCATCGCCATGGAACCGCTCGGAGAACTGCATGCGGACACCGGCGATACCGTCCAGATCGGAATGCACCCTGTGCGCGTCATTGATTCCTATGCGACCTGCTATGCCATTGCACAGGAAGATCCGCGCACACTGCGTATGACCGCGGCGGCAAATATGCTGGTACAGCAGGAGGATGGTCGTGCCTACGGTGTCAGCCGCACTGTATCGCTGCCCGTATCGCTGCCGCAGCCCATGGAGGGAGGAACCGCACAGGGACTGACGCTGTCGGTCAGCGCCACGCCCTCGAGTGACGACAGTCTCAACCTTCGCGTCCATGTCGATGGCAAGCTCTATCACCGCACGGATTACGCGCTCAATGACATCACGCAGCTTGAAGTCGGTGCGCCGGAGCAGGACACGCGCGACGCAGTGACGCTGGTACTGCGCTATGTCGACGGGGCGGAAGCGCTCTGGGATATTGCCAAGCATTATCACACGACCGCACGGGCGATCCGCAGCGCGAACGATATGCCGTCGGACGCAGCAGAGGTATCGAGCCGCATGCTGCTGATACCGATCTGTGAAAAATAGGGGAGGGCGAAAAATGGAACAGAACAGTCTGTATGAGGACATCGGACGGCGCACAGGCGGCGACATCTACATCGGTGTCGTAGGGCCGGTGCGCACCGGTAAATCGACTTTTATCAAGCGCTTCATGGAAACCATGGTCATTCCCGGCATCGAAAATGTCTATAAGCGTGAACGCGCCAAGGATGAACTGCCGCAGTCGGGTTCGGGACGCACGATCATGACCGCAGAGCCGAAATTCGTACCGGAGGAAGCGGCGGAGATCAAGACTGCGGGCGGCGGAAGCTGCCGCGTGCGTCTGGTCGACTGCGTAGGCTATCTGGTCGAGGGCGCGCTCGGCGCGACCGAAGATGATGAACCGCGTATGGTATCGACGCCGTGGAGTGACGAGCCCATCGCGATGAGCGTTGCCGCGGAGATCGGCACCCGCAAGGTCGTAGCGGAGCACTCGACCATTGCGCTTGTGGTCACAACAGACGGCACGATCACGGAAATCCCGCGCGACAGCTATATCGCCGCCGAGGATCGCGTGATTTCCGAACTGCAAACACTGGGAAAGCCCTTTCTGACACTTGTCAATTCGCGCGACCCCAACGGCCCTGCCGCGCACGCGGTCTGCGAGGAACTGCGTGAAAAGCACGGCATCGAACCGATGGCAGTCGACTGCATGGCGCTCGATACGCGGGGCATTGCAGAGATTCTGACAAGCGTGCTGTATGAATTTCCGGTGCGTGAGATCGGCGTGGAGCTGCCGCGCTTTATCGGCTCGCTGCCGCAGGGGCATGCGGTGCAAACCGCCATCTACAGTACAATCCGCGACGCCGCTGCGCGCATCGGCAAAATGCGCGATCTGTCCGCCGCAGCTACCGCGATCGCACAGAACGAATATATCTCCGCATCTGCGGTCAGCGATATGAATCTGGGCAGCGGCAATGCCCGTCTGCGTGTTGATGTACCGAGCGAGGTGTTCTACGGCATCGTGGGCGAGCAGACCGGCGTAGACATCCGGGACGAAGCCGATCTTATTCCGGTCCTGGCGGAGCTGTCCTCCGCCAAAAAGCAATATGAACGCATCAGCGGTGCGCTCGAGCAGGCGCGCGCGACGGGATATGGCATTGTGATGCCCTCGCTCGACGAGCTTACACTGGAAGAGCCGGAGATCGTGCGGCAGGGTGGACGCTACGGCGTCAAGCTGCGTGCAAGCGCACCGTCAATACATCTGATTCGTGCGGATATTCAAACCGAGGTCTCACCGATTGTGGGCAGCGAAAAGCAGTCTGAGGATCTGGTGCACTATCTGCTCAGTGGCTTTGACGAGCAGCCGGAAAAAATTTGGGAAAGCAATATTTTCGGCAAATCACTCAGTGAGCTGGTGGGCGAGGGGCTGAACAATAAGCTCAGCCGTATGCCGGAGGCGGCACGCGGCAAGATTCAGGAGACACTCGCAAAAATCATCAATGAGGGCAGCGGTGGGCTTATTTGCATCATTTTGTGACATAAACGCGACGTGCTGCGCATATCGTTCTCCGGAAGGGGCTGATATACTTTGATCTATCATTATTTTCTCAGCGCCAACAGCGCGCAAGGCTACATAGACCTTGCGCCTGCGCGCTTGTCCACACTGCCGCATGTTGTCCACACCACGGGGTATCCCACCCGTGTCTTACGCGCGATCGAAGGCGCCGCCATTACGCTGGCGCAGGAGCGCAGTCGTCGTCTTGACATTCTCCATCGCCCGCTCGACGGCGCGGTGACCGGCTTTATTCTGCCCGAAAGCGGTCGTGCCGTACTCGATACGCCACTTTGGCTCGACCGTAGCCGTCATGTCGACGGTCTGCTGCAAAACGACGCGCGTGACGGCATTCAGGAAGCGCTCGACAGCGCTTATACACAGTCAGCAGCGGCGCTGCGGGTGCACGATGCGTGGGAAGCAATCTACATGCATGAGACCGATCACGCGCAGCTCGATGCGCTCGCCGCCGCATTTTGTGACCGCCTGACCGAGGGCGCGGATGCGGATGGGACCACAGGCGTGCGCACCGATGCCTTTTTCGGCGCAGGCACACCGGATGGTGCAGTCGATTACATCGCATGTCTGACCGTGGATATTCCGCATCGTTATTTCCTAAAAGGACGACCGGGAACCGGAAAATCAACTTTTTTGCGCAAAATCGCGCAAGCGGCGCAGCGCGCGGGATGGGCTGTTGAGGTCTATCATTGCTCATTTGATACCGATAGCCTTGATATGGTTGTTATTCGAGAAAGGGGAGTGTGCGTCTTTGACAGCACCGCACCCCACGAGTATTTTCCGACACGCACCGGAGATGAGATCATTGATTTGTACACAGCGGCGGTACAGGGTGGGACGGATGAGCGGCATGTGGCGCAACTGCGCATGATCGCAGAGCGCTATACCGTGCTGAAGGGTCGTGCGACCGAGTATCTGCAACAAGCCCGCACACTTGTATCCGCCTTGGACGAGGAACTGGAGGAACGTCTTTCCACGACACGCACAGCGCTTGCGATCGAACAGCTTCTTGACCATCTATTTGCACAATAAGCACAAAGCGGACGTTTTTACGTCCGCTTTTTCGTGTCTGCGGCAGGCACTGTCGTCTTGCGATAAGCGCGTTTTTGTGATACACTTATTGTATTTTGAACCGGTCTGCCACCGACGCGCAGACATGGGGGACGGGGAACAGGACCTATGGTATTCAGCAGTATTCTATTTCTCTTTTATTTCTTACCCATTGTGCTTATCGCATATTATGCGCTGCCCAAAATCTGCCGGAATACGGTATTTTTACTGGTCAGCCTGCTATTCTACGCTTGGGGTGAGCCGCATTATATTGCGCTCATGCTCGGCTCGATCGCAATGAACTATGTATTTGGTCTGCTGGTCGCAGATCCGCAGCGCAGGGGACGCAAAGCATGGCTTGTGCTGTCCGTCATCTGCAATCTCGCGCTGCTCGGTGTATTCAAATACACCAATTTTGCGGTGGATAATTTAGAGATTATACTGCATCGTACGCTGTCCGTGCCCACGATCGCGCTGCCGATGGGCATCTCCTTCTACACCTTTCAGGCAATGAGCTATGTCATCGACGTCTATCGGCAGGATGCGGCGCCGCAGCGCAGGATCGACCGTGTGGCGCTGTATATTGCAGCGTTTCCGCAGCTTGTCGCGGGGCCGATCGTGCGCTATACAACGGTCATGGATCAGATCGAGCACCGCACGCACACCGTGGACAAGTTTGCATCAGGCATCAGCCGGTTTCTTGTCGGACTGTCGAAAAAAGTGCTGCTTGCCAATGCGCTCGGCGCGGTCGCAGATGAACTGTTCAAGCTGCCCGCCGCGCACCTGTCGACCGCATCGGCATGGATCGGTGCGATCTGCTACACCTTGCAGATTTATTTTGATTTCGGCGGCTATTCCGACATGGCCATCGGTCTGGGGCGCATGTTCGGCTTTGAATTCCTTGAGAACTTCAATTATCCTTACATCTGCCAAAGCGTTAAGGATTTCTGGCGGCGCTGGCACATGTCGCTCTCCACTTGGTTTCGCGACTACGTCTATATTCCGCTCGGCGGTAACCGCTGCGCCGCAGGACGGCAGGTATGCAATCTGCTGATCGTCTGGCTGCTCACGGGGATGTGGCATGGCGCAGCGTGGACCTTTCTCTTTTGGGGACTTTATTACGGCTTGCTGTTGCTTGTGGAACGACGGTTTGGCGCGCTACTGGACAGGCTGCCGCGTGTGCTCCGCCACGGCTATGCGATGCTCGCTGTGACGATCGGTTGGGTCTTTTTCCGTGCAGACTCCATGCATAGCGCGGCAAGTTTTTTACGCGCGATGTTCGGTTTTTCGCATGCAGGCGCAGTAGATGCAACCGCTCGGCTGTTGCTGCATGACAATCTGCTTGTGATCGCGCTCGCTGTGCTTGCAAGCACGCCGTTCATGACCGGTCTGTATCAACGCATGCGCGCGCGATGCGGCGGAGCGGTCGAGCTTCCCGTCAAGGTGATCGGCGGATTGGGCGCGCTTGCGCTGTGCGTGCTGTATCTTGCCAACTCTACCTATAACCCGTTTATCTATTTCCGATTCTGAGGTGGTCACAATGAAAAAACTTACAAACTGGCTGCTGATGATCGGATTTCTGGCTGTTTTGTTCACCGTCCCCATTCTGGGTGTGGTACAGCCGGATGCCGTTGTCACAAAAACAGAAAACCGCAGCCTGCGCCAGATACCGGACATGGAACATCCCACGCTATCGTATTTGGCACCCGCGCTGCGCGATTATGTGGTCGATCAGTTTCCGTTTCGCGAAAAACTGCTTGCGTTCTATTCCCGTATGCAGCTTGCGATGGGAAAAAACCGTGTGCGCGGTCTCTATATTGCCGATGATCGCTGGCTGATGTCGCAGGAATACGAGCGCGTAGACTGGCAGTTGCCGCGCTATACCGGTGCGCTGACGAATTTGGCGCGAACGCATCCGGAAACGCACTTTGCCTATGCGATGGTGCCGTTTAAAACCGGTGCGCTTTATCGGCTCGCTCCCGATTATATCAGCAACCGGGTCGGCGAGGACAACCGCGCGCAAACGCTGCAGGCGATGCAAGGCGTGGATAATTTACAGCTCATCGATCTCGTCAGCTATTTCGAACAGGTATATACACCGGAAGAGCTGAAAAATCTGTATTTTCCCACCGATTTTCACTGGAATGCCGCAGGTGCGCTCGATGCTATGGAATACATCCGCGCGCAACTCGAAAGCAGTGGCACACTTGATTCCGCTTCCAACGCAGTGAGGCAGGATGTCTCTCTGGAGTGGCTGCCCCGCACTTATGATGGCGATCTCAACCGTCAGCTTTCCTATGCGCTGCCGCGTGAAACGCAGGTTCCGGTATGTGTGCTGCGAAATACGCAGGATGTGCGCTACTACACCAGTGTGGACGACACCGAACCGGTGCCGCGTGAGAAAATCATCGGGGCGGGGCGGGGGAAGGATACCGTCACCTACTCCGATGTGTATACGGAAAATCTTGGTTATTACCGTGTCGTCAATCCCCATGCGCGCGTGCAGCAGCATGTGCTTCTGCTGAAGGATTCCTTTCAGGATCCGACCACCGATTACTTCACCGCACTTTTTTCCGAGGTTGAAATCATCGACCCGCGCTATTATCAGGAACAGGCGACCTTTGCTGACTTGCTGCGCGGCGGCAAGCCTGATCTGGTGCTGTTCCTCTATCACCAAAACAATTTTAGCCCCGAGCTTGTTCGTTTTATCGAGGGCAAGCCCATCCACCCGAAGGGAGATGCATCATGATCTTATCTGGACGCGAAATCAAGCGGCACATCGGCAAGGAAATCGTGATTGAGCCGTTTGACGAAAAGCGGATCAATCCCAACAGCTATAATCTATCGCTTGCAAACGAGCTGCTCGTTTATAAAAATGATGTGCTCGATATGAAAACCCCCAACGAGACCGAGCACCTGATCATTCCCGAAAAGGGGTTGGTGCTGCAGCCGCGCCGCCTCTACCTTGGTCGTACGAACGAGTACACCAAAACCGACCGCTTCGTACCAATGCTCGAGGGACGTTCCTCGACGGGGCGTCTGGGACTGTTCATCCATGTGACTGCAGGCTTTGGCGATGTCGGCTTTGAAGGCTACTGGACACTGGAAATCTTTTGCGTACAGCCCATTCGCATCTATCCGAACGCAGAAGTATGCCAGATTTATTACCACGATATTTTGGGAGATTACGACCGCTACAGCAGCGGAAAATACCAGAATAACGAGGGCATTCAGCCCAGTCTGATGTATCGTGACTTTGATGACGAATAAAAAAGGACGCGCAGGCTTTATGCTCTGCGCGTCCTTTTTTTGCTTTTTTAAGACAGACGGTTCTTAAAATCCTCATATCCAAAGGTCTTGACGATCTCTGCCGAACCGTCCTCGTGCCGAATTGCAATCGAGGGCAGGTTCATGCCGTTGAATGTGTTGGTCTTAACCATCGTATAGAGCGCCATATCACCGAATACAACACGGTCTCCCTCCGCAAGCGGGGCATCGAACGAATAATCTCCGATCACATCGCCTGCGAGGCAGGTCGGTCCCGCCAAACGGTAGGTATGCGCTTTGACCTGCGGCTCGTCGGCATTGAGTACCGGCGGCCGATAGGGCATTTCGATCACATCCGGCATGTGGCAGGCGGCCGAGGTGTCGAGGATCGCAATATCCACATGATTGTGCATGGTTTCCAACACGGAAGAGACCAAAAATCCGGTATTGAGCACGACGGCTTCCCCCGGTTCGAGATAGACTTCGACACCGTAGGTCTCGCGCAGACGGCGTACGCAGGCGATCAGCCCTTCGCGGTCGTAGTCCTCGCGCGTGATATGATGTCCGCCGCCCAGATTGATCCACTTCATCCCGTGGAGATAGCTGCCAAAATCGCGCTCAAATGCGCGCAGCGTGGTTTCCAGTGCATCAAAGCCCTGCTCGCACAATGTGTGGATGTGCAATCCGTCTACGCCGTCCAGCAGTTCCGGACGGAAGTTTGCCCGCGTCGTGCCCAGACGCGAGCCGGGCGCGCACGGGTCGTAGATTGCGTGCTCGCTCTCTTGCGTGGAACACTCCGGATTGATGCGGATGCCGCACGACTTGCCCACCGCCTTGGCGCGCGCACCGTATTTCTCCCATTGTGCAAACGAATTGAACACAAAGTGATCTGCGATGCCGAGCAATTCATCGAACTCCTGCGGCAGATACGCAGGAGAGAACACATGCGTTTGACCTGGGAAATATTCGTGTCCGAGCCGTGCTTCATGCAGCCCGCTTGCGGTCGTGCCGCTCAGATATTGTGCGATCAGCGGATAAAGCGAAAACATAGAGAACGCCTTCTGCGCAAGTAAAATTTTTGCACCCGAACGGTCTGCGACATCACGCAGCAGCTCCAGATTGTGCCGCAGCAGCGTTTCATCAACCACAAAACACGGGGTGGGGAACTGCAAAAAATCCATGAAATGAGTCCTTTCTGATACGAAAATCAAGGGTCAGCCAAAACGGCTGACCCTTTTTGGTCACACTCAGTCGACCAGCGTGGGGTTGAAATCCTCTTCCCACGGCAGACCGAAGCGGTTGAGCAGATCCATGAACGGATCCGGATCGAACTCTTCCACGTTGTAAACGCCGGGCTTGCACCACTTGCCGGTCATTACGAGTGCCGCGCCGATCATTGCGGGCACACCGGTCGTGTAGGAGATCGCCTGGGAGCCGACCTCGCGATAGCACTCCTGATGATCGCAAATATTGTAGAGATAGTAGGTCTTGTCCTTACCATCCTTCTTGCCCTGGAAGATGCAACCGATATTGGTCTTGCCGACCGTGCGCGGGCCGAGGCTTGCCGGGTCGGGCAGGACCGCCTTGAGGAATTGCAGCGGTACGATCTGCTTGCCCTCAAAGTCGATCGGTTCGATCGAGGTCATGCCGACATTTTGCAGGCACTGCAGATGGGTCAGATAGCTCTGACCGAAGGTCATGAAGAAGCGAATGCGCTTGATACCCGGAATATTGATACCGAGGGACTCCAGCTCCTCATGGTGCAGCAGATACATATCCTTCTTGCCCACGCCCTTAAAGTCATACTCACGCTTGATTTCCATCGGCGCGGTCTCGACCCAGTGACCATCCTCCCAGTAGGAACCGTTTGCTGTGACCTCGCGGATGTTGATCTCGGGGTTGAAGTTGGTGGCAAACGGATAGCCGTGGTCGCCGCCGTTGCAGTCGAGAATATCAATATAGTTGATCTCATCGAACTGATGCTTGAGCGCATATGCAGAGAACACACCTGTCACGCCCGGATCAAAGCCCGAACCAAGCACCGCGCAGATACCCGCTTCCTTAAAGCGTTCGCGATATGCCCACTGCCAGCTGTACTCGAACTTCGCCGTGTCCTCCGGCTCGTAGTTTGCGGTATCGACATAGTGCGTCTTGGTCGCAAGGCATGCGTCCATGATCGTCAGATCCTGATAGGGGAGCGCGAGGTTGAGCACGACGTCGGGCTTGAACTCCTCGATGAGCGCAATCAGCTCCTGTACGTTGTTCGCGTCGACCTTTGCGGTGCGGATGCGCGTGCGGGTCTTGCCCGCAAGCTCCTGCGCGAATGCATCGCACTTCGCCTTGGTGCGGCTCGCGATCATGATCTCGTCGAACACCTCGGAATACTGACAGCATTTATGGATGGCAACGCCGGCAACACCGCCCGCGCCGATAATGAGCGCCTTTCCCATGATAAATGACCTCCTTTAAGTTTCCATTCCTTATATACCCTCAATTATACAGAATATCCCGCGTGCGTGCAAGAGAAAAGCAAATTTTCATGCGATATTATGCGCGCCCTATGCAGGGTGAATTTGTTAATTTTATATGACACTCTTGATTTTTACCGAAAAAAGGTCTAGTATAATAGCGTTAGCACTCACAACGCATGAGTGCCAAAAAGGTTTTTCCATCATTATAGTAAAATGCAATGCATTTGAACCATGATGGAAACTGTATACAACCATAAAATCATCAAGAGGTGTTTTCCATGGCAAAGAAGCAATTCAAAACCGAATCCAAACGATTGCTTGATCTGATGATCAACTCCATCTACACGCACAAAGAGATTTTTTTGCGCGAGCTGATCTCCAACGCGTCGGACGCAACGGATAAGTTTTATTTTAATGCAATGCGAAGCGGCGATAGCGGTCTCACACGCGAGCAGTTGCCGATCACGCTGACCATCGACCGCGAAAACCGTCGCCTAACGATTTCCGACTGCGGCTGCGGCATGACGGCGGAGGAGCTTGAGAGCAACCTCGGCACGATCGCGCGCAGCGGCTCACTTGCGTTCAAGCAGGAAATGAAGTCGCAGGAGGGCGAATCCGCCGAGGATATTGACATCATCGGTCAGTTCGGCGTGGGCTTTTATGCGGCGTTCATGGTGGCGAAAGATGTCAAGGTCGTCACCCGCACCGCAGACGGCGCATGCGCCTGCTGGGAATCGAGCGGTGACGACGGCTATACAATTTCGGATGCTGACCGTGCGGAACGTGGTACCGATATTATTCTGACCATCAAGGACAATACCGATACCGAGCAGTACGATGAATATCTCGAGCAGTTCCGTCTGCAAAGCATCGTGAAAAAGTATTCCGACTATATTCGTTACCCAATTCGCATGGAAATGACACATAGCCGTGTGAAGGAAGGCACAGGCACCGACGACAAACCCGCCGAATATGAGGATTACACCACGCTGGACACCCTGAACTCGATGATTCCGATCTGGAAGAAGTCGAAAAAGGAACTGACGGACGACGACTACAACCATTTCTACAAGTCGAAGTTCTTCGATTACGAAGACGCGCTGCTGCATATCCACACGAGCACCGAGGGCGCGGCGACCTATCACGCGCTGCTCTTTGTACCGGCACGCGCACCGTTTGATTACTATACCAAGGACTACGAAAAGGGGCTTCAGCTTTATTCCAATGGCGTACTCATCATGGACAAATGCGCCGATCTGCTGCCCGATCACTTCAGCTTTGTGCGTGGACTAGTGGATAGTGCAGATCTTTCCCTCAACATCTCGCGTGAACTGCTCCAGCACGACCGTCATCTCAAGGTCATCGCAAGCAGTTTGGAAAAAAAGATCAAGAGCGAACTGCTCCATCTGCAAAAGAATGAACGCGAAAAGTATGAAACCTTCTTTCGCGCATTCGGTCGCCAACTCAAGTACGGTGCATATGTAAACTATGGTGCGCACAAGGATATGCTCATGGACCTGCTGCTGTACTATTCGTCGACCGAGGGCAAGCTTGTCACCCTCGAAGAGTATGTCTCCCGTATGCAGGAAGGCCAAACCGATATTTACTATGCCTGCGGCGAGAATGTTGCTAAGATCGAGGCGCTGCCGCGGTTTGAGCAGCTGCGTGACAAGGGTTACGAAGTGCTGTGCCTGACCGATGACATTGACGAGTTCTGCGTCAAAATGATGGCAAGCTATCAGGGAAAAACCTTTAAATCCATCACGGAGAGCGATCTCGACCTTGAAACCGAGGAAGAGAAAGAGCAGCTCCGCAAGCTCGGCGAAGAAAATGAGTCGGTGCTTAAAGCGGTCAAGGATGCGCTGGGTGACAAGGTCAAGAAGGTACAGCTCACCGGTCAGCTCAAGAGCCATGCGTGCTGCATGACCACCGAGGGCGGCTTGTCGCTCGAAATGGAAAAGGTGCTGCGTGCGCAAAATGGCGGTGACGCGCAGATGCGGGCCGAGCGTGTGCTGGAGCTCAATCCGGAGCATGCAATCTTCGCGAAGCTCAAATCCTTGCAGGAAAGCGGCGACACTGCTACGATCGCGACGTACGCGACCATTCTGTACGATCAGGCGCTGCTCATCGAGGGCATGCCGATCGACGATCCGGGCGCTTATGCCAACGCGGTATGCAGCCTGCTTGTATAAATAAAATCTCTTATTGACACATAAAGTACACAAACCGATGCGATACTGAACCATGGGAAAAGGAGGCGATTATATGAAGAAAGTCCTTTTCATCATCAATCCGCATTCGGGTCAGCAGGTAATGCGTGAAGATCTGCTCGATTGTCTGGATATTTTGTGCGCAGCCGGGTTTGAACCCACCGTGCGTTTGACACAGGGGCCGCAGGATGCGGAACGTATTGTCCGCGAACACGCGATGGCATATGATCGTATCCTGTGCGCAGGCGGTGACGGCACGTTGGACGAGGTCGTGAATGGTCTGATGTCGCTTGCGCACTGCCCACCGCTCGGCTATATTCCCGCGGGCACGACAAACGACTTTGCAAGCAGCCTCTGCATCCCGAAATACCCCGAGGATGCGACTCGCATCGCGGCAGGGGAGCACACCGTCAACATCGATGTTGGGCGATTCAATGATCGGTTTTTCACCTATATTGCTGCTTTTGGTGCATTCACCGGCGTTTCCTATACCACGCCGCAGCCCACAAAGAATCTCTTAGGGCATGCCGCCTATGTGCTGGAGGGCATCAAAACACTGCCGAGCATCAAAGCATACCACCTCAAGGTCGACAGTGCCGAGGTGCAGCTTGAGGGCGACTTTATCTACGGCATGGTGACCAATGCCCGCACCATCGGCGGCATCATGGAGATGCCGGGCGCGGATGTTGAGATGGATGATGGATTGTTCGAGGTATTGCTTGTGCGGCAGCCTGAAAATCCTGTGCAGCTACAGGGCATCATCAATATGCTGCTTGCCCAGGACATGCGTTCTGAGCAAATTTGCCACTTCAAGACGGCACGTGTCTGCTTTGAAAACACCTTGGGTATGCCGTGGACGCTCGATGGAGAATTCGGCGGTGCGCCGCCAAGTGTGTGGATTGAAAACTGCAAACAAGCGTTGCGCCTGTTCACGGAAGCGGGCGAAGCAGAAACCTAATGCACTGGCTGCCGAAACGATCTTCGGCAGCCCAATTTTTTCGCGATGATCGTATTAACTTCCGGAAAAGGAGCGCATGCAATTTGAAAGAGATCCTAAGCTGTCTCAAACCGTATCGAAAACAGGTGTTTGCAGCTGTGTTGCTCATGATGTTGGATGTCTTTTGTGAAGTCATTCAGCCGACCCTGATGGCAAACATCATTGGCGAGCGCGGCATCGGCGCCGGAAACATTCCTTATATCCTCAAGATTGGCGTGCTTATGATCGCGGTTGCGATCGTTGGCCTCATTGCCGGATGCAGCAACGCAGGTGTTTCCGCAAAAGCCGGCGTGGGCTTTTCCGCCAATCTGCGCGAGAAATTGTTTGCCAAGGTGCAAAGCTTTTCTTTTCGCAACATCGACAGTTTTTCTACCGCATCTCTGAGCACCCGTCTGACCAATGACATCACGCAACTGCAAAATGTAGTCACGATGGGCATGCGTATGATGATACGCGCGCCGCTCATGCTGCCGTTTGCACTCATTATGGCAATCGGCATCAATGCACAGCTTGCGCTCATCCTTGGGGTGTCGATCCCGGCGCTGCTTGTGCTGCTCGTGCTCCTCGTATGGCGTGCGCTGCCGCTGTTTCGTAAGATGCAACAAAGCGTCGATCATCTCAATCGCACCGTGCAGGAAAACGTCACAAATATGCGCGTCGTCAAGTCCTTTGTGCGCGAAACGCGTGAAAAGGAAAAGTTCGAGCAGGCGAGTAAGCGGCAGATGAAAGCCTCGATGGACGCAATGTACGCCATCGTGCTCAACATGCCGCTGATGATGTTCGTCATGAACGCAACAATCGTCGCAGTCGTCTTTTTCGGCGGACGACAAATCGTCTTTGGCACACTGACAGTTGCGGAAATGAGCAAATTCATCAACTATATCCTGCAAATTCTGTTCTCTCTGATGATGCTCGCTATGATGTTCATGGTGCTTTCACGCGCGAGCGCATCGTATCAGCGTATCTGTGAAGTGCTTGATACGCAGCCCGACTTGGCGGATGCGCCGGATGCGGTTTCCGCAGACAATCTGCGCGGACAGATCGCTTTTCGGGACGTATCGTTTCGCTATAACACGGAGGATCGCGGCGAACCTGTGCTCTCTCATATCAATCTGACGATTGAGCCGGGACAGATGACTGCGATCATCGGTGGCACGGGTGCAGGCAAAACCTCGCTCATTTCCCTCATTCCGCGTCTGTACGATGTGACCGAGGGCGCGATTCTGCTCGACGGGCGAGATGTGCGCGACTATCGGCTGCAAACGCTTCACGAAGAAATCAGCGTTGTGCTGCAAAACAATACGCTGTTCTCTGGCACGATCGCGGATAACCTGCGTTGGGGCGATCCCGAGGCCACCGAGGACGATCTCGTGCGCGCAGCCAAGGCGGCACAGGCACACGAGTTCATCCGTTCCTTCCCCAAAGGCTACGACACCTGGATCGAGCAGGGAGGCGTGAACGTATCCGGCGGACAAAAGCAGCGTCTATGTATCGCACGCGCGCTGCTGCGCCATCCGAAAATACTGATTCTCGACGATTCCACCAGTGCGGTCGATACCGCAACCGAGCAGCGCCTGCGCGCTGCATTTCGTGAACAACTTGCGGACACCACAATCCTGCTCATCGCGCAGCGCATCAGCTCGGTGCGCGATGCCGATCAGATCGTCGTCATGGACGACGGGCAAATCGTGGGCAAGGGCACACATGAAGAACTGCTTGCATCGTGCACAGCGTATCATGAAATCTATCAGTCTCAGCAGAGAGAGGGGGCAACAGCATGCCCGGCCCTGTAAAACCCATGCGGCTGCAAAAGCCCAAACACCTGCGTGAAACGCTGGCAAAGCTCGGCGGGTATCTGCGCCGTTATCGCGTGCTGCTCATTGTCGCTTTTTTGATGGTATTTGCCAATATTGCGGCATCTCTTGCGGGCACCAGTTATTTGCAGCCCATCATCGACAATTTTCTCGCGCCAGTCAAGGGAAACCCTACGGTTGCAGAGCGTTTGAGCGGTCTTGCGCGCGGTGCGGCAGTGCTGCTCGGCATCTATATCCTGTCCTGCGCGGCGGCGTATGCGCAGTCCCGTCTGATGGTCTATATTGCGCAGCATACGATCCACGATGTGCGCCGTGATCTTTTTCAGCATTTGCAGTCGCTGCCCGTGCGCTACTTCGATACCCGCACGCACGGCGAAATGATGAGCCGCTTCACAAATGACGTGGATACGCTCAACGAAGCGCTGCAAAACGGGCTGACAACCCTGTTTTCGAGCGTCATCACGATCGTCGGTATTTTGGCACTCATGCTGTATCGCAGCATCCCGTTGACGCTGCTCACGCTGTGTTTTACGCCGATTTTGATCTTTGCTGTCACGACGGTCATGAAGCGCAGCAGCAAATATTTTGCGGCACAGCAAAAGAATCTCGGCGCGGTCAACGGTTATATCGAGGAAATGATGACGGGCGCCAAGGTCGTCAAGGTGTTTGGTTACGAAGAGCGTTCCTCCGCGGAATTTGGCGTGCGCAACCGTGCATTGCAAGAATCCGCGACCGCCGCCCAGCGATATGCGGGTATGATGATGCCGCTTAGCCGTAACATCAACAGCATCAATTTTGCACTCATTGCAGCGGTCGGCGGCGTGCTTTCGGCGTTCGGCTACCTGAGCGTCGGCGGACTGGTCGTCTTTTTGCAGCTTGTGCAGCAGTTCAGCCGTCCGTTGACCGAGGCGTCCAACCAATATAATGCGGTCGTGACCGCCATCGCAGGTGCAGAGCGCATTTTTGAAGTCATTGCAGAAACACCAGAGCACACGAACGATGCACCGGACTATACGCTCGTAGAGCGCGACGGCGCGTGGTACTGGCAGAACGCACAGCACGCGATCCCTGTGCGCGGAGATGTAAAATTCGACCATGTAACATTCGGTTACACACCGGAGAAGGTCGTTTTGCACGATATTTCACTCTACGCGAAGCCGGGACAGAAAATCGCCTTCGTCGGTTCCACCGGTGCGGGCAAAACCACCGTGACCAATCTGTTGACACATTTTTACGATGTGAATGAGGGCACGATCAGCATCGACGGCATCCCACTGCAAAAAATCGCACGAGAAAGTCTGCGGCGCGCCATTTCCGTGGTGCTGCAAGATACACACCTGTTTACCGGTACGATCCTCGACAATATCCGCTACGGACGACTGGATGCCAGCGAGGATGAGGTGATTGCCGCAGCAAAGCTGGCAAGTGCGCATTCCTTCATCATGCGCTTACCGCAAGGGTACCAGACCGTAATCGAAGGCGATGGCGCGAATCTGAGCCAGGGGCAGCGCCAGCTGCTGAACATTGCGCGCGCCGCCCTCGCCAATGCGCCTATTTTGATCCTTGACGAAGCGACCAGCTCTGTCGATACGCGTACCGAGCGCCATATCGAGTACGGTCTTGACCGTTTAATGCAAAACCGCACGACATTTATCATCGCGCATCGCCTGTCGACTGTGCGCGAATCGAACGCGATTTTGGTCATGGAGCAGGGCCGTATCGAAGAACGCGGCACGCATGACGATCTGCTCGCGCTCGGCGGCAGATATTATCAGCTCTATACCGGAAAACTGGAGCTGGACTGATCGCTTTCCCATGGGATATGATTTTTACACTTTGTTTTTTTGAAATAACACTTGACAAAGTCATATCCTTGCGGTATGATAAACCTAATTTAATAGAATAAACCGTTGAAGCGGAGATAACGGCAATGATGCCTTTACAGAGAGCCCGTGATGCTGAGAGTCGGGTAAGAAACAAGTTGTCAAATGGACCGCTGAGGGTGCAGTCAAATGCGTATTTTGCGCAAAGTATTCTGCAACGTGTGGGCATACGTCAGTTGCCGAGGATATGATTGTATCCTGCCGAGCGCGCGGCATTTGACATGCCGTGAACCAAGGTGGTACCGCGGATAATTTGCTTTGTTCGTCCTTGACAGAAATTAAGATATTTCTGTCAAGGACGTTTTTTGTTTTCATGCTCCTTTGACAGAATTGTCAGAGGGGCATTTTGTTTTAGGAGAAAGCTGCTATGAAATTTTTACCGACATTGGAAGAAATCCAAACGATCGCAGCACGCGGCACTTATAAAGTGCTGCCGGTAAGCTGCGAAATACTATCGGACAGCTGTACGCCGATCGAGGTCATGCGTATTTTAAAAAACGTATCGACCCACTGCTACATGCTGGAGTCCGTGGCGGAAAAGGAGACCTGGGGACGATACACCTTTCTCGGTTTTGATCCCAAGCTTGCAGTCACCTGCGTAAACGGTCAAATGACCATCGGCTCCGTGCGCCTGCAAACCAACGATCCTGCCGGGCGTCTGCGCCAGTTGCTTGCAGACTATAAAAGTCCGCGCTTTTCGTATCTGCCTCCGTTTACCGGTGGTCTCGTAGGATATTTTTCTTATGATTATATTCGGTATATTGAACCCGCCGCGGGAACGGATGTGCCGGACAGCGAAGCCTTTCAGGATTTAGATCTCATGCTCTTCGATAAGGTGATCGCTTTCGATCATTTTCGGCAAAAAATGATCTTGATGGTCAACATGTCGTTAGAAGATCCGCGGACAGGATATCACAAAGCGATCTTGGAGCTGAAACAACTTTACGAACTGCTGAAAAACGGAGAGAAAAAGTACGAAACCGGTCATCTGCGCGGGGAAGTCACACCGTTATTCGACCGGGATACCTATTATGGTATGGTAGAAAACGCAAAGCGCTTCATTCGTGAGGGTGATATTTTTCAAATTGTTCTGTCAAACCGTTTGAGTGCGCCGTTTGAAGGCAGTCTGCTCAATGCCTATCGTGTCCTTCGCACGGTAAATCCCTCGCCCTATATGTTCTATTTTTCGGGGAGCGATATAGAGGTCGCGGGTGCGTCGCCGGAAACACTGGTCAAGTTGGAAAATGGCATTCTGCATACCTTTCCTTTGGCGGGCACACGGCCGCGCGGCAACACGCTGCAGGAGGATCAGGCACTGGAGGCGGAGCTGCTTGCCGATGAAAAAGAGCTTGCCGAGCATAACATGCTTGTGGATCTGGGACGCAATGATTTGGGGAAAATCAGCAAGTTCGGCAGCGTGCAGGTGGAAAAACTGCACAGCATCGAGCGATATTCGCATGTGATGCATATCGGCTCTACGGTCAGCGGACAAATCCGTCAGGAATTTGATGCACTGGATGCCATCGGTGCGGTACTGCCCGCGGGAACACTGTCGGGCGCGCCGAAGATCCGCGCCTGTCAGCTCATCGGGGAACTGGAACAAAACAAACGCGGCATTTATGGCGGTGCGATCGGCTATATCGACTTTACGGGCAACATGGATACCTGCATTGCGATTCGCATCGCGTATCGGAAAAACGGTAAGGTGTTTGTGCGTAGCGGCGCGGGCATCGTCGCGGATTCGGTGCCGGAAAAGGAATTTGAAGAATGCATTAACAAAGCAAAAGCGGTCGTCCACGCGCTGCGACTGGCGGAGGAGGAAAACCTGTGATTTTACTGATTGATAGCTATGACAGCTTCTCCTATAATCTATACCAACTGATTGGGGAACTCGAGCCTGCCATTCGCGTGATCCGCAACGACGAACTGACCGTAGCGCAAATTCGCGCGCTGCAGCCCGACGGGATCATTCTCTCGCCCGGACCGGGCAGACCGGAGGACGCGGGAGTCATCGTGGAGGTCGCCCGAACGCTCGGACAGGAAATCCCTGTTTTAGGCGTTTGTCTGGGGCATCAGGCAATTTGCGCAGCATACGGCGCTTCGATCACCTATGCCAAAGCCCTGATGCACGGCAAACAGTCGAATGTTCGGCTCGACCATACCTGTCCGCTGTTTACCGGTTGTCCGGAGCATGCGCCGGTTGCCCGTTATCACTCGCTTGCAGCCGATGGACAAACCCTTCCGGACTGCCTGAAGCCCACGGCGATGACAGACGATGGGGAAGTGATGGCGGTGCAGCATCGAGAATATCCGATTTTCGGTGTACAGTTTCATCCGGAGTCGATCCTGACGCCAGACGGAAAAACCATGCTGAACAATTTTATAAAGGAGTGCGAAAAATGATTCGAGACGCAATCGTAAAAATCGTAAACAAACAAGACCTCACTTTTGACGAGGCTTACACCGTGATGAACGAGATTATGAGCGGGAAAACCACGTCCACGCAAAATGCAGCGTTCCTTGCAGCGCTTTCGACCAAGAGCGCCCGCGCGGAAACGACCGACGAGATCGCCGGCTGCGCTGCGGCGATGCGCGCGCACGCTACAAAGGTCGAGACCGGATTCGACCTGTTTGAAATTGTCGGGACCGGTGGAGACAATGCGCATAGCTTTAATATTTCGACCACTTCCGCATTGGTCGCGGCGTCAGGCGGCGTAAAAGTCGCAAAGCACGGCAATCGTGCGGCATCTTCGCAATGCGGCACTGCGGACTGTCTGGAAGCGTTGGGCGTGAACATCCGACAAAGCCCCGCACAGTGTGCGAAACTGCTTGAAGAAGTGGGGATCTGCTTCTTTTTCGCGCAGGAATATCACACTTCCATGAAGTATGTCGGCGCGATCCGCAAGGAGCTTGGCTTTCGCACAGTATTCAACATTCTTGGTCCGCTGACCAATCCCGGCAGCCCGAAAATGCAGCTTTTAGGGGTATATGATGAATATTTAGTCGAACCGCTTGCGCAGGTCCTCATGAGCCTCGGTGTAAAGCGCGGCATGGTCGTATATGGTCAGGACAAACTCGATGAAATTTCCCTGAGTGCGCCGACCACGGTCTGTGAGTTTCGCGATCAATGGTTCAAGACGGATACGCTGCTACCGGAGGATTTTGGCTTTGCACGCTGTACAAAAGCCGATCTCGCAGGCGGCACACCCCAAGAGAACGCCGCAATCACCCGTGACATTCTGTGCGGCGCAAAGGGACACAAGCGCAATGCGGTGCTGCTCAATGCGGGCGCGGCACTCTATCTCGGGGGTAAAGTAGAAACCATGAAAGCGGGCGTTGCGTTTGCGGCGGAGCTGATTGACTCCGGCAAGGCGCTTCGCACGCTTGAACATTTCATCGCGGCGAGCAATCGAGAGGAGGAACGTCCATGACGATACTCGATGAGCTTGCAAACGAGGCGCGCGCACGGACGGAACGGGCAAAAACGCATTGTTCTCTTGAGGAGCTTGCGGCGCGGGCATTCGCGCTGCCGATAGGTACCTTCGCCTTTGAGCGCGCGTTGGCCGTACCGGACATCGCTTTCATCTGTGAGTGTAAAAAAGCGTCTCCCTCGAAGGGTGTGATCGCGCCGGACTTTCCGTATCTGGAAATCGCCAAAGACTATGAAGCCGCCGGTACGGATTGCATCTCCGTACTCACAGAACCACGGTGGTTTCTCGGGAAAGACGACTATCTTGCGCAAATTGCAGCGGCGGTTTCCGTGCCCTGTCTGCGCAAGGATTTCACCGTAGACCCGTATATGATCTACGAAGCCAAGCTGCTCGGGGCGTCTGCCGTGCTTCTCATCTGCGCGATCCTGTCACAGGAGCAGCTCAAAGAATCGCTCAATCTTTGTGACCGTCTTGGGCTGTCCGCACTGGTGGAAGCGCATGATGCGGCGGAAATACAGACTGCGCTGCATGCAGGCGCACGAGTCATCGGCGTAAACAACCGCAACCTCAAGGACTTTACGGTCGATTCCGAAACCAGCCGCAAGCTGCGCGCCCTCGTTCCACCCGATATTCTGTTTGTGGCGGAAAGCGGCGTGACCTGTGCGCAAGATGTGCAGCGGCTGAGAGAGATCGGTGCTGATGCGGTTTTGATCGGTGAAACGTTAATGCGCGCACCGGACAAACGCGCGAAACTCGCCGCATTGCGAGGTGAATAATGACAAAAATCAAATTGTGCGGATTGACACGACCGTGCGATATTGAGATCGCCAATGCCTGTATGCCCGACTACATTGGTTTTGTGTTCGCGCCGCACAGCAGGCGGTATCTTTCGCCCGATCACGCCGCGGAGCTGAAACAGAAACTCGCATCCGGCATCTCGGTCGTAGGTGTATTTGTAGATGAAGACTGCGCGGTCATTGACGATCTACTGCGACGCGGTATCATTGACGCGGTACAGCTACACGGTGCGGAGGATGAAGTATACCTTGCAAGGCTGCGCACACTGACCGATCGGCCGATCATTAAGGCGTTTCGCATCGAGTGCGCGTATGATATTCATGCTGCGGCGGCAAGCACGGCGGACTATGTGCTGCTCGACTCCGGCAGAGGCGGCACCGGTACCACCTTTCACTGGGCGCTGGCAGCAGAGCTGCATAGACCTTTTTTCCTCGCAGGGGGGCTGTCTCCAGATAACGTGGAGACGGCGTGTGCGCTGCTGCGGCCCTATGCGGTCGATGTCAGCTCCGGTGTGGAGTGCGGCGGTCTGAAAGAGGAAACGAAAATACGGGCTTTTGTCAAAGCCGTGAGAAATGATAGGGAAGGATGAACCTCCATGACAAACGAAAGAGGACGCTTTGGTATCCACGGCGGACAATACATTCCGGAAACGCTGATGAATGCAGTCATCGAACTGGAGCATGCATACCGGCAGTATCAAAATGACCCTGCGTTCCGGCAGGAGCTTACCGAACTGCTCAACGAATACGCAGGCAGACCGTCGCGGCTGTATTATGCCGACAAGATGACAAAGGATCTGGGCGGCGCGAAAATTTACCTCAAGCGAGAGGATCTCAATCATACAGGCGCACACAAAATCAATAATGTACTCGGACAAGCGTTGCTTGCCAAAAAAATGGGTAAAACGCGACTGATCGCAGAAACCGGTGCAGGGCAGCACGGGGTTGCGACCGCGACTGCTGCCGCGCTGATGGGCATGGAATGTGTTGTATTCATGGGCGAGGAAGACACCATTCGTCAGGCGCTCAATGTATATCGCATGAAGCTGCTCGGCGCGCAGGTCGTGCCGGTCAAAAGCGGCACCGCGACCCTGAAGGATGCCGTTTCCGAAGCAATGCGCGAGTGGACGAGCCGCATCGACGATACCCATTACTGTTTGGGGTCGGTCATGGGCCCGCACCCGTTCCCGACGATCGTGCGCGATTTTCAAGCGGTCATCTCGCAGGAGATCAAACAGCAGATACTGGAAAAGGAGGGGCGGCTTCCTGATGCGGTCATCGCCTGTGTCGGCGGCGGCTCTAACGCGATCGGCAGCTTTTATCACTTCATTCCCGATGCTGCGGTCAGACTCATCGGCTGCGAAGCGGCAGGGCGGGGAATCGACACCGTGGAAACCGCAGCAACGGTCAATACCGGTCGTTTGGGCATTTTCCACGGCATGAAATCCTATTTTTGTCAGGATGAGTACGGGCAGATCGCGCCGGTATACTCGATCTCCGCAGGACTCGACTATCCTGGCATCGGACCGGAGCATGCGCATCTGCATGACATCGGACGCGCGGAATATGTGCCGGTGACCGATGACGAAGCAGTGGATGCCTTTGAGTATCTGGCACGCACTGAGGGTATCATCCCGGCGATCGAATCGGCGCATGCGGTCGCATATGCAATGAAAATCGCGCCGCAAATGACGAGAGATCAACTGCTTGTCATCACCATATCGGGCAGAGGCGACAAGGACTGTGCGGCGATGGCACGATACAGAGGGGAGGATCTCTATGAGTAAAATCAAATCTGCGTTTGAAAACGGCAAGGCTTTCATTGCATTCATCACTTGCGGCGATCCGGATCTGACTACCACCGCAGCCGCGGTGCGCGCCGCGGCGAAAAACGGCGCCGATCTCATTGAGCTTGGAATCCCATTTTCCGATCCGACGGCAGAGGGGCCTGTTATCCAAGCAGCAAACCTACGCGCACTGCGCGGCGGCGCGACCACAGACCGTATTTTCGAGCTTGTGCGGGAGCTGCGGCGCGATCTGGAAACGCCTATGGTGTTTATGACCTACGCCAACGTCATTTTTTCCTACGGCGCGGAACAATTTCTCTCCACCTGTCGGGAAATCGGTATGGATGGTCTGATTCTACCCGACCTGCCCTTTGAAGAAAAAAATGAATTTCTGCCGCTTTGTCGGCAGTATGGGGTCGATCTCATCTCGCTCATTGCGCCCACATCGGAAAACCGTATTGCTATGATCGCCAAAGAAGCAGAGGGGTTTTTGTACCTCGTTTCAAGCCTCGGCGTGACGGGCACACGCAGCGAGATCAAGACCGACCTTGCGTCGATCGTTTCCGTCGTCCGGCAAAATACGAAGATCCCCTGTGCGATTGGGTTTGGCATTTCCACGCCAGAACAGGCAAAACAAATGGCAGCCCTCTCCGACGGTGCGATCGTCGGTTCCGCCATCATCAAGCTGCTTGAGGAACATGGTGCCGATGCGCCCGCGTTCATCGGCGCATATGTGCGTTCTATGAAAGCAGCATTACGCGGCGAGTAACCCTTTCCGCGCCGCATTGCAGACAAAACACAAACCCGCCCTCACCGAAATCGGCGAGGGCGGGTTTTATTAGCTGTGAGCAGAAAGCCCTTCCAAAAAGGCCTTCATACGCGCGGTCGCTTCGCGCAGATGATTCATGGAATAAGAATACGAAATACGGATATGTCCCTCGCCGCTTTCTCCGAACGCAGTACCCGGAACGACCGCGACCTTTTGCTCCATGAGCAGGCGCTCGCAGAACTCTTCCGAACTTAATCCGGTGCTCCGGATTGAGGGGAACATGTAGAATGCGCCCTCCGGCTCAAAACATTCCAGGCCCATACTGCGCAGCTCGCCGAGCAGAAAGCGGCGGCGAATGTCATATTGTCCGCGCATGTGCAAAATATCATCGTCGCCGGTGCGCAGCGCTTCGATACCTGCAAACTGCGCAGTCGTCGGCGCAGACATGATGCCAAACTGATGGATTTTGCAGATCGGTGCAATGAGCTCTTTCGGTCCGACCGCCCAACCAAGACGCCAACCGGTCATCGCGTAGGATTTGGAAAAGCCGCCGACTACGATCGTGCGCTCCCGCATGCCAGGCAGTTCCGCAAAGCAGACATGCTCGCCGCGATAGGTGAGGTCGCAGTAGATCTCATCGGAAAGCACCAGAATATTCGTGTCGCGAAGCACCTGGGCGATCGCTTCCAGATCGTCGTGCGTCATGATCGCGCCGGTCGGATTGTTCGGGAAGGGGAGCACGAGCATTTTCGTTCTCGGCGTGATTGCGGCGCGCAAACGCTCTGCGGTCAGCTTGAAGCGATCCTCCGCAACAGTTGGCAGCGATACGGGCGTACCGCCCGCCATGATCGTCAGCGGGGTGTAGCACACGAAAGACGGCTCGACGACGAGCACCTCATCCCCAAACGAGATGAAGGAACGCAGCGCATTGTCGATCGCTTCCGAACCGCCAACCGTGACGAGCACTTCATTTGCGGAGTCGTAGTCAAGGTGAAACTTCCGGCGATAAAGATTCGTGATCTCCTGACGAAGCTCCGCAAGGCCCCAGTTAGAGGTATAAAAGGTGCGTCCCTTTTCGAGAGAAGCGATACCGGCACGCCGCACCTGCCACGGGGTCTCAAAGTCGGGTTCACCGACGCCGAGAGAAATCGCGTCGTCCATCGTCGCTACGATGTCGAAAAATTTTCGGATGCCCGAGGGTTTTACGACCTTGACCCGCTCGGACAGCAGCTGGTCGTAGTCTACCATGCCATGGATACCTCTCTTTCGTCCCGCGTAGATGGGTCGAATTCCACACCCTGCTCCTTGTACTTCTTCAGGACAAAGTGCGTGCCGGTAGACAGAACGTTTTCCATCGGCGCAAGCTGCTCGGAGACAAAGCGCGCGACGTCCTTCATGGATTTGCCGGAAATAATGACCGTCAGATCAAAACCGCCGGACATCAAATAGACGCTTTCGACCTGCGGCTGACGATAGATCTGCCGTGCGATCTCGTCAAACCCCATGCCTTTTTGCGGCGTGATCTTCACTTCGATGAGCGCGGTCACAAACTCCTTATCGGTCTTTTCCCAGTCGATGAGTGTTTTATAGCCGATGATCGTATTGTTTTTTTCGAGTGCATAGATGCGGTCGCGCACCTCGTTCTCCGGCAGCTCCAGCATATTGGCAAGCTGTGCGGGGGTCAGACGTGCGTCCTGATCGAGCAATGCTAAAATTTTATCGTCGTGATTCATGATGTTCCCTCCAAACGGTTAACGGATAGCACCATTATACACCACCAGTCGACCTGTGCATAGCTTTTCCGCGAGAAATTCTATTGCGTTTGTGGGCAAATCGGGATAAAATAGAAATAGCTTTAGATGTTAGGAGCACCCCGATGGAATTTTCAGGCTTCCGTCCCGAGGGACTGGATCTTTTGATTGAAAATCGTTTGATGAACAGTAAAGACTTTTATGAGACCTGCAAGCCCCGTATCCGGGAGTTGGTGCAAGAGCCGTTTTACGCCTTGATTGAGCGCATGGCGTCCACCATGTGTGAGATCGATCCACTGCTCGTCATCGAGCCGAAACGTATGGTTTCCCGTGTGCGGCGCGACACGCGGTACACCCATGACAAATCGCTCTACCGTGACCATGCATGGATCACATTCGGGCGTAAGAAAGGACTATTTGCCGAGCGGCCGTGCTTTTATTTTGAAATTTCCCCCGAATTTTGGGGGTATGGCTGCGGCTACTACCACGCGCCTCCTGCGGAAATGTGTCTGGCACGCGAAATGATGCTCGCGGAGGATAAACTCTTTCTGGATGCGTTTCACGCAGTCGAGACCCACCCGCAATTTTCGCTCTATGGGGAACAGTACAAGCGGCCCAAATTCCCGTCTGCACCCACGGCTTATCAGCCGTGGCTCAGCCGCAAAAACCTTGGTGTCAGCTGTGAGTTCACGGATCATACGCCCCTGTGGCACGATGGCTTCGTGGACGGTATGCTGTCCGATCTGCGCGCACTCGCGCCGCTGTATCGCTTTTTCTGTACGCTGAAAGAGCGTACGCAGGGAACGGAGGAGGTACGATGAAGTACGTCGCAATGGATTTCGAAACCGCCAACGCATCTCCCGTCAGCGCCTGTGCGATCGGCGTATCCGTCTTTGAGGATGATGTACTGCTGCGATCGGGCGCGTACCTGATCCGTCCTCCCAAGGAGCACGACACCTTTCATTGGTACAACACCAAGGTGCATGGCATCCGCCGCTCTATGGTGACCGATGCGCCGACTTTTGATGAGCTGTGGCCGGTGCTGTGTCACGATGTCGAGGGCAGTGTACTGGTTTGCCATAACGCGATGTTTGACACCGCTGTGCTTTGCAAAACACTGACACATTACGGTCTGCCGCTGCCAAACTGCCGCTATATCTGCACGGTCAAGGTTTCGCAAAAGGTATGGCCGAACATGGAAAACCACAAGCTCGATACGGTATCCGCAGCGCTCGGCATTGCGCTCAATCACCACGAAGCCGGCTCGGATGCGCTTGCCTGCGGTATGATTTTACAGGCAGCGCTGCGCACGCTCGCGTGTACGGACGCGGATGAACTCGCAGACAAGATCGGCATGCGGCTGGGTTCCATTTCACCGCAGGGCAACGTTTCCTGCAGCACCGCCCAGGAGATCGCTCGCCAAAAATCGCGATCGTCCGTCCGCACGGTACGTCGCCGCCGACCGGCTACCGCAGCCGCATATTATGAAGAAATCATACAAAGGAGTGTGCCCCATGAAAAATTGTAAAAAGTATCTGGATTATGTCCGCAGTATCGACCGCGACGATGTCGTAAATTGTGCTTGCGACGTCAAAGATCGTGCGCAGGAAGTCCTTGCGTATTCTATCGAGCAGGCACGCGGTTTCAGCCTGTTTGATTTTGCGGTGTTCAAGCTCTGTCTGCTCAGCTTCGGCTTGTGGTTGGGCGCACATTTTTCCCGCTTTTTCGGCAAATTCAAGCACTTTATTTTTGCCGGCTTCATTGCATCCTACGTTTACCTGATTTGGCGTATTTTCTTCCGCACGGAAGAATAATTGCACCGGTTCCCTGCATGTAAAAGAGGAGAACCGAAGCTTTCTTCGGTTCTCCTCTTTTTCGGTTTTGCGAGAGCTTACTTGCAGCGGAAGGACTTGCAGTCGGTGCACTGATCCATCGACGGATTGTTCTCGTGCGTACCTACCGTGATGCAGTCGAGCGAACAGTAGTCGTCGGCCGTGCAGTGATTGGTGCACTGCGAAACAGTGCAGCGAATGCTTTTGTTTACCTTATCCATGGTTCATAACCTCCTTTGTGATTGCAGACTTAGTATGCCGCTGTCTGCACAAACTATGCACCATGCCGCAAACAAAAAATGTGTGTCGCGCAACCGATTTGTGTTATACTATTTTTGAGAGGGGACGAGTCTATGAGAGATCGCCTCGACACCTATTTACAAGGTGCATCATATGACGGTTATACCGTATTTGGCGCACATTTTGCGCACGAGTATGGAGAGTCCGGCGTGCGCTTCACCGTCTATGCGCCGTATGCGCATTGCGTGGAGCTGATCGGCGATTTTAACGACTGGACGAGCTGGCGTATGGAGCGGGGCGATAACGGTGTCTGGAGCATTTTCGCGCGTGCGCTTACACAGGGCATGCTCTATAAATACCGTATCCATACGGCGGACGGCATCATTGACCGTGCCGATCCTTTTGCCTTTTACGCAGAGGAACGACCGGATACGGCATCCGTCGTGTGGGATATCACGCGGTATGCGTGGCAGGATGAAACGTATCTTCACCGGCGCACCAAGCATTTTGACCGCCCGATGAGCATTTATGAACTGCATGTCGGCTCTTGGAAGCGGCATGCGGACGGATCGTTTTACCGCTATGCAGAGCTTGCGGAGGAACTGATCCCCTATATCCGTGAAATGGGGTATACCCACATCGAATGCATGCCGCTGACCGAGCATCCGTTTGACGGCTCGTGGGGATATCAGACAAGCGGTTATTTTGCCGCTACCAGCCGCTACGGCACACCGGATGAACTGATGGGATTTGTGGATCACTGCCATCAGGCGGGTATCGGCGTCATTCTTGATTTTGTTCCGCTGCATTTTGTGACCAATATGCACGCGCTGCAAACTTTTGACGGCAGCTATCTTTACGAGAGCGCTGACGAAAGTGCGCGCTACACGGAATGGGGCACGCTGCTGTTCGACTATACGAAGCCGCACGTTTTAAGCTTCATGAAATCTGCACTCGATTTTTGGATTCGGCGGTATCACATGGACGGTATCCGCTTCGATGCCGTATCCGGTCTGATCTATCGCGGAGGAGATCCGTCGCGCGGCGTGAACGATGCAGGCGTGTGGTTCCTCAAAAATGCAAATTTCACGCTGTCACAGGCATGGCCGGACGTCATGCTCATCGCGGAAGATTCTTCGATCTATCCTAAGGTGACTGCGCCTGTACCGTATGGCGGGTTGGGATTTGATTATAAATGGGATCTTGGATTTATGAACGACACTTTTCGGTATCTCAGCAGCGGTCATCGCGAAAGCGACCGCATCTCCGCATCTACCGAGTATTTTTATCAGGAAAAGTACATCCTGCCGTTCTCGCATGACGAAGTTGTGCACTGCAAGCGCACGCTGCTCGAAAAGATGCCCGGCTCCTGCGCAGAACAATTCGCGCAGCTGCGCACTCTTTTTCTCTATTTTTTCACCCACCCGGGTAAAAAATTGAATTTTATGGGAAATGAGTTTGCCGTCGATCACGAATGGAACGAAGCCGCCGAACTGGACTGGACATTGCTGAAGCAAAACGAGCATGCGGCTTTTCAGCGTTATTTTGCCGCGCTGAGCGCGCTCTATACGACACGTTCCGCACTTTTTGCGACCGATGTGCATCCGGCGGGTTTTTGCTGGAAACGGGCGGATCACGGCGTTTTCGTGTATGAACGCAGCGACCTGCGGAAGCAATGTCTGCTGATCGCACTGAATTTCAGCGCATATACCCAATATGTAGTGTTGCCAACCGGGACGTGGCGCAGCGTGCTTTCAAGCGACGATGCCGTTTATGGCGGAAATACCGCATTGTGCCTGTCTTCGGACGGTAAAAGCGTGATTTTACCGCCGTACTGCGGTTGTCTGTTGGAAACATAAATAAATTGATCAACATTGGGAAATAATACTTGACAATAGGGCATTCCTGTTGTATGATGATTTCAGGAATTATTACTGATTTTTTATTTCAAAATGAGAGGAGACAATTATTATGGCAAACTTAAAGGGCACAAAGACAGAGGCTAACCTGATGACTGCGTTCGCCGGTGAATCCCAGGCGCGCAACAAGTATACCTATTATGCAAGCAAGGCGAAGAAGGACGGCTATGTCCAGATCGCAAAGCTGTTCGAGGAGACCGCGGACAACGAGAAGGAGCATGCAAAGATCTGGTTTAAGCTGCTGCACGACGGCATCGGTGACACCGCTGCAAACCTTGCTGACGCTGCTGCCGGCGAGAACTACGAGTGGACCGACATGTACGCTACTTTCGCCAAGGAAGCCGCGGAAGAGGGCTTCGATCACATTGCCTTCCTGTTCTCTGAGGTCGCGAAGATCGAAAAGGAGCACGAGGAGCGCTATCGCACCCTGCTCGCAAATGTAGAGGGCGGTCTGGTATTCTCCCGCGACGGCGATAAGATCTGGAAGTGCTCTAACTGTGGCCATATCTACGTTGGTAAGGAAGCACCGGATCTGTGCCCGGTATGCTCGCATCCGCAGGCATACTTTGAGATTAAGGCAGACAACTATTGATCCCTTCCTGATTCTGATTGACACTGCATCATAAAAAACGCGCCTTGCATCCGTTGATGGTGCAAGGCGTGTTTTTTCTCAAATAAAAAAGGGGTTGCAAGTATGGAAAAGCGTATCGCACTGATCGGTATTATTGTGGAAAATCTGGAGCAAAGCCAACAGGTCAATGAATTGCTACACGAATACGGATCCTATATCGTGGGTCGGCTGGGCGTACCGTATCGTGAGCGCGGACTGTCCATCATCAGCATTATCATCGACGCGCCGAATGATGCCATCAGCGCATTATCTGGAAAACTAGGCCGCATTGCCGGCGTACAGGTCAAAACGATGTACACAAAGGAGCAGTAACTGCTTTTGCGCGTGAACGATGGTTCGCGCGTTTTTTCTGTCGCGTATCAGATTATACTGTTCATTTGTGCGTGAAATTGGTATACTAAATAGAGATTTGACAAAAGGGGAAACCACACATGCAAAAAGGTGAACAAAATAAACTTTCTCTGCTGCTCACGGGGATTCGTGCGCGCATGACGCAGAATCGCGACTATTTTGTCGCACTGGATATGAAATTTCGTGCAGGCAGCAAGCGTTTTCAGGCGACCGTGATGCACAGCGACGATGAAAGTTGGCTGCTGCGCTTTCAGGGCGCAGACCGCGTGATGAACGCGCAGCAGGTCGTGGATTTTTTCGCGGAGCACGCGGGCGCATACGAAGAAGCGACGCTGCGCTATGCGGAACGCGGCAAGGAGACCGTGATCTCGTGCACGCCGCGCGGCGTACAGATGAAGCAGGCGGAAACACCGATTGCGGCAGAGCAAACCGCTGCCGCTGCGAATCCGCTGCTTGACAGCGGCAGACAGTATCTCATCCGCGTAGATAAGGCGGCGGCGCTGCTGCGTGAGATCGGCATCCTGACCGAAAGCGGCAAGCTCAAAAACGATATGATCCGCAAGTACAACCAGATCGATCACTATGTCGAACTGGTCGCGCCCATGTTTGAAAAAGATGACAGTGAGGAACTGGTACTGCTCGACTGCGCATGCGGTAAATCGTATCTCAGCTTTGTCATGAACTACTATCTGTGCGAAGTGCTCGGTCGTCGCTGCCGCATCATCGGCATCGACATCAATGAGCATGTCGTCGAGGAGAGCCGCAAGATGGCGCAGCGTCTGGGGTATCACAACATGCAGTTTTTGCAAGCCGATCTGCGCACTTATACGCCGCCGAAGCGTGTGACCGCGGTCATTTCGCTGCATGCGTGCGATATTGCCACCGATCTCGCGCTAGGCACTGCAATCAAAGCGTGCGCGAAATATATCGCGTGTGTCCCGTGCTGCCACAAAGAGCTGCTCGACCAGTATACGCTGCCGTCGCTCGAGCCGCTTACCAAATACGGCGTGTTCCGCGCACGCTTCAACGATGTGCTGACGGACAGCATGCGCGCGCTCAAGCTCGAGGCGGAGGGATATAAGGTCTCGGTCGTTGAGTATATTTCGCCGCTCGACACGCCGAAAAATCTCCTCATTCGCGCGGTGCGCACCGATCGTGACAACCCGCGTGCACGGGAGGAATATGACGCAGTTCGCCGCGCGCTCGGCACCACTTCGGAGCTTGATCGCCGCTGCGCGGATCTGGATAACAGCTTTTTCCTAACCGATGATGATCTGCTCTGAGAAGGGAGGTGCATAGCATGCGCGGAATCGGCACCGACATTCTGGAAATCGAACGGATCGGCGCATTGCTGCACCGTGAGATCTTTTTGCGCCGCGTATTCACCGAGGGGGAGCGCGCTTATGTTGCGCATGCGCCGCTGCCCGCAGAAACCGCCGCAGGACTGTTCTGTGCAAAGGAAGCGGTATCCAAGGCGCTCGGTACGGGTTTTGGAACACAGATCGCGCTGCGCGACATCGAGATCCGACATACCGAAGCGGGCGCGCCCTGTGTCATGGTGCGGGGTCATGAGGACTTGTCGTGGTCACTGAGCATTTCGCATTGCCGCAGCTATGCGACCGCGACCGCGATTTTATGGGGGCAAGACACATGAACTATCAGGAGATCGAACAGAATTTTGTCGACCGCGTCATTCCTGCACGCAAGCCGGACAGCCATAAGGACGACTATGGTCGCGTGCTCGCGCTTTGCGGTAGCCGCGGGTATACGGGCGCGGCATATTTTGCGGCCCAGGCAGCGGTACGCACCGGAAGCGGCGTTGTAACGCTGTGCACACCCGAAGCGGTGTATCCTATTTTGGCGGACAAGCTCAACGAGCCGGTCGTTTATCCCGTCGCGTGCGATGTGCATGGCAGACTGACCGCACAGGGCGCGGCACAGGCGCTTACGCACTGCCGCAAGTTGGATGCCGTGCTCATCGGCTGCGGACTGGGTCTGTCGGATGGGGTGCGCGAAGCGGTGCAGGAGGTGCTGCGGCAGGTGCGCTGCCCGGTGATCGTGGATGCCGACGGCATAAACGCACTCAGCGGGCATATAGATGTACTGCGTAATACTACGGCACCCGTGATTCTTACCCCGCATGCGGGAGAATTTCGTCGGCTCGTTGGTTCCTCCACCGCAGGTGAGGACGATGCCGCTGCGTTTGCAAGCGAAACCGGCGCCATCGTGCTGCTCAAAGGACATCGCTCGGTCGTATGTACACCGGACGGCAAGCGCTTTCGCAACACGACCGGCAATCCCGGTATGGCGAAGGGCGGCAGCGGCGATGTGCTCGCGGGGATCCTGCTGTCGCTTTGCGGACAGGGATTGCGTGCGGCGGATGCGGCATGTGCGGGCATGTATCTGCACGGTGCAGCGGGTGATCGCTGTGCAAACACGCTCGGAGAGTACGGCATGACGCCGACCGATCTGCTGCACACGCTGCCGATCGTATTGCGACGCTATAACACGAGGGAGTGGTAGTCCCTGAAAAAGACCGGATTTGTGGCGCTGCTGTGCGGCGCTTTGCTGGTACTAGGCGCATGCAGCGCAGGTAAGGGCGAAAATGCAGGCGGTGCACAAGCACAAAAGCATTTTGCCGCCTTGCCCGGAGCAAGTTTTCATGTCGAAATTCTTTCGGATTTAGGAAAATCGACACTGGCGTATCAGTATGATTATGCGTATAATAGTAAAGGTAACGATACGCTCACGCTGACTGCGCCCGAAGCGCTTGCAGGCATCACGGCGACGATTGCAGGCGAGGAAGCGCCCGCGCTCACGCTGCAATATGAGGGGACGGCGCTTGACGCGCCCGGTCCTTCCAAAGCCGGTCTGACTCCGGCGGATGTGATCCCCTATCTTTTTGCGGAGTTGCGGAACGGCAGCCCAACCGAGACATGGACCGAGCGAGCAGACGGTGTGACCCTCGATGTGCTCAAGTATGTACGTGAGGATGATGACGGAACGATCACACGGCAAGTCTGGCTGAACGGCGGCGCGCCGCAGCGCGCGGAATGTTACTGGAACGATGCACTCGTTTTGACCTGCACGTTTGACAGCTGGAACGATACCACAACAAGTTCGGAGTGACAAAGCATGGAAAAGAGTACCCACCGCACCTGGGCGGAGGTCGATTTAAACATCATCGAGCAAAATTTTCACAACATTAAGCAGCATGTCGGTGGAAAAGATGTGCTGTGCGTCATCAAGGCAAATGCGTACGGACACGGCAGTGTGCCGGTCGCCCGCCGCTTACAGCAGGCAGGCGCATCCTATTTTGGCGTTGCGACCGTGCCCGAAGCAGTCGAGCTGCGCGAGCAGGGCATCACGCTTCCGATTCTGATTCTGGGCTATGTGGACGAGGCGGACGCGCCGCTTGTCGCCCGCTACGGCATCACCGCCGCAGTGTATGATCTGGATACGGCGCAAATGCTGTCTGCCGCCGCGCAGGCAGAGGGACGTAACATCACCGTCCATTTTAAGCTGGATACCGGTATGACCCGTCTGGGCTTCCCGTCGAAGCATCCGGAGCAGACGATACAGGACATTCTTGCGTGCGCTGCGCTGCCCGGTCTGACACCCAACGGCATTTTCACGCATTTCGCCGTTGCGGATGAGGTCACGGGGAAAGCCTATACGATGGAGCAGTTTTTGCGTTTCCGCGCGGTATGTGACGGCCTCGAGGATGCCGGTCTGCACCTTGCCATGCGCCACTGCGCGAATAGCGGCGCTGTGCTGCAATATCCCGACAGCTATATGAACATGGTGCGTGCAGGCATTATCCTGTACGGCTTTTATCCCGATCCCGCAATGGCGCACAACGTCAATCTCAAGCCCGCAATGACACTCAAAGCGCGTGTAGTGCAGGTGCATGAGGTGGACGCAGGTAGCCGCGTCAGCTATGGTGGCATCTACCAGACCATGCATAAGACCCGTCTTGCTGTATTATCCATCGGTTATGCCGACGGTTATCTGCGTGCAGGCAGCGGTCGGGCGAGCGTACTCATCGGGGGACGTGAAGTATCGGTCGTCGGACGGATCTGTATGGACATGTGCATGGCAGAGCTGCCGGACGATCTGTCCGTGTCGCGTGGCGACGAGGTGATCGTGTACGGTCCCGATGTTGTGACCGCGGAGACCGCGGCACGAGCCGACCAGACGATCACCTATGAAGTATTGTGCGCCGTATCCAGCCGCGTCCCTCGCATTTACATTGATTGAGACCGGACACGCTCCTCAGCATAGAATGAAGCGGTAGGATTTTCCTGCCGCCTTGGTTATAATCGCTGACTTTGTGGGAAAAATAATCTTGCAGGGCACAAGCCCCTGTAAATACTTTTCCATCGGAGCGTGTAAATCGTGGATAACAATGTTAAACGGGGAGACATCTACTATGCCGACCTCAGCCCGGTGGTCGGCAGTGAACAGGGCGGCGTACGTCCCGTACTTATCGTACAGAATAATGTCGGGAATCGCCATAGCCCTACGGTGATTGCGGCGGCGATCACTTCACAGATAAATAAGGCAAAAATGCCGACGCATATCGAACTGGGCGCGCGTAGTTTTGGTCTGACGAAGGATTCCATCGTATTGACTGAACAGATCCGGACACTGGACAAACGAAGACTGCGCGAGAAAATGGGTTGTCTGGACGAAGCGTACATGAGCCGCGTTGATGAGGCGCTTGCTGTTAGCTTTGGTTTAGAACCGCCGCCGTCGGTCGAATGAATGGGATAAAGGACGAAATGCAGTGAAACAGGGCAAGTTCAATTTGTGGGTAGGGGCTATGCTGCTTTTAGGCATGCTCGCCACCTGCTACGCTGCAATCGACACGGTGTATCACACCAAGACCCAACCGCAGTTTCCCAATGGGTATGCGGCTGCCGTGCTGCGCCCCTGCGCCGATTAAGGCATAAATGACAGAGGAAAAGCGTATCTTTCTATACAGAAGGATACGCTTTTTTTAATTGACTTGCGGGAGGCGGCGATATGGAATTTCCGGTGCTGTGGCGCGGAGAAAAAATCGGAGAGGTGACCGTTAGGGAAATGCCGCATGCTGTCGCATTTTCAGTGGATTGCGCCTGTGTCAGTGAAGAACTGCTTCGTTGCTATGCAGAAACCGAACAAGGCCCGTTGCTCATCGGCGTTGTCGAACCATTGGAACGCAGGCTCATCTGTCATAAAACGCTCTCCAAGCAGAGTCTGCATGACCGGGGCACCGGTATCCCGCAGCAATATTATTTATCGTCCGGCGGGCACACGGAACGCGCTCCTGCCGATACATCTGCGGTTTCGCTGTCGCAGGGAAAGCGCACGCCACAGCTTTGGACCGGGGAGCCGCTCCTAGACCGCCTGATTGAAGATCATGTGATCACGGTACGAGAAACGCCTGCCGGTTTACAGCTCTCCTGTCCCTTTGCAGCGGGTAAACAGTTCCCGCTCGCATGTGTCGCTGTCGCATGCCATATTGCACAGACTGCCAGCGGATATTACGCGATACTCACTCTGACGAGTCCGTTTTATAGGACATGAATTCTTTTATACTGTAGTTACAGGATACGTTGATTGCAAATCCGCCGTCCTGTCTGCTTTGCTAAGTTTAAAATACATGAGAATGCCACGAAAAAGGCCTGTTCAGAACCGGAATTAGCCCTTCGACGGCGCTCAGAGAGGTGTTAAGTGAGAAGGATGATATTTTACATGACTTTCACTTTTTCATTCAACGCAGTTACAGTATAGAAGGGAGAGAAGTCAAATGGAGCTGGAACTGAGAACGATAAACGGCCATATCGAAGCATTCGATCGCGGAGGGCACTTTTGCTTCTCTGCCGATACGATGCAGGAGGCGCTGGAGGAATTGGATCTGCGCGCCGCATAGTGGTTTACAACGTTTGTATATAGTCTGCAACGACATCCTCCAGATGTAGAACGGAGGGACGCAGCCGATTGAGCTGATTGAAAAGATGCACAACAACTTCCCTATGCAATGAAATATCGGGGAACATGCTGTAGTTTCGTCCATGCGTTTGTACATAAGCCGCCATTAGTCCATAGGTAACCACATTCGGGCAAATCGGACTTTCCCTTTCCGTCACATAGAATTCCACATTGGCAGCATATGCGCCCTGCTCCACATCCTGAATGGTGAGCTTACTACGCACGATAAAACTCAGTTCATCAAAGTAATATATTGCGTTCTGCGCAATAGGCTGAAAAAAATTATTCATCATGAATAGGCAAACAATACCATAATCCGTCCCGTTGTCATCCGCAAACAGCTGATGTGGGCGGCAGCACAGCACGCGTGCAATGCGTGAAATCGTTGTCAGCGTCGCATTATGTTGACCGCGCTCGATTCGACCAACGTGCGCAGGGTCCAGACCACATTGTCCTGCGAGGCATTCGATCGTCCACTGACTCTGTAAGCGTCTGCTTTTGATATTGTGCCCGACGATTGTTGCTAACATATTTTATGCCTCCCTATGTGGCTAATTATATCACATGAGAATCGGAAAACACAAATAGGAAATGGAATATTTTATAATTCTTAGGCAACTTATTACAATCACAGACGGAAAACAGGCGGTGAATCATCTTCACCGCCTGCAAAATAGCTATGGATCAGGAATTTTGTGTATTGCGATCCCATTCATTGACGATCAGTGCAATCGCCTGATCACCCGAGACGTTGGTCGCAGTGCCGAAGCTATCCTGCGAGAAATGCAGTGCAATGATGAGTTGCTGCATCGGATCGGTGAAACCGAGCATGGAAGCAATGAGACCAAGTGCTGCCATAACACCGCCGCCAGGTACACCAGGTGCTGCCACCATGGTCACGCCGAGCATCATAATATACGGTGCAAAAACGAGCAGGGTCGGATTCAGGCCGCTTGCAAGCATGATGCCCATCGTACCGAGCACGAGGGTAATCGTATCACCGTTGAGGTTAATGGTCGCACACAGCGGAACGACAAAGTCCGCCACATCCTCGCTGATGTCATTGCTGTAAGCACATTCAAGAGCGACCGGAATCGTCGATGCAGAGGACTGCGTGCCGAGTGCCGTAAAGTAGGCAGGCATGATATTCTTGATCTTGGGCAGACAGTTTTTGCGCGTCAACACGCTGGCGAGCACAAACTGCGAGAAAATATAGAGCACCTGCAGGATCAGAATGATAACGTACAGCGATGCAAACATTTTCACGGTGCCGAACAGGCGACCCTCTGCCGCGATATTGCAGAATAAACCCGCAATATGGATGGGAATCAGCGGAATGATGATTTTGCTCAGTACCATCGCGATGATATTCTGCAGGTTGCGGCAGACATCAAGCAGTGCAGTGCTTTTGCTGTTTGCCATGCCGATACCAAGTACAAAAGACAACACGAGCGCACTCATAACACCGAAAATTGGCGCAATCTCGATCGTGAACAGTGGATCAAAGCCTGCGGCCTCAATGACGTTACCGGTAATGGGCTCAATCAGCGACGGCAGCAGCGCCTTGCCCACGAAAAACGCCAGAAAGCCGGAAACGACCGTTGTACCATATGCCATAAGCACCGTAATGCCAAACAGACGGTTTGCCTTTTTTCCCAGTTCTGCAAGACCGACCGTAATAAAGGATACAATGATCAGCGGTATCATAAAGGACAGAAATGCGCTGAAGAGCGAATTAAAGGTCGCAAACAACCGGACAACGCCGATATAGCCAATGCTCTTCGAAATGCCAAACCAACCGCCCAGCAATCCAATGAGCGTACCGATCACAATACCTGTGATCAATTTGATGAGTAGTGCAAAATGTTTCACTGAAATAACTCCTTCTCTTTCGACAAACTAATTAACATTTTAGCAGAATGAGACATCAAAAACAAGTCTAGCCGTGGACATTTGTCCGTGCGAAGCAAAATAATTTTTGCGGGGCATTTACTTTCGTTCGCTAATATGTTAATATTTAAACAATATAAACGAAGGAGGACGCCAAAATGAACGATAAGCTGCGAGACCAGCATATGGACGAGCTGTTTGAGGCGATCTTAACACTGCAGAGCATTGATGAGTGCTATAACTTCTTTGAGGATTTATGCACGATCACCGAACTGCACGCGATGGAGCAGCGCTTTCAGGTCGCAAAGATGCTTGATCAGGGCCAGATCTATAGTGACATCGTCCGTGAGACAGGCGCAAGCACCGCAACGATCAGCCGTGTCAATAAATGTTTAACCTATGGTACAGACGGATACCGCACTGTGCTCGAACAACTAAAAAAGAAAAATGGATAGCTATGAAATTTTATCCGCCTACTACGATCGTTTCACGGATGATGTCGGATACGACGCATGGGCGGATTATTTTGAGGAAATCTTCCGCAGAGAAGGTGTAACGCCCAAGCTTATTCTGGATCTGGCATGCGGCACGGGCACGATCACAGCGTTGCTTGCCGCACGCGGCTATGATATGATTGGAGTAGATGCATCGGTTGAAATGCTGTCGCAGGCAATGATGCACACTGTCGATCTGACGCCGCGTCCGCTGCTGCTGCATCAGCGTATGGAAGCGCTCGAGCTTTATGGGACAGTGGATGCCTGCGTTTGCTGTCTGGACAGCATTAACTACATTACCGATCCCGCCGTGCTGCGGACCGCATTTGCTCGTGTGTACGAAGCACTGGAACCCGGTGGTGTGTTTATCTTCGACATTAATACACCAAAAAAGTTTTACGACATCGCCGGACAAAGCTATGTGCGCGAAGACGAAGATGTGTATTGCGTCTGGCAGTGCCTCGTGGACGGTGCAATCTGCACCTACGAATTTGATATTTTTGAAAACCGCGGGAAAAACTGCTGGGAACGTGCGCAAGAGACACATCGCGAGCGCATTTATATGCCCGAAGAGCTGCTTTCGCTGCTAAGCACCACGGGCTTTACCAACTGTCGGGTGTATCCCGAACTGGGCTTTGCGCCGGTCACCGGACAGGAACACCGCCTGTTTTTCACTGCACGAAAAGGAAAGGAAACACTATGAACGATATGCTGATCCGCGCGATCACCAAGGACGCCGGTATTCAGATCACCGCGATCAACTCTCATGATATGGTGGAACATGCACGCCGCATTCACCACACCACGCCGCTTGCGACTGCGGCACTCGGACGCACACTGACCGCAGTATCGATGATGGGCAGTCAGCTCAAAAATCCGGACGGTTCGGTCACGGTGCAGGTCAAGGGCAATGGGGAAGCGGGTACAATCGTCGCGGTTTCGGACGCGGCGGGTAATGCACGCGGTTATCTGCAAAATCCTGCGGTTGAGCTGCCGCTGCGCGCAGACGGCAAACTCGATGTCGGCGGCGCAGTCGGTCGCGGCTACCTCATGGTCATCAAGGACATCGGCATGAAGGAGCCTGTCACGGGCACGGTTGCACTTGTCACGGGCGAAATTGCAGAAGACGTCACACGCTATTTCGTTGAGAGCGAGCAAATCCCCTCTGCATGCGCACTCGGCGTGCTGATCGATGTCGATTACAGCGTTAAGCAGGCGGGCGGCTATCTGGTACAGCTTATGCCCGGCGTAACGGACGAGCAAATCACGCGGCTCGAGCAAAATATCGCGGCTGCGGGCTCTGTCACCGGTATGTTTGAGCGCGCTATGGATGTGCGAGACATGATCCGCGCGGTTCTGGACGGTTTTGAGGTGGAATTTTTTGATGCGGAGCCGATCGAGTACCGCTGTGCATGCAGCCGTGACAAGGTGACCCGCGCACTCATCAGCATGGGACGCGAGGAGCTGACACAGCTTACCGAGGAGCAGGAGCACTCTGAGATCACCTGCCAATTCTGCGATCTCGTTTATGATTTTACCGCTGAAGAGCTGCGTGAGATTTTGCAGCAGGCAAGCGCACGATAAAATCACAAAAAGTGCTTGACATCATGTGTCAATGCGAGTATGATAAAACCATATTAAATATCAAATGTGATGAACGGGTAAAGTAATCGCGTGTAGCTTACAGAGAGTTGCCGGTTGGTGTAAGGCAATAGCGTAGCGGGATGAAACTCGCCTGGGAGCAGTCGGCTGAAAGATTTTCCTGTAGGTCGCACCGGAAGCCCGCCGTTATCGGGGCGGCACATTGTTTGATGTGCACCGAGTGGTCATATCTGTATGACAACGAGAGTGGTACCGCGGAGTATTCAAGCTTCGTCTCTTAATTTTGTTAAGGGACGAAGCTTTTTTTGTCCCGAAATTCATCCGTCAGGCAAGAAAGAGAGGACAAAATATGGAAAGAACCGTAAAGATTTTTGACACGACCCTGCGCGATGGCGAGCAATCTCCCGGCTGCAGCATGAACCTTGGTGAAAAGCTAGAGGTCGCCAAGGAACTCGAAGCGATGGGTGTCGACATCATCGAAGCAGGCTTTGCAATTGCATCCCCCGGCGACGCGGCAGCGATCGCGTCCATTGCGGACATTGTCAAGAGCTCGACCATCTGCTCGCTCGCGCGCTGCGTGGAAAAGGACATTGATGCTGCATGGAACGCTATCCGCAAGGCAAACTCCGCGCGTATCCATGTTTTTTTGGCAACCAGCCCACTGCACATGCAGTATAAGTTGCAGATGACACCTGACCAGGTTATTGAGCGTATTGCGCACCATGTGGCGTATGCCAAGCAGTATTGCTCGGATATCGAGTTCTCTGCGGAGGATGCGTGCCGTTCCGATCTGGATTTTCTGTGCCGTGCGCTTGAGACCGCAATCAAAGCAGGTGCAACGACGCTCAACATTCCGGATACAGTCGGCTACATGATTCCCGAGGAGATTTTCTCTCGCATTAAATATGTGCGTGAGCACACCGAGGGCATCGAAAATTGCACGATTTCCTGCCATTGTCACAATGATCTGGGTATGGCTGTCGCAAACTCGCTCGCAGCGGTGCAGGCGGGTGCGGATCAGATCGAGTGTACGATCAACGGCATCGGTGAGCGCGCAGGCAATGCGTCGATGGAAGAGTGCGTGATGGCGCTCAATACCCGCAAGCCTTATTTTGAGGTCGGCTGCAACATCCAGACCAAGCAGATCTATCGCGCAAGCCGCATGATCCAAACCATTACCGGTGTACCGGTCGCACCGACCAAGCCCATCGTCGGCGCAAATGCCTTTGCGCATGAATCGGGTATCCATCAGCACGGCGTGCTCGCCAATAAGGAAACCTACGAAATCATGACGCCTGAGTCGGTCGGTATCCCGCAGAACGAAATCGTGCTCGGCAAGCACTCCGGTCGTCACGCCTTTGAAGAGCGCCTGAAGGATCTGGGCTACACGCTCGATCAGGCGAAACTCGACAAGGTGTTTGATAAGTTTAAGGCTCTGGCAGACAAGAAAAAGACCATCAAGGATCGTGACCTTGAAGCGCTGATCGGCGTTGCGCCGGTATCCGGCGCAGAGCGCTACACGCTCAAGAGCTTTGTCATCAACAGCGGCAACACCATTACTTCGACCGCAGTCATCGCGCTGCAAAAGGGCGACGAGGTGTTCGAACGTGTTGCAGCGGATGCAGGCCCGATCAATGCGGCATACCGTGCCGTCAACAAGATCGTCGGTCACGACATCGTGCTCGAGGACTATTCGCTGAAGGCACTCACCGAAGGTGAGGACGCACAGTGCGAAGCGGTCGTCAAGCTCACGATCGACGGCGGCAAGGAGTTTGTCACCGGACGCGGTGTATCGACGGACATCGTCGAAGCATCCATCAAGTCCTACATTAATGGCATCAATCGATATTTCAACGACTAAAACGGGGGATAGACAATCATGGCAATGACAATGACGCAAAAAATCCTCGCCGCGCATGCGGGCTTGGACGAAGTCACAGTAGGGCAGCTGATCGAGGCGAATATTGACCTGACGCTTGCCAATGACATCACCGGTCCGGTCGCGATTCGCGAAATGGAGAAGGCCGGTTTCACAAAAGTGTGGAATCGGGAGCATATCGCGCTGGTAATGGATCATTTCGCGCCCAATAAGGACATCAAATCCGCAGAACAGTGTCTGGAGTGCCGCGAGTTCGCCAAGAAGCATGCTATCGTCAATTTCTTCGATGTCGGTGAAATGGGCATCGAGCACGCGCTGCTCCCGGAAAAAGGGCTGGTCGCGGCAGGTGAGCTGATCATCGGCGCGGACAGTCACACCTGCACCTATGGCGCGCTCGGCGCGTTCTCGACCGGTGTCGGCTCGACCGACCTTGCAGCAGGCATGGCGACAGGCAAAGCATGGTTTAAGGTACCCAGTGCGATCCGCTTCGTGCTCAAGGGCAAGCTCAGCCCCTATGTTTCCGGTAAGGATGTCATCCTGCACATCATCGGCATGATCGGTGTAGACGGTGCGCTCTATCAGTCCATGGAATTTACCGGTGAGGGCGTTGCGTCACTGTCGATGGATGACCGTTTCACGATTTGCAACATGGCGATCGAAGCGGGTGCAAAGAACGGCATTTTCCCGGTCGATGACCGCACCCGCGCCTATATGCAGGAGCGCGTACAGCGTCCCGTGCGGGAGTTCACCGCAGACGAGGATGCGGTATATGAAAAGACCTACGAAATCAACCTGTCCGCACTGCGTCCGACGGTCGCATGCCCGCATCTGCCGGAAAACACCAAGACCATCGACGAACTGGAACACATTGAGATCCAGCAGTCGGTCATCGGTTCATGCACCAACGGTCGTATCGAGGATATGCGCACCGCGGCAGAAATTCTCAAGGGACGCCATGTGGCGCAGGGCGTGCGCACCATCGTCATCCCTGCCACGCAGGCAGTCTATCTCCAGTGCATCCGCGAGGGTCTGGCGGAAATCTTTGTGGAAGCAGGCGCGATCTTATCGACACCGACCTGCGGTCCGTGCCTCGGTGGTCACATGGGCATCCTTGCACACGGTGAAAAGACCGTTGCAACGACCAACCGCAACTTTGTTGGCCGCATGGGGCATATCACCTCGGAAATTTATCTAGCAAGTCCGGCGGTCGCCGCCGCTTCGGCTGTCGCAGGCTATATCTGCGCGCCACAAGACCTGAAGTAAGGAGAACAGCACGATGAAAGCACAAGGTAAGGTTTTTAAGTACGGCGACAACGTCGACACGGATGTCATCATTCCCGCGCGTTATCTGAACATTGCGGACACGAAGGAACTGTCTTCGCACGCAATGGAGGATATAGACACCGAATTCGTCAAAAAAGTACAGTTAGGAGACATCATTGTCGCGACCCGCAATTTTGGCTGCGGCTCCTCCCGCGAACACGCACCGCTCGTCATCAAGGAAAACGGCGTATCCTGCGTCATTGCAAGCTCGTTTGCGCGCATCTTCTATCGTAATGCGATCAATATTGGTCTGCCGATTCTCGAGTGCGAAGCGGCGGCAAACGGCATTGACGCGGGCAATGAGGTTACCATCGACTTTGATACCGGCGTGATTACGAATGTAACCAAGGGGGAGTCCTATCAGGCAGCTGCGTTCCCGCCGTTTATCCAGAACATTATCCGCGCGGGCGGTCTGCTCAAGTCGCTCAAGGAAAGAGGGGAATAACGCATGCAGTACAACATTGCGGTCGTCAAGGGCGACGGAATCGGACCGGAAATCGTCACTGAGGCGATGAAAACCCTTGAGGTGGTCGGGCAGAAGTTCGGACACACGTTTTCTTTCCAAGAGGTGCTCGCAGGCGGCTGCTCCATCGACGCAAACGGCATCCCGTTGACGCAGGAGACCATTGACCTCTGCAAGGCGGCAGACAGCGTGCTGCTCGGTGCGGTGGGTGGCCCCAAGTGGGACGATGTGCCGAGCGAAAGACGCCCCGAAAAGGCGCTGCTCGGTCTGCGTGCCGCACTCGGTCTGTTTGTCAATCTGCGTCCGGCACAGATGCATAAGGCACTTGCGGATGCCTGCCCCATAAAGCAGGAGATCATTGGTGACGGTTTTGACATTCTCGTCTGCCGCGAGTTAATCGGCGACGTCTACTTCGGCACGCATGGTCGTCGACAGTCCGAGGGCGGGGAAACCGGCTACGACGATATGAACTATTCGGTTGCAGAGGTCGAGCGCATCGGCCGCCGCGCTTTTGAAATGGCGATGAAGCGCCGCAAAAAGGTTTGCTCCGTGGATAAGGCGAACGTGCTCGAGACCAGCCGTGTATGGCGAGAAACGATGCACCGCATCAAGGCTGAATATCCCGAGGTCGAGTATTCGGATATGTACGTCGATAACTGCGCGATGCAGCTCGTGCGCAATCCCGGTCAGTTTGACGTGATCGTGACCGGCAACCTGTTCGGGGATATTCTGTCGGATGAAGCGTCCATGATCACGGGCTCGATCGGTATGCTGCCGTCCGCTTCAATGAACGAAAGCGGCAAGGGTATGTACGAACCGATCCACGGCTCTGCGCCGGATATTGCAGGCAAGGGAATTGCGAACCCGATTGCGACGATCCTGTCGTGCGCGATGATGCTGCGGTATTCGTTTTCTCTGCAAAGGGAAGCGGATGCGATCGAAACCGCGGTGGAAAAGGTACTTGATAGTGGTTATCGCACCGCTGACATTGCTGCAAAGGACGAAAACGCGCTTTCTACCAGCGAAATGGGAAGACTGATTCGCGAAGCCCTGTAAGAAATTCACAACAAAGGCTGTCAACTATGGTTGACAGCCTTTTACGCTACATTTGAAAACTTACTGTGAATTTAATGAATAGAGCTTTTCTCGTCTGGTCCATTTGTGCTATACTAAAAAGAATGATAATAGACGGAGGCCGCCATGAAAAACGGTGCATACAAGAAATATCTCTATTGGGCATTGACGGTATTGGGGGTAGTCGCCTGCAGCAGTATTTTATTTTTTATCCTTTTTCGTATGGGGTCTGTGCGGCAGTTTTTCGCCACATTGACCACAATCTTCAAACCCTTTATCTACGGTTTGGTAATGGCGTATTTATTGCTGCCAGTGTTTAACTTCGCGGATCAGCACATTGAACCGTTCTTCCATCGGCACATGAAAAGTCCTCTCAAGGCGAAACGTGTTGTGAAAGCATGCTCGACCGCAGTTTCTATCCTGTTTTTACTGCTCATTGTCACCGGCTTGATTTGGATGGTTCTTCCGCAGCTTGTGACCAGCATCGTTGGTCTGGTCGATACGCTGCCTGACAGCTTCCGGCAGGCGACCCAGTGGCTGCAAACAACATTGGCAAACAACCCCAAATTTGAGGATTTTATTGTAAACTTTTCTGAGGAAGCCGTTACGACACTGACACAATGGGTCAAGATCGACATGCTGCCCCAGCTTAACAATCAGCTGAACTCCGTGATGAACGGTTTATGGGAAACGATTACGTTCTTTAAGGATATTCTGGTCGGTCTTTTTGTGTGCATTTATGTTCTCAACAGTAAAGAGCTGTTCGCGGCACAGTCCAAGAAAATGATCTACAGCCTCTTCAGTGTGCCGCGTGCCAATCTCATTATTGATAATTTCCGCTTTGCGCATCGCGTGTTCGGCGGCTTTATCAACGGTAAGCTGTTAGATTCCTTTATTATCGGCATTATCTGTTTTATTGGCATGTCTGTGTTCCATTTGCCGTATGCGATGTTGATTAGTGTCATCATCGGCGTTACAAACATTATTCCGTTTTTTGGACCGTTTATCGGTGCGATCCCGTCCACGCTGCTGATCTTGTTGAGCGATCCGCTCGCCGCACTTAAGTTTTTAATTTTTATTTTGGTATTACAACAATTTGACGGTAATATTCTCGGGCCGAAGATATTGGGCGATTCGACCGGTCTTTCAAGTTTCTGGGTCATGTTCGCAATTCTAGCATTCGGCGGATTTTTCGGCTTTACAGGTATGGTAATCGGTGTGCCGCTCTTTGCTGTCATTTACAGTCTGGTATCCGGTCTGGTAAATCGCTCATTGCGTCGCAAGGCTTTGACAGACGATACCCATGCATATTTTGGTCTAAATCATATTGAAAATGACCACACACTGTGCTACGAAAAGGGAGAAACGCAAACACGCGTGAAAACCTCGATTCGTGAAGATGAACCATAAAACAGCCCACATGCCAAGAGAGATTTTTTTGGCAAAACTTTGTCAAAATCGGTTGACACACCCTGTTCGATTTGCTATAATAAACAAGCTTTCATGCGATAGCGCATGTCGAGGTGTGGCTCAGCTTGGTAGAGCGCTTCGTTCGGGACGAAGAGGCCGCAGGTTCAAATCCTGTCACCTCGACCATATTAAGAACGCTAATATTGATACGATCAGTGTCAACATTAGCGTTTTTATTTTACGCCTGAAAATCCTATAAGCACTGGCTTTTTCCATTTTTTAATGTTTCTGTACGCTGCCCGTCTGACGCTGAAAAGTTATGTGTACCTCCGAATCAGCGCCGTTCCCACGCCTGCGCTTTCGATTACTTGAAATAGTTTCACTTTTTGCGAGGGTCTCATTTCCTCAAAGAATAGGCTTTTGAACTTAAACACGATTCTTCCATCGCAGAATACCGTCGCCCGGTCGACTATTGCTATCCACAGCCTTTTGTCCGATTCTGCGAGGACGAGGGGCTGTTTCTTTAATGCCTCTGTGCGCAATCGGATTGCACGGTGTTGATGATGCTTCCGCTCTTTTTCTGTCACTAGCTCCGCGACCCGCGCCGTGGTAGCGTTCTCTCTGACACAGGCTTTGACCAATTCCGCCACAATCGTGATTTCGGTGATTTCCGCGTTCAAGCTGTCGAGCTCCGCATCCAGCATCGTGGTGTGTGAAAGCACCTGCCGCATCAGAGCGCAGTCGGAGATAACACTCTCGCGGTCTGCTATCAGCCGATTGTAGGCTTTCAGAAACATTCGCTGAATAGTATCCGCGTCCAGATGAGGCGTGACGCATTTGCTTTGACCTTTGAACTTGCTGTTGCAGCGCCAGATCACCTTGCGGGACTTGCGCCGTGCAATCTTCGCTTGAACCATGTCCCATTCCAGAGGCTCAATGATGGCAGCATGGCTTTTTTCGACATAGTATTGCGGCAGAATTGGTGGACGAGTATATCCATTTTTATAACTACGAAAGAATCCAATTAACTATGAAAATGACCCGTATGGAAATGCGTACTGGCTCTGCTGCGTACCAGGTGTCCACAAAAAATGTCTACTTGACAGGGGGCAGCACATCAGACAGGGGGTTTTATTGGACATGAAAGAAAGTAAAATGGATACTGCGGAGCGGCGGCTTAGCCTCGAAGAGATTTCAAAGCACGTTGGTTGTAGTAAGCATACCATTCGAGCATGGGGCAAAAAGGATACCATTCCCTTCTAAAAATTCGGAAGGTTCTATAAATTCAGAGTGTCTGAAGTTGACGCATGGATCGAAAGGGGCGCAAGTGCAGCTGCCCACAAAAATAATTCGGAGGTAAGGGACAATGGTTGATATGAAAAAAGAGCAGGAGCGCGATGAGCTCCACCGTGCCATTTGGGCGATTGCCGACGAACTGCGCGGTGCCGTAGACGGTTGGGATTTTAAGAACTATGTGCTTGGAACAATGTTTTATCGTTATATTTCTGAAAATCTGACTGCATACATTAATGACGGTGAGATAGAGGCTGGAAATACCAGCTTCGACTATGCCAAGCTAAAGGATACAGAAGCGAAAGAAGCCCGCGCCGGTTTGGTGCAGGAAAAGGGCTTTTTCATCTTGCCCAGTGAGCTTTTTTGCAACGTGAGAGCTAAGGCCGCTAGCGGAGAAGGTTGGACTTACCCCAACGGCAAAGAAAAGCTGCTCAATGAAAAGCTAGAGGAAGTATTTAGCCACATTGAGGAATCCGCCCAAGGCAGTGCTTCTGAAAACAGCTTTGCAGGGTTATTTGATGACTTTGATGTAAACAGCAACAAACTGGGCAGTACCGTCGCAAAGAGAAACGAACGCCTTACAAAGCTGCTGGATGGCGTTGCCGCTATGAATCTCGGTTCTGTGAAAGACCATGACATCGATGCTTTTGGCGATGCCTATGAATATTTAATGACGATGTACGCGTCCAATGCGGGCAAATCCGGCGGCGAGTTTTTTACGCCGGCGGACGTGTCCGAACTGTTGACCCGCCTTGGCACGGTGGGCAAGAAAACGGTCAACAAGGTATATGACCCGGCGTGCGGCTCCGGCTCGTTGCTTTTGAAAGCAGTGAAAATTCTTGGCAAGGACGCCGTTACCAGTGGGTTCTATGGTCAGGAGATCAATATCACCACCTATAACCTGTGCCGCATCAATATGTTTCTGCACGATATTGGATTTGATAAGTTTGATGTGGAGTGCGAAGATACGCTGATTAACCCGCAGCATTGGGACGATGAGCCCTTTGAACTAATCGTTTCCAATCCGCCGTATTCCATTAAATGGGCGGGCGATGAAAACCCCCTGCTTATCAATGACCCTCGGTTTTCTCCCGCCGGCGTGCTGGCTCCTAAGAGCAAGGCGGATCTTGCCTTTATCATGCACAGCCTTTCTTGGCTTGCCAGTAACGGAACGGCTGCGATTGTCTGCTTCCCGGGCATTATGTACCGTGGCGGCGCAGAACAAAAAATCCGCAAATACTTAATTGACAACAACTTTGTGGACTGCATTATTCAACTGCCCAGTAACCTGTTTTTCGGCACCTCCATTGCCACCTGCATCATGGTGATGAAGAAGAACAAGAGTGACAACAAGACCCTGTTTATTGATGCGTCAAACGAGTGCATCAAGGTCACCAACAACAACAAACTAACCCCAGAGAATATTGATCGCATTGTGGACACCTTTGCAAAGCGTGCGGAAGTGGCGCACTTCTCCCACCTTGCCGGTTATGACGAAGTGGCAGAGAACGACTATAATCTCTCGGTTTCCACCTATGTAGAGGCGGAGGACACCCGGGAAAAAATTGATATTGTGAAACTGAACGCCGAGATTGAAGAAATCGTACTGCGTGAGGACGAACTGCGGAAGGCCATTCGCAATATCGTGGAAGAAATCGAGGCGGGCGTATGAGCAGGTTAGATGAATTGATTGCGCAATACTGCCCAAATGGGGTAGAGTATAAAGCTGTTGGTACATTTGCCAAGAACGAAAAAGGAAAAAACAAAGGAGAACTTTGCAATTCCCCATATAGCATTACGCAAGGTGGATTGATACCAACCACAGAGTATTTTAAAGATGCAAAAGTAACAAGTGATGATACATCTGGATATAGAGTTGTCAAGAAGAACTGGTTTGTTTATTCACCTTCTCGAATCGATGTTGGTTCAATAAATTATCTTAGAGATAAAGAGGAGGTCATTGTAAGTCCTTTAAATGTTGTATTTAGTATAGATGAAAAGGTTATTACTCCCGATTATCTTTTGTATTTTTTTAATTCACGAAATGGCACATGGCAAATTATAACCAGTAGAGAAGGCATTGAAGGAACAGGAAGGAAGTTGCTTCCGTTTGAAAAATTTAAAAAGATAATTCTTCCCGTCCCCCCTCTTCCTGTGCAAGAGGAAATTGTCCGCATTCTGAACAATTTCACGGAGCTTACAGCGGAGCTTACAGCGGAGCTTACAGCGAGAAAAAAGCAGTATGAGTATTATAGAAATGTGCTTCTTTCACTGGATGGTTCGCCTAAAATGACTTTGAAGGAAATATCTCATGGTATATTGTCTGGGAAAAACAAAGAACGTCTTGAAAATGGAAATTTCCCGGTTTACGGCTCGACCGGAATAATATCATCTACGAATACAGCGGTATATCACAAGAAACAAATTCTTATTGCCAGAGTGGGGGCAAATGCAGGGTATGTTCACATTGCAGATGGAGATTATGATGTTTCGGATAATACACTAATCGTTGATTTGAAATCTGATATATCCTTAGAATATGTGTTTTACCAACTTTCCAGTATGAATTTGCACCAATATGCAAAAGGTGGCGGACAACCTCTTGTCACGTCAGGGCAATTGAAAGAAATTGCGTTACCTGTACCATCAATAGAACAGCAGAAATATGTTGTAGGTGTACTGGATAAATTTTATGCATTGTGTAACGACATTTCCACCGGTCTCCCCGCCGAAATTGCTGCACGGCAAAAGCAATACGAATACTATCGGGACAAGCTGCTGACATTCAAAGAATTGACCTAAGGAGGTGTAAAACGTGCCTTTTTTCAATATAGTAGCCGAAACAAATCAGAACACCGTTGTCACCGAATATGAGCCGGTCAGAACCCGCTCCGACAGCTACCAGAGCGAAGCGGCATTGGAGCAAGAGTTTATTCGTCTGCTGTGCGAGCAGGGTTATGATTATCTGCCCATTCATACAGAAGCCGACCTGATTGCGAATCTGCGTGCCAAGCTGGAAGAACTCAACGATTACACCTTTACCGATAGCGAATGGGAACGCTTTTTTACCGACTGCATCGCCAACAAAAACGATGGAATCGTAGAAAAGACCCGCAAAATTCAAGAGGACTATGTGCAGGTGTTAAAGCGTGATGATGCCATGACCAAAAACATCACGCTCATCGACAAAAAGAACATCCACAATAATCGTTTGCAGGTCATCAACCAGTATGTTCTTGGCAAAGAGGACGGCGCAACATATGATAACCGCTATGATGTTACGGTGCTTGTAAATGGCCTGCCGCTCGTACATATCGAGCTAAAACGCCGGGGCGTTGCCATCCGGGAGGCATTCAATCAGATTAACCGCTATCAGCGCGACAGCTTCTGGGCAGGCTCGGGCCTGTTTGAGTATGTGCAGATTTTTGTTATCTCCAACGGCACGAACACCAAGTACTATTCCAACAGCACCCGGTTCAACGCCATAAAAGATGCGGCATCCGGCAAATCCAAGAAGGGCAAGACAAGCAACAGCTTTGAGTTCACCTCGTTCTGGGCGGATGCCAACAACAAGGCAATTTCCGACCTGATTGACTTTACAAAGACCTTTTTTGCTCGCCACGCCATTCTGAATATTTTGACGAAGTACTGTATCTTCACTTCTGAAAATATGCTAATGGTCATGCGCCCTTATCAGATTACCGCAACCGAGCGCATCCTCAACCGTATCGAGATTGCGCACAATTATAGAAAATACGGCAACATTGCCGCCGGCGGTTATATCTGGCACACCACCGGTTCGGGAAAAACTCTGACTTCTTTCAAAACCGCACGACTTGCTTCTCAGTTACCGTACATTGATAAAGTTCTGTTTGTGGTAGACCGCAAAGACCTCGATTATCAGACAATGAAGGAATATGACCGCTTTGAAAAAGGTGCTGCGAACAGCAACACCTCAACTGCAATTTTGCAAAAACAACTTGCTGGAACAAAAGAACGTATTATCATTACCACAATTCAGAAGCTGTCGACCTTTATCAAGAAAAATAAAGAGCACTCGGTATATAACAAAAACGTGATTATTATCTTTGATGAGTGCCACCGCAGCCAGTTTGGAGATATGCACACGGCAATCGTGCAGAACTTCAAAAAATATTATATGTTCGGCTTTACCGGAACGCCGATTTTCTCAGTCAATGCAGGTCGCGTGAAAAATGCGCAGTTCTTTACCACAGAGCAGACCTTCGGCGATCAGCTCCACACCTATACGATTGTGGATGCCATCAACGATAAAAACGTGCTGCCCTTCCGTGTGGACTATATCAAAACCATGGATAGCGACCGGGACATCGACGACGAGCAGGTTTGGGACATCGACCGAGAAAAGGCGTTCATGGCTCCGCAGCGCATTGCATTGGTTGCCAAATACATTCTGGGCCACTTCGATCAGAAAACCTATCGTGGCGATAAGTCGTACATCTTTAATCAGCTGACAAATATTTCAGATGTGGCTTCGGCTGAAAGAGGTGCGGTTGAGGAAATCAAGCAAAAACAGCGGATCAGCGGATTTAACTCCATCTTTGCGGTGGCCTCTGTGGACATGGCGAAGCTGTATTATGAGGAATTCCGCAGGCAGATGCAGGCAGATCCGACCAAGCAGTTGAAAATCGCAGTCATCTACAGCTACACCCAAAATGAAGAAGAGACCGACGGCATCCTTGATGAGGAAAACCCGGAGGATACTTCCGCACTGGACAAGAGCTCCCGCGATTTTTTAGAGAGCGCAATAGATGATTATAACGGGATGTTCCATACCACCTATGACACATCTTCTGACAAGTTCCAGAATTACTACAAGGATGTATCTCTGCGGATGAAGAACAAGGAGCTGGACCTTTTAATTGTGGTCAATATGTTCCTTACCGGCTTTGACGCTACCACGCTTAATACCTTGTGGGTCGATAAAAACCTCAAGATGCACGGCTTGATCCAGGCATTCAGCCGCACCAATCGCATTCTCAATTCGATCAAGACTTTCGGTAATATTGTTTGCTTCCGCAATTTGCAAAAGAGAGTGGATGGGGCAATCTCGCTGTTCGGAGATAAAAATGCCGGCGGTATCGTTTTGTTGCAAAGCTTCAAAGATTATTATTACGGGTACGAATCTGTCGATGGCACTCCCAAACCGGGTTATATTGATATGATCGAGCACTTGTCAAACCAGTTCCCGCTATCAGAGCCGCAGATTATTGGTGAGCAGAATCAGAAAGACTTTATTTCGTTGTTTGGTGCTATCCTACGCATGCGTAATCTTCTTGCCTCCTTCGATGAGTTTAAGGGGAAAGAGATGATTGCTGAACGGGACTTGCAGGATTATCTGGGCAGATACCAGGACTTGCGCGATGAATGGAAGCGCAAGCGTGAAAACGGGGAAAGCACCAATATTATTGACGATATCGTATTCGAGATTGAACTGATCAAGCAAATCGAGATTAATATTGACTACATCCTCATGCTGGTGAAGAAGTACCACGACACGCACTGCGAGGATAAAGAGGTGCTTGTTACCATTAAAAAGGCAATCGATGCCAGCCCTGAACTACGCAGTAAAAAACAGCTAATTGAAACCTTTATCGCGGGTGTCAATGATGCGGATGATGTTATGAGCGAATGGCATGAGTTTGTTGCCCAGCAGCGCGAGCAGGATCTTGCTGCACTGATTCAAGACGAAAAATTGAAGCCGGCAGAAACTCGTATTTTCTTGGAAAACTCGTTCCGAGAAGGCGAGATAAAGACTGTTGGTACGGATATTGATAGAATTATGCCACCTGTGAGCCGCTTTGGGGGCGGGAATAGGGAGAAAAAGAAACAGAGTATCATTGATAAGCTGAAAGCATTCTTTGAGAAGTATTTTGGAATTGGTGGAACTCGCTTTAATCGCGATTAGATTCAGTAGCTATGGGATGATTTGGGAGGAGCAGTCATTACAATGAACTGCTCGCTATGCAGTCGGCACAGTGGAGCAAGGATACACTGTGCCTTTACGAGGCACTGATCAAAAAATATAACGCCGAGCTGGACATTACTACACAGATTACCATCAGCGAATATCCGCATTGCCGGAGAGACTTATTTGCCTTTAACGTAGAGAAGTATTTTGTGACCAGTCAGTGGTATGAGCGGAACAGAATCGCCTTTGTAGCATGGGCAAAACAATTTGACCTTGAGAAACGCCAATAAGACCGCCATTTACTCAATTTGTTCTTGCCTCTTAATGTAAAGAGAAAAAATATATAGGAGGACATGAAAATGGCCTATGAAACGCCGATTACTATTGCAGAGGTGATGAAAAATATATCCGCGGACAAATATGTCCTTCCCTCTATTCAAAGAGAATACGTATGGGATACGGATCAGATTGAAACCTTATTCGACTCTCTTATGCGAGACTACCCAATAGGGACCTTTCTGTTTTGGGAAATAAATAAGGAGCATGTGAACGACTACGATTTCTATGGATTTATCCGTAATTACCACGAAAAGAAGTTTGTGCACAATAAAAAAATCAATCTCAAGGGGTCCGATGGTGTGACTGCTGTACTCGATGGACAGCAAAGACTCACTTCGATATATTTGGGACTAAAAGGCACATACGCATATAAGCTGAAATACTTGGCGAGAAATAACGAAAACGCCTATCCGGTCAGAAAGCTACATCTCAACCTGCTGTCTTCCCCGGAAGACAGCAACAATGAGTATGATTTCAAATTCCTTTCGGAGAAGGAAGTGCAGAACGATCAGAACACGTACTGGTTTGAAGTGGGAAAAATTCTTGATATGCAGGAGGATGGCGACGTTTCTATTTTCGTGAGTGACAATATCAGTTATTCCGAAGAATTTCATTACACGAGGGAACAATCCCGCTTCGCCATAAATGCGCTTTCAAAGCTCTACAACGTCATCAACAAGGCGGGAATGATCAGTTACTACAGGGAAAGAACCGTTGCACTTGATAAAGTACTAAATATCTTTATCAGAGTCAACAGCGGCGGCACAAAACTTAGCTATTCGGACCTGCTTCTGTCCATAGCATCCGCACAGTGGGAAACCCACGATGCAAGGGAGGAAATCACAGACTTTGTGGATGATGTCAACGCAATAGGCGACGGATTCAGAATCAATAAGGATTTTGTCCTTAAGACAGCGCTTGTCCTTAGCGATTTCTCAAATATTGCATTCAAGGTCGACAACTTTAACAAACAGAACATGATGAAGATCGAGTCGCGATGGGACGATATAAAAAAAGCAATAAAACAAGCTGTCCTGCTTGTCTCATCATATGGATATTCAGGAGAGACTCTCACTTCAAACAACGCCTTAATACCCATTGCATATTATCTGATGAAAATCGGAATGCCTGATAATTTCGTGGATTCGGGGACTACAAAGGCAAATAGAGAGAAAATCAAAAAGTGGCTGATACGGTCAATGTTGAAAAAAGTGTTTAGCGGCCAGCCGGACAATGTGCTCCGGCCAATCCGCGACATTTTGAGAGTCAATGGAACAAACGATTTTCCGACAGATCAAATCATGGACAAATTTAAGGGCACAAACAAATCAATTCAGTTTACCGATGACGACATAGACGAATATCTTCTCAAATTGAAATACGGAAAAAGCGAGACTCTTTCCACACTTATGCTTCTTTACCCTTCGCTTGATTTCAGCAACAAGTTCCACGAGGACCATATCTATCCGAAGAGCAAATTCACAAAATCCTATCTTCGGAAGATGAATGTTGCTGAGGATAAACTTGATGAATACATTGACTCAGTAAATGATATCAGTAATTTGCAGTTACTTGCGGCTCAGCTTAATGAGGAAAAACTCGCTACTGATTTTTCCAAATGGTTCAATGAGCAATATTTGACTGAGAGCGATAAGATCCAATATCGGACGATCAATTATATGCCGGACATGGATTATACATATGAAAATTATTCTGATTTTATTAAAAGACGCAGAAAGCTACTCAAGGATCAGCTAATTAAAATATTAATATAATACCTGCATGGAAGATAATTGATTATGATAACAGATAAACAATTTAAAGATGCTTTCACCGCTGCAGGAGTCTAGTTTTTCTTAACACAATAAAAACATGGACTAAAAGTAAGCTAGAGCGTGTCGATTTGATTTATAGTAAAGGATTTGATGATAAGCGAGCACTACAAGGGTATCAAGTGCTGGTAGTGTCAAGAATTATGCGCAAATTGGTTTGCAGTCTCTGAGCAAGTAAATTCAAATGGCAGCAGAGCCATCCTCGCAGATGGCCTCCAGATGCTTCATATTCATGTATTTCTTGCGTGCCTGCCACATACCGCAGCCGGGCACAGGAGAATTGCTACGTTTTCATACGCTCCGCCCCAGTTACGACGCAGATATATCCCATCCACACATACATCTGCCGGAAAGCGTAAACACCGTGTTTTTGCAAATCGTTCATAAAAAAAGAGGGGAAAGGGTTTGCAAAGCAATGCGGAATACGGTAAAATAAGATATGAAAGTATCATGAGAAAGAGGGAAAAGCAGTATGGAGAACCCAGGGTATAAACGTGTGCTCATTAAGATCAGCGGCGAAGCGCTTGCCGGCGATAAAAAGTTTGGTTTAAACTTTGATGTCATCGGACCAGTGTGTGATGTGATCAAGAAGTGTAATGAGCAGGGCACACAGATCGGTGTCGTTGTTGGCGGCGGTAATTTTTGGCGTGGCGTCAAGGATGGCGGCGGCAAGATGGAGCGTACGCGCGCCGATCATATGGGTATGCTGGCGACAACGATCAATGCGCTTGCGCTTGCGGATGCACTGGAGCAGCGCGGCGTCGATGTGCGCGTGCAGACTGCAATCGAGATGAATAAAATTGCCGAACCATACATTCGCAATAAAGCAACCCGTCATCTGGAGAAGGGTCGTGTTGTGATTTTTGGCTGCGGCACGGGCAACCCCTATTTCTCAACGGATACTGCCGCGGTACTGCGCGCAGCCGAGATCAACGCAGAGGTCATTTTGCTTGCGAAAAACGTGGACGGTGTATATGATTCCGACCCCGCGATCAATCCGAATGCAAAGAAGTATGACCATCTGACCTATATGGATGTGCTGAACCAGGGTCTTGGCGTTATGGATACGACGGCAACGTCGCTTTCTATGGACAACCATATCCCGATTCTGGTTTTTGCGCTTGCAGATCCGGAAAATATCTGCCGTGCGGTACGCGGTGAAAAAATCGGTACGATTGTGCAGGAGGAAAAGTAACTATGAAGGCTGATTTTACGCCCTATGAGAGCAAAATGACGAAAACCCTTGAGGTGCTGTCACATGATCTCGCTGCGATCCGCGCAGGTCGCGCCAATCCGGCGGTTCTCGACAAGATTACCGTGGAATATTACGGCGCACCGACACCGCTCAATCAGGTCGCGGCAATCGCAACCCCCGATCCGCGTACGCTGTCGGTACAGCCGTGGGACGGCTCAATTCTGAAGCAGATCGAAAAGGCGATCCAGGCATCTGATATTGGCATCAATCCGCAAAACGACGGCAAGCTGCTGCGTCTGACTTTCCCGCCGCTGACAGAAGAGCGCCGTAAGGAGCTGATCAAGCAGGTATCCAAGATCAGCGAGGAAAGCAAGGTCGCTGTGCGCAATATTCGCCGTGATGCGATCGACAAGTTCAAGGCGGCGCATAAGAAGAATGAAATGACCGAAGACGAGCTTGCCGATGCGGAAGAGGGCATCCAGAAGAAGACTGATAAGTATATCAAGGATATCGACGGCATGGCAGCGAAGAAAGCGAAGGAACTCGCGGAAGTTTGATCCGTTCGTGACATTCTCGGCGTGGGGGCACACGAGTTGTTTCCGGACCACGCGTAATATTCCGAAATAAGACAGAGGGGGCGGCGAGTTACGCCGCCCCTTTCCATGGGGGAAAAGACCAGTGGGAATCATCCAAAAAATCAAGGACGCACGCCGCAAGACTGAGCCGGCCACAACATCCGCAAGTGCGGATAGACCTGTTCCGCAGCATGTGGCGGTCATTATGGACGGCAATGGACGATGGGCAAAAAAACGTGGTATGCCGCGCCAAATGGGGCATCGCGCCGGGGCGGAGACCTTTCGCACAATTGCGACCTACTGCGCCGATATCGGCATCAAGTATTTTACAGTCTATGCGTTTTCCACCGAGAATTGGAAGCGGCCGCAGGATGAAGTCGATGCACTCATGAACTTGTTCCGCAAGTATTTGCGGGAGGCGGCGGATACTATGTCGCAGCGGGGCGTTGCCGTTCGTGTGATTGGGGATCTGTCCGGTTTGCCGGATGATCTCAAGGCACAGATTGCAGAAAATGATACGATTGCAGATCAGCTTGGACCGGATGCCGCTGTTGCAAACCTTTGTATCAATTACGGCGCACGTGACGAAATTAAAAATGCCGTACAAGCTATTTGTCGCGAAATTCAGGTAGGAAAACTGCGCGTGGAGGATATTACAGAGGGGTGTATAGCAAAACACCTTTACACCGCTCATATGCCGGATCCCGATCTGATCATCCGTCCCTCCGGCGAAATGCGCACATCAAATTTCCTGCTGTGGCAGTCCGCCTATAGTGAATATTATTTTACAGATGTGCTCTGGCCGGATTTCACTACGGCGGATATGGATGCCGCGCTCGACGACTTCAATCATCGGCAGCGGCGGTACGGAGGGATATGAGATGAGATCTAGAATTGCATTCGGCATCATTGGATTTGCGTTTGTACTGTGTGCGTTGTTCCTCTTCCCACCCATCGTACTTGAAGTCGCACTGGTACTGCTCTGCGGACTTGCTGCATGGGAGATCACGGTGCCTACCGGTCTGGTACGTGATCGGGATGTTGCGGTGCTGTGCATGCTTGTTGCTGTGGGCTTCGGTTGGAATGCAACAAGCGGCATGCAGCTGAGCGCTTATCGCGATGTATTTGCACTCGGGCTGCTGCTCATTGCAGTGGTGGGGCTATTTGCGGTTTTACTGCGCCGACACGATGTCATGCACTTCCATCAGGTCGTTTGCGGTCTGTTTAGCGCAGTATTGCTACCATATCTATTGCTCGCATTGATGCGTATTTTTCAAATGGAAAAGGGGCAGTATTTGGTACTGCTGCCCCTGCTTGCCGCATGGGGTTCCGACACGTTCGCATATTTTGCCGGTCGTTTCTTTGGCAAGCATAAACTCGCACCGGTCATCAGCCCAAAAAAGACGGTGGAAGGCGCGGTTGGGGGTGTGCTCGGCGGCGTTGTCTGCGTCCTGATTTTTACAGTGATTTTGGACATGACGCTTGGTTTTGCTCTTCCATATTGGGCCGCCGCTGTGTTGGGTGCGGTCGGCGCTGCGATCGGACAAATCGGCGATCTGTCGTTTTCGGTCATCAAGCGGCAAACAGGAATCAAGGACTATGGGAATATTTTCCCTGGGCACGGCGGTGTGCTCGATCGCTTTGACAGCGTCATTTTTGTCGCGCCGGTTGTAGAACTGGTGCTCAGAGCAGCAGGCGTTTCCTAAAACCATCTGCCGAAAAGAGGAGCCAAAAAACAGGATATAATTCCTCTGTGAAAGGTATAAGATAACATTATGAAGAAACTTTCTATTTTGGGGTCGACCGGCTCGATCGGCACACAGACCATTGATATTTTACCCTCGATAGATGCCGAAGTCGTTGCACTGACGACCAATCGCAACATCAAGCTGTTGGAAGAGCAAGCGCGTATGCTGCATCCCAAACTGGTTGCGGCATACGATATGGAGGCGGCGCGTGCACTGAAAATCGCACTGGCAGACACATCTATCGAAGTACTGGGCGGCAGGGAAGGCTTGCTCGCTGCTGCAACGCTGCAAGAGGCGGATGTCGTGGTAACGGCAGTGGTCGGTATGGTGGGTCTGCTGCCTACGCTTGCGGCGATCGACGCGGGTAAAGACATTGCGCTAGCGAACAAAGAAACACTGGTTTGCGGCGGTCAACTCGTCATGGCGCGCGCGAAAGAAAAGGGAGTTGCGATCCTCCCCGTCGATTCTGAACACTCTGCGATTTTTCAGTGCGTGCAGGCGCGGCAGGGAAATGCACTTTCCAAAATCATTCTCACAGCATCGGGCGGGCCGTTCTTTCACTACAGCATTGAACAGCTTAAAACAGCGACAAGGCAAAAAGCTTTACAGCACCCGAATTGGTCGATGGGCGCGAAGATTACGATTGATTCTGCTTCAATGGTGAACAAAGGACTGGAACTCATCGAGGCAATGTGGCTATATGATATGCCGCCTGAGGATATCGAGATCGTAGTACATCGCGAGAGCATCGTACACTCTCTCATCGAGTTTTGCGACGGTGCGGTGCTCGCGCAGTTGGGCGTGCCGGATATGCGATTGCCCATTCAGTACGCGTTAACTTACCCGGCGCGTGTGCCCTGCAAGATCCCGCGGTTGTCTCTTGCGGATGTCGGGAAGATGACCTTCTTCACACCGGATACATGGGCGATGCCCGTGCTTGATCTGGCACGCCGCGCGGGTGCACAGCGCGGAAATGCGGGGGCGATCCTGAACGGCGCGAACGAAGCTGCCGTCGCACGTTTCCTTGCGGACGAAATCGGATTCCTCGAAATCGGGGAGCGTATCACACAGGCGATGGAGCGTGTACCATTCCTGCAAAATCCCTCACTGGAGGATATTCTGGAGAGCGACCGTCTCGCACGCGAGGTCGCGAGCCGCTGAATTTTGACTTCCCTCTGACCCGGAAAGGAGCCTATTGTGCTGCAAATCATTTTAGCAATTCTGGCATTCGGTTTTTTGGTGATCGTGCATGAATTTGGGCACTTTATCACCGCGAAAAAAAGTGGGGTACAGGTAAACGAGTTTTGGGTCGGGATGGGGCCGACGCTGCTCGCCAAAGAATGGCATGGCACACGCTATTGCCTGAAGCTGTTGCCGTTTGGCGGCGCCTGTGTCATGGAGGGGGAAGACGGCGAGTCCGATAATCCGCACAGCTTTGGGCATGCGCCGCTGCCCCACCGTATGCTGGTGGTTGTCGCGGGTGCACTGATGAATTTTTTGGCAGGTTTTTTGCTGCTTTTGCTGTTGTACACCCCCGCAAAGTATCAGGGCTTCAGCTCTACAACGATCGACAGCTTTTTTGACGGCTTCACGGCACAGGGCGAAACCATGCTCATGCCCGGCGACGAGATCCTGAAAATTGACGGATACCGCGTGCTGCTCAACAATGATGTGCGCACCGGGCTCAGCCGCGGCGGAGCAGACGGGTATGACATTGTGGTACGCCGTAACGGAGCGGTTAAGATGTTGACGGATGTACCGCTCAAACCGCTCTTTGACAATGGCACAAAATACGGCATTAACTTTACAATCGAAAAAAAAACGCCGCTTGTGCTGCTCAAGCACACACTGTATATGGCGGTCGATTTTGGACGTCTGGTGTGGGATAGTCTCGGCATGCTGGTTCGCGGTCAGGTCGGGGTCGATCAGCTCTCCGGTCCGGTCGGTGTGGCAGGCGTGATGGCGCAGACCGTGCGCCATAGTTGGGAGGATTTTATCCTGCTCGTGTCGTTTATCTCGATCAACCTCGGCGTCATGAACCTGCTGCCGCTGCCCGCGCTCGATGGCGGTCGTCTGTTGTTTCTCATCATTGAAGCGATCCGCCGCAAGCCAGTGCCGCCGAAATACGAGGGCTATGTGCATGCGGCGGGGCTTGCGCTGCTCATGCTGCTCATGCTCTACGTAACGGGACAGGACATTTTTCGCCTGATTACAGGCGCGTAAGCAATCATTACGGAAAAGAAGGAATGGGAATATGAATAGCAAGAAGCAAATTGATGTGGGGGGCGTTAAGATCGGCGGAAACGCGCCGATTGTCGTCCAGTCCATGACAAACACAGATACGCGCGATGCACAGGCGACCTTGCGCCAAATCGCAGCGCTTGCGACGGCCGGCTGCGACATTGTGCGCTGCGCAGTGCCGGATGCACAGGCAGCGCATGCGCTCGGTGAGATTTGTGAAAAATCCCCAATTCCTGTTGTGGCAGACATCCATTTTGACTATAAGCTCGCGCTCGAGTCGATCGAGGCAGGTGTGCACAAAGTGCGTATCAATCCGGGTAATATCGGCTCGGACGACCGCGTAAAGGCAGTCGTCGGCGCTGCACGCGCGAAGCATATTCCGATTCGTATTGGCGTCAACTCCGGTTCGGTAGAGCGCGAGATTTTGGCAAAGCACGGTGGACCCACGCCGGAAGCACTCGTAGAAAGCGCGCTCTATCATGCAGCACTGCTTGAAAAATTTGACTTTGATGATATCTGCCTATCCATGAAATCATCGTCCGTACCGTACACGATGCGCGCCTATCAGTTGGCGCAGCAAAAATGTGATTATCCGTTGCATCTCGGTGTGACCGAAGCCGGGACAGAGTACATGGGCACAATCAAATCAGCCGCCGGTATCGGCGGACTGCTCGCGCTTGGGGTCGGCGATACGATTCGTGTATCGCTGACAGATGATCCGGTCAAGGAGATCTATGCGGCGCAGGCAATCCTGAAAGCCGTTGGTCTGAATGACGATGGGATCAATGTCGTATCCTGCCCGACCTGCGGCCGTACGCGCATCGACTTGATCGGGATCGCGAAGGAAGTAGAGCAGCGTGTGGCGGCGATCCACGGGAAAAAGATCAAGGTCGCGGTCATGGGCTGCGCTGTAAACGGTCCCGGCGAAGCGCGCGAAGCAGACGTCGGCATCGCAGGCGGCGATGGCGTGGGTTTGGTTTTTCGCAAGGGTGAGATTCTGCGAAAAGTGCCAGAAGAACGGCTTGTTGATTCTTTGATGGAAGAAATAGAGAAGCTGTAAAGTATTTTGCAATTACACTATTTTCTGCGAAGGAGCAGCTATGTCCAGTTCGTTATGTGAGGTATTCAACCATTTTAAAAGTGAAAAGCTAGACGCGTACTTAGCATGCGGACAGGTTTGTTCTCTGGCGGTCAGCCGCGATAAGCATACGATGCTGTGCCATGTCGCTTTTGATGAGATCGTTCCGTATGGCATCTTGAAAGCGCTCGAGCAGGGCATTGCTAAGTGCTACCATCTGACCCGTATGCGCATTTCGCCACGGTATACCTGTCATCGTTTAAGCGACGATTATCTGTCCGCTTTGCGCGACGGACTTTATGACCGCATGCCCTCGGCGTGCGGTCTGCTTGCCGGCTGTGCGTGGCAGTATGAAGGCGGTGAGGTGCGTGTACCAATGACCGAAACAGCCGCGGAATACTTGCAGCTCGCGCTGCGCCAGCTTACAGAGCAGATCCGTACAGAGACCGGATTACATTGTCCGGTCGTACCGGTCAGCATGGATCAGAAGCACTTGGAGAGCGCGCAGCGTGAAGCCGCTGAGACGCGTGCGGAGTGCTTGCGTACGGCGAGTGTTCAGCAGGCGGCAGAGGCGGCACAGACCGAGCGCGCACCCAAGCCGCGACCCAAGAGCACGCCTTCCGGTGAGGGCGGTTATCGTCGCCCCAAAGTCGCGGAGGTCAAGGACGAGAATTTGCTGTTTGGCAAGCTTTATCAGGACGAGCCGATCCCGATTCGCGACGCGGTACACGAGCTTGACCGCGTGACCATCAAGGGCGACGTGTTTTTTATCGATCATCGTGAGATTAAAAGCAAGAAAACGGGCAAGGAATGGGTCAAGCTGTCGTTCGACATTACGGATAACACCAATTCGGTGCGCGTGTGCAAATTTCTCGCGAAAGATCAAGCGGGGGAACTGGCAGGCTCCATCAAAACCGGAATGCATCTCATCGTGCAGGGCAAGATGACCTATGACCAGTGGGAAAAGGAAACCACTGTTGAACCGACCGCGATCGTGAAATCCAAAAAGATCATTCGTCAGGATAAGAGCGAGAAAAAGCGTGTTGAGTTGCATTTGCACACCAATATGAGTGCAATGGATGGTGTAACGCCAACGAAGAAACTCATTGAGCGTGCGGTTTACTGGGGACATACTGCGATGGCGATTACCGATCACGGTGTGGCGCAGGCATTTCCGGATGCGATGCATGCTGTCGAATGGGGGAAAATCGAGAATTTTAAGGTTATTTATGGTGTGGAAGCGTATTATGTCAACGACGGCGCAGCGGTATCGGTCGTGCGCGGCGCGACGGACGCTCCCTTTGACGGAGAATACGTTTGCTTCGACTTGGAAACGACCGGTTTGCGTCCGGATAGAGAAGAAATCACAGAAATTGCCGCAACACTGGTGCGCGGCGGTGAGCCGGTGCAGGCATTTCAGACCTACGTAAATCCACACAAACCCATTCCGCCCGAGATCACCGACCTCACGGGTATTTCGGATGAAACCGTCGCAAACGCACCCGAATTGGCAGATGCGCTGCGCGCCTTTTTGGAGTTTGCCGGAGATCGTATTCTCGTGGCGCACAATGCGGGATTTGACCTGTCGTTCCTGAACGCCGCGTGCAAACGACTGGGGATCGAGCGCAGCTTTACCGCAATCGACACCTTGGAAATGGCGCGGCTTTTACTGCCCGATCTGGGACGCTACAAGCTAAATGTGCTCGCAAAAGAATTGGCGGTCGGACCGTTTGAGCATCACCGCGCAAGTGAAGATGCCGCGGTGCTCAGCCGTATTTTTGTCAAACTGCTTGCGATGCTGCACGACGAACTGGGCGTGCAGCATGCTTCAGACATCAATTCGGCGCTCGCAGGCAAAAAGGCGAAAACCCGCAACCTTAAGAACTTAAATCGGTATCATTTTATCATTCTGGTCAAAAATAAGACCGGATTGCGCAATCTTTATCAGCTCATTTCCAAGTCCTACTTGCAATACTTTAATAAGCGTCCGATCATTCCGCGTTCCGAACTTCTGCGTCATCGTGAGGGGCTGATTTTTGGCTCGGCATGCGAGGCGGGTGAGCTGTTTCGTGCGATGGTAGACGGTGCAGAATGGGACGAGCTCAAGCACATTGCGTCCTTTTATGACTATCTGGAAATTCAGCCAATCCCCAATAATGCTTTTATGCTGCGCAAGGGCACGGCACGCAATGAGGAAGAACTGCGCGACTACAACCGTAAAATTCTGAAGCTGGCAGATGAGTTGGGCAAGCCGTGCTGTGCAACAGGCGACGTGCATTTTTTGGAACCGGAGGACGAGGCGTTCCGCCGCATTCTGATGGCGGGGCAGGGTTTTCCGGATGCGGACGACCAGCCGCCGCTTTATCTGCGTACGACCGATGAAATGCTGGAGGAATTTTCCTACTTGGGTCGCGACCGTGCGTATGAGGTTGTCGTGACAAACACCAATCTCATTGCGGAGCAATGTGAGGATGTGCGTCCCGTGCCGCGGGAAAACTATCCACCGAAGATCGAGGGCAGTGCGCAAGACCTTGAGAACATGTGCCGCGCGAAAGCGCGACGCATTTACGGCGACCCGCTGCCCGAGCTTGTCCAAAAGCGGCTTGACCGTGAACTTGGGTCGATTATCGGCAACGGCTATGACGTGATGTACATTATCGCACAAAAGTTGGTGTGTAAATCGATCGAGGACGGGTATCTGGTCGGCTCGCGTGGGTCGGTCGGTTCGTCTCTCGTGGCGTTTATGTCGGATATTACCGAGGTAAACTCGCTTGCACCGCATTATCTGTGTCCGGACTGTAAGTACATCGAGTGGCACGAGGAAATGTCCTGCGGTGTCGATCTTCCAGACAAAATTTGTCCGAACTGCGGACAAATACTCAGCAAAGAAGGATTTTCCATTCCGTTTGAAACCTTTTTGGGCTTTAACGGCGATAAGGTGCCTGATATTGACTTGAATTTTTCTGGAGAATATCAATCCAAAATACACTGGTACACCGGTGAGCTTTTTGGGCACGACCATGTGTTCCGCGCGGGCACACTGGGCACAGTCGCGGAAAAAACCGCCTACGGTTTCGTCAAAAAATATATGGATGAGCGCGGGCTCGAGTGCTCTCATGCCGAAGAAAACCGCCTGACGGCAGGCTGCACCGGTATCAAACGCACCACGGGACAGCATCCAGGCGGTATCGTCGTCGTGCCAAAGGAAGTCGAAATCTACGATTTTTGTCCGGTGCAGCATCCGGCGGACGACCCGACCTCGGATATTATCACGACACACTTTGAGTATCACTCGATCGATGCGAATTTGCTCAAGCTAGATGAGCTCGGACATGACGATCCGACGATGATCAAGCATCTGGAGGAGTTGACCGGGCTAAATGCACGTGAAATTCCGCTGGATGACCCTGAAACCATGAGCCTATTCACCTCGTGCGAAGCGCTGCGTTATATCGACGGCACGGACAAGATTCTAGGTGAAATGGGTAGTATTGCCGTACCCGAGTTCGGCACCAAATTTGTGCGCGGCATGCTGCGCGACACACAGCCGCGTACGTTCGCAGATTTGGTCTCGATTTCCGGTCTGTCGCACGGAACCGACGTTTGGTTGGGCAACGCACAGGAACTGGTCAAGCAAGGCATCCCGCTTTCGGGCTGTATTTGCTGCCGCGATGATATTATGAACTATCTCATTTTGCAGGGTGTCGAACCTAAGCTGTCGTTTACCATTATGGAGGCGGTGCGTAAGGGCAAGGGACTCAAGCCGGAGTGGGAAGAGGCGATGCGCGCGCAGAATGTACCCGAATGGTATATTGACTCCTGCAACAAAATCAAGTACATGTTCCCCAAAGCGCATGCGGTCGCGTATGTGATGATGGCATTCCGCATTGCATGGTTCAAGGTGCACCGCCCGCTTGCATTCTATTCCGCGTATTTTTCCATTCGTGCAAAGGGTTTTGACGCCTCGTGTATGGTGCGTGGTGATACGGTCTGCGTGGCAAAGATCACAGAACTTGCGGAAAAAGACCGTGACAAGACGATTTCGGCTGCTGAAAAAGAAACCGCAACCACGCTTGAAGTCTGTCACGAGTTTTATAAGCGGGGGTTCATCTTTGAACCGATGGATATTTACCGGTCCGATGCGACGAATTTTCTGGTGACGGAAAAGGGGCTGATCCCGCCGTTCACCTCTATGCCTGGCGTAGGAGAACAGGCAGCATTGGATATTGTCCGCGAGCGCGAAAACGGCCCGTTCCTGTCTGCGGAAGAGCTGACCATTCGCTGCCCTAAGGTCGGCAAATCGGTCGTAGAAGCGCTGTGCGACATTGGCGCGCTGGGCGCAATGCCAAAAACAACGCAGGTTTCTTTGTTTTAGCTGAAGCCGCCGCTGATGCGGCGGCTTTTTCCCATCTGCAAAAAGAGGTTGACAATACAAATTTCGTATGTTATCATTTTAGCATAATGAAGTAATGAAGGAGCTGCGGAGCATGAACCGTTTTTGTATTTCCACGCCGGAGGGCACGCGCGATCTGCTGTTTGCGTCGTGCCGTGCGCTGCGCCAGACCGAGAACCGCATTCGTGAAAAACTGGAGGAGCGCGGCTACAGTGAGATCGTAACTCCTTCGGTCGAGTATTATGACGTATTTGCGCAGGCAAATCCGGAGCTCGATCAGGAGATGATGCTCAAAATCATCGACCGTTCCGGTCGTATCTGCGTTGCCCGTCCGGATAATACGACGCCGATCGCGCGCATTGCCGCGACCCGCTTGGACAGCGCGGCGCTTCCCGTGCGGCTGTATTACAGTCAAAAGGTCTTTCGTTCGGTATCCGGCGATCATGGGCACAAGGCAGAGTTCCTGCAAATCGGCGCGGAGCTGATGGGCGCAGACGGCTTACAGGCAGATCTTGATATTTTATCCGCTGCGTTTGAAGCGCTGCGTGCAACCGGCACAAGTAATTTCCGCATTGAACTGGGTCATGCAGAGCTTTACAAGGCACTGATCGAAGCATTGGACGTGGACAAGGAAACCGCGGAGCAGATCCGCCGCCTAATCGAGAATAAATCCTTTGCAGCACTCGGCGATGCACTTGAGCCGTATCGTGACCGTCCTGCCGCCGCCGCGCTGCGCGCCATGCCGCAGCTTTTCGGCGGGATCGAAGTGCTCAATGCGGTCGAGGGTATGACCGGAAACGTGCGGGTGCTCGGTGCAGTTGCCTATCTGCGACAGCTTTGGGCCGCACTCGATAAGGCAGGATACGGCGATGCGGTCATGATCGACCTCGGACTGGTGCACGAAATGGATTACTACACCGGCGTCATGTTCCGCGGCTATATCGGCGGCGCAGGTGCGGCGATCCTTGCCGGCGGGCGATACAATGCACTGTGTGCCAAATTCGGACGCGATATGCCGGCAGGCGGCTTCGGCATTGACGTGGAAATGGTTGCGGAGTCCATTTCGGGCGCAGACCGTCCGGCAGCGGCGGCGCGTCGGGATACCGTGCGCATTGCACTGACCAAGGGGCGTCTGGAAAAAAAGACTCTGTCGCTGCTCAAAGCCTCGGGGTATGACATTGCCGAACTGGAAAGCGGTTCACGCAAGCTGATTTTCACGCTGCCGGAGACCGACATCGAAATCGTGCTTGCCAAAGCGGCAGACGTCATCACCTATGTCGAGCACGGTGTGTGCGACATGGGCGTAGTCGGTAAGGACACGATCATGGAAAAGGGCGGCAGTTTTTACGAGATGGTCGACCTTGGCTTCGGCAAATGCCGCTTTGCACTTGCCACCAAGAAAGGGAAGGACGTCTACCGCGACTACAAGACGCCGATCATCGCGACCAAATACCCCGCGGTGACCAAAGCGTTCTTTGCACGCAAAAATATGGATGTCGAAACGATCAAAATCGAAGGTTCTGTTGAATTGGCGCCGCTGCTCGAACTTGCGGATGCAATCGTCGATATTGTAGAGACCGGCACGACGCTGCGTGAAAACGGTCTGGAGGTCATAGAGGATGTCGCGCCCGTTTCTGCGCGCATTATCGTCAATCTGGCAAGCGCTAAGATGAAAAAAGCAGCGATTCAGAAAATCATCGGAGAGATGGAAGCCGGACTCGAGCCGCGCTGACAGGAAAGGAACACGGTATGTTTTTGAAAACCGTACTTGCGGACGGCGCTGCCGAGCAGCGCGTGATCCGTGAAATGAAAGCGCGTGCCGACAGTGCGCGCGGTGATATTGAAACGACGGTACGCGCCATCATGGACGACGTGTGTGCGCGCGGCATGGCGGCAGTTGAGGCGTATTCCTGTAAATTCGACGGCTGCGCCCCCTATGTCATCAAGCAGGAGGTGCTCGACCGTGCCTACGCGGATTGCGATCCCAAGTTGATCGCCGCGCTCGAAAACGCGGCGGCAAATATTCGTGACTATCATGAGCAAATGCTCGTCAAGAGCTGGGAGTATCGCCGCGGAGAGGGTCAGGTGCTCGGTCAGACCGTGCGCGGACTATCGCGCGTCGGTATTTATGTGCCGGGGGGTACGGCAGCGTATCCGTCGAGCGTGCTCATGAATGCCATCCCTGCCAAGGTCGCGGGGGTCGGAGAGATCATCATGGTCACGCCGCCGACTGAAAACCTCAACAACGCTGTACTCGCAGCAGCAAAAATTGCGGGAATTGACACTGTCATTGCATGCGGCGGCGTGCAGGCAGTCGCGGCTCTGACCTATGGCGCGGACTTTATCCCGCAGGTCGATAAAATCGTCGGACCTGGCAACGCATTTGTCGCGGCAGCAAAAAAACTCGCCTTCGGCGTCGTGGATATTGACATGATCGCAGGACCGTCCGAAGTACTCGTCATCGCGGACAGTACCGCAGACCCGACCTGCGTTGCGGCGGATCTGCTCAGTCAGGCAGAGCACGACCGCCTCGCGTCGGCAGTGCTGCTTACCGATTCCATGCCGCAGGCGCAGGCCATCTCTGCGGAAATGGAGCGTCAGGCAAAGCTACTGCCGCGTTGGGACATCATTCGCGAATCGGTCGAGAATTACGGCTGCGCGATCGTTTTTGAGGACTTTGCAGACGCGTGCAAGGTCGCGGATCTGGTTGCACCCGAGCACCTCGAAATTGTCACGGCGCAGCCGCGCGAGTTGCTGCCGCTGCTGCACAACGCAGGCGCGATCTTCCTCGGCGCGTATGCGCCCGAGCCGCTTGGCGATTATATGGCGGGTCCGTGTCACGTTCTGCCGACCTCGGGTACGGCGCGGTTTTTCTCGCCGCTGTCGACGGATACGTTCCTCAAAAAGACCAGTATCATCGAATACAGCAAGGATGCGCTTGCGGCGCTTGCAGACGATATTGTAGCGCTTGCCGAAAGCGAGCATCTGGACGCACACGCCAATTCCATCAAAGTACGTTTTCGGGAGGGATAACGCCATGCGAAATGCACAAATTACACGTAAAACCCGCGAAACGGATATCGCGCTTGCGCTCGATCTGGATGGCGGTGACGTTTCGATCGAGAGCGGCATCGGCTTTTTTGACCACATGCTGAACTCTTTTGCCGTGCACAGTGGCTTCGGACTGACTGTGCGCTGCAAGGGCGACCTACAGGTTGACGGACATCACACGGTCGAGGACATCGGCATCGTGCTTGGACAGGCGCTCAGTCGGGCACTGGGCGATAAGGCGGGCATTGCACGCTTCGGCTCATCCTTTGTACCGATGGATGAGGCACTCGGCTTTTGCACGCTCGATATTTCGGGCAGACCGTTTCTGGTCTTTGACGCACCCATGCCGCAGCCGATGTGCGGCGATTACGATACTTGCCTGACGGTGGAATTTATGCGTGCCTTTGCGATGCATGGCGGTCTGACACTGCATCTGAAATCCATGTATGGACAAAATGCGCATCACATCACGGAGGCACTGTTTAAGGCGGCAGCGCGCGCGCTGCGGCAGGCTGCGACGGTTACAGGCGGTGGCGTGCTGAGCGCGAAGGGCGTGCTCTGACTGCACAGTAAAACTTTGGATTGACAAGCGCTCATCAAAGGCGGACAATAAGCATAAACAAAGATTGCGCAGTTTTGGACAATGCCGCCGTGAGCGGCAGCTGCGCAGGGGAGAACGTATGAGTTATATAGCGATTGTAGATTACGGCGCGGGCAATCTGATGAGCGTGCACAATTCTCTGGATTATTTGGGGTTTGACAACCGGATCGCGGATACGAGTGAGTCGATCGAGAATGCGGCGGCCATCATCCTGCCCGGCGTCGGCGCATTTCCGGATGCGATGCAGGCATTGCATGCATCCGGTCTGTATGATGCGGTATTGACTGCCGCACAGAGCAAGCCGTTTCTCGGTATCTGCCTCGGGATGCAAATGCTGTTTACCCAGTCTGACGAGGTTCGCCCGTGCGCGGGACTCGATCTGCTGCCGGGCTGTATCCACCGCATCCCGACCGCACTGAAGTTGCCGCAGATCGGTTGGAACGCACTGTCTATTCTGCGTCCCAATGCGTTGACCGAAGGCTTACAGGACGGCGATTACGTTTATTTTGTGCATAGCTATATGGCGTTTCCGGCGGAGGAGTCCGATTTGAGCTGTGCAGCCGACTATGGAACGCGTGTACCGGCGATGGTCGCGCGGGGCAATGTATTCGGCTGCCAATTCCATCCCGAGAAGAGCGGAGATGCCGGTTTGCGTATCTTAAAGAATTTTGCAAAGCTGACGAAAGGGTGAGTACACATGAAAATATTGCCGGCGATCGATCTTAAGGACGGTAAGTGCGTCCGATTGACACGAGGAGATTACGCGACCGCTCATCAGGTGGCGGAGGATGCGGTCGAGACCGCACAGCGCTTTCTCGCGGCAGGTGCGCCGCTCATCCATATGGTCGACCTCGATGGCGCGAAGGACGGCTCTCGTGCAAACTATGACGTTGTACGTCGCGTGATTTCGGAAGCGGGCGCGGCGGTCGAACTCGGCGGCGGCATCCGCTCAATGGATGATGTGCGCCATGTGCTTGCACTTGGTGTGCGTCGTGTCATCATCGGTTCGGCAGCGGTGCGCGACCCGCAGCTTGTCGAAGATGCCTGCCGTGAATATGGCGACCGCATTGCGGTCGGCATCGACGCGCTCGAGGGCACGGTACGCACGGACGGTTGGCTCAAGGACAGCGGCTATGAATATCTTGCATTTGCGCGCCGCATGGAAAGCTATGGCGTTCATACGATCATTTTCACGGATATCGGGCGCGACGGCATGCTGTCCGGACCGAATTTCGAGCAGTTGCGGGCATTGCGTGCAGCCGTCAAGTGCGAGATCGTGGCATCCGGCGGCGTTTCTTCGCTCGATGATATTCGTCAGCTGCGCGTGGACGGGATTGATGCGGTCATCGCAGGCAAGGCGGTCTACACAGGCGCACTGGATTTGGAAGCTGCGATCAGGGAGGCAAAGTAATGCTGGCAAAACGGATCATCCCTTGTCTGGATGTTAAGGATGGACGGGTTGTCAAAGGCGTCAACTTTGTCGGGCTGCGTGACGCAGGCGATCCTGTAGAGCTTGCAAAGTTCTATTCTTTGCAGGGAGCGGATGAGATTGTATTTCTTGATATCACCGCGACCTATGAAAATCGCGATACGATCGCGGATGTGGTGCGCCGCACCTGCCGCGAGGTCTTTGTGCCGCTGACAGTGGGCGGCGGTATCCGCACAGTCGAGGATTTCAGAGAAATCCTGCGTGCAGGAGCGGACAAAATTTCCATCAACTCCTCCGCGGTCAAAACACCAAATCTGGTCAATTCCGCGGCGGAGAAGTTTGGGTCACAGTGCGTTGTGGTCGCAATCGACGGGAGACACACGTCTAAAACGCCATCCGGTTTTGAGGTCTATGTCGCAGGCGGTCGCACGCCGACCGGCATTGATGCGGTCGCATGGGCAAAAGAGGTTTATGAGCGCGGTGCAGGGGAGATTCTCCTGACCTCGATGGATCGCGACGGGACAAAATCTGGTTTTGATTTGGAACTCACTGGCGCAGTCGCAAATGCGGTCGGCATTCCCGTCATCGCCTCCGGCGGCTGCGGTTCACTTGAGCATTTTTCTGAAGTTTTTGAGAAAACCGACGCTGATGCAGCGCTCGCTGCAAGTCTGTTCCATTATGGGGAACTGACTGTCGAACAGGTCAAGCGGCATCTGGCTGCATGCAGCATTCCGGTGCGCCTATGAGTACGGCAGGAAGCGTGATTGCCACGCTTGATCCGCAGGTGGAACGCATGCTGGAATCCTTTTTGCGATCCGGTCTGCGTAAGGACGATATTACGATCAAGGAAGAAAGAGAACACACAATGGATCTGACACATTTTTTCGTAAAAGCAGAATTGATTCCGGTCATTTGTCAGGATGAGCGCAACGGGGAAGTGCTCATGCTCGGCTATGCCAATGAGCAGGCGCTGCGTCTGACCATGGAGACCGGCACCGCATGGTTTTTCTCGCGTTCTCGCGAAAAACTATGGAACAAGGGCGAGACATCGGGCAATTTCATTATGGTTTCTCGTATTTTGTCGGATTGCGATGATGACACCCTGATTTATCGGGGAATTCCCAAGGGTCCGGTTTGCCACACCGGAAATCAGACCTGCTTTTTTACAGAGCTTTGGCATAAGGAGGATGCAAAGTGAATTCGTTTGAACAAATGGAAGCGGTGATCGCGCAACGCCGCTGCGAGCCGATGGAAGGCTCCTATACCTGCTATCTTTTTGACAAGGGTTTGGATAAAATTCTGAAAAAAGTCGGTGAGGAGTGCGCAGAAACGATTATTGCTGCAAAAAACGGCGATAAAGCGGAGCTGATCGGTGAGATCAACGATGTTTTTTACCACCTGATGGTGATGATGAACACCTGCGGTGTCACGATGCAGGAAGTGTGCGACGAAATGGATGCACGCGCTGCAAAAATCGGTAATCTCAAGCAGTTTCACACCTCGGACCACAACTCCTGATGAAAAAAGACAAGCGACAAAGAAAATGTCGCTTGTCTTTTTTACTAGGGTAATACCGCATAGTGGGGCGCGTGAAGCTTTCGCAAAGGCCGATGCATTCATTGTACGGTGTTGCCTTAGGGTATCAGCAGTTCCTCCTGCTCCGGATGGCGATCAAACCACGCTTTGGCATAGGGGCAGCTTGCACGCGCATGAAGATTCTGCTCGTGCAGCTGCGCAACGACCGCACGCAGCAGCTCGTCTGCAATGCCTTGTCCGCGCAGGGCATCATCGACGAAGGTGTGATTGATATTGACAACGCCGGAGGACACCAGCGGAAAAGTGACTTCGGCGAGTACTTTTCCCTCTGCGGATCTGGCGTAGATACGATATTTTTCGTGGGTTAGCTGCATACAAAATCACCTCTTGCACATAGTATACCACGTTTGTATGAAAAATGCGATAGGCATTGCGATTGTGCGTAAATTGCCGTATAATAATACAGAAAAAAAGAAGAATTCGGAAGTGAATATATGAAATTTATCGCACGCGGTCAAGAAGTGACCTCTAATATTTTTAACCAGTTGGACGAAAAAAAACAGCAAATATTATCTGCCGGCAAGGACGTTATCAATTTATCCATCGGTACGCCGGATTTTGAACCGGATGCGCATGTCCTTGAAGCGGTCAGCCACGCTGCATGCGATCCCGCGAATTACCGATATTCCTTGGGTGATATGCCCGCTTTGCAGGACGCAGTGGTGAATTGGTATCAGCACCGCTATCACGTTGCATTGGAACGTGAGGAACTGATGAGTGTTTGCGGCTCGCAGGAAGGCATCGCGCACGTCGCGTTTCCCATTGCCGGAGCGGGGGAACTGATGCTGGCACCCGATCCCGGGTATCCGATTTTTACATTTGGTCCGATGATGGCAGGCGCGGAAATCGGTCTTATGCCATTGCGGGCGGAGCACCAGTATCTCATCGACTTTGATGCGATCGACCCTGCGGTTGCCGACCGTGCAAAGGCAATGGTCGTATCCTATCCGAACAACCCGACTACAGCGGTTGCGGATGCCGCATTTTATGAGCGGCTCGTTTGGTTCGCGAAAAAGCATGACATCATCGTGATTCATGACAATGCTTATTCGGATTTGATGCTCAATGGCAGCGACGGCATCTCTTTTCTCTCGATCCCGGGAGCAAAGGAGGTCGGCATCGAGTTTAACTCGCTGTCAAAGACGTATAATCTGACCGGTATGCGTATTTCCTTTGCCTTGGGAAATCGGGATGTCATTACGAAATTTCGTGATTTTCGCTCTCAAATTGATTATGGGATGTTTTATCCCATACAGTATGGCGCGGTCGCGGCTTTGACCGGTTCGCAGGATATCGTACAGCGTAACCGTGCGGGCTATACGGCACGACGGGACGCGCTCTGCGGTGGATTGCGCTCGATCGGCTGGGAAGTGCCGGATGCACAGGCAACGATGTTCGTGTGGGCGAAAATTCCCGCGCATTATACATCTTCCGTACAGTTCGTGATGGATCTCATGGAAAAAACAGCCGTGATTTGCGTGCCTGGTGAAAGCTTTGGCGCTCTGGGGCAGGGCTATGTGCGCTTTGCACTCGTCGTACCGCCTGCACGCATGCAGGAAGCGGTACGACGTATCGCGGAAAGCGGGATTTTGAAAGGATGAAAGAATGAAGCTCATTTCATGGAATGTAAATGGTCTGCGCGCTTGCATGGGCAAGGGCTTTTTGGATTTTGTTACGGCTGAACAGCCGGATATGCTGTGCTTGCAGGAGACGAAAATGCAGCAGGGGCAGGCGGAAGTGCCGCTTGCGGAAACTTATCATGAGTATTGGTGCTCTGCGGAGAAAAAAGGGTATTCGGGCACGGCTCTTTTCAGCAAGTCCGAACCGATTTCGGTCACCTATGGACTGGGAATCGACGAGCACGACCATGAGGGCAGGGTCATTACTGCGGAATATCCGGATTTTTATTTGATCACGGTCTATACGCCTAATTCGCAGGACGAGCTTAAGAGGCTTCCGTATCGCATGGAGTGGGATGACGCTTTTCGCGCATACATGCAGCGTCTGGATGCTGTCAAACCGGTGATCGCATGTGGCGATATGAACGTTGCACATGAAGAAATTGACCTGAAAAACCCGAAGACCAATCGTAAAAATGCGGGATTCTCCGATGAAGAACGCGAGAAGATGACCGAGCTGCTGTCCGCGGGCTTTGTGGATACATTCCGGTATTACTATCCAACCGTTGAGGGTGCATACTCCTGGTGGAGTTATCGCTTTAAGGCGCGTGAAAAAAATGCAGGATGGCGTATTGATTATTTTCTGGTTTCCGAGCGTTTTACGGCTCGTTTGAAGCGTGCCGCAATTTTGAACGAGGTCATGGGCAGCGACCATTGCCCGGTCCTTCTGGAAATCGAATAATCACTGCCCCGAAAAATCAATTTTGCTGCATGCAATCGCTTTACTTTCCGGCAGACTTGCTTTATAATAATAGTTAGTTAATTATCAAACAATCTTGCACGCGATACTAAGATAGCTATGAATGAGGAATACCAACTATGATGAGAGGCATTGAAACCAACATTACCGAAATCCGACGGAAAATTTTTACTGAAGTCGCACGCCTGGCTTATGAGGGCGGCGACTACTCCCGCATTGAGAAGCTTCCTTACCAGATCATTCCCGGCGAAGTCGCCGCGCTCCGAGAGAGCATCTTTCTGGAACGCGCAATCATCGGCGAACGTCTGCGTTTAGAGATTGGTCTGCCGCTGCGCTCTGTAAAGCAGCACGAGCCTGTAGCCGAGGGCATCAACGAAAGCGCGATTGCGGAAAAGTACTATGAGCCGCCGCTGATCAATATTATCAAATTCGCATGCCATTCCTGCCCGGATAATGTCGTGCGGGTCACCGACTCCTGTCAGGGATGTCTGGCAAACCCCTGCGTCGAAGTTTGCCCCAAGGATGCGGTTTCCATCGTCAACGGACGCTCTGTGATCGATCAGGAAAAGTGCATCAAGTGCGGAAAATGCATTAACGTGTGCCCGTATCATGCTATTTTGCGCATGGAGCGTCCGTGCGCAAGCGCGTGCGGCGTTGATGCGATCCATTCCGATGAATACGGTCGTGCCGAGATCGATCACGATAAGTGCGTATCCTGCGGCATGTGCCTTGTGAATTGCCCGTTCGGTGCGATCGCAGATAAGGGACAGATTTTCCAGACCATTTTGGCGCTGAAGAGCGGCACACCGGTTTATGCGGCGATCGCGCCCGCTGTGGTCGGTCAATTTGATCCGGGCATGACCCCCGGCAAGCTGCGGAAGGCAATGCAGGCGCTTGGATTTACGGATATTTACGACGTGTCGATCGGCGCAGATCTGTGCTCGATCGAGGAGGCGAAGGACTTCTTGGCGGAAGTGCCTGAAAAGCAGCCGTTTATGGCGACCTCGTGCTGTCCAGCATGGTCTGTCATGGCCAAGAAGCAATTCCCGGAGTTCGCTTCCTATATTTCCATGGCAATGACTCCGATGGTACTCACAGGTCGCTTGATCAAGCGGCAGCACCCCGGCTGCAAGGTCGTCTTTGTGGGGCCGTGCGCAGCGAAAAAGCTCGAGGCAAGCCGTCGGACCATCCGCAGCGATGTGGATTTTGTGCTGACGTTTGAAGAGCTTGCAGGTATGTTTCAAGCGAAAAACGTCGACTTCACAGCAATCGAAGAGGACGAAGGTTATTCCGATGCAAGCGGCGACGGTCGTAATTTTGCCGTCAGCGGCGGCGTCGCACAGGCTGTCGTAAACTGCATTCACGACAGCGATCCTACGCGCGAAGTAAAGGTTGCAAGTGCGGAAGGTCTGCGTGAATGCAAAAAGATGCTGATGATGGCGAAACGCGGCATATATGACGGCTATCTGCTTGAGGGCATGGCATGCCCCGGTGGATGCGTTGGCGGCGCAGGCACGATACAAGCGATCAACAAAGCGACAGCGGCAGTTACCAAAAATAAAAATGCCGCTGCATACCAGTGCGTCAGCGGCAGCCAGTACAAAGAATATTTGGACGAGCTTCATAAATAAGAAAACACAAAAGCACCCGCGATTTTGCGGGTGCTTTTGTGTTTCTAGATTGATTAGGATTGGTCGTTTATTTTGGCTGATTGGATGCAGCGTTTGAGGGGGATGAGACACCGTATACCACACATAGGGTGTCGCGCAGTTTCTCCGCCCGTGCTTTGAGTTGGCTTAACTGAAAGGAGAGCGAGTCATAGCCTTGCGCAGTCAATGCATGATCGCCGTATTTTTCCTCCAAGTCCTTGCTGTAGGAATTAATCGTCCGGTCGATTTCGTTGAGTTGCTCGCTATAAGTGCCACACTGCTCCTTTTGGTCGTGGCTGACCGGCTGTGCCTGAACCGGCAAAGGCGTGATTGCCTCGGAAAGCGCAGCAATGGACTGCTCTGTCGTTTGTATCGCCTGCTCATACTGGGTGACAAGCTGGTCAGTGGTCTCCGCCTGCGCCGCAGCACGTTCTGCTTTGGCGGCGGCGGAAGCGGGTGTGATCGCGCAGCCGCTAGCAGGAACAGTCAACAATCCGGCAAGCAAAATTGTGAAGAAGTGTTTCATAGTATCGGTCGCCTCCGCAACTTGATAGCCTGAGTATAGCACACAAAGAGAATGGGGTTATCACGAAACTGTAAACATTTTAAAAAACGACGGAACAAAGGAAAACCTTTCCTCGTCTATAGAAGTAAAACCGGTTGAATAACGGGTAAAAAAACGGAGGGATTTCTATGAAAAGATGGTTATCCGCTATGATGGCTGTCTGCATGCTCTCGTCGATGTGGGGCGCGCATGCCGCGGATGCGACCGCTGCACAGGATGCACAGCTGCAATCCATCACGAAAACAGTGAAAGCGCAGCTTGCGATCCCAGATACCTATACCTCGTTCTATGGAGAGAAAAACGACGACGGTCTTGAGCCAAGTTGGCAGCTTCATTGGTCCATGCCGGGGGATACGTTAGAGGTCACGGTGCGCGAAGGGGGTGTCATTACCAATTATCAGCATATCCGAGACACCGAACGTCAGGATATTGGCGGCACGTTTGAACCGAAATTGCCGAAAAACGATCGCAGCACGATTGAAAACGCGGCGCAGCGTTTTCTAAAACAGGTGCTGTCTGCGCGTGAAACCGTTCGATTTCACGCGGGAACAGCGGAAATTCTTCCGGTTAGCACGCGGGAAACCGGGTGCTATGGCACACTCTATTACGACGGACTTCCGACACCGACCTCTATTGCGGTGCGGATGCGTAATTCTGACCTGAGTGTTATCGGTTATACGCGCAACGAAAGCAAACGCATCGGGGATATCCCTGTGAAAACACCCTCCGTGCAACGAGCGGATGCTGTACAGAAACTGAAGGGCACATTATCGCTGCGCTTGCAATATACAACGCAGCAAAGTAAGCCGAATGAGGCGGTTTTACGCTATGTGCCGGAAAGCATTGACCGCTACTATGTAGACGCGCAAAGCGGGCAGCTTGTCAATTTGTCTGAATTGGAGCGCAAGCTGGTAGACTTCTCTGCAAATGCCACCGGCGAAGCTGAGTCGAAAGCGGATACAGCGGATACGACACTCACGGAGGCGGAACAGCAGGGGAGTGCGCTGCTGAAAGATGTTCTGGACAAAACTGCATTGGACGGAAAACTGCGCGCCATGCCGGAGCTAGGTCTGTCCGGTTTCACCACGAATCAGATTGTTTATTCCGTTGACCCGAAGAGTACTCGGGTGCAGGCGTACTTATTCTACAGTCAAGGTGCAGGACAGGAACGCAGCATTTACAAAAGTGCAACAGTAGATGCAAAGACCGGCGAATTGTGGTCGATTTCCACCTATCGTGCGCAGGAAAATAAAAGCACGGCATATCAAGGCAGTGCGGGACAGAGCAAGGCATTGGCGTTTTTGCAGCGCTATCAGGCAAAGGCATTGGCGCAGAGTGAGCTTGCCGCCGGTGATACCGAATTTGTGTGGGAGCAGCAGGTGAACGGCTATCCCTTCCCGGAAAATCGCCTGCATGTGCGTGTTTCACCGTCTGACGGCACGATTGATGATTTTTCTAAGATCTGGAATGAAGATGTCGTATTTGAAACGGTACAAAAGCCGGTCACTGCTGCGCAGGCACTCGATCAGTATTGGAATACACATACGATGGAGCTTGGATATACTGCGGTTCCGGTTGCACTCGACCCCACCAATCCCATCTATGCAAAATATCTGGAATATGGTTATCGTTATCTGACACAATGGAAGCTCACTTATACGGCTGAGACGAACCATTATTGCTACGGCATCGACGCAAGTACCGGCAATGCCGTATTCGCAGAGGATGCGAAGAGTCCCATCTTGACTTACACCGATGTGGATATGACAAAGCACCCGCAGGCAGCTGCGCTGGCACAGTTCGGCATTGGGTATGCGGAGGGGCTGTTACAGCCGGAACGTTCGCTGACACAGGAAGCCCTTGTAGCGCTGCTCCTGAGCGCGGATGGATATTCCTATGACCCCACAAGCGACGGCGCGCAGGATGCGCTGTATGAGTCCGCTTATCAGCGAGGCATCCTCACCCGTGCAGAAGCGGCGCCACAGAAGATCATGACCCGTGCAGAGTTGGTCAAGCTACTTATCACCTGCACCGGCTATGGAAAGACCGCCGGTCTGCCCGGTATTTATCGCTGCTCGTTCGCCGATGCGGCGCACATCCCCGAAGCCTACTACGGTTATGTTGCAACCGCGCAGGGGATGGGACTGATCCGCGGCGATGAGAAGGGGAGATTTCTTCCCAATGCAGCCGCGACACGAGAGCAAGCGATCTTGGTGCTCTATCAGTTTATGAGCCGCAAATAAAAAACAAAAACGCCCTCCGCACTCGTCCTATTCAGGCGGGTGCGGAGGGCGTTTCACAGTATCGGATCAAACCAAAAGAGATGTGACTTTCTGAAAAAGCTGTTCTGCCTGTGCCGCATCCGTATGCGCACAGATCTCTAAAGGCTGACTGCGATCGAGCGCAAAAATGCCCATGATCGACTTCGCATCAATAATATAGTTGCCCGATAGAATATCAATTTCGAAAGGGCACTCGACTGCGGCGTTACATAAGGTTTTGATATCCTCTGTATTTTCAAGCCGGATGCTTCTTTTGACCATATGAAAATTCACCTCTTTGTTGTTGTATGTTATGACCGTATCTATTATAATATAATACGTTGCATTTGACCAGATAAAAAAGGACTATTTTTTTCATGAAATTTGCTTTCTATACGCTGGGTTGCAAGGTCAACCGTTTTGAATCGCAGGCGTTGTCGCAGTTGGCTCAGAGCCGAGGACACGAAATTGTAACGCAAGACGCAGATGTCTGTATTATCAATACCTGCACCGTGACTTCCGCGAGCGATCACAAAAATATACGCGCATTTCATAAGCTGCGTCGGGAAAATCCGCACGCGATCATTGCGGCATGCGGCTGCTTTGCGCAGACCGACCCGGAAAAGGTACAGGCACAGCCTGAAATCGATTTGGTGTGCGGCACTGCCGATCGTGCCGCCATTTTGGAACGCTGTGAACGTATGGCCCGAGGGGAAGCCGATACGGCTTCCCATTCTGCGCCGCCGACTGCCTTTGAACCGCTACCTGCCGGTGTACCTGCGGGAAGAACACGCGCGTTGCTTAAAATACAAGACGGCTGCGACAATTATTGCACCTATTGTATCATTCCGTATGCCAGAGGGCATGTGCGTTCCATGCATCCGGATGAAGTGTTGTCACAGGTGCGGCAGCTCGTCTATGCCGGTATCCATGAAATCGTACTGACTGGTATTGAGATTTCCTCCTACGGGCACGATTTGCGGGAGGATGTGGATCTTGTTACGCTGATCGAGCGGGTGTGCCACGAAGCGCCTTGCGTGCGTATTCGTTTGTCCTCTTTGGAGCCGCGCACGGTAGACGAAGCATTTTGCCGCAGATTGTCCGTTTTTCCCAATCTGATGCGGCATTTTCACCTATCGCTGCAGAGCGGCTCGGACAGCGTGCTGCAGCGCATGAAGCGTAAATATACGACCGAACAGTATGGCGAGATCATTACACGCTTGCGTACGTTTTTTCCGCGCTGCTCACTTACGACCGATTTGATCGTGGGGTTTCCGGGAGAGACCGAACAGGAGTTTTGCGAAACGATGGCATTTATCCGGCGGTGCGATTTCGCAGACATGCATGTGTTTCCGTATTCACCCCGCAGCGGTACGGTTGCCGCAGCGATGACGGGGCAGCTTTCACCCGGCGTGAAAGCGCAGCGTGCTGAGCAGGTGAAGACGCTCGCACGCACAATGCGCAAGAATTTTCTGGATGGTTTTATCGGGGAGACGCTCGAGGTTTTATTGGAGCATTCAGTCCGAGAGAGCGTGTGGTCCGGACATGCCCCTTATGATTTTCCTGTACGAGTACACACGCAAGGCGGGAAGAACACCCTTGTCACGGTGCGTGTCACAGGTCGCGATGCCGCCGGACTGTTTGGAGAAGAAGTGCCCATTTCCGAAACATAAAAACTTTTTTTGCCGGACAGGTACCCATTACCTTGTGCCTCCATAGGATGTGATGAAATCACTGATAGGAGGAAATATCTTATGTGTAACGGAAATTCTACTATGGGCAGCGAGAACTACTGGTGGATCATCATTCTGGTTATCGTGCTGATCTGGTGCTGCTGCGGCAACAGCTTCTTCGGTGGCTGCGGCTGTGACTGCGATGATCACTGCGGCTGCGGCGGCTGCTGCAGATAAGCGTCCATAAGAGAAACAAAGTGAAGCGGGCGGTGGAAGAAAATCTTCCACCGCCCGCTCCCTATGTGTGGAGATAGATAAAACTGCAAAAAAATTACTTTCAGCTAAAATTCACTTGCCAAAACTGCAATTATAGGGTAGAATAAATAGGCATCGACATAAGTTGTCAATTTAAGCTTCGTATTCTATTATAGTTTTGGAGGAGACTTTTTATGATATCCGCAGGTGAGTTCAGAAACGGTACAACTTTTGAAATGGACGGTCAAGTGCTCCAGGTTGTCGAATTTCAGCATGTAAAGCCCGGCAAGGGTGCCGCATTCGTTCGCGTTAAGATGAAGAACGTGATCACGGGTGCCGTTACCGAGCGCAGCTTCAACCCGACCGACAAGTATGAGCCGGCCTATGTAGAGCGCAAGGATATGCAGTATCTGTATGCCGACGGTGATCTGTACTACTTCATGGATACGGAGACCTACGATCAGGTTCCGATCAACAAGTCTACTCTGGGCGATGATTTCCGTTTTGTGACCGAAAATATGGTTTGCAAGATCGCATCCTACAAGGGCAGCATCTTTGCTGTTGAGCCGCCGCTCTTCGTTGAGCTGGAGATCACCGAGACCGATCCGGGCTTCAAGGGCAATACGGCGACGAACACCCTCAAGCCTGCAATCGTAGAGACCGGCGCATCGGTACAGGTGCCGCTGTTCCTCGAGACCGGCGATCGCATCAAGATCGATACGCGTACGGGTGAATATCTGGAGCGCGCAAAGGGCTGATTTACGATCCGCATGCGCTGCATACAATAAGCCGCGCTTTTCGGAGATACAATTTAAGACGATGTCTTCATTTTTGCGAAGGAGGATACTGAAATGACAGTGACCGAACATGTAGCCTATTTGAAAGGACTGTACGAGGGTCTGGAAATCGATGGCGCCAAAAAGGAAGGCAAGCTCTTAAAGGGAATGCTCGAAGCAATGGAAGAGCTCGCAAACGTCGTTTCTGATTTGGAACGTCAGAACGCAGACCTACTGGATGAGCTCGATGATGTGTACGAGGAATTGTCCTCTGTCGCCGATGAGTTGCATCCGGACCATGAAGCAGAGGACGATCTCGATTTTGATCCGGAAGAGGATCTTTATCAGGTCATTTGTCCCACCTGCGGCGAGAGCCTGTTCATTGATGAAGGAACGTTGGATGAAGGAAGTATCCAGTGCCCTGCATGCGGTGAAGAGTTGGAGTTCGATCTTTCGGCACTCTATGACGAAGAGTTAGAGGGGACCGAGGAAGACAGCAGCGTAACCGAATAACCTGAATCAGACCGGCGGCAGGATTTTTGTCCTGCCGCCGTTTTTTGTACCGTGCATCTTTGGTCTGCTATCCATCTGCGGTCGCATACCCTAGAAACAAGGGGGGCGATCTCGTGGATGATCTATTATCGTTGGTCAAGCCGGAATTTGCCGCATTGGTCGCGGCATTATACTGCTTGGGTGTCGCGTTTAAACACTCTGAGTCGATTCCGGATCACTGGATTCCGCTGTTGCTTACAGCCTGCGGGATCGGGCTTGCCGCACTTTCCATCGCAGGGCGTTTCTGGTCCTATGCGAACTTTGCCGCTGCCGCATTCGATGCGGTCGTGCAGGGAAGCCTGTGTGCAGGTATGTCCGTTTACGTCAACCAGTTGGTAAAGCAATACCGTGCGAACAAATAAACGGAAATGCTTGTGGTTTTGATAGGAATGGTATAAAATATAAGAGATTGAAAATCACATTGGATATTGGGGAGAAAACTGTGAAAACTGCAAATATTTTGGGCGTGCAATTTCATGCGGTCACGCTCGCGCAAGCCGTGGATGCTGCAATCGCGCGCATTGATGCACATCAAAAAGGATATGTTGTGACACCAAACGCTGAAATTGTATACCTATGTCGCAGCGAACCCGATTTAACCAAATTGCTGAATGACGCGTGTCTGGTGCTGCCGGACGGTATCGGCATCATTTATGCGGCAAAAATTCTCCACGAAACGCTTTATGGAAAGGTTGCCGGTATCGACTTCGCAGATGCGCTGATGGCGCGTATGGCGAAGGAGGGAAAGAGCATTTTCCTGCTTGGTGCAAAGCCCGGCGTGGCAGAACAGGCAGCCACTGTGCTACAGAAAAAGCATCCGGGTCTCATCGTGAAGGGATGGAGCGACGGATATTTCCGCACGGATGATGAAGCGATCGCCGCAATCAATGCAGTAGGCGGCGTGGATGTCGCGTTCGTGTGTTTGGGTGCGCCCAAACAGGAGCGCTTCATGTCTGCCTATGCGGAGCGTATCGACGCGACGTTGCTGTGCGGATTGGGTGGCTCTTTGGATGTTTTCGCGGGAACCGTACAGCGTGCGCCGGATATTTTTATTCGGCTCGGTCTGGAATGGTTCTATCGCTTGCTCAAAGAACCCAAGCGCATTGGTCGTATGATGAGTTTGCCGAAGTTTATGTTGACGGTGCTCGGCACACGCCTTTCAGGCTCGCAAAAGAAAGGAAATACCCCATGATGAAAGTACGTTTGTTGGCATATACGCCCGATCCGGAACGACTGATTGCCGCAGCGGCAAAAAACTGCTATTCCGCGAGCAATGTGGATGGGATTTTAGACGGCTTGACAGAAGAAAAAACCAACCAGTTTTTGGAGATGCTCACTGATTTGGGACACGAGAGCCCCATCGAACATGCAAGCTTTTCGTTTGCGATCGAAGGCGTGTCCCGTTCGCTGCTTGCACAGATCACAAGGCATCGCATTGCTTCTTTTTCGGTACAGTCGCAGCGCTATGTGCGTGAACGCGGCTTTGAGTATGTAGCGCCACCGGAAATCGAGAAGCTGCCCGAGGCAAAAGCCATCTTCGATAAAGCAATGGATGATGACCAAAAGACCTACGAAGCGCTGACAACGGTTCTGCTCGAGAAGCATTTACAAACGCTGCTCGAACAGGGCGTGCCGGAGAAAAAAGCGCGCAGCCAAGCGGAGAAGCAAGCCATCGAGGATGCGCGTTATGTATTGCCGAATGCATGCGCAACGCGCATCGTGATGACCGCCAATGCACGCTCTTTGCAAAATTTCTTCCGCCTTCGCTGCTGTGAACGCGCACAGTGGGAGATTCGCGCGCTTGCGGAAGAAATGTACAAGCTTGTTTATGCGGTCGCCCCCACACTTTTCCGCAAAAGCGGACCGCCGTGTGTGGCGGGTCCGTGCACCGAGGGGAAGATGAACTGTGGTCGTGCCCAAGAAATCCGTGCGCACTATGAGGCGCTTCGTCAGCCGGAATAATTTGTACAATATTGCGCATACTAACCAAACAGTCTTGCAAAGGAAACTTATATGTTATCTTTTCATCGAATCACACCCGCAGATAAAGAAACAGTAGAACGCTATACCTCAAGTGTCTCTACCATGCTCTGCGAGCATTGTTTTACCGATCTTTACATTTGGGAGGATCATTACAACACCGAAATGTGTGAATACAACGGTTTTTTGCTCATCCGATGCGTAACCTTTCCTGAAAAAAAACCCGTTTATCTCGCGCCCATCGGACACGGTAATTTAAAGGCAGCGATTGATGCGCTGCGTCAAGATGCTGCATCTCGTCGCGTGCCGTTCCAGATGATTTCTATTCCCGAAGCGCTTTTGCCAGAGTTCGAGCAAGCCATTGGCGACGAATATACATTTGATTGGTCTGAGGACAGCGCAGATTATATTTATCTCAGCGAAAAGCTGTCCACCCTATCGGGGAAAAAACTGCAATCCAAACGCAATATGATCAATCGATTTCGCGCTGCCCATGACGGTCGTTGGGAGTATCGCGACATTTCCCCTGACAATGTTGATGTCGCGCGTGCATACCATGAAAAGTGGTGTCGTGCACATGGATGTGCACGCGATCATTCCTTCCTCGGAGAAGCCTGCGCGGTGCGTCGTGCATTGGATCACTTCGAGGAACTCAACCTGCGCGGTGGACTTTTGTATCTCGATGGAGCAGTCATCGCCTACACTTTGGGATGCCGTGCATGGGACGATGTCTATGTTGTTCAAATCGAAAAAGCAGAATCAGAGATTGACGGCGCATATCAGATGATTAATCAGCAATTTGTGCTGGCGAACTGCCAGGAGGTACGCTATGTCAATCGCGAGGAGGATTTAGGGCTGCCCGGATTGAGAAAGGCAAAGCAATCCTATCATCCTGAAATTCTTGGAAAAAAATTTTTTACAGTTCCGCGCGCGGAGGAAAAAAAATGATTCGCTTTGCGACAGAAGCAGATACACCCGCTGTGCGTGCCCTGTGGGATACCTGCTTTCCGGATGACAGCGGCTTTAATCCGTATTTTTTTGCGCATCGCTATGATCCTACACAAACACTGCTGCTTTTGGAGGGAGAATCCCTGCTCGCGATGGTGCAAATGCTTCCGTATGACATGCGTCTTGCGGAACGTGACGTGACTGCGACTTATATTTACGGCGCATGTACTGCACCCGAAGCGCGTCGTCGCGGGCTGATGGCGCAGTTGTTATGCGCATCCTTTGCATGGGACAAGGCGCACGGACGTGCAGCGTCGATTTTGATTCCTCAGGAAGCATGGCTGTTTGATTTCTATGCGAAATACGGATATGAGCCTTGCTTTTATGTTGCAGAATCAGTCTTTACGCAAACATGTGTGGACGAGACACTGTCTGTGCGCGTGTGCGGAGAGCGGGATATCATTGCTGTGCAGGCCCTGTACGAGCAACAGATGCGGGGCATTTCACCGTATGTTCGCAGAAGCGCGGCACAGTGGCAAGAGCAGTTTGCGTTGTTTGCCGCACTGGGCGGGGTGCTGTATGGTGCATTTAATGCCGATGATTTGCGTGCCTATGCATTCGTGTGGAATGATGCACAGTCGCCGTGGGCACAGGAGGTCGTATCGCGTCATGACGACGATGCATGCGTACTGTTGAACGGTATCTGCCGCAGACTAAAATGTGATGCGTTGCGTCTGGTAGCACCGGGATGCGATCGCGCGCTCGGTGTCGCGAAATTTTATGATGCGACAGTCCCGTCGACCGGATATATGAACTTAATGTGGAATTAAGGAGCGATTACTATGGTATTTCTGATGTTGGCAGATGGCTTTGAGGAAACGGAAGCCTTTGCGCCGCTTGACATACTACGCCGTGCTGGCGTCGAAGTGCGCACAGTTGGGATCACAGGCGCACAGGTCACCAGCTCGCATGGAATTCCGGTTGCCGCAGATGTGACCCCTGCACAGGTAGATCTTACACAAGCGGATATGGTGATCCTGCCGGGTGGTATGCCGGGCACAAAGAATCTGTATGCGTCTGAATTCGTGCGCGGCGCAGTCACTTTTTGCATCGAGCATTCACGCTATGTTGCGGCGATTTGCGCCGCACCGTCGATCGTTCTGGGTGGCATGGGTCTGCTTGAGGGCAGAAAAGCAACCTGCTATCCCGGTATGGAATCCGGCATGACCGGTGCGCATGCACAGGATCTGCCCGTATGCGTAGACGGTAAGATCATCACCGGTCGCGCAGCAGGTGCAGCATTTGATTTTGGGCTTGCGCTTTGTACTGCGCTGCGTGGACAGGAAACAGCGGATAAAGTGCGTCATGATATCCACTATGCCGGTTAGAGCGGACAAGCACGCTCTGCGTGAGCATATGCTTGCTCTGCGTCGCGCACGCAGCGGCGCAGAGCAAGCAGCGCTGAGCGATGCCATTCAAACACAGTTTTTGCGCAGCGGTCTGTTGCAGGACTGCCATTGCGTTTTTCTGTATGTTTCTGTCGCGGACGAGATCGGCACGCGAAAGATTTTGCAGGAGGCACTGCGCTTGCATAAGACCGTATGCGTGCCCCGATGTATCGCTAAGGGCATCATGACCGCGCATCGCATCCGATCAATGGGTGATTTGCAAGAGGGAAAATACGGAATTCCAGAACCACGCGACGGTTGTCCGGAAATCATGCCCGACGCCATCGATCTTATTGTCGCGCCGTGTGTGTGTGCCGAACGTGCGGGATACCGTTTGGGCTATGGCGGAGGGTATTACGATCGTTTTCTCGCGCAGACGCAGCATGCAGCGGTATGTGCGCTGTGCCCGGAAATTGCGATCGTACCGACGGTGTATCCCCAACCATATGATCAAAAATGCACCAAAATTGTGACTGAAAGGGAGGTGCTGCCGGTTGCACCAGAATAGAACGGCACTTTTCTCCGGACTATCCTTATTCTTATGTTTTTGCCTGCTGTCCGGAATGAGCTGGCTGGCAGGACGACTCACCGGACGCACTCTACTACTCGCGATGACCGGCGCAGAGATTCTGGCATTTGCGATTCCGATTCTGCTGCTGCGTCTTGGATGCACGCGCGAACATCCGGTTTGTATGCGATCCTTTCTCAAAATCAGCAGACCGTCTGTCATCGGCTTTACCTTTTTCGCAGCGCTTGCAGTATCTATCTTGACGTTTTTAATTGATTATGTGTTTTTGCGCACCGGCGCGGTTGCTCCTGCTTCCATGACGGATATCGTACGGGATGTGCCGATTGCAGATGGACGCACAGCAGTATTGCTTGCGGGCGTATTTATCTTTCTGCCTGCAATTTTGGAAGAATTGTTTGTACGAGGTGCATTGTTTTCCGCATATGAGCAATATATAGCTACCGGTCCCTGTATTGTCATCTCTGCATTGTGCTTTGCAATGCTGCATGGCACGTTGAGCAATTTTATCGGACCGCTGCTTGCCGGATTGCTCTATGCATACATGACTTATTCGTTTGACTGCATTTGGCCGGCGGTCGCAGCACACTGCATCAACAACCTTTACTATGTGCTGATTCTCTGGCTTACCAATACATATAACGTATTCGGCATTTGGAAATACTTCCCTGCGGTCAGTGGAATCCTTTTTCTGATTTGTGCCTACTTGGCGTTTTGCATGCTGGAAAATCTGCTTGCAAGCGGTCATATTCGTCGCTTTTCCAAGCCGGGAAGCGTAGAGCACGGGTTGCTCGCGATTACCATCAACCCGGGTTTTACCGTATTTGTGCTTGCTTTTGCGGCAAAAGCAATTTTCAAGCTGTACTAAGAGACTATTCTATTTACCGAGGTGAATTTCGTGGATAATGAGACGAGACAGTCAACTCCCCAACGTCGTACCTCCAAACAAAATAACGAAGGTTGCGGCGGTACCTTACTTTATTTGATTATTATTTTTGGTATTTCTGTCATTTTGTCAATGGTGCTTCTTTTTTCCGCAAATGATGTTTTTGCATTTGTCAAGGAAAATCGTCCTGTCACGATTACAGTGGAGAAGCCAACTACAGTCGCGGCGATGAGCGGTCGTTTAAACAACGAAGGAATTGTGCACTATGGCATGTTGTTTAAGCTGTTCGCTAAAGTCACCGGAAAGGATGATGCCGTTCCGGCAGGCGACTATACCCTCAACCCTGCGATGGATTACAATGCCATCGTGCGTAATCTGAAATTGCCGGGAGATTCCTCTCAGGTCAAGATCACGATCCCTGAGGGCTATACGCTGCAACAGATTCGCACGCTCCTGATTGACCGCCATGTTTGCACGGAGGCAGACCTTGATAAGGCGCTGACCACCTATCCGTTTAAACACGATTGTCTGAAATCACTGACGCCGGGCAATAACTGGTTGGAAGGCTACCTGTTCCCGGACACCTACGAATTTTATAAGGGCGAAGATCCGGTCATGGCGCTCAATAAAATGCTGCTCAATTATGAGTCCAAGTATGACGCTTCGATCGTAGACGGCGCAAAGCAGCTCGATCGCACGCAAACGGAGATTACGATCATCGCGTCTATGTTGGAGCGTGAAGCGCAGAAACAGGACGAACTTGCTACCATCGCGGGTGTCATCTATAATCGTTTGCAGAGTGATATGCCGCTGCAAATTGATGCTACGATCCAATACGCAGTTGGGCATAAGGAAAAGCTCACCACCGCAGATCTCGAGGTCGACAGCCCATACAACACCTATCTGCATAAGGGTCTTCCGCCCGGACCGATCGCGAACCCGGGATATGGCGCACTCTATGCGGCATCGCATCCGGAATCGCATAACTACTATTATTATGTGGCAATGCCGGATGGCTCGCATCTCTTTGCGCGTACCTTGACCCAGCATAATCGGAATGTACAAATTTCCGAAGAAGCATTCGCAAAGGCAGGAAAATCATGACGACACCTATCAAAAAGCCCGAGATCCTCGCGCCTGCGGGCGATTATGAAAAACTACGCTATGCCATCGCGTATGGCGCGGATGCCGTCTATCTGGCAGGGCGCTTGTTTGGCATGCGTGCGGCTGCGGGTAACTTTGACGATGCACAGCTGCGCGAAGCGATTGCATATGCGCATGCGCGCAATGTCAAGTGCTATATCACGGTCAATATTATGCCCTCCAATCGGGATTTGGAGGCTCTGCCTGCCTATCTCGAGCTGCTGCAGGATGCAGGTGCGGATGCGCTGATTCTGGCAGATGTTGGTGTGCTTGCGATGGCGCGGCGATATGCACCGCGCGTTCCGGTGCATATCAGCACACAAACCAGTATTCTCAACTACGAAGCCGCAAATTTTTGGGCAGATCTCGGTGCAGAACGCATTGTGCTTGCACGTGAGCTTTCGTTGGAGGAGATCACGGAAATTCGTGCGAAAACGCCGAAAGACCTGGAAATTGAGGCGTTTGTACACGGCGCAATGTGCATTTCCTATTCCGGTCGGTGCCTGATCTCGCAGTATCTGACGGACCGCGACGCAAATCACGGCGCCTGCTCGCAGCCGTGTCGCTGGCAATATAGCCTTGTCGAGGAAAAACGACCGGGGGAGTATTTTCCGGTCGAAGAGGATACGCGCGGTACTTATCTGTATAATTCCAAGGATCTGTGCATGATCGAACACATTCCGGAACTGGTGCGTGCCGGCATCGACTCTTTCAAGATTGAGGGCCGTGCGAAGACCGCATACTATGCCGCGGGGATCACAAGCGCGTATCGCCGCGCGGTCGATGCTTATGCTGCACAGCCGGATGGTTTTGTGCTGCCGGACGAGATCCGCCAGGAAATCAGTAAAGTCAGCCACCGCAATTACTATACCGGCTTTTATTTTGGAGAACGAAACGGGCAGTTTTATGAGGACAGCCACTATATCCGCGATTGGGAAGTCACCGGTCTGATGCAAGATTGCACGCAGGCAGGGGATGCGGTATTCACACTCAAAAATCGCTTTTTCGTAGGCGAAACGCTCGAACTGATTCAGCCCGGTGAGCCACCGTACCGTTTCACCGTCAACGCGATGACCGACGATAAGGGGACAGCCATCGACGTTGCGCAGCATCCCGAAATGCGTTTTCATTTGCAGCTTCCGTTTGCCGCCAAGCCGTTCTCGATTTTACGACGGGAAACGCTGCCGAGAGATTGACAAACGCTGCAAATATGGTACAATAGAAAAGTAATTTGCAAATGCGATGAAGAAACGAGTTTTGCAGACGCAGCCCAAAGCGAGAGGGGATAGTGAAAGCCCTTGGTCAGCGCGCAGAACAGCCATTTCTGAGCGGTCCGGCAAACCGGAACGTTTGATCCCCGTTAAGGATCGCTGAGATGCCCGATCGGGCAGATCAGGGTGGTACCGTGGAATCCTATTCCGCCCCTGACATTGTGTTGGGGGCGGAATTTTTTCGTAAATGCAAAAAAATGTATTTTGGAGGAAATCATCATTATGCAGTATATGGGCTTGAATGAGATCCGCGAAAAATTCCTGTCGTTTATGGAGTCCAAGGGACACCTGCGACTGCCGAGCTTTTCGCTCATCCCGCAGGGCGATGCGTCGCTGCTGCTGATCAATTCCGGCATGGCGCCGATGAAGCCGTTTTTCACAGGAGAACAGGAACCGCCCCGTCACCGTGTGACGACCTGCCAGAAGTGCATTCGTACCGGCGACATTGAAAACGTTGGTAAGACGGCTCGCCACGGTACTTTCTTTGAAATGCTCGGCAACTTCTCCTTTGGCGATTATTTTAAGCACGAGGCGATCGCTTGGAGCTGGGAGTTTCTGACGGCTCCGGAGTGGATGGCACTGGATCCCAACCGTCTGTATCCCTCGGTTTACGAAGATGATGACGAAGCATTCGCGATTTGGCGCGATGAAATCGGCATTGCCCCCGAGCGTATTTTCCGCTTCGGGAAGGCTGACAACTTCTGGGAGCATGGCGCGGGTCCGTGCGGTCCGTGCTCGGAGATCTATTATGACCGCGGCGAGCGCTTTGGCTGCGGCAAGCCCACCTGTACGGTCGGCTGCGACTGTGACCGCTATATGGAAGTGTGGAACAACGTATTCTCGCAGTTCAACAACGACGGTCAGGGCAACTACACCGAGCTTGCGCAGAAGAACATCGACACCGGCATGGGTCTGGAGCGTCTGGCGGTCGTAGTGCAGGATGTTGGCTCTTTGTTTGAAGTCGATACCGTGCGCAACATCATGAAGCATATCTCCGATATCGCAAAGATTCACTACGGTGACAGCGAAAAGACCGATATTTCGCTGCGTGTCATTACCGACCACATCCGCTCTACCGTTATGATGGTATGCGACGGCGTGTTGCCTTCAAACGAAGGACGCGGCTATGTCCTGCGCCGTCTGCTGCGCCGTGCAGCGCGTCACGGCAAGCTGCTCGGCATCGACCGTCCGTTCCTTTCCGAGGTTGCGGGTACGGTCATTCATGAGTCTGGCGGCGCTTATCCGGCGTTGGTCGAAAAACAGGATTTCATCCACAAGGTCATCACCATGGAGGAGAGCAGCTTCGATAAGACAATCGACAGCGGTTTGTCCATTCTGAATGATATGATCGCTGCGGTCAAGACGGGGGGCAAGAATGTACTCGATGCTGCGGACGCTTTCAAGCTGTATGATACCTATGGTTTCCCGATCGACCTAACGCTCGAACTGCTTGAAGAGCAGGGCATGACGACCGATCGCGCGGGTTTCGATGTACTCATGAACGAGCAGCGTGAGCGTGCGCGCGAAGCCCGCAAAAAGCTCGGTGATCTGGGTTGGGCATCGGACAATCTGGGCTTGGACAAAACGATCAAGACCATTTTTGACGGCTACGAAACACTGCACGAAGAGGGTAAAATTCTGGCGCTCATCGCAGACGGTGAGATTTCCGCCGCGGCAACCATCGGAAACGATGTCACGATCGTGCTTGATCGCACGCCGTTTTATGCGGAAAGCGGCGGACAGGTGCCCGACCACGGCACACTGACGACGCAGTCGGGTGCACAGGTCAATATCACCGACGTACAAAAGACTAAGGACGGCAAATTCATGCACCGCGGTATTCTGGTATCCGGTGAGCTTGCCGTTGGCGAGACTGTGACTGCGCAGGTCGATGAGGAACGCCGTCAGGCGATTCGTCGTGCGCACACCTCGACGCATCTGCTGCAAAAGGCACTGCGTATGGTACTCGGCAGCCATGTTGAGCAGGCAGGTTCGTATACCGATGCGGATCATATTCGCTTTGACTTCACCCATTTTGCAGCAATGACGCCGGAAGAAATTCAGAAGGTTGAGGATATCGTAAACGATGCGATCCTTTCCGGCATTGAGGTAGAAACGCGTGAAATGCCTATCGAAGAGGCAAAGCAGCTCGGCGCTATGGCACTGTTTGGTGAAAAATACGGCAATATTGTCCGTGTGGTTCGCGCAGGCGATTTCTCGATCGAGTTCTGCGGCGGTACACACCTCGACAACACCGCAAAGGCGGGCGTATTCAAAATTATCGGTGAAAACTCTGTGGCTGCCGGTGTACGTCGTGTCGAAGCGATCACGGGTCGCGGTGTGCTGAAAATGCTGAGCGATCGTCAGACCGTGCTCAACGAAATCTCCAAGGCACTGAAGGCATCTCCGAACGAACTGCTGCAAAAGGCGGATCAGGTCATGGGAGAGCTGCGTGATATGTCGAAAAACGTCGACCGCTTGAGCACGCGTCTTGCAAACATGCAGATCGTTGACCTGCTCAACGTATCGCGTAATATTAAGGGCGTCAATGTCGTTGCAGCTAAGCTTGAGGACACGACGCTTGAGACCATGCGTGCAATGGGCGACAGCATTAAGGATCGCGCACCGAAAATGGTCGCCGTGCTTTCCACCGTCGGTGACGACGGCAAGATCACATTCCTGTGTGTATGTGGCGCGGAAGCAGTCAAGGCGGGCGCACATGCGGGTAAGATCGTCAAGGAAGTTGCCAAGTTGTGTGGCGGCGGCGGCGGCGGTCGTCCCGACAATGCAACCGCGGGCGGCAAGGATGTCAGCCGTCTGGAAGAAGCACTCGAAGCTGTCAACAATATCGTAGAAGCGCAGCTTTAAGAAGATAACAGCAGAACAGGGAAGGAGTTGAAACAGCATGGAAGATTGTATCTTTTGCAAAATCGCAGCAAAGGAAATTCCGTCGAGGCCGGTGTATGAAGATGAGCTCGTATATGCCTTTTATGATCTTGACCCGCAGGCGCCGACCCATTTTCTGGTCATTTCCAAGCAGCATATTGCCAGCGCGCTCGACTTAACCGACGAGCACGCGGCTCTGGTGGGACATATTTATGCCGTGATTGCACAGATCGCACGACAACTGGGATTTGACAGTTATCGTGTGGTCACGAACTGCGGCGAAAGCGCAGGACAGTCGGTTTTTCATTTGCATTTTCATGTGCTGGCAGGTCGCGATATGGCATGGCCGCCCGGCTGATGATTTCCATGGAGCGGCGCTTGATGCGCCGCTCTCTTTTTAAACGGAGGTAGGGGATGCATGAAACGACCGCTGATTTATTTTACCGTTTTCTTTGCGTTGGGAATCGAATGCATGGTGCAGATGAACCGACTGGAGCTTGCTGTTACAAATACATCCGTACTTCTCCCACTCTGCATGATTTTGGCAGGTGCTTTGCTATGTTGGTCAAAGACACGTCAAATCGGTATCGCATGCTGCGCACTGCTCTGCGGTATTGGGTATATGCTGTCATACACGGCGCTCATCGTAACACCGATCACACAGCTCAGCGGCAAGCATCTTACAGGAGCATCCGCCGTTATATGCGGTTATCCGGATATTTACGAGGAATATCAGCGCGTGCAGGTCAAAATAGATGCTGCATCGTTGGGCCTGGATGTACATCACCCACGCGTGCGCGCAATGGTTTCGATCCCGCTCACGACGAATGCGGTCATGCCGGGGGACGTCCTGGAAGCCGACCTTACTTGTTACCGTCCCAATACGTTGGACGGCTTTGAGCGACGCACCTACTATGAAGGCAACGGCATTTTCATCATGGCGCACAGTGGAAAAGACGACGAGGGCAAGCTGCGCGCTGTCACGATTCGCCATCCGGACAAGCCACCGATGTGGACCGCTCCGCTTCGCATGGCACAACATCTTAAAACCAAGATTGCTGCAGTGCTGCCTGACCGGCTTGCAGGCGTTACAACCGCGATTCTCATAGGAGATAAATCCGGATTTGCAAGACAGGATCAGTTGGCGATGCGCAAGGCGGGACTTTCCCATGTGACCGCGGTCTCCGGTATGCATGTCGGTTTTCTGGTCAGTTTCTTTTTTGCAGTCATGGGACGAAAATGGGGATCGGTTTGCTCCGTCCTTGCTATCCTGTTCTTTATTCCCATGGCGGGCGCATCGCCCTCTGTGATCCGCGCCGGTCTGATGTACATGATCGCGTGTATCGGTTTCTGCATCGACCGCGAAAAGGACAGCCTCAATTCGCTTTCATTGGCGCTGCTGGTGTTGCTGCTCGCTAATCCATACGCGGCACAGAGTTTGAGTCTACAGCTCTCCTTTGCGGCTACGCTTGGCATGCTGCTTTTCAGCATGCGTTTTCAGCATCAATTTTTCCGTCCCTTTGAGCACAAGCCTAAATGGATGCAGCGTATCACTTCTCCGCTGACAACCAGTTTGGCATGCTCTTGCAGCGCAATGTTTTTTACGACACCCATTCTCTTCGCAAGCTTTGGCTATGTGTCTGTCTTTGCACCGCTTGCCAATTTGTTGGCAGTCCCTGTCGTCGGCATTCTGTTTATTGCGGGACATGTCAGTCATATCCTGACATCGCTTTTACCTGCGGCGCACGTTCTGTGTTTTCCCGTTTTAAAACTGCTTTCTCACTGGATCTTATGGGTTTCTGCATGGGTCGCGGCACTGCCATATGGCATACTGTCGTGGAATGATGGATATGGGTTGGCAGCATTGTTTGTCGTCTATGGTGTGCTGCTCGTATACCTGCTGCGTCCACCGCATATAAAGCTGAGCATGCTCATTCCACTCGCCGGAGTTTCCATTCTCGTGCTGAGCATGCTCAGTGTGCATGAACAACGAAATACGCTGTCCGTATCGTATATGCCGAGCGGAAGCGGACAAGCAATTCTTGTGGCGCAGGGAGATAGAAAGCTCACGCTCATTGATTGCAGTGCGAGCGGTTTTCGCAATGCGGCGCAAAATGTTGAAGAATATCTTTCATGGAATAATTTTGAACGTATTGACACACTGATTCTGACATCCGTTGATAAAACACATGCACGCAATGTAGCGGAGCTGCTGGGGCGGATCCCTATCCGACAAATCATTATTCCTCCGGATATACGCTCCAGTGATACCGCGGTTGCGCTGTTTACTGCGGCGGAGCAACATCATATCCCTGTAATCGTCTGGAGAAAAATAGGGGAGACACCTCTGCAAGGCACAGCCTATCTATCTCTCAATAATGTGATTCCCCGAAAACTGGTGGTGCGCATCGCGCTGCACAACGGGGAACAGCGAAACGATGTGCTCGTGGTACATAGTCTGACACAGAAAATGTTGGAGCAACTGCTACAGCAGCAATCACTGCACGGAGAAACGCTCGTGATTTCTGAGGGCATGCTCAAGGATGAGCAGATGTTGCAGCGTCAGCTATCCGGCATCAAACCGCAGCAAATCATTTTGGAGTCCGGATATGCGACGACCGATACTCTTTTTGGAACATATCCTGTACAAAATACACTTTTGAAAGGAGAAATTATCCAAAAAGGCAGACTGACAGAAAGGGGAGGAGGTTCGTGATATGGCAGCCGTAACAAGTAATCAGGCGGGGCAGCTAAAACGGGACATTCAATCAAAAAAAATCGGCAAGCTGTATTTTATATATGGGGATGAAACCTATCTCAAAGAATACTATCGCGATGCACTGATGAATGCCGTGTTAGATGAGACATTCCGTGAATTTAATTTGCAAATATTTGATGGCAAAAGTGTATCCCCAGAGCAGCTTGTGAATGCGATCGAAAGCTATCCGGCTATGGCGGAGCGCCGCGTGGTTGTAGTCAATGATTTAGATCCCTATAAGCCGCCGGCTGCGTTTCAGACAGTTTTGACCGATATCATATCCGATCTGCCGGATTATCTGTGCTTGATCTTCTATTTTGACATGGTAGAGTTGAAACCGGATAAACGCATGAAGCTACACGGAATATTAGAGAAAAACGCCTGCTTTGCGGATTTTTCGCATTTGGAAGGTCGCGAGCTCACGGATTGGGTGAGGCGGCATGTCAATGCGCTGCACAAGGAGATCGACGACGAGACCTGTGAACACCTGCTGTTTCTATGCGGTAATTCTATGACCAATTTGCTGACGGAAATTGAAAAGGCATGTGCATTTTCCACACTCGATCATATTACCGCCTATCATATCGACCAAGTGTGTACACCTGTGCTCGATGCGGTTATTTTTGACCTGACAGATGCGGTCACTGAGGGACGCTTTGAGCGTGCAATCGGTATTTTTCAAGAGCTGATTGCACAAAAAAACGATGCGATACAGATTTTTTCCTCCATTCTCCGATATATGCAGCGCCTGTATGCGTCGAAATTGGCGGAGCAGTCGCGTGCGGGGGAAAGGCTGCTTATGGATCTCGTAGGATCACGGTCTCCCTATTATGTGCGAAAACTTGCCACATCTGCGCGCCGACTATCGCTGCCATGGCTGCGTCGCACCGTATTGCTTTGTGCGGAAACGGATGCATCCCTAAAAAGCAGTACAGCAGACCGTCAAAAGCAGGTCGAATTAGCGCTGTTACAGTTGGCAGCGTCTTTCAAGGAGAGAACATGATTAAAATCAAAGAGGCAATTCTTGTCGAGGGCAAATATGATGTCAATACCCTGCGCCAGATCGTCGATACCGTTGTGTTGGAAACAGGGGGATTTCGCATTTTCAATGACAAAGAACGCCTTCAAATGATTCGCAGAATTGCTGCAAAACGGGGCATTCTGATTTTAACCGACAGTGACGGTGCGGGTTTTGTCATTCGTAATTTTTTAAAAGGGGCGCTCCCCACATCGCAAGTGAAACACGCGTATATCCCCGATATCATTGGAAAGGAGTCGCGAAAAGCACACGCATCCAAAGAGGGGAAGCTCGGTGTCGAAGGAATGCGTCCCGAGGTTTTGCGTGAAGTGCTCCGCCGTGCGGGTGCGACTCTATTAGACGATAGGGTAGACGCAGAAACTTCTCTCGGTATTACCAAAGCAGACTTTTATGCGCTCGGTCTATCCGGTGGACCGCATAGTGCAAAGCGTCGACAGCTTTTGCTCCAGGAGCTTGCACTTCCGGCGCATATGTCCGCGAATGCGCTGATCGACTTTCTGAACGCCGTATCGGATGCGGAAGAAATTCAAAAAATCTTATCGAAAATTCCCGAAGAAGACAGTTGACATTCTTCAAAGAATGCCCTATAATCACAGTGTAAACAATATTATATCAGTTCTGTTTCAGGGCGGAGTGAAAGTCTCCACCGGCAGTAAAGAGCAAATTTGCTTATAGTCTGCGAGCCGCAAGGCATGATGGGTGTGAATCCCAACCGACGGTCATAGTCCGGATGAAAGAAACAGGTGTACTTTTGCACATCTGCGCCCGTAGAATAAATGTTCTACGGGTTTTCTTTATGCTCCAGAGCTGAAATTTTGCTTGGAGGACAATCTTATGAACAACATTTCGACCATTAAAAAAATCACTTTCACCGCAATTTTTGCTGCTATTGCAACAATTATCATGTTTTTTGAGTTTCCGATCCCATTTATGCCGCCTTTTTTGAAAGTGGATTTAAGCGGTGCTGTAATTCTGATTGCAGCGTACGTTTTGGGCCTGGGACCGGCGATCTCGGCAGCACTCATTAAGGATTTATTGCATCTGTTTTCGACAACTACCGGCGGTTCTGGAGAACTCGCAGATTTCTTGATGACGAGCACACTGGTTATTATCGCGTATTTGTTTTATCGCAGCCGTATGGAACGGAAATTTGCGATCATTGGATGCATCAGCGGCACGTTAGCGATGTCCATCGTGGGAATGATTACAAATAAATTGATCATCATTCCGTTTTATTCGCAGCTCATGCCGATTGATGCTATTATAAGTGCTTGCGCTGAAGTCAATCCGCTGATTGGCAGTTTGAATGGATATTTGCTTTTTGGCGTATTTCCGTTTAATCTTTTAAAAGGTGCAATTTTATCGATTGTTGCAGTTGCGTTGCAGCAAAGATTAGGTTCGTTTATTCGCAATACGAATTTTCGCACATTGCAGAATGGCTAATATAAGCACAGCGCCTTATAAATTTATAAGGCGCTGTGCTTATATACCCCAAATTAAGCAAAACTTTGATTTTGATGAATTTACCGTCAGCAAAATTACACGGCGCACCTACCCCTTTTCGGTGCGGGCGCGCCGCTCCATTTTGCTATGAATTACATCAAAATCACTATCACTATTTTGTTAACAGTTAGTGCCTAGCTAGCTTCAATACAATATACTTTGCGATATTCCTTAAGCAAAGCTGTTTGTTGCTTTGTACGCTTACTTTCACCAATCTTCAAAATATCACCAAATTGCAAAGTATCCTCCAGCTTGTGCCGGATCTCTTGCTTGGATACCAATTTGATAGAAACGACCGAATCAACAAAATCAAGCCACCACTGACAAATCGTGCACCAGTAATATTTTCATTCCCACTCGCTCCTGTTAAGCGTGTTCTAAACAGTTTTGCTTATGAGATTTAGCTCAGAGTATTTACATTGTTTTCATTATTCAGATAGTTTGGGCTATCTGATATTTTGTTGCCATGATGTTGCCAATGTAATGACATTTGGGGGCAACGATTTAATTATGCAAAATACAGTTTGCCTTGTTCTGAAATTTCATATCTATACGGCACAATTATTTTATCTATGATAACTAGCTTCTTATCTTCAGCAAGTCTTTTGCAGATCTTGGAAATTCGTTGAGGGTTCATATCAACATCTGTAGCTATGTCTTTTGCAAAAACTGAGTTCGTCTGTGAGTTTAGCGCCAACAACACATTCATTTCATCTGCCGTGATTTTTCTTAATGTGACGCCTTTCAATTTCTTCTCAATCTCAGTATCTATAACTGACTCTTCAATTACTGTTGCTGAACAATCAGGACATTTATAATGGGTAAACTCTAACCCAACTCTCTCCGATTCAGAAAAAACTCGCCCACATTTTGGATTTGTACATTTCAGCACTTTAATTTCTTTGATCTGCTCCAATATCAAAGTTGTATAATTGAATGGACGTTCAATAAAATATGTGCGGTATTCGTTCCCTTTTGGCTTCCCCCACAGAATATTATTTTTCTTTGCCAATCCATAATTAAAGCAATAAATACTTACTGCCTTGCCATCTCTATTTAATTTCTCGTCATATTTTGTTATGAAATGATTCAATTCCAGTGACATTACATATCCTTCAATGTCTTTAGAAATGTGAAAATGACTAGTATATGGATAAGATTTTTGATATAACTTTCCACTCAAGTCACCGGAAGTGATTTGTTTTTTATTTCTTTAGACCGAGAAATCAACACATCTCTAAGTGCTTCTAACTGATAAATTTCTCTATTTTCTTGCATAGGAAGCAAACAGTATGTACTTGCTTTAAAGAATGCCTCAATTTTTTTCATTATAATATCGTTCAGCGGCATTCTCAATATCTGCTCTCTTTATCTTTTTCCCATATATAATTGTACTCACATACAAATATGATAAAATATAGCCCATTATTCTCGGAACATTCATAGATACTTTAAAAAACAGTTCGTAAATGTCCTCGGGTTTTTCATCAAAATACCCTTCAATTCCATCAGTATAATAATTGAATCTATTGTTTAAGACTCTGCTGGTAAAATCAATAGCATTCTCCTCCATACGATTAGCATCGAATTCAGAATACAAGTTGTAAAAGTCCAGATTAACAACATCAATTTTACCCGGATCGATCTTACCATAATGTATTCTGTTAGGATAAAATGCAACTTTAAATTTTATAAATTCTTCCGACCAATTATTTAAAGGTGCTACTATTGTATCGATAAACAGTTCAAGAGCATCATTTTCAATTTCAGATACATCATCAAGTAAAATCACAAGATGCTGGATCTTCATTTTACCCAATATTTTTTTAATGTCGATTATGACTTGCCTAATGTCAAAAATCTTTAGACATATATCAGTTAATGACTCTTCGGCCTTTTTTGCAATTTCAGTATTGACTGCACGTTCATAGGCCAATTCGCCACCAGCTTGTTTTTCATGTTCCTGTCCATTAGATGCTTTGCCAAAATTAAAGAGGCCTCTTTTCGTTGCCTGCTCACTATTACGATGAGATATATCATTTATCGTTTTAATTTCTTGTAAGGCAGGAAGTTCGACTCTTTGAAATTCTTTGTTGTCATTTATCCTGCGGCTAAGTGACTGAATCTCTTCCTTTATCGTCTTTTTACTATTACCAAATAAATTCCCTGCCACTCTATTTAACAGGCTTTGACTTTGCTTATCAATTTCCACATAAATTCGTGTTAAAACACTTTGAATAAAGTTCCTAGCACAGTTTTGACATCTACATAACACGGTAAATATCCCGACTTTTTTCTGTACTCATTTTCAAGTTTTAAAAAAATAGTAGATTTTCCAGTTCCCTTTCTTCCCACCAAAAAAGTAGTATTATCTAACAAGCATTTTTGCAAGATAATATTTCCATCTAACAAATCTACATATAATTCATCCAGTATGCTTTCACCATTTTGATCAACTAAATCCGCACGCCTATATTTTTTCAGAGATTCAGCTACCTCCGAAAACCCGTTTTTCTCTTTCTCTGTCATAATTACGTCTCCTATTTTTGTATGGCTTTATTATTAACTAATACATAAACAGTTTTTCTTCTTCCTATGGGTTAATAGGATTTTATGCTGATTTTATATCGCTTGAAAGCTCATTAATAGTTTCTTCAATATAATGTTTCCAAGCAGGCGCCTCCAAGATATCTCTATGCGCCTCACACTTAATAATCAAATCTCTAAGCTTTTCTGGTTGTGCCTTGTCCGCTTCAAACATGGCAGTAAAGTATTTCTGGAACTGCCCCAATGTCAATGGCACAATATCCAGTCGCTGTTTTACATCGCCCTTTGCATACCAAATACCATGTCTGAAAGTCTCTGCCGTGTTGGTGTCGATGCGAACAGCAATAAACATCCCATAGACGGGTTTATCATATTTGAGGACAGCATCAGAAACATGCCGTCTGACAGGCTCACCTTCCATCGCTTCCTGACGAGAAGATGTGGACATGGTAACTTCGGTCAAAATGGTGAAATCATTGAATTCGCAATATAGATCACCTTTGCCGCCACCAGCAGCCGTTACAGGTAGGAAATCCGAATCCAACTTGAAGCCCCGGACTTCATAAGGTTTATTGACCATATGATCAATCGCCAATGCCGCACGCCAGAGAGTCCACTCCAAATAAGCAGGGGTTTCGTCCTTGGGTATTTCTATGGCGTTATCTTCATCGTAGACTAACTTACCGCCACCTTTTATGAGCAATGTCATATAGTCTCTGATTTCTTTCCATTGATTACATTGGTCATAGGCGTACTGGATTTCATCGGTCTGAGCGAGAATATTTTCAAGTCTTTGTCTTGCGATATTGATTTCTGCTGGAGTATCCAGTGGAAGATCAGAAATATCAAACAGGATATGACGCTCCTTCATCTGCTTGATCAGATCATCAAGCAGTGATTTAGCGACATCCATATTATCGGTCGGCAGGGGCGCACCTGTGCAGAGCAGCTTATACTGCTCCATAATTGGCGTTGCACTTGCGGTGGCTTTGGCAAGCTTTTCTGCAAGAACATGCTTTGTGGGTACGATAATCAAGCCTCTGCCTTTGCGTTGAAGCACACCGGAAATGCGGAGGTATCTCATATTCATATCGCTGTAATCCAAGAAGTTATCAGCTTTTTTATCGTAGTTTTCGCCTCTCTTGGCAATCTCTTTTTTGTCGAAGGGACGCTTCGCCGGAGCGACGGATCTGCGCTGTCTCAGATCAAGAATATTGTCAACCACTTCTTCCAAGTTGTATCTTGGATTGGTGGTATGTCCCCACAGTGCGAATTCTATTCTGCTTAGTTCAGAAGAGCCGGTACGTTTCTCAAGTTCCAGCATAATTGCAAGTAACCATCTCAACGGAGAAAAATAATGCACTCCATCCGGCATAGCAAATTGCTCTACGCTCATTGCCCGGAGATAGCATTCCTGCACTGCGGGGTATGTATCTGCTTTTAAGAATGATCTCCCAAAAGGCGTAATATCGTCCAGTGCTCCAAGCTCTTCCTGTTGACCATCATTCTTCTGAATCTGCGGATAAATCAAGCCGTTTTTTGCAAACATCAATCGCCATTTTCGAGCATGGCTTCCGGAACTATCCTTGCCTTCTTCATTGTGAATAATGCCCTTTTCATCCAGCAAATTCATAAATCCAAGCTCATTGCCGCGACCATGAAGATGTCCCACAAATGCAGAGTTAGCAAAAACAGAGAATCCCTCCTGAATTCGATTGGGATTGCGTAAGCCGGTATTTCCTACCAACCATATATTTATCTGCTCAGCCATCGTGCAACCTCCAATCAATATCCAACAAAAAGGTATTCTTGTACCGCATTTCTATGCGTCTTTGCTTCGCTCTGGTTTCCAAACGAATATTTGTAGTCGACAGGGACAACCTCTACATGCTCCTTATACTTTGCCATGATCGCGACCATCTCATCTTGCGTAGGTAAGCTGTTTGAGGAATAAGATACAATCAAAATGCTATTTGCGAATTTCTTGAACAAATGATCAAAGGCATCTGATGCTCCTTTTCGAGTAGAAAAAGGTGTGGGATATGACTTGAACTTCTTTGTCTGGGTATGCTGCTGTATTTCAACACCCTTCCAATCTCGGGCAAGACCTTCTACAAAATGGTATCTTCGAACATATTCATTGTCTGACAGGGGGGAGTAATATGGTGGATCGATATAAACCAAATCCGCCTGCTCCACCTTCAGATCCATTGCATCCCCCCGCTTGGAGCGATTAACCTGACCGTTATTAAATACCGCTTTATTGACCGCTTCAACAGCTTCCATAAACTGTTGCGCAAGTGTCTTTTGCAGATCCTTACGTCCATCATTATACCGCTGTCCTGTATAGGTAAAGATACCTCGGGGGCGCTTCTTTGTACAAGCGCGAATCAAGGCAGCCATAGCAATCGCGCGTTTGTATTGATCTTTGATTGCTGCAATATTAGTACGTAGCGTGTCAATCAAATCATTTTCTTCGTCCGTATAGTACAAATCCTTAAAGGTTGATCTGACAAAATGATCTGACTCTTTATGCGCTACTAGAAGTTCATTTGCTTCCGCTAATGGCAAGGTAATAGAATTATTTTCGACCATTGCCTTAGTGAATGTTGCAGACATCGCCATATAGTCGTTACTTACTACCGCTTTACCCTGAGCCTTGAACATATAACCAACTATACCGGAGCCGGAGAAAAGATCAACCACGGTATTTACCTCAAATTGTGAAGCAACAGACCATATTTCAGAGAGTAACTTGCTCTTTGAGCCCATAAAGCGAGTAGATGGATAAGCTGCAACCTGCTCTGGCAGAGGTCGGGGAAGCAGCTTAATAAGAATACGCTGTTTTGGGGGAATATCAACAATAACATCCTCGCCTTTTCGCGTGCTCCCATTACATGAAATATGCCGCTTTGTTTGAATTACATCAATATTGAACGGAGCATATAACTCATGCACCAGCGGATGGTTGGAATTTGTTAAAATGACATGGCAGCCCCGTTCATGCAAGGTCATAATCATTTTTGCAAGCTCAACATGATCTTCCTCATAGAATTGCTCTTTAGTATATCGCTTAAAATCTGCATATTCAGAAACGGGCAAATATGGAGGGTCCAGGAAAACGAAGTCTCCCGGCTGAGCATAATGCTCCAGAACCAATAGATAGTCACCACATATAATTTCTGCTTTCTTTAATGCGGCAGACGCTACTCTCAGTCCGGCCACGTCACAAATCTTCGGATTTTTGTATTTGCCATAGGGAACATTAAATTGTCCTTGCTTATTAACACGATACAATCCATTAAAGCAAGTCCTGTTCAAGAAGATCGTCCTTGCTGCAGCTTCCGCTTTGGAGAGTGTTGTCCACTCTTGGCTACGGACAGCATAAAATTTTTCAGAAGTGTTTTCATATTTTGTTAAGAAACCGATAACATCCTCGACATGATTAGCTACCTCACGGTACATGTTAATCAGTTCAGGATTGCTATCTGCGATAATGGCATTTTCAGGCTGCAAGGCAAAAAACATCGCTCCGCCACCAAAAAACGGCTCGATATATCGACCATAAGAGGCCGGTACTTTCGGCAAAAGATCTCCTAACATCTGTGTCTTGCCGCCTGCCCATTTCAAAATAGGCTTAACTGAAATAGGCTCTGCTTTTCTTACTGCTTGTTCTGCCACTGTACTCGCCTCCTTTAACTATTGCTATCTTGTGTGAGCTCCATAATATCACCAATATCACATTGGAGGGCTGTACAAATCTTTACGAGCACATCCGTGGTAACATTTTCACTTTTTCCGAGTTTGGCCATTGAAGCATGGCTGATTCCTGCTGCCGCGCATAAGTCTTTCTTTTTCATATCTTTATCAATCAGCAGCTTCCATAATTTCTTATAACTCACAGCCATACATTTCACTCCATTAGCAAGTCTCAGCTTCATGCTTTATTGATTACAAATCAGCTTTCACTGAATTTAAAGATAGTATAGCATATTTGAAGATGCGCTTCAATGAGTTAAATGTAAATATCTCATGTTGATGCAAAAAGAAATGCCGCCCATAGGATTGCTCCTACGGGCGGTGGTACTATTAATTGTCCAGCGGTTTATATTCAGTTACTGCTTTTAGATATTTTTCCGGGTCTCCGTTCAATACCAAGGCTACATAATCTAATGGAGTGTTGTAAATCAGCCAATCCAGTTCTGAACGCTGATACATATTATCCGTGACTTCGTTCTCCACGGCGATAGTATCGATGGAGATCAACGTGCCATCGTCCAGCCGCAGTTCCACCCAAGCAGTATCCATATTTAACTCGCATGATATCATTTTCATTTCCCATGACTCCTTAGATTCTCTATCTTTGCCAGCTGACCAGCAGCCCTCCGGCGTTCCTCGCTGTATGGGGCAGACAGTTTGAAGCTCAACCTCCCTTTTTTGATCTCAAAGGTCAGGCAACCCAACTCGTCATCATCAATCAACATACACTCACAGGGGTACTGTGTTGAATATTTGGTCAGCCTGTTTTTGAGATCGGTGTTGTATGTGCAGACCTCAATGACGGGGCTGTCCTCATTAAAATAGATGCTTGTTGTTTTCTGCTTCTTGGAAAGACCTGTTTTCATAAATACCTCCGATTTTGAAGTTCTTTCTCGGCTCAACAGCCGTAAAAGTTAATAAATTTTCCATCGGAGAGGGCCCAAACGATGCGGTGTTCATTCGGACCACCCCCAACGGATAAGATTTGTTTTTTCGGCTCTATACTGGAATTACCGGGCATCGTCCCTTGTGTGCGTTTTAGCCCTATTTCTGCTAAATAAATGCCAAAGGCCATTTCGTTCAATGACCGCTTCATAGCTCCGTAGTTTGCCACGGAGCGCTTCATTTTCCTGTTCCAGCCCCGCTGTATTGAGCCTATTTCGGACGGACTTATATTCGGACAACTCCCTGGTAAGCGCTGCAACCTTGGCTTCGAGACCTGCGATCATCTTGTGTGCTGCATCCAGAGCCTTTTGCAATATTGATTCTTTCTTTTCCTGAGCAACATATTTTTTGGCTGCCACCGCAAGGCTTTCATATTCTGATCGTTCCAATATAACCTTGGAGGACAGCGGCACAGGCTTTGCTTCAATCTGATCGACAGCTCTCACCGCAACCTGCTGCTTTTGAATTTTTGCAATCTTTTTATCCAAGGCTTCCGCCTGCTTTTCCTTTTGCTCAGAGCGTTCTACCAACTCAGTCAGCCGTGCCTGTTCCTGTTCCACCTTGAACTGTGTTACGGTCAAATGTTCCTCAGAACTGCCACGCTCACCACGTTCCACATCGTCATATCCAGCATCACGCATGGCATTATAGAAATCATCTTGCAGGACGGAGTAGGATTTTCTCAAGACCGATTTTCCGTTCTTCGTAAGTAGTGGAGCTCCGGTTTCATCGACCGCCGGCTTGGATAACCACTTTTTGCTGGAGCTGACCTGCATAATCGTTTCCTAGACTGTCCCGACCAGTGATTTGTCCCTGCATCTTGTTGACCACTTGATTTGCTTCTCCACGACAGGGATATAAACCACGTGCAGATGGTAGTGGTACACATCCTGCCCCAGCGCTTCGGACATTGCCCGGTTGCGTTCATCTGCGTGCATTACTGCCGACAAAACATACTGCTCACCGCCTACAATTTCGATTGCGGCTTTGTAGGAATCGGTGTAAAATTGTTTTGCAAACTCATAGCCACCGTGATTGTGGAAGTAGGCGGAGTTTACATCGAAGATCAACTCACCGTAAAGATTAGCGTCTGGCTGCAACCCACGGGTGGAGATTACGCCTTCAGCCGCCATCTGTTCAAACATTTCCGCGTAGCTTCCGGTGGGCATCTTGAGGTGGACGTTCATGCCGGTACGGTCAGGTACAATATCTTGGTTCATGTAGGATTCTTTTTCGCGCTCATTATGGCGCTGTGCATTGCCGATTTCTTTGGCTGTCATATTCATATTTCTTGCGTTGGTACGATTCACACCATCGCCTCTTGCCATAAGCAAAATACCTCCGATTTTCAATTTGTATGGGCACTGGAAGCTACGGGGATGCACTTCTGTGGAAGTGTAATAACCCACTATGACACTTTCATCCTGCGGCTGCAAAGTGCCGTGGGCTCTCCGAGGGGGAACGGGGTGTGCGGCTTCTGCGGAAGCCTCTACCACGGCTTGCATATTGTACCCACATCGCAATTCCGAGGCATGGACACCAACTGCTTTCACAATGGAATTATTCAATCATCTGCCGCCCACAGACAGGGAGAATCACGGAATCTCCCTGTCTGTCCGTCCCTAAATCTGCGGATTTTGCGACGGGGACGAAGGTACAGTGAGGACGCTATACACCCGCTTCATTTCCTTGTCTGCCAAGCACAGGAGCGTGGCACGCTCCTGTTATCGCTCCCAGGGGGAAACAGTCCATCGGTAGCTCTGCGGCACTCCACGGCGGTCAAGATATTCCTGCCTTGCCTGTTCGCGTTGTTCATTGGTGGGGGAAGTCTTGTACTGCGAATAAAGCTGCCGGTTAAGAATGGCGTCGATTTTCTGCTCTAAGCCCTGCCGGATATCCTCGTCAAAATCATCCTCGCCTCTCAAGTGGTACAACACTAAATCCACGAACAGCTCATAGGGTATCTGCACATTTTTCATTCGTTTCTTTTCCCTTCCTATCCTATCCGCGACGGTCGCGACGATGGCGACAGTTGTTTTGGCGGTATCAATTTCACCGTTGCGACCGTCGCAACCGTCGCGCCTAAGTTTACGAAATTACTTCATAGTCAACAGCATCGATCACCATATAGGTGAGCTTGACCTGACGCCCGGTGTGCTTCGCCCTGTTCTCATAGCTGACATGGTATTCGTCCAGAAGCCTGCCGGACTTGACGTTCAAATATTTGGTGAGCGTATTTGCCGCCATGCTCATTTTCCGTTTTCTCCAACTGCCAGATTTGCGTTTCTGGGTCTTTCCTTAAGTAGAGAATTTGATCCTGCTGGTCACGTCCTACCACATCGATGGTGGATTCAAGATCGGTACGCTTTTTCTTCTGCATCAGCAGCGAACCATCTGCGCAGCCAAGCAGGCCTGTCGTCCCGGAGATCATTTCAAAGCTATCTCCGGCAGGCTGCTTTCGGGTATGGTGAACGGTCAGCACGCAAATACAATATTTATCCGCAAACTGTTTTAGCTTCCCGATGATTTCATAATCGCTGGCGTAGCTGTATGCCTCGCCGCCTGCCTCACGGATTTTCTGCATGGTGTCGATGATAATGAGCTTGGTGTCAGGATGTTCACGCATGAAGTTTTCCAGCTGCTCATCCAATCCGTTGCCAATTTTTCCGGCAACGGTGGCGAAATATAGCTTGTCCGTGTCATCCACGCCGTACATCATGAACATACGGTTCTGGATGCGTCCGAAATCATCCTCGAGGGCAAGGTATAGCACCGTACCCTGACGGACATCATATTCCCAGAGCTTTTGACCGGTGCTGACATGATAGGCGAGCTGTGCCACAAGAAATGATTTACCGATCTTAGGTGCCCCAGCGAGGATATATGCCCCGGCGTAGAGCAGGCCGTCGATGATTGGTGGTCTGCTCTTATAAGTAGTCTGGTACAGTTCCGTCATGGAGACTGTATGCAGATAGTGCGGGTCTGTCATGCGCTGCATACGACGATAAAGTTCCTGTAAATCTTCCTCCGGGGGATTGATTTCAGTGTTTTCGTCTGGTATACTTTGTGCAGTTGAATTGTGAAGCGGCTGCCCTCCATCTGCGCCAACAGATGGTACGAGGGCGGTCGTTTTTTCTGTTTCATTCATCATAGGCGCTGTCCTCCTTCATTCCGTCCATGATGGAAGCAATCATCTGAATCGTATCCATCATCTCATCATCTACGTTGCCACTAGCTTCAATGCGCCGCAGCTCATCCAGCACAGCCGCGAGCTGATCGCGGAGCGCCTTGTAGACCCTTGGATTGCCCTGAACTACTACATCCTTGCACAGTAGCCGCCGGGTGATGTAGTCCTGTTTGGTCAGGCCCGTGAGCTTCACGGCAACTTCAAGCTGTTTATCTTCTTCCGGCGATACCCGAAAGGCGACCGTCTTGTTCCTCCAACGGTTGTGTTCATCTCGATTTTTCAGTGACATATTCAATTGCCCCTTTCCATATTGAGTTTTTCTGCCATCTCCGTCTGCTTGGACGGAAACAGGTGCGCGTAATTATAGGTGATGTCAATGCTCTCATGACCTACCCGGTCAGCAATGGCAGTTGCCGAAAATCCCATATCAATCAGGAGTGAAACCGCGCTGTGACGAATATCGTGTATCCTGATGCGCTTGACACCAGCCTCTTTTGCGCCTCTGTCCATTTCCCGATGAAGATAACTTTTTGTGACGGTGAACATCCGGTCATTGTCTCCGACGTCATAAAGCATTCTCAGATAGTCTTGAATCTCATCCGTCAGAAACTGCGGCATTTTGATGATGCGATTGCTTTTCTCCGTCTTAGGTGTCGTAATGACATCCTGCCGGTTGAGCCGCTGATAGGATTTATTGATTGTGACCGTACCTTTTTTGAAATCGAAGTCTGCCGGAGTGAGTGCCAGCAGCTCACCTTCACGGATACCGCACCAATAGAGCATCTCAAAAGCGTAGAATGATAACGGCTTGTCCATCATGGCATTAGCAAACTTGAGATATTCCTCTTTTGTCCAGAACAGCATCTCGCGGTTTTTCTTCTTGCCCATGCTGCCAGCCTTTTTGCAGGGATTTTCCCGTAGGTTGTAATACCTCACAGCATGGTTAAAAATGGAGCTGAGCTGATTGTGGACGGTTTTGAGATACATCGGCCAATAAGGCTTACCGTTCTCGTCCTTCTGATTCAATAATTCGTTTTGCCATGTAATAATCTGCTGGGCGGTGATATTGCTGATTTTCAACTTGCCGAAGTAGGGCAGCAGCTTGGTGCGGATGATATGGTCTTTCGTCGCCCAGGTGCTTTCTTTAATTCGAGTTTTCATATCTTCCGTGTAATGCTCTACGAAGTTTGCAAAGCTCATATCCAGATCGCTTACCGCTTTGTTTAGCTGTTCGCGCTCCCACGCCTGCGCTTCACGCTTGGTCTTGAAGCCGCGCTTCTGTGTCTGCTTCTTTTCACCCGTCCAGTCAACATAGCGGTAAATTGCTCGCCATGTGTTGGTTTTTTCATCTTTGTAGACTGCCATTATGAATCTCTCCTTTCCGTTCCGCCGTAGCAGAATTTTTCTAAAAAATACTTGCGGTTGATTCGACCCGAGATGGTCAAAAAGCCTTTTGCCCTAAGATCTGCATTGAGTTTCTGTACGATCTTATAAGCATAGGACTTTGAGATGCCCAGCTCTTTTGCTACATCTTCGACACTTATAAAATTGTTGTTCTCCATAGACGCTCCTCCTTTTTTGCATAGTAATACTTATTTAGTATCGGATACTTTCTGACCGCCATCCGATTTGCCCGGGCGGACACACCTAGCTTGCGGTGTGCGGCAGTTGCTTGATTTACACTAAACTTATTTGTTAAGTACATTGCTGTTGTACTATACTATTATGTTTAAGTCAAGGCGGTTTGCAAAACAATATTAAGCAAATTTGCTTCGATTCCTCTTGACAGTATTAAACATATAAGCTATACTCATTATTAAAGACATGTGACACAGGAGTTGATGATTATGGCGATTGGTGAACGCATTCACTTTTTCCGCATATTGCGCGGTATGACGCAGAAATATTTGGGTCAGTCTGTGGGTTTCCCGGAGAAATCTGCTGATGTGCGTTTGGCTCAGTACGAAACAGGGACAAGAGCTCCAAAAGCGGATTTGACCGCTTCTCTTGCTCAGGTACTTGATGTATCTCCGCAGGCATTGGCTGTGCCGGACATTGATTCCTACATTGGGCTGATGCACACTCTGTTTACTCTTGAGGACAGGTACGGTCTACAGATCAGCGAAGCTGATGACGAAATTTGCCTGAAAGTTAATGTACGCAAAGGCAAGGATGCCGCTGAACTCCACAAGATGCTGTGTGCGTGGCGTCAGGTTGCTGCCATGTTAAAAGCCGGAGAGATCACGCAGGAGGAATATGACCGCTGGCGTTATCACTATCCTGAGTTTGATACCTCTGGACAGTGGCACAAAGTTGTTCCATCTCAGGGACTGAGCGATATTCTTACTGACGAGATTAGAAAATCAAAAAACGGAAGTTTGGAGTGATTCCGGATGTGGACAAAAGCGTTGAATGGCTCAACAATTGGCGCAAATGGTTCTGAAGGCGGTACCATAGTAGAGGACGAGGAGTATAATGGCAGTTGCTGTATCACCCTCGAAAAATGCAAAGCCTACTATGCTATCACTTGCGGTATATATGGTTCAATGGTGCATACTGCATTTTGTAACGAATCCGATTGTCAGAAAACATATAGGCAGATGAAAACTGAGCTTCAAAAATTTATTGATTCTGGATGCAAAGAAGAGACATTCTACGACAGGTTTACGGAAATGTTTTGATTTGCAATCCAATGCATACAAAAAAAGAGCTAACTGACTTAATCAAAATCAGTTAGCTCTCTTTTTATGAATAATGAAAAAATGTTGCCATTTCGTTGCCACGAACGGCCTTAGCTCTCAAAAATCCCAGTGTTTATGGGCTTTTTCAGGCCTCTGAAATCATTCCCACTCGATCGTTGCGGGGGGCTTGGATGTGATGTCATAGACGATGCGGTTGATATGCTTCACCTCGTTGACGATGCGCACACTAATGCGGTCAAGAACCTCATACGGAATTCTCGCCCAGTCCGCGGTCATGAAGTCGGTCGTTGTAACGCCGCGCAGAGCAAGCGTATAATCATAGGTGCGTCCGTCACCCATGACACCTACAGAACGCATATTGGTGAGCACCGCGAAGTACTGGCTGATCTGCGAATCCCAACCCGCCTTTGCGATCTCATCACGGAAAATATAATCCGCTTCACGGAGCAGATCTGCCTTTTCCTTTGTGATATCCCCGATGATGCGAATTGCAAGACCGGGACCCGGGAACGGCTGACGCATGACCAGATAATTGGGCAAGCCCAACTCACGGCCCAATTCACGCACTTCATCCTTAAACAGCAGGCGCAGCGGCTCAATGATTTCCTTAAAATCAACAAAGTCGGGCAGACCGCCTACATTGTGATGGCTCTTGATCGTTGCACTGTCGCCCAAACCGGACTCAATGACGTCAGGATAGATCGTGCCCTGCACCAGAAAATCGACGCGGCCGATCTTTTTTGCTTCTTCTTCAAAGACGCGGATGAACTCCTCACCGATGATCTTGCGCTTATGCTCCGGTTCGGAAACACCCGCAAGCTTACCAAGGAAACGCTCTTCTGCGTCTACACGCACAAAGTTGATGTCCCACTTGCCAAATGCGTTTTCTACCTCGTCGCCCTCGTCCTTACGCATCAGACCATGGTCGACGAACACGCAGGTCAGTTGATTGCCGACCGCTTCCGCGAGCAGCGCAGCAGCGACCGAGGAATCGACACCGCCGGACAGCGCGAGCAGCACCTTGCCGCTGCCCACCTTTTCGCGAATGGCTGCAATGGTATTTTTAGAATAATCCCCCATTGTCCAGTCGCCCTTGGCATGACAAATTTCATACAGGAAATTATACAGCATCTGGCTGCCGCCAATGGTATGGTTGACCTCAGGATGATACTGCACACCATAAAAACCGCGTGTTTCGTCCTCGATCGCGACATTCGGGCACATTTTGCTGTGTGCCGTCAGCTTAAAGCCCTCCGGCACCTTTGCCATATAATCACCGTGGCTCATCCAGGAAATACCCTCTGTGGGCAGACCTTTAAACAGCTTGCTCGTGGTATCGTAGTACGTCATGGTCTTGCCGTACTCGCGCGCAGAAGCATCGGTCGCAGCGGTCACTTCTCCGCCGAGTGCCTGTGCCATAAGCTGACAGCCGTAGCAGATGCCGAGCACCGGAACACCCAGCTCAAAGATCTCATTCGAGCAATGCGGCGAATTTTCCTCATAGACGCTATTCGGACCACCGGTAAAGATAATGCCGATCGGATTCATGGCACGAATTTCCTCGATCGGTGTTTTATACGATTTTACCTCGCAATAGACATGATGTTCACGGACTCGTCGCGCGATCAACTGATTATACTGACCGCCAAAGTCCAAAACGAGAACTAGCTGATGCTTTTCCATAAAAGCGGTTCTCCTTCCCTACTCGATAATATGATTATCTAAAATTATGCCACAAAAATCGACAGACAGCAAGGGTTTTACAGCATTTATTTTCACGAAAAGCAATTCTGGAAAGATGTACTGAAATTTCCTGACCGTGATGTGAGAATTTCGGAATAATCCTTGATTCCATGTTCAAACTAATGGTAAATTGCCGATAGAAAGGACGGAATTTTCTGTGGAAACGAAACGATATCATTCCCTGCGCGCCCTGCTTTGTGCAGTGCTGGCATTTCCTCTGCTTGGTATGGCGGTGCCGACGGCCTTTGCCTTTTGGGGTACCCACGCAGAAACGCTCCAACCGGTCTCCGCGACCGGACATGCGCCGATCGCTGCGGATGTGACCGGTGAAACCTACTCCGGTGTCTATCTGGAGGTGCCACTGTGCGCCACGGATGCCGACGGAGACGCCGTGATCTTCAAAATTGTAGAATCTCCGCGTTTGGGTACGGCAGTGGTCGATGGCGGCACATTACAGTACACGCCGACTGAGGGCAAGACCGGCACGGATAAGTTCACCTATGCCGCTGTCGATACCCTGGGCAACCTCTCTTCCCCCGCACAAGTAAAAATCAAGGTGCAGCGCAACAGCGCAAAGCTGACCTATTCGGATATGTCGACCGATTCCGCACATTATGCAGCGCTGTGTCTGTCCGAACACGGTATCCTGACCGGTGAAAAAATCGGGGCATCGTATTTCTTCCATCCAAACGACACCGTAACACGCAGCGAATTTATCGCGATGGCGGCGGCGATCGCAGATCTTCCCGTCACCCCGACGATGCAGACCGATTTTGCCGATGATTCCGGCTTATCTGCGTGGGCAAAGCCGTATATCAGCGCCGCCGCATCCACCGGACTCATCAGCGGCTACCAGACCGCCTCCGGCGTAGCAGAAATTCGCGGGGAAAGCCCGATCACCGCTGCGGAAGCCAGTGTCATTGTCGGCAATCTCCTCACCGAGGATTTTGATACACCGATAACTGCTGCTGCGACCGAAAGCGCTTCTGTTCCCGCATGGGCTGCCGGTGCGACCGCGCGTCTGACCGCAGCAAAGGTTCTCCCCGATCAGATGAAGAGCGATCCGAGCAGCCCGATCACGCGCAAAACAGCCTGCGAGCTGCTGTATCACACGCTGATGCTCCGCGAGGCATAACGAAAAAGAAGCCGGATTGTCCGGCTTCTTTTTATTTTACACGCAATTTTTCGACTTCGGCTTCTACCGGTGTCACATAAGCGGTTTTATAGACATGATAGATCACCATACCAGGCTTTGCACCGGCAGGCTTCTTGATGTTGCGCACTTCAGAATAGTCGACCGGAACCATCGCGCTGTCACGTCCCTTGGAATGATATGCAGCGATTTTCGCCGCCTCGGTCATGGCAAGCTCAGTTGGCGTTTTTCCGTCCACGACCAGAATGACATGGGAACCGTGGATTTTTTGCGTATGAAACCAAATATCGCTCTTAAATGCCGTTTTCAAGGTCAACAGATCGTTTTGCAAATTGTTTTTTCCCGCGAAAACATCAAACCCATCACTTGTCCGATAATGATAGGGTGGCGCGGTCACCGGCTTTGCCTTGCGGCCCTTGGCACCGTGCTGCTGCTTATTGGACAGATACCCAGTCTGCCGGAGTTCCTCGCGCAGTTGGGTCAGATCCAGTTCGCTTTCTGCCTCCCCGATCGCCTCAAGTACACTTTCGAGATACAGTAAATCGGCTTCTCCCTCCGCGATTTGTGCGGTCAGCACTTCCTCTGCGGTTTTCGCCTTATTGTACTGCTTGAAATACTTCTGCGCATTTTGCTGCGGAGACAGACGGGGATCGAGTTTAATCTCGATTTCCGCGCAGTTCTCGCTGTAATAGTCGGTCACAACGGCACTGCGTGCGCCCTTTTCGAGCCGATAAAGATTCGCTGTCACCAGATCGCCAAGGCGTTTATACGTCTCGCGATTTTGTGTGTCCGCCAGTTCCTGTTTCTGTGCGCCTAATTTGCGCACCAAGCGATCGCGTGCAGTTGTCACCGTGCGAAGCGTATCCTGTGCGCGGCGGCGCATACGCTCAGCATGGGTCTTTTTATCATAAAAGGTGCCGAGCATTGCAGAAAAAGACGACTCTACCGAAACCGCCATGAGTCCCGCGTACTGTGTGATGGGTAAACAGGTGAAGTCAAAGATGGTTTTGTCCTCGTTTTTCGTGAGCAAGCACGGCTTTTCACGATTTTCTTGCAGGTACGCGACAAAATCCGAAAACACCGCGCAAAGCGATTCCCGTTCCTGCGCTGTCAGCAGGGACACCGGCTTGGAGACTTCCCCAGTGGCACGGTAAGCAAGCTCGCGGCACAAAAGCGGCGATAAACCGAAAAAGTGCGACAGCAGCCACTTATCCAGACCGCTTTCGTCCTCCGCATTCTGTACCGCAGCGGCAAGTCCTGCGCCTGAAACAGCGAGCAGGCTGATTTTGCCCTCTTGTGCAGGCGGCATGTGATAAAACAGCCCGGGTAAAATTTGTCGTTTGCCCTCGGCAACATCCCCCTCGACGCGGCGCAGCGCATCCAAAATGCGCCCTTCCCCATCTGTCAGAACGAGGTTTGCAAATCGTCCCATCAGTTCACACTGCAAATAGCGTTTGCATGCGACGCCCATCTCATCGGTGGTATCCAGTTCGATGACCGCCATACGTTCAAGATCGGGCTGTGTGATCGCGGCAATTTTTGCGCCTTGAATATGCTTGCGCAGCAGCATGCAAAACATGGGAGGCGCAGCGGGATTTTCGCGCGCGGCATCGGTAAAATGCATGCGCGGTGCGTTGGGTGACGCAGACAGCAACAAGCGTTTTGCACCGCCCACGCCCCGCAGCGCGAGAATGATTTCATCACGTTCGGGCTGATAGACCTTTTCCACGCGGCTGCCTACCGCGCCTTCGGCCAGTTCATGCACCACCGCCCGCAGGCAGATCGCGTCTAATGGCATTTCTTTCGCTCCTTACTGTCAGATAAATTGAATGCAGTCTGCATGAACCGCAGAAACAGTCGTTTCCACCTGCGGAAATGCGTGCTGCAAGGTGTGCGCAAGCGCAGGCACGACCGGATTTTCCGTCGGGAAATGTCCCGCGTCGATGAGGGTCAGGCCGATTGCCTGCGCGCGCTGCATCAGATCGTAGCTGCAATCCCCGATGACAAAGGCATCCGCCCCCTTTGCGAGCGCAGCATCCATCATTTTACCGCACGCGCCGCCGCCCACCGCGATCCGGCGGATCTCGCGCCCACCGTCCACAAAGCGCACACCGCGAGCACGCAGGCGGCGCTTTACAAATGCCGCGCAGGCGGCAGCAGACATCGGCACGCCCGGATAGTCTCCGACGCGTCCAAGCATGCCGTTCTCCCCTGCGCCCATCACCACAATGTTCTCCAGCTTGAGTGCGGCTGCGAGCGCATCGTTCACGCCGCCCTGTGCGCAGTCCAGATTGGTATGCATACAGATCACGGCGATATTGTGCGTGATGACATGACGCAGGACACGTCCGGTCGCGTCATCCGCAGTCACACGGCTGACAGAAGTAAAAATAGCAGGATGATGCGCTACGATCACCTGCGCGCCGAGACGGCTTGCCTCTTGTGCGACCGCCTCGGTCACATCGAGTGCGCATAGCACACGCGTCACCTGCGTCGTGCGGTCGCCTGCAAGCAGCCCGCAGTTATCCCAGTTTTCCGCAAGGGAGTACGGCGCTAAAGTCTCAAGAACCGTTAAAATATCCTGTACCGTCGTCATGTGAGTTCCTCCAATGCGCTTTGCAGCACGCGTACGATGTTCCTTTGGGCGGTCAGCTCCGCTTCCTCCGACTTACCACGCTCCATACCCGCGAGTGCATGCCGCTCGCGGCGCAGCAGCGCGGTCAGATACGGCTGCGCCTGTGCCGCTTGCAGCAGCGCCCGTGACACATAACAGTCCCACAGCGCAGGCGCAGGCATTTCCGGTGTGCCGCCACCCTGTACTTGCAGCACGACATAGAATCGGCGCTCTTCCCGACAGACATATTCCGCGCAAATGCGATACCCGTGCACCCGTAAAAAGCGCCGCAGCTCTGCAATGCGCGTCATGGGCTGTAACAGCAGCGTATGCGCCCCCTGCGCGGTCCATGGGGCAGCGGTCAGGATCTCGGCAATGGTTTCGCCGCCCATGCCTGCGATCGAAATGACATTGCACTCGTGTGGTGCGACCGCGTCCAGACCGGCGGCGAGTCGCAGCGTGAGCTGATCGTACAAGCCGGCAGTTTGCGCGTTTTCGCGCGCACGCGAGAGCGGTCCGGTGCGCAGATCGCTGCCGATCGCATACGATACGATCTTCTCTTGCAGTAAATACAGCGGCAAATACGCATGGTCTGTTCCCACATCGGCAAGTGCAGAGCCGACAGGCACATGCTCCGCAATACATTGCAGCCGCGGCGTTAGTTTAATGTCCGGCATGAGCGGCCTCCCTCATAAAAATAAGACCGGCAACGGTTGCCCGCGCCGGTCTCATGCGTTTGATGCTTACTTTGCGGCAAAATATGCGTTGAGCTTTGCGACCAGCTCATCGGCGTTGGTGCCATGAACGGCACAAGCATCCTCGATGCTCTCGCCCTGAGAGGACGGGCAGCCCAGGCAATGCATGCCCATGTCCAGAAAATACTGTGCGGTACCCAGATCGCGTGCGAGAACCTCGCCGATCGTGGTCTTTTTCGTGATATCAGCCATGATAGACCTCCAAATTTTTGATTGTAGTTGATTGTTATTATTATACTGCCTTGCGGTATAGATTTCAATACCCAAAATCATAACCGAAAAGCCGGAATTTCATGCAGCAAAAAAGACCCCGTCCTTGCGGACGGGGTCTCGGTCGGCAAATTACTGCTCAGACTTCATCTTAGCAAAGCACTCGCTGCAATATACCGGGCGATCAGACTTGGGCTCGAACGGAACCTTTGCCTCGCCGCCGCAGGAAGCGCAAGTAGCCGTGAAGTACTCACGGGGGCCACGGGATGCGTTCTTACGAGCATCGCGGCAGTTCTTGCAACGCTGGGGCTCGTTCATAAAGCCGCGCTCTGCGTAGAACTCCTGTTCACCAGCGGAGAAAACGAACTCCTGGCCACACTCTTTGCATACTAAGGTCTTGTCTTCGTACATTTTTTTCTACCTCTCTTTGATACCTTGTTCCCTGCGGAACACTGGAAATATATTTGCGTACAGGACAGTGCCCTGCATTCGCCTAGGGATTGATTTCTGCCGATTTTCGCCTGATGCGTTGGATGGCATTGTCCACGGATTTGACCGGTTTTCCGAGCGTCTGTGCCATTTCTTCATAGGAAAGACCCTTCAGAAAAAGGTTCAAAACCTTTGCCTCAAAAACAGACAGTAAGCCAAGAAGTCGTTCGATACGCTCCTTTTGCTCCTCCATGCCAATCACCAGAGATTCCGGATCGGAAGTTGGTTCAGTCACCTGAGGGCGGGGTTCCGCATTGTCTTCAAACAGAGGTTTTTCTATGGATACGGATGCGCTGAGCGGAACATGCTTAAGTGCAGACGCAGCGCGTACAGCGGAATAGATTTTCCGCGTAATACACAGCCGCGCGTATGCCTCAAACGGGATACCGCGTTGGGGATCGTAATGATGCACCGCAGCCAGCAATCCAACCATCCCCTCTTGAATCAGATCCTCCGCATCCGCGCCCTCTAAGAAACAGGGACGCGCGCAGGTTTTGACCAAGCGGGAATAGCGGTGCACCAACTGCTCGGTAGCACGCATGTCGCCTGTTTGTGCGGCGACACATAACTCCACATCGGACATGGATGTGGGAAAAAGCGCATTTCCATATGTCATATTGTAATTATTATATAAGAAAGCGCCGCTGTTGTCAAGCGTATTTTTGTGAAAATTACGAATCTCATCGTTTATCTCGTTTGCGTTTTGTGCGATTTTACAAAACCCGTTTATTCGACAGTGACCGATTTTGCAAGGTTGCGGGGCTTATCTACGTCGCAGCCAAGCTGTACGGCAATATAATATGCCAAAAGTTGGAGCGGAATGATTGACAGGGACGCAGAAAAACGATTCATGCATTTGGGCAGACGAACGACCTGCTGGCACTGGCTCTCATCGCCGTCGAAGTCATCGTTTGTGACCAAAATGACCGAAGCACCGCGTGCGACGACCTCTCGGATGTTGGAAACCGTCTTTTCGTACAGCGCAGGCTGTGTTGCGAGCGCGACGACGAGCGTGCCCTCTTCGATGAGCGAGATCGTGCCGTGCTTGAGTTCACCCGCCGCATATGCCTCCGAATGGATATACGAAATTTCCTTGAGCTTGAGCGATGCTTCGAGTGCCGCCGCATAGTCCAGTCCTCGACCGAGGAAAAAGACATGGCTGCGGTTTGCATACAGCGTCGCCAGATACTGCATATGCTCCTTGCAGGTCAGCGTTTCGCGAATACGATCGGGCAGCCCGTGCAGCTCTTCACAGACTGCACGCTCTTCCTCGGAGGAAATACAGCCGCGTACGCGGGCGATGCGCGCCGCGATGAGGTACAGCGCGGATAGCTGTGCGGAATATGCCTTGGTCGTCGCAACCGAAATTTCCGGTCCCGCCCAGGTGTAGAGAACGCCGTCCGCTTCGCGGGCAATCGTCGAAGAGACCACATTGACGATTGCGATTGCAAACGCACCTGCCGCCTTTGCCTGACGCATCGCAGCGAGGGTATCCGCCGTCTCGCCAGACTGGCTGATGACGATGCACAGATCTTTCTCCCCTACGATCGGGTTTTCATAACGGAATTCCGATGCCACAACCGCGGAGCAGCGCACACGCGCCATCTGCTCGATCACGGTCTTGCCCACGATGCCGGCGTGTAGCGCAGAACCGCAGCCGATAATGTGGATATGCTCCGCCTCACGCAGACGCTCATCCGTCAGTCCATTCTCTTCAAACGCAATCTGACCGTCATGAATGCGCGGGCGTACCGTGTCTGCGACCGCCTTGGGCTGCTCCATGATCTCCTTGATCATGAAATGCTCATAGCCGCCCTTTTCCGCAGCCGACAGATCCCATGTTACGGTCTGGACCGTCTTTTCTACCACATCGCCAAATTCGTTCATCACAACAACGCTGTCCGGACGCACAATCGCAACCTCGTTATCGTCCAGAATAATATAGTTTTTCGTGCGGGAAATGATGGCAGTCACATCGGACGCGATCATATTCTCACCTTCGCCCAGACCGATGACGAGCGGATTGTCACGGCGTGCCGCAACGATCTCATCGGGACGGTCGAGCGAGACTACGCCCAGCGCATACGAACCGCGCAGGCGCGATACCGCCTTGAGCACCGTCATTGCAAGATCCTGCTGCTCGCCGGTGTGCAGGTAATCAATCAGGTGTGCAACGGTCTCGGTATCGGTTTCGGAATGGAACGTGTAGCCGTGCGCCTCCAGCCGCTCGCGCAGCTCGAGATAATTCTCGATAATGCCGTTATGAACGACCGCAACACTATTGTGCCCGTCCTTGCCACCCAGATGCGGATGGGAGTTGGAGTCGGATGGGCCGCCGTGCGTCGCCCAACGGGTATGACCGATGCCGCAAGCACAGTCCAGTCCTCCCTGTTCCCGAATTTTATCCTCTAAATTTTTGATGCGTCCGCAGGTTTTTACAACCTTCAAACCCTCTTTGGTAAATGCCGCAATACCGGCGGAATCATAACCGCGATATTCCAAGCTGTAAAGACCACGAATCAAAATCGGCAGCGCGCCTTCTCTGCCGGTAAAACCTACAATGCCACACATAATAGTAATCCTCCATGTCAGGTATGTCTGTGTTCGCGCCCAAATGGGCATAAAAATAGTGCGGAATTGCAGAACCCCTTTGTCACCGGAATCGCTCCCGGACTTTGAGGGTCTGCTGACGACCATCGCACTGATGACCGAAGGGCACCCGCCGAAACTTCGATAAACCCTTTCCTCGTCAACTGCGGGTCATGACGCCGCAGTTCTGGCGCTTTTCATATTTAGTTGAGATGGTTCTCACCCCTTTCACAGGCAAATTTTATCATGACAAAAAGGGCGGCACATACCACCCTTTTTGTGAGATGATGATTTTATATTATACGATACTTTCGATGGTTTGTGCAACTGTTTTCGCTATTTTATCGACCATCGCGGCGTCCTTACCTTCGACCATGACGCGCACGAGCGCCTCCGTGCCAGACGGACGCACCAGAATGCGACCCTCGCCGAGTTCTTTTTCCGCCGCTTCAATGGCTGCTTTGACCTCGGTGCGGTCTGCGATGACCTTTTTCTGATCGTTCGGCACCTTGACGTTGATCATGATCTGCGGGAACGGCACAACTTCCGCCGCAATCTCCGAACACTTTTTGCCGCTCTCCTTGAGGATGTGCATAAACTGCACCGCGGTCAGTTCCCCGTCGCCGGTCGAAGCGTGGTCAAGGAAAATGACATGGCCGGACTGCTCGCCGCCGAGGACATAGCAACCCTCGAGCATTTTTTCGAGCACATAGCGGTCACCGACATTGGCACAGATGATCTCCATGCCCTGCTCTCTTGCATAGGCGTGCAGACCCATATTCGACAGGATCGTCGCAACGAACGCATTGCCGCGCAGACGACCTTCCTTCTTCATGCGGGCGGCGCACACCGCCATAATGCGGTCACCGTCAAGCTCTTCTCCGGTCTCGTCTACGATGAGGCAGCGGTCTGCATCGCCGTCAAACGCAACGCCCAGATCAAAGTCGCCCTGCTTGACGCGTTTTTTCAGATCACCCAGATGGGTCGAACCGCAGCCGTCATTGATGTTGATGCCGTCCGGCTCATAGAACCGTACATCTGCGCTGCACTCCAGCTGACGGAGCAAACGGGTGATCGTCGTGGAGGACGCGCCGTTTGCGCAGTCAATGGCAACACGAAGCCCGGAAAGATCGCCCTGAATGGTGTCTGCGAGGTGATCGGTGTATTCGACCACCGGATCGATCGCGCTCTTAATGACGCAGCCCAGCTTTTCATGGCTGACCTTGGGGATGGAATCAAAATCGTCGATCAGTGCTTCGATCTTGGCTTCGCTTTCGTCGGACAGCTTATAGCCTGTGCCCGCGAAAATTTTGATGCCGTTGTACTCAAACGAGTTGTGGCTCGCAGAGATGACGATACCCGCATCCGCCTTATGCTTGATGGTCAGATAGGCAATCGCGGGCGTGGGGATCACGCCGAGCAGTTCGACATCCGCGCCGACCGAGCAGATCCCTGCGACGAGCGCGCTCTCCAGCATGTCAGAGGAAATACGCGTATCTTTACCGATGAGCAATTTCGCCTTACCGCGACCCGTATGCTCCTGCGTCAGCGTATACGCCGCCGCCGCACCGATTTTAAACGCAAGCAGCGCATCCAGTTCTACATTTGCGACACCGCGCACACCATCTGTTCCAAAGTATTTACCCAAATCAATACACCTTACCTTTTGCTTTATATGTTACGCTTCTGCCGCACACGCGGTCGAGCGCCCTGAATTTAGAAGTTTATAGCCGCTGCTGTCCGCTCGGCAGCTCGAGACGCAGATGCTCGTACGCCGCCAGTGTAGCACAGCGTCCGCGCGGGGTGCGGTTGAGAAAACCGATCTGCATGAGATAGGGCTCGTAGACGTCCTCAAGTGTCACAGACTCTTCCCCGATCGCAGCGGCAAGTGTCTCCAAGCCGACCGGACCTCCGTTAAAGTTCTGAATGATGCACGACAGCATGCGCCGGTCGATACGATCCAAACCAAGCGTGTCAATATCAAGCGCACGCAGACCCATATCGGCAGCCTCCTTGGTAATGACGCCGTTTCCGCGCACCTCTGCAAAGTCGCGCACACGGCGCAGCAAACGGTTTGCGATACGCGGCGTTCCGCGCGAACGGCGTGCGATCTCATAGGAGCCGTCTGATGCGGTCGGCACACCGAGGATGCTCGCGGAGCGGTCGACGATAGATTGCAGCTCTTCGGGCGAATACAGCTCCAAACGCAGCATGACACCAAAGCGGTCGCGCAGCGGACTGGTCATTTGACCGGCGCGTGTCGTCGCCCCGATCAGCGTGAAGCGCGGCAAGTCCAGACGAATGGAACGTGCAGACGGTCCCTTGCCGATAATGATGTCGAGCGCAAAATCCTCCATCGCGGGATAGAGAATTTCCTCGACGCTGCGGTTGAGACGGTGAATCTCGTCGATGAACAGAATATCGTTTTCCGCCAGATTTGTCAAGAGGGCAGCCAAATCGCCCGCCTTTTCGATGGCAGGACCCGAGGTCACGCGAATGTTGACCCCCATCTCCTGCGCGATAATATTCGCCAGTGTGGTCTTGCCCAGTCCGGGCGGACCATATAGCAGTGTATGATCGAGTGGCTCTCCGCGTTTGCGTGCCGCCTCGATAAAAATTTTGAGGTTTTCCTTGACCTGCGTTTGTCCGACATAGTCGTCCATCGACTTCGGCCGCAGAGAGTAATCGTTTTCCTCTTCCGAAAGAGAGCGACTGGATACGATGCGCTCATCATCCGACATGCCGCCGGAAAATTCGATGCTCAAAGTTCTGTTTCTCCCATCTTCGTTATTGCATTGCGAGCTTCTTCAGGCATCCGCGGATGATTTCCTCCGCGTCCATCTCCGCCGCGTTCATGCCTTCCATCGCCTGCAAAGCTTCGGCACGCGAGTATCCGAGCACCATGAGCGCCGCGACCGCCTCCTGTGTATGGTTGACGCCCTGTGCTGCCTGTGGCACAGGCAATATCGCGCCCGCGCCCGATGCGTTCTCGAGCTGCTCCTTTGCCATTTTGTCGCGCAGCTCCAATACGATGCGCTGTGCAATCTTTTTGCCGATACCGGGCGCCTGTGTGAGCAGCTTTTCGTCACCGGTGATGACCGAAAGCGCGAGCCGTGACGGCGGCGCGACCGATAAAATCGCAAGCGCTGCCTTCGGTCCGACGCCGGACACACCAATGAGTAGCTTGAAGCAGCGCAGTTCCTCCTGATCACCAAAGCCGTAGAGATCAAAAATATCCTCGCGCACATATAAATAGGTATACAAGCGCGTTTTTTTGCCGATTTTGAGATTGCCAATGGTATTCTGCGAGGTATGGCATGCGTAGCCGACCCCTGCGCAGTCTACGACCGCAAGCCCCGGTTCCAGCAGCGCCACCACGCCTTCCACATAGTAAAACATAAGTTTAAATTCCTTTATATAGTTGGGATTTGGAGGCATGTCCGTGACAAATCGCCAATGCGAGCGCATCTGCCGCATCGTCAGGTCGCGGGACTTTCGCAAGTCCGAGCATGACCCGTGTCATTTCCATCACCTGTTTTTTTTCCGCTTTGCCATAGCCGACGACTGATTGCTTAACCTGTGATGGCGAATACGATACCGGATGCAGCCCTTTTTGCGCACACGCGAGCAGAATCACGCCGCGTGCCTGCGCCACTTGAATGCCTGTAGTGATATTCTGATTAAAAAACAGTTCTTCGATCGCGACTTCCTGCGGATGAAAGGTGTCGATCAACGTGCACAGATCGTCGTATATCTCCGCCAGACGCAGGGGCATTTCCAGTCCCGCCTGTGTCGTGATCGCACCGTATTGGATCGGCGTAAAGCGATTTTTTTCGTATCGCACCAGGCCGTAGCCCACGATTCCGTATCCGGGGTCGATCCCTAAAATCACCATTTCTCGCCGTGCACATCCTCTGCCCTTAAACTTATTGCTATTCTATCATATTTTTTGCATACAGACAATGCTATTTACACATTTCCGGTGACAAAGCAAATGCAGGGGCATGAAGGTTGCCCCTGCATTTTGGCTGACTATGCTTGCTTGCTGTTTTGAATGCGTTCCGCCGCGAGCAGGATGCCCGCCTTTCCCGAAGAATAGGTAAGACCGCCCTGCATATAGCATACATATGGCTCGCGCATCGGCGCATCCGCAGACAACTCGATCGACGCGCCCTGCACAAAGGCGCCCGCCGCCATAATGACGGGCACCTCATAACCCGGCATCGCCCACGGTTCGGGTGTTACAAACGAGTCGACCGGCGCTCCTGCCTGAATTCCCTCGCAGAAGCGGCGCAGCGGCTCCGGCGCGCCAAACGCAATGGTCTGAATGATGTCATGACGTGTTTCCTCCGCCTTGGGACTAACCTCATAGCCGAGTTTTTCCATGACTTTCGCGCAGAAGATCGCTGTCTTAAGCGCCTGCGCCGTTGTGTGTGGCGCCATGAACAGTCCCTGATACAGCAGCCGGTTCTGCCCCATTGTACAGCCACATTCGCCGCCGATACCGGGCGCTGTCAGACGGTAGGACGCGTTCTCGACGAGATCCGCGCGGCCCGCGATATAGCCGCCCGTCGGTGCCAGACCACCCCCCGGATTCTTAATGAGCGAGCCTGCGATCAGATCGGCGCCGACCTGTGTCGGCTCTACGGTCTCCACGAACTCACCATAGCAGTTATCCACCATGATCACCGCGTGGGGATTACCCTCGCGCACCACGCGGCAGATCTCCGCGATTTCCGCACAGGAAAGTGTCTCTCTGACCGCGTATCCGCGGCTGCGCTGGATGAAAACCAGTGTAATGGCATCGTCCTTTACGGCATCCGTTATCGCGTCATAATCCGGCTTTCCATTCTGCAAATCAACCTGTTTGTAATGAATTCCATAATTCTTCATGCTGCCGCAGTAATCGCCGGTAATCGTATTTTGCAGCGTGTCATACGCCGGTCCCGTGACCGAAAGCACGGTGTCTCCGGTGCGTACTGCGGCGAACATCGCGCATGACAGTGCGTGCGTACCGTTCACAAAACCGATGCGAACGAGTGCTGCCTCCGCGCCGAAAATATCTGCGTAAATGCGATCCAGCGTGTCGCGCCCGTGGTCGTCATAACCGTACCCCGTCGTTCCTGCGAATAGATTATCCGATACGCGATGCTTCGCGAACGCCGCAAGCACCTTTTCGGTATTTTCATCGCACACCTGCTCGATCGCAGCAAAGTATGGCGCAATTTCTTTTTCCGCTTCGCGTCCCAATGCGTAGATCGCATCCGAAACGCCCAAATGGTTTGTCAACATGATCCTTCTTCCCTTAGCCGGTATTCCATCAAAATATGTGGACAGCCCTCTTCCTCAAACGGTTGCCCCACAGGTTCAAAACCGCATGCGGCGTAAAAGCCCTGTACGCGCACCTGCGCATCGAGCACCACGCGCTGCGCGCCTTTTGCCGCCGCTTTTTCACCGGCGCATTGCAGCAGGCGACGACCCCATCCGCCCATACGCGCTTCCGGTCGAAATGCCAACCTGCCCAGACGCATGGTCTCGGGTGCGTTGTCCCAAAACATACGTGCTGTGCCCACAGGCATTCCCTCAAGATACAGCAGCGCATGCCAGCTTTGCGTGTCCCATTCGTCGAACTCCTCTACAAAGCCCTGTTCTTCCATAAAAACGGCGGCGCGAATTTGCTGTGCCTCCAGAGGCAGCATTCCCAAATCCGACCAAACAATTTCATACTCCACGTGATACTCTCCTGCTCTTATGTGTCCTTGGTCAATACGGACGTGCCATTGGGCAACTGAAAAAAGCTGTCCGCGGGAGCGGTCGTCGATAATCCGCTGATGAGACATTGCCGCACCATCGTCTCTCCCTTGAAAATGTCCGCCCTCACAAGCAGACCGGAAACGGTAGAGACATAATAAATGCAGCGATAGACTCCCTGCGTCGTGTCCACCCGAATACACGGTTCGTACGCAAGGTTCGACAACTCTGCCGCAGTAATTTGCTCTGATTTAAGTGATAAAACAGTCTGGTAGCTCGGCAGCATTGCAGAATCTTCATCTGTAAAGCTTCCTGCCTTGCCAGAATAATAGCTGCTCGAACCGCTTTCCCACGCATAGATCTGCTCCCCTTTTCGCAAGGTGATGCGCTGCACGCTGCCGCTATCGTTGAGTACATCCGTGCGGCATGCGTCCTGCTTAAAAAACTGTCGGCGTGTGAGCGTGCGTATCGCACTCGTGCCCTCGTACAGCGTGTTCTGCACCAGATAGCTGTATGCCTCCGGTCGGTGCAGCGACGCGATCACGCGCTGCACGTTATCGGTGCGGACATCCACCCCTTGCAGGGCGTCATTTGACGCGGGCAACTCCCCGCTCTGCGACACCACCGGTGCTTTGGACTGTTCGGACGGCAGCGTGATGCCGCTTTCTTCGCTGCGATATGCGCTCGTCGAAAGATAAAAGCTGAAGAATAGCGCGATGACGAGCGCGAGCGCTCCAAGCGCCGCGAGCAGCGGTGTGGTGATCACATGCCGCTGCTCGTTGTTCTGCCTGTTCATTACGGTACGAAGGGTTCCGGCTTATCCTCACGCGCACCGAAGTATTGCTCGATCAGCTGCACGATGCGCTCGGAAGTCTTGCCGTCGCCATAGGGATTGACTGCATGCGCCATCGCCGCATATGCCGCCGGATCATCAAACAGTTCGCGCGCCAGACGCACGATCTCATTCTGGTCGACACCTGCCAATTTGACCGTACCCGCCTCGATCGCTTCGGGGCGCTCGGTTTCGCGGCGCAGGACAAGCACGGGCTTGCCGAGCGAGGGCGCTTCTTCCTGCAAGCCGCCGGAATCGGTCATAATCATGAAGCAACGCGCCATCAGGTTGTGCATTTCGTCCACCGCCAGTGGCTGGATCAGATGCACGCGCGGATTGCCGCCGAGATATTTCTCCGCGGTCTCACGCACATAGGGGCTGAGGTGCACCGGATAGACAAAATGGACGTCCTCATATGCCGCAGACAACTCTGCGATCGCGCGGCAGATGTTTTCCATCGGCTCGCCGTAGTTCTCGCGGCGATGCGCCGTGACCAGAACCACGCGGTTGTTTTGGAAATCAAGGGTCTTGAGCTGCTCGTCACGGAATGCAAAATCATCTCGCACGGTCATATGGATTGCGTCAACGACCGTATTACCCACAACGGTCACGCCGTCTGTGATCGCTTCGCGCGCCAGATTATCGCGGTTGCGCGCGGTCGGTGCGAAATGCAGCGTCGCGATACGACCGGTCAGGCAGCGGTTCATTTCCTCCGGGAATGGAGAATACTTGTCATAGGTGCGCAGACCTGCTTCAATATGTCCGACAGGGATCTGATGATAGAACGCTGCAAGCGCACCCGCAAATGTGGTCGAAGTGTCGCCGTGCACGAGCACCATATCAGGCTTTGCCTGCTCGAGCACTTCGTCGAGACCATGCAGCGACTTCTCGGTGATGGTCGAAAGCGTCTGGCGGGGCTGCATAATGTCGAGATCATAGTCGGGCGTGATGTGAAAAATATCGAGCACCTGATCGAGCATCTGACGGTGCTGTGCGGTGACGCAGACGATGCTTTCGGTATGCTCTCCCTGCTCGAGTGCACGAATGAGCGGCGCGACCTTGATTGCTTCCGGCCGTGTGCCGAACACTGTCATGACCTTAATCTTTTTCATCTTCTTCTGTTTCCTTTCCAGACGCCGCTTCGTGTTCCTCCGGCGTCGTCGATGTATGTTCGTGTCCGAGGTGTTTATCAATGCTCAGGACGACACGCGTGCCGATGGCGATCGCAACGATGACCGCAAGCACGAGCATCATCGCACGCACTTCGCCGCGCGAGGTCAGCACGACAGCGGCAAGACCGAGCGTGCCGCTGATCGCATACAGGATCGCGACGGACTGCTTCTGGTTGAAGCCCATGTCCATCAGTCTGTGATGCACATGTCCGCGATCCGGGCTCATCGGGCTGCGCCCGGACAGCACACGGCGGATGATGGCAACCGCAGTGTCGAAAATCGGCAGACCGAGAATGAGAAACGGCACCGCGAACGAAATGACCGCATAGAATTTGAACATGCCCAGGATGGACATGGTCGCAAGCATGTATCCGAGGAACGTGGAACCCGTGTCCCCCATGAAAATTTTCGCGGGATTGATGTTATACGGCATAAAGCCAATACATGCGCCTGTCAGCGCCGCCATCGTCATCGCGACGGGAAGCTCCCCGACGAGCAGGCCGACCGCGAGCATCGTCAGGCTCGCGATGGACGATACGCCGACGGCAAGGCCGTCCAGACCGTCGATCAGGTTGACCGCATTCGTAATACCGACGATCCAAAGGACCGTGATCGGGATCGCAAGCACGCCCAAGCTGAAATACGGGGTATCCGAAAACGGATTGATACTGGAAAACATGTCGATGCGCAGCCCACCGAAGCATACGGGAATCGCTGCTGCGACGATTTGGACGACAAACTTGAGTTTTGCACCGAGCGCCATCACGTCGTCAAAGATTCCGAGAATCACGACGATCGTCGCGCCGATCAAAATGCAGAGCACCTGCTGATCAATATCGACAAAAAGAAGCATCGTGCAGAGGAATGCGAGAAAAATCGCAAGACCGCCCAAACGCGGAATGGGCTTTTTGTGCATGCGCCTGCTGTCCTTCGGCACGTCGATCGCACCGATTTTATGCGCAAAACGTTTAACAAATGGCGTCAATGCATAAGAAAGCACGCCGGCAAGTGCGAACACCGCGATGATCCGCAGTACCACTGTATATTCTGACATATCTGTTATACCCTCTTAACTGCATGCGGCAGCATGCTTATCTCTGCACAAAGCCGACTTTGCGGTAGACCTTATCGAGTGTCTTGCGCGCCTGATACGCCGCCTTCTGCGCGCCCTCATGATAGACGCTCTCGAGATAATCTTTGTTCCGCAGCAGATCTTCGGTCTTTTCGCGGATCGGACGCAGCAGCTCTACAACTGCCTCACCGACCGCAGGCTTAAAGTCACCGTAGCCTCTGCCTGCAAATTCCGCTTCGACCTCTTCGGGGGTCTTGCCGGTTGCGAGTGCATAGATTGTAATCAGGTTGTTGACGCCGTCCTTGCCTTCGCCGCGCACAACACGGGTATCGGAATCCGTCACGGCGCGCTTGCACTTGCGCATGATGTCCTCCGGCTTGTCCATGAGCAGGATAAAGCCGTTGGCATTCTCGTCGGACTTGCTCATCTTGCGCAATGGGTCCTGCAAGCTCATAATTTTCGCACCTTCGCGCGGGATATACGGCTCAGGAATCACGAACGTGTCGGAAAACGTGCCGTTAAACCGCTGCGCGATATTGCGGGCAAGCTCAACGTGCTGCTTCTGGTCGACACCGACCGGAACCTTATCCGTCTGATACAGCAAAATATCTGCCGCCATGAGCACCGGATAGGTGAACAGTCCGACGTTTACATTGTCGGAATGCCGCTGAGATTTGTCCTTAAACTGCGTCATGCGCGACGCTTCGCCAAACATGGTAAAGCAGTTGAGAATCCAGGCAAGCTCCGCGTGTGCCGGTACATGGCTCTGGATGAACAGCGTGCTCTTGGCGGGATCGAGTCCGCACGCGAGATACTGCGCAAGCACCTCAAGCGTCTGCCGACGCAGCGTCGGCGGATCCTGCCGTACAGTGATTGCGTGCATGTCAACGACGCAATAAACGCAGTTATAGTCCTCTTGCAGTAGCGTAAAGTTGCGCAGTGCGCCCAGATAGTTGCCAAGCGTCAGCTTGCCGCTGGGCTGTACACCAGAAAAAATCGTCTGCTTCTTTTCCGTGATTACTTCGCTCATTTCTGTACTTCCTTTATATAGTCTTTCATGACCGCACCGAGAATGCCGATGCCGGTCTTAATTTGTTCCTCCGAGGGCAGTGAAAAATTCAGGCGGAAGCCGCTCGAACGCAGGCTGTCGTCCGCAAGGAACGAAACGCCCGGCACAGCCGCGACCTTGCGCTCTCCTGCCCGCGCGCAGAACGTGAAGCCGTCGCAGCCTTCCGGCAGCTCGACCCACAGAAACAGTCCCCCCTCCGGCGCGACCACCGTCGCACGCGGGTCAAACTGCCGTGCAATTTCCGCGAGCATCACATCGCGCTTGCGGCGATAAATCTCGCACACCGAGGCAATGTGTGCATCCAGATCATATTGTTCCAAATACTCCGAGATCACCATCTGAAAAAACAAATTGGAGTGCACGTCGCTCGTCTGCTTGGCGACGACCATCTTTGCAATGACCTCGCGCGGTGCAAGCGCATAGCCCATACGGATACCGGGCGCGAGCACCTTGGAGTAGGAACCTGCATAGATGACCCGTCCCTGGGTATCCATGCTCTTGATGGGTGCGACATAGTCGCCCGAATACCGCAGTTCAAAATACGGGTTATCCTCCAGGATCATAACGTCGTACCGCGCGGCAAGGTCGAGCATCTGCTGTCGCCGCGACGCAGGCATCGTGCGCCCGGTCGGGTTCTGGAAGGTCGGAATCGTATATATCAGCTTGACATTGGGTACGGTCTTCAGCAGCTCCTCGAGTGCATCCATCCGCATGCCGTATTCGTCCATCGGGCAGCCCACAAGCTTGACCTGATAGGACCGGAACGCATTGAGTGCGCCGACGAAGCTGGGATCCTCGCAAATCAGCGCATCCCCTTCATTTAAAAAGACCTTCGCGGTCAAGTCGAGTGCCTGCTGACCGCCGGACGTGATGATAAGGTCATCGTTCTCCGTACCGACGTGATATTTTGTGCGCAAACGCTGCGCAGTCTGCTCCCGCAGCGGGGTATAGCCTTCGGTCATACCGTATTGCAGCGCCTGTGCGGCATGGGTCAGGAACAACTCACGCGCAATCGTTTCCATTTCCCGTGCCGGAAAGCTATCCGGCGAGGGATTGCCTGCAGCAAATGAGATCACGCTGGGATCCTGCGTCACTTTTAAAATCTCGCGAATCGCGGACGGCTTGAGTGCCGCCATTCGGTCGGAGAATTGATAATTCATGGCTATCATGCCCCCTGTGCTTTACCGATTTATTAACCTACGCCTTATCATAGCACAAAATGCCCTGCCATGCAATGTAAAGCATGTCTTTTCCCAAAAGCACCTGCCATTGACAAGCTTTTTTTAACAAGGTATCATGATAGAAAGAAAAGGGGCGATGAAAATGAAACCGTATGTGATGGCACTCGATCAGGGCACGACCAGCTCGCGCGCCATTCTGTTTGACGCCGAGCAAAATATCATCGGTGTTGCACAAAAAGAACTAACGCAGTTCTATCCTCACGAGGGTTGGGTCGAGCAGAATCCGATGGAGATCTGGTCGTCGCAGTACGCGGTCATGATGGAAGTCCTCGCCTCAAGCGGCGTCGACGCTTCCGAGGTCGCAGGCATCGGCATCACCAATCAGCGCGAGACTACCATCGTTTGGGACCGCAAGACCGGTCGCCCGGTCTACAACGCGATCGTCTGGCAGTGCCGGCGCACAGCGCCCATCGTAGATGCGCTTCGGCAGGACGGTCTGGGCGAGCACATCCGCCAAACCACCGGACTGGTCGCAGACGCGTATTTTTCCGGCAGCAAGATTAAATGGATCCTTGACCACACCCCCGGCGCACGGGAGGCCGCCGCACGCGGCGAGCTGCTGTTCGGCACGGTGGACAGCTGGCTCGTATGGAACCTGACCGGCGCCGCGGCGCATGTGACCGACGTGACCAACGCATCCCGCACCATGATTTTTGACATCCATCGGCTGGATTGGGACGATACGCTGCTGCATGCGCTCGACATTCCGCGCGCCATGCTGCCCGCAGTGTGCTCCTCCAGTGAAATCTACGGCTACACCGACCTGCGCGGCGCGCGCGTGCCGATCGGGGGCATAGCAGGCGATCAGCAGGCGGCGCTCTTCGGGCAAACCTGTTTCCGGCAGGGCGACGTCAAAAGCACCTACGGCACAGGCTGTTTCCTGCTCATGAATACCGGAGAGCGTGCGTTCGAGAGCCAAAACGGTCTGCTCACCACGATCGCCATCGGGCTGGGCGACCGTGTGCAGTACGCGCTAGAAGGCAGCGTATTTGTCGGCGGCGCGGTCATCCAGTGGCTGCGCGATGAAATGCGCTTTTTCAGCGAAAGCAGCGACGCGGAATACTACGCGCAAAAGGTATCCGACAGTGGCGGCGTGTATTTTGTGCCCGCTTTTACGGGTCTTGGCGCGCCCTACTGGGATATGTATGCGCGCGGCTCCATTTTCGGATTGACGCGCGGCACGCGGCGTGAGCATCTCATCCGTGCCGCACAGGAGTCCATCGCTTACCAGACACGCGACCTGCTCACCGCGATGGAACGCGACACCGGCACCCGCATCGAAGAGCTGCGCGTGGACGGCGGCGCGAGTCGCGACACCTTCCTGATGCAGTTCCAGTCCGATATTGCGGATTGCCGTATCCGCCGCCCGATGATTCGCGAGACGACCGCCTTGGGCGCGGCGTATCTCGCAGGACTTGCCACGGGCGTATGGAACGGCTGCGACGAACTGGAGCGTTTGTGGCGGTGCGACACGACCTACACACCCGCGATGGAGGAAACGCAGCGAACGGCGCTGCTGCAAGGCTGGAAAAAGGCAGTGGACGCCTGCATCCACTGGTCACAGGCATAAAAAAAGGATGCGCTGCATGAAAGCTTCATGCAGCGCATCCTTTTTTAATCGTGTGGATTACAGCTCTTCTGCCGCCGTTTCAGGTGCAGGCTCTTCCTCACTCACCGGCGGGTTAAAGGTGACCCCGCCGACCTGAACGTTGATGGCGGATGCGGTCAGGCCGGTCATGGATTCGATGGACGCCTTGACCTGCGTCTGCACATTCTGCGCGATCTCGCGGATGCCGTAGCCGTATTTCGCGAGCAGACTGATCTCGACTGCAACCGTATCGCCCTCAAACTGTACCTTGACGCCCTTGGAAAGATTCTTCTTCCCCAGAAAGCTCGCAATATCGGAGGTCAGGTTGGAATATAGACCGCTGACGCCCTCGGTTTCAGCCGCTGCGATCGCTGCGATCGACGCGACAACATCCTCAGAAATCTTTATCATGCCCTGATCTCCTGCGGTGGACCAGTAATTGCTTTCTGCCATACTGTGCACTCTCCTTTTGCATCCTTATAATGCAGCGATTTCTCGTGTATTGTATTTATTATAGCATAGGGTGTGCAAAAAGGAAAGTAATAATCGGTCGTTTATGCCGCCTCGACGATTTTGATCTTATCTGCACCCATACCGGTTTCGGTCACGACGATGTCACGGATCTTGGAGGCATCTGCCGCTTCAAATCCTGTCTTTGGCGGCTGCACGATGACGTTGACGCTGTCCTCTCCGATGAATACGACCGCTTCCGCATAGCCCTTTGCCTTGATCAGACTTTCGACCCGCGCTTCCTGCACGGAGTTTTCTGCAAGTGCGGAAATTTTATCGCTTGCTTCGCTCTTTGCCTTATCGTTGGACTTATCGCTCTCCACGGTCTCCTTCAGGATGCTGATCGCCTCATCCCGCGCCTGCTCACGCGACAGACGGGACTGCGCGAAATAGTCGCTCGTCTGCACCGCCTGTGCGGGCTGTGCAGACGCGTCCGCAGTCGCCGCAGCGGCCTCCGTACCCGTCTGCGCCGCCGCATCGGTCGGAGCAGCAGCATCGGCGGCGTTTCCGGTCGTGTCCGCAGTCATCTCTGCCTTTGCCTGATTGGCAACGGTCAGATCGTCGGGTGTGCGCACATAGCTCCAGTTGAGGTAGACGGCGACGACCAGCATCAGCGCGATGACGCCGTACACCGCGCCACGCTTGCGAATAGATACCATATGTTTTTCCTCCTGCTTGTTTTGTTATAGCATGTATATGTTTAGTTTGCGAGTTTGAGCACTGATATCTTGTCTGTTCCCAAACCGCACATCGTGCTGACCGCCTGCGTCACGGCGAGGCGCACCGTCGTATCATCCGCGCCGTCGCACAGCACGAGCGCACCGCGGAACACCGGATACATATTTTTGACCCGCACCGGCTTTTGTCCGTAACCGCTGTCGGACACCATGGCGATCGTGCTTTCGTAGGAGCTGCTGTCCTTGCCCTGCTGCGCCTGCCGAATGTCCGCGGCATACACCGCCTCGTCGGTTGATTTGAGCGACAGCGTGAGCTGCACGCGTCCCGCGCCCTCGATCGCACTTAAGCTGGTCTCCAGTTTGCGCTCAAACGCGTCGAGATTGAATTCTCCGCTCTCCTGCGCGGTTTCCTGCGCCGGCGGCGCGTCGGTTTGATCCGCCGGCTTTGACCCTCCCCCAAGGATGAGCATGGACGCGCCGATGAGCAAAATGAGCAGTGCATACTTGTATTTGAGCAGCATACCGTTCACTTTTTGCAGCACTTGCTCGATTTTTTCGTGACGCATGGCTCAATCCTCCGTAAACGTAATGTGTTCGCGTGCAACGCCGCAGTTTTTGGTCACAAGCTCGGTCACCGCCGTGCGTTCCTGCGCGGTCAATTTGCCCCGCACCTCGATGTCTGACAACTCCGCGGTGCCATCCTGTCCCGTCGCCATGGACGCGCGCACGGTGCAGACGAGTCCCTCCTTGCGCGCCTGCTCGGTCAGAAAGCCGCCGACCGCGCTTGCAATGCCGCTATGGGTGATCTCGGTATTGCGTGCCTGTGCCTGCGCGGTCTGCCGCTCTACCACATCGTACGCCTGCGCGAACCATCCGGAAAACGACGGCAGCGTCAAATGCGTCAGTGGCGTGAGCAGTGCAAGGATGAGCACCATACCGGCTCCCAGACGCACAATCTCAGAGATCGCACTCTTGTGTGAAAATTGCATCATCGCTGCGGAAAAAATTGCCGCAGCGGTCACACCCAAAACCATTTGTCTTAAAATCTCAATCATGACACATGCACCAATGAAACCGAAAACACCAACTCAAAAAACAATATCGCGCTGCACGTTCCGAGCATGCCGAGCAGCAGACCGAAGCTGTCGCTGATCCCGCCGACCAAACCGGACAGATTTTTGGGGCAGACCGGCGACAGCACGGCCGCGCCCGCTTTGAACAGCAGATAATTCATGCCGACCTTCAAAAACGGCACGATGCAGATCGCCGCGATGCACAGCAGTCCGAAAATGCCCAGCGTGTTTTTCAGCAGCACCGCGCCGGACAAAATGGTCTCCGTGGCATCGGAGATGATGCCGCCGACGACCGGAACGCTGCCGGACACGGCAAAGCGTGCGGTCTTGAGCGCCACTCCGTCGATGCTGCTCCCCACCGAACCGGACAGTGTGATATATGCAATAAAAACCGTGAGCAGCAGCTTTAAGCTGCCCGTCGTCATCCATTTGACAAAGCCTGCGAGCTTGCTGAGCGCGTCGTTATCGAGCGCGGCATTGACCGTGATCATCGCGATATACGCACACACTGCGGGCACGAGCAGCACCGTAATGAAGCGCACGAGCAGGTCAAACGCGAACATCGTGGCGCCTTGCAGCACCGTCGCGGCAGTCGGCGCACCGGACATTGAGATTGCCGCCGCCATCACGGGCAGCATGGTCTTGGAAAAGGTGCTGACCTGCTCCAACGTTTGGGCGCACAGCCCCATCATACCGTGCAGATCGCTCAGCAGCACGCCGGTAATCCCGAGCGCACCCGCCATGTTGATCGCGGATGTCGACAGGCTGTCCCCCGCCGCCGTGCGGATTCCCGCCGCGCAGCTGCAAAGCACGACCACGAGCAGCACGCGCGTCAAGCTATGTAATCCCTCGCGCAGCAGAGTGCGATGGTCTTGCAGCACGGTTTGCAGCAGCGACGCAAATGATTCCCCGATGTCAAGATCCGCCGTCGGTGCTTTTTGCGCCAAGTACCGCGCGCTTTCCGCAGGCAGCGCGCCGCGCAGGGTGTTGCCGCCCGCCGCATCGAGCTGCTGCTGATACAGCACGCTGTCATAGGCGATGGCGCTCGGCATCAGCAGCAGGATGCACAAAAACGCCAAGATGATTTTTTTCATATTCCTGTCCTTTCACTTCAGCATGGTGGACACAAAGGAGAGCACCCGCGTGAAGAGCGGCAGCGTCACGGTCAGCGCCGCAACCGCCCCCGCCAGTTCCAGCTTTGCCGCAAGCGAGGTTTGTCCGGCATCACGGCAAAGAGAGGCGGCAATGCGTACCGCCGCCGCGATGCCGACCGCTTTGACGACCGGCAGATAGAGCGCGTTTTCCACGCCCGCCGCGCGCAGGACCGATCCAAGCGTGCACAGAATGCTGCCGATTCCCTGTACCGCCGAGGCGAAGATCAAAATACCCGCTGCAAGGGTCAGCCCGAACGCCACACCCGGCGCGTCCTTTTGCAGCAGCAGCGCAAACACCGCTGCCGTCAGCGCCAGACCGATGGCGGCTGCAATGCCTCCCATCTCAATAGAACCCGAACACGGATTTGATGAGCGAGAACAGATTGCTGATCTGCTGCACGATCATCATGAGCACGACGATCAGACCTGCGATCGAAGTCATCATCGCCTGATCTTCCCGTCCCGAACGCACCAAAAGCTGATTGAGTACCGCAACAATGATGCCGATGCCGGCGATTTTAAAAATAAGGTCTATCTGCATGGCTGTCTCCTTCTCTCGTTTCACAGCAGGATGAGCACGGTCATGACGCCGATCGCCACGCCGCAGCTACGATACAGTCTGCCGCGAATATGCGTTTCCTCCCGCACGCGCTCGCGAATTTCGCACAGGCGGCCGCGCACATAGTCGAGTTCCTTGGTCTGTTGGCTTGCATCATATCGCCCCAGAAATGCCGCCATGTCGCACAAAGCAAGGGTTTCCTCCTCCCCTAGTCCCGCATCTTCCCGGGAAGCGCGAAACGCACGACACCATTTATAAGGTAAGGAGCAGCCGTCCTCCGTGCGAAGCTCACGCAAAACCGCGCTGAACACGCAAGTGGTCGCGCGCTCGGGCGACGCAGCCAGATGTTCGATAAGCGCAGGCAGGGGTGTCCTGCGACAAGTAATCTCTGCCGCAATATAGTCGAGGGCGCTGAGCATGGATTCGAGGGCGCACAGCCGTTGCCTGAGCTGCTGCTGCGCTGCCAGCCCGAGCGAGCAGCATGCACCCAGTATGAGCACGCTGCCAAACAGCCTCAGCATATCGTTTTCCCTCCCACCGTGGTCATTGTATACTCTCTCCTATTATTTTCCAGTCGAATCGTGGTAAACACATCGAACACGCCTGCATCGAGCAGCGCACGATAGAGCGGACGGCACGCAAAGTCCTCCCGATCATATGCGTGCGCGGTCGCAAGCACGGCAGTACCACAGTGTGCGGCATAGGACACCGCCTCAACATCGCGCGGCGAGGTGATCTCATCGAGTGCGAGCACGGCGGGCGACATCGTTTTGAGCAGCAGCAGCGCCGCTTCCGCCTTACCGCCGCCGCTGATGACATCGGTCGTCGGTCCCAGATCGAACTGCGGCGCACCGCCCAAACTGCCCGACAGCTCGCACCGCTCGTCCGCAACTCCGACGCGCACGCCCGTGCTGGATAGCGCGCGCACACAGTCACGCAGCAGCGTGGTCTTGCCCCACGCGGGCGGCGACAGAATGAGCATGCTCAGCGCGCGACCGTTTTTTTGTAAATGCGGCGTGAGCGAGGCGGCAGCGCCGATGCGCTCGCACGCGATGCGCAAATTGATCGAGGATAAATTACGGATGCCGTCGATGCGCTCGCTGCGCAAAATCGCCGCGCCGCACAGTCCGAGCCGATGCCCGCCCTCGAGCGTCACAAACCCATTTTGCAGGCTTTCTGCAAAGCTATGTACCGAATAGCGCGTTGCACGGCTGAGCGTTTCCTCCAAATCGGTCGTTTCGACGCTCGTGAGCGGCAGACGGGTCTCCTGACCTGCGATCACATAGGAGACGCCCCGTCCGGCGCGCAGGCGCAATTCTTCGCATTGGGACTGTATTTCATCGGGTAGGGTGAGCACATCCTGTTGGATACGCAGCGGCAGCGTCGCCGCCGCCTTCCGAAATGCCGTTCGGCGTTTTTGATTCTCTTCCATTTTCATCACCTGCCCCATTCTATGCCGCGCGGACAAGCGGTATGACCGATGTGCGCCACATTCCTGCGGCATTCTATATTTTTATCTGATAAACAGATAAAACGCGGTTGACAAAACGCGCGGGTGGGAGTATAATAGCACCATATTTGAATACTTCAAATGTGATGACAGAGGAAAGTAAACAGGTCACAGACGGCTCACAGGGAGCATGCGCCTAGACTGGAAGCGCGTGTAGACGTCGATCGGTCGAAGTTCCCTCTTGAGCAGCAAAGCTGAACCGCTCTCGCGTAGTAGGTTTTGACGGTTCTCCCCCGTTAGCCGGATAGAACATCGGGCCTGTCCCTGTGTTTGAAAAGTGCGGCGTTTGCGCCGAATGTGGGTGGTACCGCGGAACAGTTTGTCTTTCGTCCCTTTTTTGTAGGACGGGAGACTTTTTTTATGCTTTCGCTTCTATGGACAAACGAAGTTTGATCCGTTTCGGAGAAAAGGAGTTTTACTATGATCATCATTATGAAAAACACTGCCACCAAGGAACATGTAGACGAATTATCGCAGTGGCTCGCCCGCTTCAACGTACAGGCAAACCCGATTTTCGGTAAGGACACCATCGTTGTGGGTCTGGTCGGTGATACGGGTGCGGTTGACCGCGACGCGCTGCTGCGCGATCCGCAGGTCGATAACGTCATCAAGGTACAAGAGCCGTTCAAGCTTGCAAACCGCAAATTCCATCCAGACAATACGATCGTGCGCATCGGCAAAAATGTCGAGATCGGCGGCAGCGGCGTGGTCGTTATGGCAGGTCCGTGCTCGGTCGAGGGACACGACCAGATCATCGACGTCGCGCGCCACGTCAAGGAACAGGGCGCGACCGTTCTGCGCGGCGGCGCCTGGAAGCCGCGTTCTTCCCCGTATTCGTTCCAGGGGCTTAAGGCAGAGGGGCTCGATCTGCTCCACGAAGCGAGCCTTGACACCGGTCTGCCTGTCGTCACCGAGATCACGAACCCCGCGCACATCGAACTATTCATGGATAAGTGCGACTGCTTCCAGGTCGGCGCGCGCAACATGCAGAACTTCGAGCTGCTCAAGGAGTTGGGACAGACGGATAAGCCGATCCTGCTCAAGCGCGGCTTTGCAAACACGATCGAAGAGTTCCTGATGTCCGCAGAATACATCATGGCGGGCGGCAACCCCAACGTCATTTTGTGTGAACGCGGCATCCGCACCTACGAAACCTACACGCGCAACACACTTGACATCTCCGCGGTTCCTGCACTCAAGCGTCTGTCTCATCTGCCCGTCGTGGTCGACCCGTCGCATGCCGCAGGCATCTACTGGATGGTCGAACCGCTCGCAATGAGCGCGATCGCCGCGGGTGCGGACGGTCTCATCATCGAAGTGCACAACGATCCCGCGCACGCACTATCTGACGGCGCGCAGTCGCTCACCTATCAGTCGTTCGAGGAAACCATGGGCAAGCTCCGCGCCGTTGCGGCTGCGGTCGGCAAAACCATCTAAAGAAATACACAAGGAGGGATCCCCTATGCAGCAGCTCACGCTCAACGGTACGTCCGGCGTCAGTGATATCTACATCGAAAGCGGTCTGCTCGCGCACGCGGCGACCCATTGTCTCGCGCATTTCGCGCCTAGCCGTGTGCATATCGTGACCGATTCTCATGTCGCGCCGCTCTATCTTGATACGCTGCGCGCGCAATTTACGATGCCGGTCTCCGTGACCGTGATCCCCGCGGGTGAGGAACAAAAACGTCTGTCGACCGTCGAAACTTTATATCATGACTTTCTTGCGGCAGGCATGACGCGCAAGGATCTCGTGATCGCACTCGGCGGCGGTGTCACAGGTGACATCACAGGCTTTGCGGCGGCGACCTTTCTGCGCGGGATCTCCCTTTGCCAGATCCCGACAACGCTGCTCGCACAGGTGGATTCTTCCGTCGGCGGAAAGACCGGCGTCGACCTCCCCGAAGGGAAAAATCTGGTCGGCGCGTTCTATCAGCCCCGTCTGGTGCTGATAGATCCGTCTGTGCTCTCCACGTTGCCGCCGCAAACACTGTGCGACGGTATGGCGGAGGTCATCAAATACGGCTGTATCGCGAACCCCACGATTTTAGACCTCGTGCGCGCACCGGATTACCGTTCACACCTCCAACATATCATTTATGAATGTGTCAAAATAAAGCGCGATGTTGTCGCGGTCGATGAGCACGATACCGGCCTGCGCCAGATTTTGAATTTCGGGCACACGATCGGACATGCGGCGGAGAAACTGGGCAATTATACCGCGCTGACACACGGGCAAGCGGTCGCGATCGGCATGGTGGCGGCCATGAAGCTTGCCGCGGCAACCGGCGCACCGGATTTGACCGATACCCTGACCGAGATCCTTGTACAACATCATCTGCCTACCGCGCTGCCATATGACCGCGAGGACATTTACCATGCACTGCTGTCCGACAAGAAAAACTTCGGCGGCACCATGAACTTCATCCTCGTGCGCACGCTCGGCAAGGCAGAGATCAAGCCGATTCCGGTCGAACAGCTCCATGAGCTGATGCAGGTACTATAAAAAGGAGGAGCCACCCTATGGGTTCTGTTTGGGGCAATACCATCAAAATATCGGTATTCGGAGAATCACACGGCGGCGGCATCGGTGTCGTGGTCGATGGTTTTCCCGCCGGTATCCCTTATGACGAGACATTCATTCTGTCCGAGGCCGCGCGCCGCGCACCGGGCAAAAACAAGCAATCGACTGCACGCCGAGAAGCCGATCAGCCCAAGGTGCTGTCCGGCATCTATCTGGGGCGCACGACCGGCACGCCGATCAGCGTTGTGATTGAGAACACCGACACACGCTCGCGCGATTATCAGAATCTGGGCGATCAGCCCCGTCCGGGGCATGCCGACTACACCGGCAGCGTGCGCTATCATGGCTGCAATGATCCGCGCGGCGGCGGGCATTTTTCCGGTCGCCTGACCGCCCCGCTTGTGTTTGCGGGCGCATTGTGCAAGCTCTATCTTAAGTCGCAGGGTGTGACCGTCGGCGCGCACATCCAGTCTATCGCGCAAATTCAGGATACGCCGTTTGACGACATCACCGTAGATGCAGCGCAGCTCGATAAGCTGCGTCTGCAAGCCTATCCGGTCATCAACCCGCGTGCCGAGAGCGCGATGCTCGCCGCCATCGAGGACGCCCGTCTCGCGGGCGACTCGGTCGGCGGTGTGCTTGAGTGCGCCGCAGTTGGACTGCCCGCAGGACTGGGCAGCCCAATGTTCGACACCGTCGAGGGGCGTATCGCTTCCCTGCTCTACGGCGTGCCCGCGGTCAAGGGTATCGAGTTCGGTGCGGGGTTTGCATTCGCGGCACTGCGCGGCTCGCACGCCAATGACGCATTCTGTCTGGAGGACGGCGCTGTACGCACGGAAACCAACAACAACGGCGGCGTGCTCGGCGGTATCACAAACGGCATGCCGCTCATCGTGCGCGCGTGCATCAAGCCCACCCCGTCGATCTCACGCGCACAGGAGACCCTTAATGTCTCGGACGGCACGATGCAGCCCCTGACCATTCACGGCAGACACGATCCCTGCATCGTCACGCGCGCCGCGCCGGTCGTGGAAGCGGCGGTCGCGATTGCACTGGCAGATCTGCTCACGGAGGCGAAGGGTTATGCGTGAACTGACAGAGATCCGGCAGGACATCAATGCCGTTGATGAAAATATCCGTGCCCTCTTTTTGCAGCGCATGGAGCTGGCTCTCGAGGTCGCACAGGCGAAAGCGCACACAAATGACAAAATTTTAAAGCCGGAGCGCGAGGCGGAGATCATCGCGATGCGATCCGCCGGCATGCCGGACGAGCTGCGCCTCAAATATATCGCGCTGCTCCAAAATATGATGCGCTCCAGTCGCGAATACCAGTACAGTGCGTTGCTCTCTCTGCGTCCGGATCAATTTCCTTTGCGTTATCTTGAGACAGAACGCCCCCCTCGAAACGTCTATTATCAGGGAGTCCCCGGCGCCTATCAGGAGCTTGCTGCTGCTGCGCTGTTCCCCGACTGCGCGCCGCAGCCGGTCGGAACCTGGGAGCAGGTCTTTCAGGGGGTGCACACCGGTGAAGCGGATGCAGGTGTCGTACCGGTTGAAAACACGACAGCGGGCACGGTCAGCGAGGTCTATGACCTGCTGCTGCAATACGATCTGTCCATCGTGCGCTCCTACATCAAGAAAATTCGGCACTGTCTCGCGGCGGTTCCGGGCACAACGCTTGAGCAGATCAAGCGTGTATGCTCTCATCCGCACGCGCTGCCCCAGTGCAGCACCTTCATTGCATCGCACGGTCTGGAAGCTGTTCAAATGCCCAACACCGCAATGGCGGCACAAAGCGTACACGAAAAGGGCGACCGCACCACGGCGGCGATCTGCTCAAAGGAAGCTGCCGCGCGTTATGGGCTGACCGTGCTTGCCGAGGGTATCAACGATCTTGCGCACAATGAGACCCGCTTCATTGCGGTCAGCCGCGAGCTCATCGTACTGCCCGACCACAACTGCATCGAGATCGCCTTCCACATTCCCAATCAGGCGGGTTCGCTTAGTTCGGTCGTGTCGATTTTTGCCGATTACGGCGTCGATATGGTCGGTATTTACTCCCGTCCTATGAAAGACAGCCCGTGGTGCTATGTTTTTTATATCGATTTTACGGGCAATATGGCGGATCACAACATTCAGGCGCTGCTGTACCAGCTGCACGAGGAACTCCCCTTCATCAAGGTGATCGGCAGCTATCGCGTCACGGAACCCACGGAGGACTGACCTATGAAAATAAAAACTTCCGCTCCCCTGCGCGGTGCGATCACAGTGCCGGGGGACAAGTCCATTTCACATCGCGCCGTCATGTTCGGCGCACTGGCAAAGGGCACGACCCGCATCACCGGCTTCCTCATGGGCGAGGATTGCCTGTCCACGATCGACTGCTTCCGCAAGATGGGCGTTGCGATTGAAGTAGCGGATGACGCGGTCACGGTACACGGCGTCGGTCTGCACGGTCTGCGACAGCCCGAGGGCGAACTTTATACCGGAAACAGCGGCACGACGACGCGCCTGCTGTGCGGTATCCTCGCCGGTCAAGCGTTTTCGTGCACGGTTTCGGGGGATGCGTCCATCCAAAAGCGTCCGATGGGACGCGTCATCACCCCGCTGCGCCAAATGGGCGCGCACATCACCGGCACGCAGGATAATTTCTGCCCGCTCACGCTAGGCGGCGGCTCGCTGCACGGCATCACCTATTCGCTGCCCGTCGCATCCGCACAGCTCAAGAGCGCGGTGCTGCTGGCAGGGCTGTATGCCGACAGTCCGACGACGGTCATTGAACCTGCGCCCTCGCGCGACCATACCGAGCGCATGCTGCGCGATCTCGGCGTGACGGTGGAAACGAACGGAAACGTTATCACGCTCACCCCACCCACCGAGCTGCTCGCGCGCGACGTCGCAGTGCCCGCGGATATTTCCTCGGCGGCGTTTTTTCTGGTCGCGGGTGCGATTGTTCCCGGTTCTGCGCTCACAATCCGCAACGTTGGTATCAATCCCACGCGTACCGGTATTCTCGACGCGCTGCGCGAGATGGGTGCGGACATCGAGGAGACCAATGTCCGCGGTGATGCAGAGCCTGTGTGCGACCTCATCGTGCGGCATTCGCAGCTGCACGGTATCACCATCGGCGGGGACATCATTCCGCGCCTCATTGACGAACTTCCCGTGCTTGCGGTCGCGGCTGCATTTGCGCAGGGCGAGACCGTCATCTGCGACGCGCAGGAACTCAAGGTCAAGGAATCCAACCGCATCGCGGCGATGGTGAGCGAGCTTACCAAGGCGGGTGCGGATGTCGAAGAGACCGAGGACGGCATGATCATCCGCGGCGGCAGACCGCTGCACGGCGCACAGTTTGCGACCTACAAGGATCACCGCATCGCGATGAGCATGGCGGTTTGTGCGCTCGCCTGTGCGGGAGAAAGCGAAATCCTCGACCCCGAAGTGGTGGCGATCTCGTATCCGGATTTCTTCGATACGCTGACGCATCTGGGAGGCTGATCCCATGGTGCTGACGTTTGAAGAGTTCCGGCACTTCGAGCCTTCCCGACCGACCTATGCGCTGTTCGGCTGGCCGCTCGGTCACACGATGAGCCCGGAGCTGCACGCCGCTTTGTTCGCGACCGACCGCTATGATGCGGCGTATATCGGTGTGGCAGTCCCGCCCGAACAGCTTGCCGAAGCGTTCGCGCTCGCCGCGCACAAGCTGCGCGGCATCAACCTGACGATCCCCCACAAAAAGGAAATCATCCCGCTTTTGGACGAGATCGACAGCAGCGCGCGCGACTTAAACTCTGTAAATACTGTTGCCTTTACAGCCGGAAAAAGCAAAGGATATAATACCGATATTTACGGGTTTTCCGCCTCTTTAGAGCGAGACGGGATCGTGCTCTTCGGAAAGAAAGTGCTGCTGCTCGGATACGGCGGCGTGGCGGCGGTCATGGGCTATCACTGCGCACAGGCGGGTGCTGAGGTGCTTGTGACCGGTCGAGACCTGAGCAAGGCGCAGGCGTTCGCGCGCGATCTGCAAACCGCACTGCCGGATGCAAGTGTATCCTCCACGCCCAAGCGCCACCTGCCGAGCGATCTTCAAATCGTCATCAACGGCACGCCGCTCGGCATGTTCCCGCACGAGGACGAGTGCCCGCTTCGCTTTCTCCCGCGCCATACGGAGTATGTGTTCGACGCGATCTATAATCCGGCAATGACCTCGACGATCCGTCTGGCGCGTGGTCGACGCATCAAAACGCGCGACGGTCTGTCCATGTTGGTCTTGCAGGCCGCCGGAGCGCAGACGATCTGGACAGGTCGCAGCTTCACCACACAGGCGTGCGACAGCATCCTGAAGCGGCTCTATGCACAGATGGCGGTAAAGCGGCTGCATGATAAATACGGCAAGCGCAATCTGGTGCTTTGCGGCTTCATGGGCAGCGGCAAAACCACGGCAGGCCGCAAAATCGCACGGTTGACCGGTCTGCAATTTATTGATGCCGACCAGTATCTCGAGGAGTGCGAGCAGCGCTCCATCCCGGAGATTTTCGCGCAGGACGGCGAAGGAGTATTCCGCGATCTGGAGAGCAAGTACATCGCGCAGCTTGCCCAAAAGGGCGGTATGGTCATCGCACTCGGCGGCGGCGCGGTGCTGCGCGAGGAAAATGTCACGGCACTCAAGCAAAACGGACTGCTCATTCATCTGGATACGCCGTTTTATCGCATCGTCAAAAATCTGTCCTATTCCTCAAACCGTCCCCTGCTCGAGCAGGGCGACAAAATGGCGCAAACGCGCAAGCTCTACAACGCACGCAAAAGTACATATCTCCGGGTCGCGGATCTGTCGGTACGCACTTCCCGTTTGTCCGAACTGATCGACCGCGTGCTCCGGAGCATTTGAGGTAAGCGCCACGCTTGCGGTTTTGTACGCCGCAAGCGCTCCGCTTACTGTGGTATTTTAAGAGGGTATTTTCTGTTATGTCTTTTCACAATCGCAAATTTCTCCGCATCACGGCGGGCTTTGTCACCGCAACGACCCTGTTGTCGAGCGGCGCGCTCGCGGCATTCGACGCCTCGTTTTCCTATTCCTATCAGATCGCAGACAGCGCGACCTATACGCGCACCGAAGGGAAAAACGGCAGCGGACTGCAAAAAGCAAATTATATTGAATACAAACCGGGCGGCTCGGTTTCTCCGATGGCGGTCTATGCCGGCGACACGATCTATGGCAGCAAAGCGACCATCACAAACGCCGCAAACTATTTAAAGCAAAAGGGCTATACGCCGATCGGCGGCACGAATGCAGACTTTTTTGTCATGGGTACCGGCGTGCCGATCGGACTTGTCATTAACAACGGTACGCTGGTCAGCTCGGATGCGTGGCAGTATGCGGTCGGCTTTATGGCAGACGGCACCGCGATGATCGGACAGCCCAGCTCGTCCATGAAAATTGAGGGACCGAGCGGTGCGGTGTGGATCAGCTACTTTAACAAGACGCGTTCCACCGCCGGCATTTATTTGCTTGACAGCAACTATGATGATGAAACGCACGTCTCTACAAACGGCAAGAGCATCATTCTGGAGCGTGTCGATGATACCCCCGTCAAGGTCGGCGGTCAGGTCAAGCTCAAGGTGATCGCAAAGGGTGCGGGCAACAGTTCGACCACGATCACCAAAAACCAAATGGTTCTGACCATGGATGACAAGGTACAGGCGACTTGGATCGACTATCCCGTCGGTGAAGAGGTCACACTTTCCGTATCCTCCCCCGACCCACGATGGGGCAATGTGGTCTACGCCGTCGGCGGTAAAAATCTGATCAAAAACGGTACGATCTCTACCTCCGGCATTGACGGCGGATCCTCTGTCCGAGCGCGTACCGCAGTGGGTGTGAAAGACGACGGCACGGTCATGCTCTATGAGATCGACGGCAACCAATCCTCCTACAGTGCCGGTATGACCGCCGCACAGCTCGGCAGCGAGCTGAAGAGCATGGGCTATAATAATGTGCTCTGTCTCGATGGCGGCGGCTCCTCCGCGATGGCGGTACGCATCCCGGGTGAAAGCGACGCCAAGCTGATCTCCAGCCCCTCAGACGGCTCGCAGCGCGCGGTCGCAAACTTCCTGTTCCTCGTCAATAAGGCAACACCGGACGGCGTAGCGCGTCATGTACACTTCCGTCCGAGCCAGTACTATATTCTCCCCGGCGCATCCACTTACTTTGCCGCATGGGGCTCGGACAACGCTTATGCGTCCGCGAAGCTGCCTGCGGACATGACCTATACGGCCTCTGCGGGCACGGTCGATACGGCAAACCAAATCTTTACCGCACCGGACGCGGCAGGCGTTGTCACCTTGTCGGGCGCATCTTCGGACGGCGCGGTGACGGGCAGCCATAAGCTGAGCGTGACCACGGCGGTCGACAGCATTAAGCTGCAAAGCGGCGGCGAATCGGTTTCGTCCGTTTCCCTACGTGGCGGACAGTCGATCAATATCGACGCACTTGTTTATCATCAAAAAATGCAGATGGCTGCACGCGACGAGCTGCTGAAATGGAGCGTGAGCGGCGACATCGGCAAGGTCGACAGCAGCGGCGTCTTTGTCGCAAATGAAAAACCCGCGACCGGCAAGTTGACCTGTTCTTATGGTGCCGTGTCGTCCAGCATCAACATCAATGTCGGGCTGTCCGATCCGCCGGCATTGACCACGGTGCAGGACTTTGAGACCTCGCAGCCTTTTGACAGCGAGACTCTTCCCCTCGCGCGTGTGACGGGCAATACAGAGGTTGCGCGCGGCAAGGGTGCACTCGGCGTGACCCTGTCTGCGCAGACGACCGGAGACCTTCTCGCAGGACGCACGCTGACCGATGGCATGAGCTATCTCTCCCTCTATGCCAAGGGCACGGCAGCAGGTGTTACCGTCTCCGCACTGTTTGAAAACGACGCAGGCGAGGCGGTCCAGACTCCGCTGACCAGTACGGTCGGCACAGGCGGCTTTACGCAGCTTACCGCCGCTGTGCCGCAGGGCGCGGTCGCGTTCACCGGCTTACGCGTCAAGAGCGCGGACGCAGGCACGCTTTACCTCGATCATATCCTCCTCAGCAAGGAAACTGTGAACAATACGGACGCGCCTGAGATCACGCTGACACAGGCACCGACCAAGGTTTCTGCGGGTGCAGCCGCTACCGTCACCGCGCGCATCACCATGAACAACGGACGTTATGTCCTGCGTCCCGCGAACGTGACCGCAACGGTCGACGGCGTCAAGTCCTCTGCGACGTATAACGCTTCCAGCGGAACGATCTCGGTTGCGACGGATGCACTCGCTCAAGGACTGCATCAGATCGCGATTGAAGCGGTCGACGACGCGGGCAACCGCGCGCGCAAGACCGTTTCCATTACCGCAGGCGTGGCAACTTCGTCCAAATTCGCGGATACGACGACCCACTGGGCGAACGGCTATATCAATTTTGCCGCAAACAAGGGACTGCTCAAGGGTGAAAGCGCAAACGGCGTGACAAACTTCAATCCCTCGCGCAACCTGCGCCGCAGCGAGTTTGCAGTCATTATGGCGCGCTACCTCGAATTGGATACCACGAGCACCAAGGAACTCCCCTTTGCAGACCGAGAAGCCATTCCCGCATGGGCGGCGGGTGCGGTACAGGCATGTTATCACGCGGGAATCATGGGCGGTCAGCTCGATACCGCGAGCAACAAGACCTACTTTAATCCCAATGCCAACATCACCCGTGCTGAGGTCATGACCGTCATGTCGCGTATCCTGCCGCGCGGCTATGTGGCGTCTGCCGCTTCGTTTACCGATGAAGCGTCGATCCCGAACTGGGCTGCCCCACATGTGCGCTATACCGTCGCCGCCGGACTGATCTCCGGTTATGAGGACGGCAGCATCCGCGCAGGAGGCAATATCACCCGCGCGGAAATCGCAAAGGTGTTCAGCACCCTGTATTGACCATTCTCCGCTCAACCAAAAGACCGGTGTCCCACTGGGGACATCGGTCTTTTTACTTCCGGCAAATCAGCGACTGCACCGCATCCTTTTGGCATGTCCTTTTTGCAACTTACACAAATAATCTGCGGCTTTTCACAGAAAATATTTGACAAGCTGTAAAAGCTGTGGTATCATGTAACCATAATGTAACTTTTGAATGTAACTATTCTGTAATAATATTCACCGAACTGTAACGAAACCAAAGGAGATCTTCCATGTCCAACACTACCGCAAAAAGCGAAATGCTTTCTTATAAAGGCCGTCCTCTGATGCGCAAAGATAATATCCTGTACTATGGCAGCATGAGCGACCGCTACATCATCATGATGCAGATCCTTGAGACCAAGCAGGTCAAGGATCTTTCGGTCGCAACGCGCGTTGCCGTGCAGCTTCAGCAGACTTCTCCGAATGTACGTCCCAAGGACCGCATCGTAAAGAAGACCGAAAAGAACGGTCTGTGGACCGCGATGGACATCGCTTCTATCTGGCTGACCCGGGCACTTTCTGCGAAATAACTGTTTAGACGGAACAACGATAACTCAGAAATAAAACTTGACGGAACGTGGAGGGATGATTCTCATGCACTCGCCTAAGAAAATAATTCGTATCGTATGTACCGCCGCACTTGCGGCTTCTCTTTCCAGTACCGGTGCTTTCGGTCTGTATGCGGCGCAGACGACCGGCAGCGGCGTCAATCTTCGCACCACTGCCGGCGGCGCGGTCATGACTAGCCTGCCCGCGAACGCGAAGATCGCAGTTATCGACAACTCCGGCGACTGGTACAAGGTCGCGGCATACGGTATGACCGGCTATGTCAGCGGTCAGTATGTGCAGGGCATTGCCGATTGCGACTTTACATTGGGCACTGCTACCGTCACCTGTGAGACCACCGTCAATGTACGCTCCAAGCCGAGCACGGACGCCGGTGTACTGACTAGCGTTTCCAATGGCGGCGTGGTTTGGGTCATCGGTGTGGAAAACGGTTGGTATAAGGTCACGGTCGGTGATGTCACCGGCTATATGGCAGCCCCGTATGTGTACATAAACAGCCGCATGTCGAATGGCACTTCGCGCGGCGATGCCTCCCAAGCGTCCTCCAAGCGCAGTGAGGTTTTGAACTTCGCAACGCAGTTCCTCGGCACTCCCTATGTCTATGGCGGCAGCACCCCGAGCGGCTTCGACTGCTCCGGCTTTACCTCCTATGTCTATCGCAACACCGTGCGCTCGATTCCCCGCACCGCTACTTCTCAGCGCAATGCGCTGACTACCGTCTCTATGTCTGAGTTGCAGCCTGCCGATCTTGTTTTCTTTGGTTCCGGCGGGTCGATCAGCCATGTAGGTATCTATGTCGGAGACGGCAAATTTATTCACTCTCCCCACACCGGTTCTTCCGTCAAGTATGACAACCTGTGGAGCGGCAACTACAATCGTCGTTTTGTTTGCGGCGGCCGCGTCATTTTCGATTGAATATTCCGAAGGACAGCAATTTGCTGTCCTTCGTTTTTTATGCTCGCAGTTGAATCCCACCATCCAGCAACTCAATCTGTGAGTAGGACTCCGCTGCTTGCCGCAGCATCTCATTGACGGTTTCGTTGAGCATGCTCAGCCACTCCGGTGGGATATGTCCCACCGGAACGGTCACATCTCCGATTTTCAGCTCACTGGGGGTCAATCGAAGTGCCGCACCATCGCTGAGTGCGGTAAAGCGGATTGACAATTCGATTTGCTCCGGCATCCACAACAATACCGCCTGCGGTACCCCAAATTGCAGCAGTACATTTTTGTGCAGGCTTCCCTTCGCGGTCACGATACCCTCTTTTTGCAGCGTGATCTGTAGGTCTTTGAGCGGTACTTCCTCTGGCAATTTTTCCGAAAGATATTTTGAAACATCTTGTTCCGACAGATAGGTCATGGTCTTTCCCTGCTCCTGTGATGAAATTTGGCCGGTATACGGTGTATGCACCGGCAGCGGCTGATATAAAAGCATGCGTCCGATCAGCATCAGGCTGATAAGCACGCACACACCTAGGATCAATGTATATCCAAAACTTTTTTCGTGTTGCATGAGCACTTCCTCCCTCTTCCCTATCAAACTATGCGGACGGGCTGTGATTTAGACCCGCAATCGGAACCTCTTACGGGCAGATGCATAGTCTGTTAATGAAGTTATCCTTCAAATACTATGTGGAGGTAGTATACATGGCTGAAAAAATCACCCCGGGTCCGGTCAACGGAAATGCATGTATCCGGGAAGCGGTTTGCGTTCATACGACGAAGGTCTATGATTCCTGCAAGAGCAAGGAGTGCATCCGCGATCTGCGTGTTTACCTGACTGCGGAATCTCAGGAGTTCCTCGACCACGGCGCTGTCACAGTGAAACCGCGGCAGGCAGAGCTGCTTTGCGTCTGCATTGATGTGGAGCAGGTCCAGTTCAACAGAGGGTTCTATTCCGTCGACGTCCGCTTCTTCTATCGCATCACGGTAGAGGCGAGCTGCCCTGTCGGCCGTCCGCAAATTCTGGAAGGTCTTGCAATCTCCGATAAGCGCGTCATCCTCTTTGGCAGTGAAGGCGGTGCCCGCATCTTCTCCTCGAGCTATGTCAGCGGTCGTCCCGACATCCAGTTACAGCAGCGCAGCAACAAGCCGACTGCTGTCGTCGAAGTCGTCGACCCGATCATTCTCGATGCGAAGATCGTAGAGCCTCGCTTCAAGTGCGGCTGCTGCTGTGATATCTCCGAAGTGCCGGGCTGCATTTGCGAGATGTTTGGCGCGGATATTATTCTGGGTGAAGAGATGCGCCGTCTGTATGTCACGATCGGTCAGTTCTGCATCATCCGTCTGGAGCGCGACATTCAGCTTCTGATGCCCGCGTATGACATCTGCCTGCCGGAGCGCGACTGCTCGGCAAGCGGCGGCGGCGATCAGCAGGATCCCTGCGACGTTTTCGATCACTTCAAGTTCCCGATCGACGAGTTCTTCCCGCCCTGCCATGAGCATCACTGTGGCTGCGGTTGCGGCTGCGGTTGTGATTCCCCTTGCGGGCCGATGCCGGAACCCCGCGGCGCGGAACAAGGCAACGGATGCTGCCGCAAGTCCCGTTGACACAACACCTCATCTGATGAAAAACGGTCGATCCAAAAGGATCGACCGTTTTTCTGTGCGACGCTATAGAACACATCCTAAAACAGCGTGATCTGTGTCGTTTCGGGCTGCAACATTGCCCGTTGCAGTTTTCGCGGATGATCCGCCAGACCAAGCTGCTTGCGCAGCGTGTGGAAGCGCTCATAATATGCATTTTTATAGTGCCGTTCCGCACCGCCGGTCTTATACAGCCGCCGAAAATCCTCCTCCAGTTGGGGATACTCCCGCGCGACCCATGTAAAAAACCGTTCTTTTGCCGCACCGCGCAGATACAGCATCGTGCTCTGCACATAATCTGCCTCGAGCGCGTGTGCTGCATGCAGCAGGAACACCAGATCCTCCTGCGCATCCGTCAGATACGGAATGACCGGCGCAATCTGCACGCCGAGAACCGCATGGGTCTGGCGGAGCATGCGCAGCATATCCAGCCGCGCGGTGGTCGATGCACTATGTGGCTCCAGTTTTCTCTGTAAGGACTCATCCACAGCCGTGACACTCGGCGCAATCTCCACATAGGTCTCACGGGACAATGCATCGATTAAATCATAATCGCGCAGCAGCAGCGTCGACTGTGTGCACAGCGTCATCGGCACGCGATATCGCAGCAACAGACGCAGCAGCTCCGGCATGAGCGCATAGGTCTGCTCCGCGGGCTGATAGCAATCCGTCAGGCTGCCCACATGCACAATGACCTGACCCGTGCTTCGTGCCAGTTCCTTTTCCAGTTTTTCGAGCACATTGGTCTTGATAAAGACATCGTCAAACGCGTCCGCACCTGGTTGCGCCGGACGCAGTCCCGCGAGATAACAGTAGGCGCAGCCGTGCTCACATCCGAGGTAAGGGGTCAATTCCGCCTGCCCGTCATGCGGGATGCGCGGCTGCTCCAGTGCCTGTTCACAAACGATCTCATGATAGACTGCCACCGGAACTCACCCCTTTGCTTCGAGCAGGCAAACCGCGTGTGCCGCAATGCCCTGCTTTGCCCCGGTGAAGCCCAAGCCCTCTTCGGTCGTTGCCTTCACGCTGACGCAGTCTACCGTAACGCCGAGTGCCTGCGCAAGATTTTCACGCATTTTCGCAATATGCGGTGCCATCTTCGGTGCCTGCGCCAAAATCGTTGCGTCCAGATTACCGAGCTTCCATCCGTTTTCATCCAGACAATATGCGACCTCCCGCAGCAGCGCAATGCTGTCTGCGTCCGCAAAACGCGTGTCCGTATCGGGGAACAGCTTACCAATATCGCCCAGTGCCGCCGCGCCGAGCAGCGCGTCCATAACCGCATGCGTCAGCACATCCGCGTCGCTGTGCCCCAATAGGCCGGTCTCGTGCGGGATGTCTACGCCACCGATGATGCAGCGCCGTCCCTCGACCAGCTTGTGCACATCATATCCATGCCCGATTCTCATTCGCGCTCTTCCCTCCTGCGCAAAATCGCCTCACCGACCGCGATGTCCTCCGGCGTCGTGATTTTGATGTTTTCGTAACTGCCAGTTGTCGCACACACGTCTGCACCCAGTGCTTCTACCGCGGCACAGTCGTCCGTAAAGGTCTGACCGGACTTCTCTGCCGCCTCAAGCGCCTCGAGCAGCAGCGCGCGTGCAAAGACCTGCGGTGTCTGGACGGCTGCGATCGCGACCCGCGGCACATCTGCAAGGATTTTTCCCTTTTCCACACGCTTGATGCTGTCCTTGAGCGGTACGACCGGTGCCGCCGCACCGGACTGCGCCGCCGCTGTGACGGCTTCGCGGATGACCTCCTCCGTGACAAGGGGACGCGCCCCATCATGCACCGCAACCAAACGCGCCTGCTCCGGACACGCGCGAACACCTGCGAGTACCGATTCCGTACGCGTTTTTCCGCCGCGCACGATGTGCTTGACCTTTTCAAAGCCATAAGCACGCATGAGTCTGCCATAAGGAAGGATGTCCTGCTCGCGGCAGGTCAGCACGATGCAGTCGATGCAGTCACAGCGTTCAAATGCTGAAACCGTGCGTACCAGTACCGGAATATCGCACAACTCCATCATGAGCTTATTCTCGCCGCCCATACGGCGCGACGACCCCGCCGCCGGGATCACAACGCAAACCGGTGTGCCCTCATTTTCTTTTTTCTGCTTGCCCAGTCCAAACATATTTGGGTTGCCTCCTGCATGATCTAACAAAAAAGCCCTGCTGCATTACAGACAGAGCCGCGTATCAAGACTGTGTTCGATTTCGGCAGGCTCCTGTCGGAGTGCCAACGCCAGTTCGGAAATCAAGATCCGCTTGGCAGAACCGAGCATTTTTTTCTCACCGGTAGACAGACCCCGCTCGCTTTGCCGAACGAGCAGGTTTTTGACCACCTTGGCGACTTCTTCGGTATCACCCGAGCGAATACGCAGCATATTCTCGCGATAGCGCCGATTCCAACACTGATCCGCGTCGCGTACGATCGCAGGCAGCTCGTCAAGCAGCGCACGCGCCTGCTGTGCCGTGCAAATACGACGCAAGCCGATTTCATCGCTCGTGTCGACCGGAACGAACAGAATCACATCGTCAAGCGTCAATTTCAGCGCATAGTAGTAGACGGTCACGCCATCTATCCTGCGTTCGACGATTTTCTCAATGACGCCCGCTCCATGCATCGGATGGACGATTTGATCTCCAACTGTGAACACTGGCTTCACCCCGCTTTACACTCTGCGGTTGATCTTCCTATACGCTACTATTGTATCTCTTTTTGCGCATTTTTGCAAGTTTTTTTGCTGTGCCAATAGAATCCCTGCCATCATAAGCGGCATCAAGCCGTGTCCGCTGCATGCGCACACGATTCCCGCCGCACCAAGCAGTGCCGCTGCACAGAGCGAGATTTGTTCTGCCACACGTCCAAACGGGTCGAGCAGACAGCATAGCACCGTCCCTCCGTCAAGCGGCAGGATGGGCAGCAAATTGAACACGCCCAGAATCACATTGGCACCGGCAAAGGGATAAGCGCCCACATGTGCTGCCACCATTGCAGTGAGCACATTGGCGAGAGGCCCTGCGAGCGCGATGATGATGCGCCGTATGCTGCTGTCGCACAGCCGATACCGCATGACCGCGCCCGCCGCAGTCAACCGCAGGTCAATCAGCGTGCCGCCTGCACAACGCAGCGCGACATAGTGACCGCCCTCATGCAGCCCTGCGGCGGAAAGAAACAGCCAAAGATTGTGCTGCTCATCTGCCAGAAACAGCACGGACAGCAGCAGCACGAACGAATCGCATACCCGTATCCGTCTCATCAGTACGCTACATAGTTGTGCGGATTGAGGGCTTTTCCGTCTCTCCAAATTTCAAAATGCAAATGGTTTCCGGTGGAATTGCCTGTTGAGCCGACCTGTGCGATCTCCTGCCCCGCTTTTACCGTGTCGCCTTTTTTTGCGATCAGCTGGCTGCAATGCGCATACAGTGTGGAAAATCCGTCGGCATGATCGACGATCAAGTAGTTTCCATAGCTGCCCGTACCGGTTTGACGTACTTTTCCCTCTGCAAAGGACAAAATCGGCGTGCCTTTCGACGCCGCGAGATCCAGCCCGAAATGATAGCTCACCTTTCCGCTGATCGGGTGTGTGCGCGTACCAAAATCGGAACTGAGTGTCGCTTTGACCGGTGCTTCATGTGCAAAAGCCATTGTATAAGCGGTTAAATCCGCCTGTTTTGGGAAAATGGTCTGTGCGCGGTCTTCCAGATCCTCGCTGTAGCCGCTTTCCGCGTAAACCGGCTGCGCTGCATCTGCTGTGTCCTGCGCCGCCGGTGCCGTGTCAGTAGTCGATTCCCGTTCCGCCGTCTGCGCAGCAGGTTCCGCTGCGTGTTTTTTTTCTTTCACCGCAGCAAAGACGGACGCGATCGCATCATTTTTGGCAAAGACCTGTGCGAGTCCCTGATCTTCTACCGTGCGCCCAATGGTCGCAATCACCGCATTGGTATCCGTACCGCCGTGCAGCAAATGCGCCGCCTGTTCACGCAGGGTTTGCGCGCCCGTCCCACCCGCATATTTGAGCGCAACCGATAAAGCAAAGATACAGACGCACGCGATCAACTTGCGATCGCCGCGTGTCAGCACCTGCTTGGATGTTTTTTTGACATGCATTTCCGCCATTTTGCATCCCTCCCCCATACTTTATGTGAATGGGATACAAAAAAGAAGCATCCCCTCCGGCTTTCTTGCCCGAAGGGGATGAACCTTTACAGCACGCAATACTGCTGCATATATGCTTCCATCAGCGGCAGTATCTGCTCATAACCGCCCTGTTCCTTGAGATATTCATGAATATCCTGCACCGAGATCAGCGAGTGGACGCGGATGCCGAATTCTTCACCGACCTCCATGACCGCGGTCTTGCCCGGCGTCGTGCCTACCTCACAGCGGTTTACCGAAATGAACATATCGGTGACGCGCACATCGGCGCAGCCTTGCAGCACCGGCATGGTCTCACGAATCGCCGTGCCCGCCGTGATGACATCCTCAATGATGATGATACGGTCGCCGTTCTGCGGCTTGTAGCCGACGATGCTGCCGCCCTCGCCGTGATCCTTTGCCTCCTTGCGGTTAAAGAAAAACGGCTTGTCGATGTTGTACAGACGTGCGAGTGCCCCCGCGGTTGAGGTCGCGAGCGGAATGCCCTTATAGGCAGGGCCAAACATCGCATCGAAATCGCTGCCGAGTGTTTCCTTGATCAGTGCGGCATAAAACTCACCCAGTTTGGAGTTTTGGAGTCCGGTGCGATAGTTGCCGGTGTTGACAAAATAGGGCGTCTTACGTCCGGATTTGGTCGTAAAATCACCGAAGCGCAGCACATCCGCCGCCATCATAAATTCGATAAAATTTTTCTTTGCCGCAGTCAGCATGATCGTAATCCATCCTTTTTTATTCAGTACTTTTATTATAACAGACCTTCGCAGCGATCACAAGCGCAGAAAACCCGAAGCACCTTACGGCGCTTCGGGTCTTGTACGTTTATTCCAATACCGCGCCCTTGTCGGCAGAGGAAACCAGACGGGCATAGCGGGACAGCCAGCCGGTCTTGATCTTCGGTTCGCGGGGCACAAAGCGCGCACGGCGTGCCGACAGCTCCTCGTCGGACACACGCACGTTCACGCTGCTATTCGGAATGTCGATCGCGATGAGGTCTCCCTCTTCGATGAGTCCGATTTCGCCGCCCGAAGCCGCCTCCGGCGAAACATGACCGATCGAAGCGCCGCGTGATGCGCCGGAGAAGCGACCGTCCGTAATCAGTGCGCAGTCTCGATCAAGCTCCATGCCCGCAAGCGCGGAGGTGGGGTTGAGCATCTCGCGCATGCCGGGACCGCCCTTGGGCCCTTCATAGCGGATGACGACCACATCACCCTTATGGATCTTGCCGCCGTAAATTGCCGTGATCGCGTCATCCTCGCTGTCGAATACACGCGCCGGGCCTTCGTGCACCATCATCTCGGGCGCGACCGCAGAGCGCTTGACAACGCAGCCGTTTTTCGCGATATTACCCCACAGCACAGCGATGCCGCCGGTCTGGGAATACGGATTTTCGAGGGGACGGATAACATGCTCATTGCGATTGACCACGCCTTCCAGATTTTCTCCCACGGTTTTTCCGGTCACGGTCGGCAGCGTGAGATCAAGGAAATCGCACTTCGTCAGTTCCTTCATGATGGCAGGCACGCCGCCTGCCATATACAATTCTTCGATATGATGCGGACCTGCCGGTGCAAGATGGCAGATATTTGGTACTTTTCCGGACAGTTCGTTGAGCATGCTCAGATCGAGGTCCACGCCTGCCTCATGCGCGAGCGCAAGCAGATGCAGCACAGAATTCGTCGAGCAGCCGATCGCCATTTCACAGGTCAACGCATTGCGGAACGCTGCTGTCGTCAGAATGTCGCGCGGCTTGACATCCTTTGCAACAAGCTCGAGAATCTTCATGCCCGCATGCTTGGCAAGTTGGATACGCGCCGCGTGTACTGCGGGGATGGTGCCGTTGCCCGGCAGCGCCATGCCGATGGCCTCCGCCAGACAGTTCATGGAATTTGCGGTGTACATACCAGAGCACGAGCCGCAGCCCGGGCACGAACCCAGTTCGCATTCCATCAGCTTTGCGTCGTCGATCAGCCCCGCCTTGTACGCACCTACGGTCTCAAACGTCTTGGACAGCGAGATTTCCTCGCCATTGTAGTGGCCAGCAAGCATCGGTCCGCCGGAAATGACGATGGACGGAATGTTGAGACGCGCCGCTGCCATCATCATGCCGGGCACGATCTTGTCACAGTTGGGAATCAGCACCAGACCATCAAATTGATGTGCCTGCGCCAGTGTTTCCACGCTGTCGGCAATGAGTTCACGCGACGGCAGCGAATATTTCATGCCGATGTGTCCCATCGCAATGCCGTCGCATACGCCGATCGCGGGCACCATGACCGGCGTACCGCCTGCCATGCGCACGCCTGCCTTTGCAGCATCCGCAATTTTATCCAGATTGATGTGTCCCGGGATGATTTCCGAATGGGCGGAAACGACACCGATGATGGGACGGCTAAGTTCTTCATCGGTCAGACCGCATGCACGCAGGAGTGATCGATTGGGCATACGCTCTGCGCCGGCGGTGATATTATCACTTCTTTTGGACATGGAAATTCCTCCTTTTGGAATCCAAAACGGGCGAACGGCGATCAAACCGTCCGCCCGTTCGGGTGTGATACGCGGGAAAATCTTACTTTTTAAGCCAGCTCATCATGCCGCGCAGTCTCTTACCGGTCTCTTCGAGCTCGGTCTCTGCCTCGAGCTGACGGGTCGCAAGGAACTTCGCACGGCCGCCAGCACGGTTCTCCTGAATCCACTCGGATGCAAAGGTGCCGTCCTGGATCTCGCGCAGGATCTGCTTCATTTCCTTGCGGGTCTCCTCGGTGATGATGCGCTTGCCGGTGCGATAGTCGCCATACTCTGCGGTGTCGGAGATCGAGTAACGCATCTTCGCAAAGCCGCCCTCATTGATGAGGTCAACGATGAGCTTCATCTCGTGAATGCACTCGAAGTATGCATTCTCCGGTGCATAGCCTGCCTCGACCAGTGTCTCGAAGCCTGCTTTCATGAGCTCGCAAACACCGCCGCACAGCACTGCCTGCTCACCGAACAGATCGGTCTCGGTCTCGGTGCGGAAGGTAGACTCAAGGATACCCGCACGGCCGCCGCCGATGCCGGCAGCATATGCAAGTGCGATCTCCATTGCCTTACCAGAAGCATCCTGATGAACGCAAACCAGATCCGGAACGCCGTGACCTTCGACATACTGGGAGCGAACCGTATGTCCCGGGCCCTTCGGTGCGATCATAATGACATCGACGTCTGCCGGCGGAACGATCTGCTTAAAGTGGATGTTGAAGCCGTGCGCAAAAGCCAGCACGTTGCCCGCCTCGAGATTCGGCTCGACAACTTCCTTATAGATATCTGCCTGCTTCTCATCCGGCGTCAGCATCATGATGATGTCGCCCGCCTTGGCAGCCTCAGCCGGGGACATGACGGTCAGACCGTAGTCCTTTGCTTTCTTCTCATGCTGGGAGCCCGGGCGCAGACCGACAACGACCTTCACACCGGAATCATGCAGGTTCATCGCATGCGCGTGACCCTGCGAACCGAAGCCGATGATGGCGACGGTCTTACCGTCGAGGATACCGAGATTGCAGTCCGAATCGTAGAACATCTTAACCATTTTCATTTCCTCCATTGCTATATATAAATTGTGAATTGGAAAACTTTTTTTATGGGACAGACGATGCCGTCCTTTAATAATTCATTGCTGTAACGCCCGAACGGCAGGTTTCGACCACGTGGAAATTTGCGATCACCGAAAGGAACGCGTCGATGCGGCTGGGTACTTCGGTCAGCTCCAGAAGCATGGTGTCGTCCTTCGCCTGTACGACGTGTGCGCCGTAGACCTCGGCGACCTCGCGCGCGCTTTCGCGGGTATCCCCATCCGGCTCACAGATCTTGACAAAGACCAGTTCGCGGCAATGCGCGTCGTCCTCATGCAGATGTGCAACACTGATCGCCTCTTCGAGTTTGGAGACCTGCTTAATGATCTGCTCCAAAATGGTATCATCACCGGTCACGACGATCGTGATACGGGAAATGCGGGGGTTGGTCGTTGCCGAAACCGTCAGTGAATCAATGTTGTACCCGCGGCGACCAAACAAACTGGATATACGCGCCAGAACGCCGGCATTGTTCTGTACAATGACAGACAAGATATATTTATCCATTTGCAGCGTCCTCCTTAGTTCGTAATGACATTTTCGATTGAGCCGCCCGCCGGAATCATCGGCAGCACGCGCTCGTCGCGGTCGATCTCACATTCGATGACTACCGGCCCGCCCACTGTCAGTGCGTGCCGCATTGCCTCTTCAAATTCCGCAGGCGTTGTGCAGCGCAGTCCGGTCGCGCCAAATGCTTCCGCCAGCTTGACATAATCTGTCTTGCGCTCGAGTGTGGTCGAGGAATAGCGCTTGCTGTAGAAAATCGTCTGCCACTGGCGCACCATGCCAAGCACCTGATTGTTCATGATGACCGTAATGATGGGCAGATGATAAGTAACCGAGGTGCACAGCTCGTTAAGGTTCATATGGAAGCTGCCGTCGCCCGTCACATGGATGACGTGCTGATCGGGGCATGCGATCTGTGCGCCGATCGCTGCGCCATATCCAAAGCCCATGGTGCCCAGACCTCCGGAGGAAACAAACAGATGCGGATGATTACGCTTGCAATACTGTGCCGCCCACATCTGGTGCTGACCGACATCGGTCGCGATAATCGTATTTTCATCCGTCGTTTTGACGATAATATCCATAATCCGATGTGGCTTAAGACTGGTTTCGCTGTCGTGCGGACGGTAGTCCAGACGAGAACGCCACACCTCGATCTGTCGCATCCACTGCGGATGCTCGGTCTTCTTGAGGTATGGTAGGATACCTTCCAAAAAGGTCTTGGCATCGGACACGACCGGATAGTCGATCGCGATATTTTTGTTAATTTCCGCCGCATCAATATCCACATGGATGATCTTCGCGCGGGTCGCGAAGCGGCTTGGATTGGTCGCAACGCGATCCGAAAAACGTGCGCCGATGGTAATCAGTACATCCGCCTCGTCAACGGCGCGGTCGGCGGATACCAGACCGTGCATGCCAATGAGTCCGAGGTTGAGCGGCTCGTCTGCGCGCAGCACTCCAAGCGCCATCATCGTGCTTGACGCGGGGATCTGCGCCTTCTGCATGAACGCGAGCAGCGCTTCCGAAGCGCCCGCGGTCTGCACGCCGCCGCCGAAATAAATGACCGGACGCTCTGCGCGATTGATGATCGCCGCCACTTCTTCCAGTGTCTCTGCGGAAAGGTCGTATTCCTGCGTCGTGTTCGCCACCGGCTTGGGCGTGTATTCGTACATCGCCGCGGTCACATCCTTGGGGATGTCGACGAGCACGGGTCCCGGGCGTCCAGTATTTGCAATCCGGAACGCGTCGCGGAGCACATCCGCCAGTTCCTCCACGCGGCGTACCACGAAATTGTGCTTGGTAATGGGCATGGTGATACCGGCGATATAGACTTCCTGGAAAGAGTCCTTCCCAATCAGTGGGGTACCCACATTGCCGGTAATCGCGACCATCGGAATCGAGTCCATGTATGCGGTCGCAATACCTGTGACAAGATTGGTTGCGCCCGGACCACTCGTTGCAAGACAGACGCCTGTCTTGCCTGTTGCACGGGCATACCCGTCCGCCGCGTGCGCAGCGCCCTGTTCATGTGCTGTAATAATATGACGGATCCGGTCACTGTTCTTATACAGCGCATCATAAATGTTCAGAACCGAACCACCGGGATAACCAAAAATGGTATCAACACCCTGTTCCACCAAAACATCGATCAAAATTTCCGAACCATTTCGCTGCATATCATCACCCTTTTCACTCTTTTTGCACAAAGATAATAAAAAAAGCCCTCGCCTCCCATAGATAAGAGACAAAGACTTTACATTCTCTGCGGTACCACTCTTAATTGCCGCCAAAGGCGACCACTCAGCCACATCCGAAATCAATCGAACACGAGACCACATAACGGAGGTCGACCGTTTCAGCCTACACAAGCATTATTGCCCTTCAGCCAACTGCTCTCGGGGAGACTTTCGCACTTTCCGTCCTCTACCGTCTTACACCAGCCGACGGCTCTCTGTGTAAATTCAGGACGCTACTTTTCCCGGTCATTGCATTTGTTGATGTTGGTTTATATTATAAGTATCCTACCCTCAAAAGTCAACATCTTTTTTCGTTTTTTGGCTTTAGCAGAGCAAAATTTTTGAATGCATGCTTTTGCGTGACATTGGGCAAGCTATCCGTAAGAACGTTTTAAGGGGTTTTTGTATGTCTATTTCCTTTATTCGTACACTTTTGCTCTATTTTTGCGTCATTATCGCACTGCGGCTCATGGGAAAGCGGCAGATCGGAGAGCTTGAGCCGAGCGAACTGGTCATCACGATCCTGGTCAGTGAACTCGCAGCGGTGCCCATGCAGGACTTGGGGACGCCGCTGCTCGCGGGCGTGATCCCGATCGTCACGCTCATCGCCCTCGAGATCCTGGTATCGTTTGTATGTCTCAAAAGCATCACGCTGCGCCGTCTGCTCAACGGTCATCCCGCGGTCATCATCCGAAGCGGCAAACTTGACCGCAAAAAAATGCAGCAAATGCGTGTCACGGTCGACGAGGTGCTCGAGGCTCTGCGCCAGAGCAACGTCGAGTCCATCAGCGACATCAAGTACGGTATCATCGAGCCGAGTGGAAAGCTCAGCTATGTGCTGCAAACGCGGTATCGTCCCGTCACTGCCGAGCTTATGAAAGTCAGCCCGCAGGACAGCGGCGTGCCGCTCATTATCGTCAACGATGGCAGGCTGATCGAGCGCAACCTCACACTGCTCAACAAAACGCAGGAGGACATTCTGCATCAGGTCAAAAAAGCGGGGCTACACGAAATTCGCGAGGTCTTTTTGATGACGCTTGACGACTGCGGAAACGTCTTTATTCAGGCAAAGGAGGCGCGCGCATGAAACGAATGATCGTCGCGGTAATTCTGCTGCTCGTCCTGATCGGCGGCTGCTTCTGGGGCTATCAAAAGCTCGACCTTCTGTCACAAGAAGTCAGCGATCACGTTGCGCAGGCAGATGCGCTGCTCGATGCCGAGGAACAAGATACCGCTTACGCAGATCTGCTCGAAGCCTACCAGCTTTGGCGCAGCCGCCAACCGCTGTTGGGTGCATTGGTGCGTCACGATGAACTGGACGAAATCCAAAACCTCTTCCTGCGTGCGGTGCAGAGCATGCACGATGGCGAATGGGCGGAGTACCGCCTGCACTCGCGCGAACTGCAAGGCATGCTCGCACATATTCCGGAGATGGAGCGTCCGTCCATCCAAAATATTTTTTAGCGCACGCATTTTGCGTCGCGATGCAGCAGATACGACACCACGAGCAGCATGCCTACACAGCACCAAACGGCACGCACGCCAACAACCTTGCACAGTACGCCGCCAAGCGCAGCACCTGCACAAAAGCACGCGATCACCGTGAAATAACGCACGAATTTCACGCCCGCCGCGCGGTCGTGTTCTCTCCAGAACAAAAACAACTGTTCTGATGCCGAACGCAGATTACCTGTACACATCGTCGTGGCATAGGGCGTGCCAAAAACGCGGCGAAAGCTGTTGACTTGCATCGAGCACACGAATGAAACGGTTGCATTGACCGCGATATTGGGTACTGTTTGCGGACACCAACCGATCAAAAACAGGATGAACGCTTCGAGCAGCAGCACAAACCGTTGCCACGATACCACACTGCGCCGCTTGAGATGTTCTGTCACCAAGACGCCGAGTGCAAACGTGCAGATCGGCACAAGATAATATAGCGCCTTGTGCCACTCGCCGCGCGCGCACGCTAAGCTCATAAGGACCATATTGCCGGTTTGGGCGTTGGCAAACACTTCCCCGCGCAAAAGGTAGGTGTAAATATCCAGAAAGCCGCCGACAAGTGCAAGGCACATGCCGATATGAAGCCGTTCATGCCGCGGGATGCGGCATTCCTCGCGCGTCTCCTGACTGTCAATCGTTCCAATTTGATCCATTGTATCACCCCGCGCTTTAGCATAGCACATTTTACACACACTTTCAAACCGGATATGCAAAAACAGGCTGCCCTTTTTCCAAAGGGCAGCCTGTTTTTTTATTCTCCTGCGATACGGATGCGGTTGATCGCCTTTTTCAGCTTGATGTCCGCAATATCCTGCTCGTGCTCGCTGAGCTGCTGATGAAGCAACTCCTTGGCACGCTCTGCCGCTTCGCGGGCGCGGTTAATATCGATTTCATCCGCCCATTCGCAGGTACGCGCCAGTACGGTCGTACCCTGCTTATCGGTCTGGACGAAGCCGCCTGCGATCGCCGCAACACGGCTGCTGCCGTTCGTGAAGATCGTCAGTCCCCCGATGCCGAGCGCCGCGACATAAGGAATATGATTCGGCAAAATGCCCACATCGCCCTGTGTCGTGCGCACAACGATGCGATCTGCCTCGCCGTCAAAGAACATGCGGTCGGCAGTGACCACCTTGAGATGAAAAGTAGACATAGACTACTCTCCCTTCTTGGCTTTTTCCACTACCTCGTCGATGCTACCTGCAAACAGGAACGCAGATTCGGGCAAATCGTCGTGCTTGCCGTCCAGAATCTCGCGGAAACCGCGAATGGTCTCCTTGAGCGGTACATACTTGCCTGTCATACCGGTGAACTGCTCCGCAACATGGAACGGCTGCGACAGGAAGTTCTGGATCTTACGCGCACGCGCGACCGTCATCTTGTCCTCGTCGGACAGCTCGTCCATACCGAGGATCGCGATGATGTCCTGCAAATCCTTATACTTCTGAAGGATCGACTGGACCGCACGCGCGACCTCATAATGATCGACGCCGACGATGTCAGCCGAAAGGATACGCGAGCTGGAGTCCAGCGGATCAACCGCCGGATAAATGCCCATCGACGCGATCTCACGCGACAGAACGACCTTTGCATCCAGATGCGAGAACGTCGTCGCCGGCGCGGGGTCGGTCAGGTCGTCCGCAGGGACGTAAACCGCCTGCACCGAGGTGATCGAGCCGCGCTTGGTCGAGGTGATACGCTCCTGCAGCGCGCCCATTTCGGTTGCCAACGTGGGCTGATAACCGACTGCGGACGGCATACGTCCGAGCAGCGCGGAAACCTCAGAGCCCGCCTGCGTGAAGCGGAAAATGTTGTCGATAAACAGCAGCACATCCTGACCCTCACGGTCGCGGAAGTACTCCGCCATCGTCAGACCGGACAGACCGACGCGCATACGCGCTCCGGGCGGCTCGTTCATCTGACCGTAGACCAGTACGGTCTTGTCGATAACGCCGGATTCCTGCATTTCGTTATACAGGTCGTTGCCTTCGCGCGTGCGCTCGCCAACGCCGGTAAATACCGAAATACCGCCGTGCTGCTTTGCGATGTTGTTGATCAGCTCCATGATGATGACCGTCTTACCGACGCCCGCACCACCGAACAGACCTACCTTACCGCCCTTTGCAAACGGAGCAACCAGGTCAACGACCTTGATGCCGGTCTCCAAAATCGCGGTGGTGGATTCCTGCTCCTCGTAAGCCGGTGCTTCCCGATGGATCGGCCAGCGCTCTTCCGTATCAACGGGCGGCTTCTGGTCGACCGGCTCACCGAGCAGGTTAAAGATACGTCCTAAGTTTGCGTTGCCGACCGGCACGGTGATGGACGAACCGGTATCGACGGCCTTCATGCCGCGCACCAGACCGTCGGTCGACTGCATTGCGATGCAGCGCACCGTATCCTCGCCAACGTGCTGCGCGACCTCGACAGTGATCGTGTTTCCATGATTGTCGATCGTGATCGCGTTCAGGAGCTTAGGCAGCGCATCCGCAGCAAATTTAATGTCGAGTACAGGTCCAATGATCTGGACAACTGTACCAAGATTCTGCTCATTCATTGGCAAAACTCCCTCTGAGCCGCCCGCCGCGTGCGCAAACACGCGTTGGATCGGCCCTGATTCTTGGTTGGTTTTCGCGGCGTTCCGCGAAAGTTACGCGCCGCCGACAGCGCCGCTGCCTGCGACAATTTCTGTGATCTCCTGCGTGATCGACGCCTGACGCGCACGATTGTAGGAAAGATTGAGCGTTTCGATCATTTCGCCGGCGTTGTCGGATGCAGCCTCCATCGCCATGCGGCGTGCGCTCTGCTCCGAAGCGTAGGACTCGACCACCGCGCCATACAGCACACCGTTGAGATACTCCGGAATGATCGCGTCGAATACGGCTTCGGGCGAGGGATCGTACTCGGTCAGCACACGGCTGCCCGTAGACTGCTGCGCTGCGGGCTTTTGTCCGAAATTGACGGGCAAAAGCTGAATGCAGCGCGCTTCCTGCGCCATCGGAGACAGATACTGCGTATAGCACAGGAACACCTCGTCGACCTCGCCCTGCTGGAACAGCTTGAGATACTGACCGACGATCGCATGGGTATCCGAGATACGCATGGTTTCCGCGATGCCCGGATAGTCCTCGATCACGCGTACATCACGCTTTGCGTAATGCTCCTGCGCTTTCTTGCCGATTGTGATGACCGAAGCGGTCTTACCCTTCATCTGCGCGGCTGCAAGCTTGAAAATATTCGCGTTGTATCCGCCGGCAAGCCCGCGATCGCCCGCGATGACAAGGAACAGACTGTTCTTGACTTCGCGTGCGCGGGTATACACCGAACCGTTTTCGTGATTTTCCGCCGCAATGCGGGAGATCGTTTCGTACAGCGTATCAAAATACGGCCTTGACCGCTCGACACGCTCCTTGGCGCGACGCACCTTGCTCGACGCGACCAGTTCCATTGCCTTGGTGATCTGCATCGTGGACTGGACGCTCTTGATGCGGCGCCGGATCTGCTTCATATTCGCCATGTGGCGCCACCTCCCTTTCTGTTTGTGTGAACCCTCAGGGAGGATTATCTCTCGTTCAGGAACTTGTCTCTGAACTCGATGATGGCACTGTGCAGCTTGGTCTTGATGTCGTCGTCGAGCTTGCCGGTCGCACGGATGGTCTGCGGGATGTCGCCGTAGGTCATATCGATATACTCGAACAGCTCGCGCTCGAACTCGCCGATCTTTGCGACCGGAATCTCCATCAGCAGACCGGAAATGACCGCATAGATCATGATGACCTGCTTCTCGACCGGGATCGGGCTGTTCTGCGGCTGCTTGAGCACCTCTACGATGCGCTCGCCCTGTGCCAGACGCTTCTTGGTGTCCTCGTCAAGGTCGGAGCCGAACTGCGAGAAAGACTGTAACTCACGATACTGCGAGTAAGCGAGTTTAAGCGTGCCCGCGACCTTCTTCATCGCCTTGATCTGTGCGTTACCGCCGACACGCGATACCGAAATACCGGGGTTGACCGCAGGACGGATGCCGGCGTTGAACAGCTCGGTCTCGAGGAAGATCTGACCGTCCGTGATGGAGATGACGTTGGTCGGGATATATGCCGCAACATCGCCCGCCTGCGTCTCGATGATCGGAAGTGCAGTCAGGCTGCCGCCGTCCTTGATGTTCGCAGCGCGTTCAAGAAGGCGGGAATGGAGATAGAATACATCGCCGGGGTATGCTTCACGTCCTGGCGGACGATGGAGCAGCAGAGAAATTGCACGATAAGCGACTGCGTGCTTGGACAGGTCGTCATAAATCACGAGCACGTCCTTGCCCTTGTGCATGAAGTACTCACCCATCGAGCAGCCCGCATAAGGCGCGATATACTGGAGCGGTGCGGATTCCGATGCGGTCGCCGCAACGATGATCGTGTAATCGAGCGCACCGTTCTGCGCGAGCGTTTCCGCAACCTGTGCAACGGTCGAACGCTTCTGACCGATCGCGACATAGACGCAGAGCACGCCGTTGCCCTTTTGGTTGATGATCGTATCCAGACAGATCGCGGTTTTACCCGTCTGACGGTCGCCGATGATCAGCTCACGCTGACCGCGGCCGATCGGGATCATCGAGTCGATCGCCTTGATACCGGTTTGCAGCGGCACATTGACCGGTACGCGTTCGATGATGCCGGGGGCGGGCATTTCAATCGGGCGGGTCTCGGTCGTTGCGATCGGACCCTTGCCGTCGATCGGCTGGCCGAGCGCGTCTACGACGCGGCCGAGCATTGCCTCACCGACCGGAACCTCTACAATGCGCTGTGTGCGCTTGACTGTGTCGCCCTCGCGGATGTTCCAATCGGAACCGAGCAGGACGGCACCGACATAATCCTCCTCGAGGTTTTGTGCCATGCCATATACGCCGCCGTCGAACTCCAAAAGCTCGCCGGCCATACAATCCTCAAGGCCGTAGATCTTGGCAATACCGTCGCCAACCTCCATAACAGTACCGACATTGGTCTGCTTGATTTGGCTCTGGTAGTCCTTGATCTGCTGTTTGAGAATTGTACTGATTTCCTCCGGGCGTAATTCCATGAAGTCACCTACTTCCTTACGCAATAATTTGTGTCATCTTGCCTGCCAGCTCGTTCAGCTTCGCCTTGACGCTGGTGTCGATCTGCTCGTTGCCCAGTTTGAGCACGACGCCGCCCAGAATGGACGCATCGACCTTCGTGAGCAAAATGACGGTTTTGCCTGTGATTTTTTCCAGCTTGACGCGCAGTTTCTCTGTCAATGCTTCGTCCATGGGCACTGCCGTGGTCGCAAGCACCTCGCAGATTCCCTGCTCGTCGTAATAGCGCTGCTTGTATGCCTCCTGCATCTCGAGCAGACCGCCGATGCGGCCCTTCTCGGTGATGAGCATGAGGAAATTGAGCAGATAAGGATTGATCTTGCCGCCAAAGGTCTGCATGAGGACTTTTTTCTTATCCTCGAGCGCGATCGACGGCGTTTGCAGCATCTTCAAAAATGCAGGTGTTTCCCGCGCGACCTGTACGATTGCGGTCAACTCCTCGAGCATTCCCGGGATGCTTCCCTCTTCCTGTGCGACCTCATAGAGCGAAATCGCATAGCGCTCGTTGACAATCGTCGCCATTCAATCTCACCCCACCTTGTCGATGAAGTCTTCGATCAGGCGCTTGTGATCGGCTTCGTTGATGTCCTTTTCGACGACCTTCGCCGCGATCATGACCGACAGACCACCGATCTCGTTTTTGAGCTCGTTCATGGTCTTTTTACGTTCCTGCTCGATCGAAGTCTCCGCCTTGTGCACCATTTCGGCAGCCTGCTTGGTCGCGTCCTTCAGAATCTCCTCCGAACGCACGGTTGCCCGGTGCGTTGCGCTGCGCGTGATCTCCGCCGCTTCTTCCTTCGCTTTGGACAGGCGCGCGGTGTATTCGGTGCGCAGGCTGTCTGCCTCGGTCTGGCTGCGCTCGGCGTCGGCATACATTGCACGGACCTCTTCCTCGCGTGCCGCCATCATTTTGTGGACCGGCTTGAACAGGAACTTTCTGATAATGAGGAACGTGATGAGCGTGTTGCAGATCGTCACGAGGAGTTCCCAGGGACTAAACCCGACGAAGGACTGCGTCGCTGCAGCCGTCGCTTCCTGCGCGCCCTGCGCGGCAAGTACGCCCAGTCCCAAAAAAGAATGCATCACAGCTTTGCCCTCCTTCCCGTTAAAATATGGTTTTCTTAGTATTCGATATTCTTAAACGGGTTGGCGAACAGCAGAATCAGCGCGATGACCAGCGCGTAAATACCGGTGGACTCCGCCATTGCGATACCGAGGATCATGGTACGAGTGATGTCTGCCTGCGCTTCCGGCTGACGGCCGATCGCGGCGCACGCCTGACCTGCGGTGTAACCTTCGCCAATACCAGGGCCAAGGCCGGCGATCATCGCCATGCCTGCGCCAAGAGCGGACATACCTAATACAAATGCCTTGGGATTCATAGTCATTTCCTCCTAAATTCTTCTGAAAATAGATTGTGGGGATGCGGAATTTAATCCGCCGATCGTGCGTTGCCGACATAAGACATCGTCAGCATGCTGAAAATGAATGCTTGCATCGCAGAGGTGAAGATGTCGAAATACAACGACAGGACGCCGGGGATACCGATTTGCAGCAGCGGCACCGGCAAGAAGCCGACCACAAAGCCGCTGAGCGCCTTGAGCGCACCCATGAGCAGCGTTGTGATGACCAGACCGCCCGCGATGTTGCCGAAGTGACGGAACGACATCGAAACCGGCGTTGCAATCTCACTGAGCACGTTGAGCGGCGCCATGACGAAGATCGGCTGCACGAAGCCCTTGAGATAACCGCCGATACCCTTGTACTTGATGTTGTTGTAGGTAATCAGTACGAAGGTCATCAGCGCCCATCCGAGCGTCGTATTCAGGTCGCCCGTGACCGGACGCATGAAGAACAGCGATGCAAGGCTGCCGCAGAACGAAAACATCAGCAGCGTCGCGATATACGGTGCATAGTGACGGCAATCCGGTCCCATAGTCTGATCGACCAGCTTGTCCACCGCGAGAACCGCTTTTTCCGCGATCGTTTGCTTACCGGTCGGGATCTTTTTCATGCCTTGTGTCAATACCAGACACAAGATCAGAATGAATCCCATCACGATCCATGCATTTCGCATGGTCTCCGTGATTGGCAGACCGCCGAACAGCGGGATCTCGTATAGAATTTTTGGACCGTTGATTACTATCTCACCCACTCGTTTTCCCTCCTTTCCTTTGGAATGCGCTGCCAAACAGCAGCACGAGCTTAGGGAAAAACAGCGGCAGGATGGCTGCCAAAGGATGGAAGAACGGCAGCTTGAGAACCACAAGAATGACAACACCGGTCAACGCATAGCGCAGTGCATAGCCTTTGCGCATGCACGCTTCTGCCTGTCCCGGCGGGAGTGTAACCGACCGCGCGACATTCCTTCCCATCAGGACGAACAGAACCCAGGCATAACATGTCCCAAACGCAAGGCTTATCACCATGCGCCAGGATGCCTGCCCGCACAATGCAAGCACGGCGCCCGCTACTACTGCCAGCGGCATCATGCCCTTTGCCAAATGGGCGGCCTCTTCGCGGACGATTTGGAAACCTGTCATGGTTTGTTTTCACGCTCGCTTTCTTTGGCTTTTTTCTCAGTGAATTGCATGAACTTCCATAGGTTCAAGCCTGCTGTCGCGATGCCCGTGAGGATACCGACGATCACGACCCAGTTGCCCAAATCGAACCGGTTGCGGAGCCACCACGCTGCAAAGGTATATAGAACCGGCGGTGTGACCATGGTCAAGCCGAACTGTGTAAAGTACACAAGATACCGGAGTGCAGCAGCCCAATGCGTCTTTCGTTTCAAGAGCAATCCATCCTTTGTTTTGCGATGACATATCCAAGGCGTATCCGCGAGGGCGATCGCCGCCGTTATGCGCCGCATATATGTCTTTACTATTATACCGAACTTAACCAAAAAGGGAAACACTTTTTTGCAGATTTTCCTCATTTATTTTAGTCATCTCGGCTGAAACATTCTGAAATGTACAAAAGGCGGATACAATCTTGGCGATTGTACCCGTCTTCTCTTGCACCTCTTGCACCGGAAAACCGGGCAAAATTTTTATAGATACTTTTTCATTGCCTCGGTGGCATCGCTCTCTTCCGCGCTGATCGCGACAGTGAACTTGACATTGTGCTTGGTTGCAAATGCGTCGAGCTCCTTCAGGAACTTTTCTGCATGTTCCGGCTTGTCGTCATCCACGACCTTATACAGGCTGTCGATAAAGAACTGCGAAATGTCATAGTTGCCTGCGTGCACGCCGGACAGGAAGCCCAGCAGACCCGCATAACCATTGACGATGTAATCACTGACGTCTACCAGTCTGGCGTCGTGAGAAATGTCAAACGTCAGCTTGTTGCCCTTTGCGATGCAAACGACACTGCCCTTTTCTTCCGCGACAGCGGTGTTGACGAGATCAATAATCTTTTTTGTCTTGCCCGTACCCGTGCTGCCCATAATCAGTTTTACCATGTTGTTTTCCTCCCAACCTTTGAGGTTACTATCATGTTACCATAGCATTCGTAAAATTACAATAATTTTCGGCTGATTTCCTGCAGCATTTTTATGAATAATTTTCGGCTGTCCCTTATGCGCCCTTCATCAGCGCCGCACGCAGGAAATCCGTATAAATTCCGAACAAACTCTTGCGTTCGACGGTCTGCGCCGCTGTCACGGGAACCTTCATCAGTTCTGCCCCATGCGATACGATAACGATCTCTCCCACGCGCTGCCCCTGCACGACCGGTGCAGAAAGCTGATCCGGCACGTTGATACGGGTCTCCAGCTCGCCCGCTTTCTCTTTTTCGATCGTCACGCTGTCCGCAGTCTCCGCTGCCAGTGCAACCGTTTTCTCCTTGCCCAGATCGACCGGCAGCGCCTTTGGCAGTCCGCTTAGATCGGGAGTGTAGCTCACAAAGTTTGCAAAACCGTAATTGAGCAGCGCGGACGCATCCGCCATGCGATCCTCCTTGGTCGGCGCCGCCATGACCGTCGCGATCAGCGTCATGTTATCTCGCCGCGCCGCAGCGGAGATGCAAAAACCCGCTTCCGAAATATAACCGGTCTTAAGCCCGATCAGACCTTTATAGCTGCGCAGCATTTTATTGGTGTTGGCGAGCTGGAACTGCCCCCCTCGAATGCTGTCCATCCAGATCGTTGTGTAGTCCAAAATCTTGGGATGCTTGAGCAGTTCCGCCGAAATGAGAGCAAGATCGCGCGCGGTCGTCATGGTCTTTTGTTCGCCGGCATCCAAACCGTTGGCGTTGACAAAGGTCGTGCCCGTGCAGCCCAGCTCTTGCGCGCGGCTGTTCATCTTTTCCACAAAAGCAGCTTCCGTTCCCGCCAAATGCTCGCCGACCGCGACCGCACAGTCGTTGGCAGACCCGACTGCGATCGCTTTGATCATTTCGTCGAGCGACAGTTGTTCCCCCTCTTTGAGCCAGATCTGCGTGCCGCCCATCGACGCGGCATAGGCGCTGCCGGTCACCATATCGGTCAGTGCAACGTCACCGCGGTCGACCGCCTCAATGGCGAGCAGCATCGTCATGATTTTGGTCACAGACGCAGGCTGCAAACGTTCTTCCGCGTTAAATTCGTACAACATTTTCCCTGAAGCATCATAAAGCGCCGCAGACTTTGCATGAAGCGGTCCCATCGCCGGCAGCGCCGCCGCGCCTCCGGTTAGCATGATCGCGCTGAGCAGCGCGCACAGGATTCTTTTCATTCGTTATGCCCCCCTCTCGTCCTAAGCCTATGAAAATGGACGTACTTTCAGAACATCGTTTGCGCATTCTCACTTGACGCACGCTCGAACACGCCGTATCATGATAAAAGATACGCCGTTTTTTCCACGGTATGACAGGAGGCTTTCTTTTGCTGGCACAAATACAAACCATTCTAACCCAAATTCTGATTATGTTTCTGCTCATGGCAGTCGGTTACAGCATCTACCGGCTGCATCTGCTTGATGATCATGCAACGCGTCAAATCGCCTCGGTGCTCGCAAAAGTGGTAGCACCCGCCATTTTAATTTCGTCTTTCCAGCGGGCATACGATCCTGCTCTCGGCGGAACGCTTTTTCGCATGCTGCTGTGTGCATTCATAACGTTTTTGATCGGCATTCTGTTTGCGAACCTCATCTATCGCTCGCAGCGCTACCCGAATTACGGCAGCCGACGCATGTGCGCTGTCTTTTCCAACGATGGGTTCATGGCGCTCCCGCTTCTGGAAGCAATGTTCGGACAAACCGGTATCTTTTTAGGCTCGGCGCATATCGTCGCCGCAGCTATTTTAAGCTGGACCTATGGCGTGCACCAACTGCGCAACGGCAAACCGTCTGACCGGCGCATCGGGCTGCGTGTTATTTTGCTCAACCCCGGTACGATCGCTCTCGCCGCAGGTACACTGCTTTTCCTCTCCCCGTGGAAGCTCCCCGATCCCGTCTATCAGGCAATGCGTTATGTAGGTTCGCTCAACACCCCGCTCGCTATGCTGCTGCTCGGTTGCTATCTGGCGCAAACCGATCTGCTGCGCGCGCTGCGTGACCGCAGCATTCTGTCGATCTCCCTTGTCCGACTTGTGGTCATCCCCTGTCTTACCATCCCCTTCCTACTGATTTCTCCTTTGGATGAAGCCGCACGCACGATCCTGCTCATCGGGTTTTCCACCCCGGTCGCTGTCGTTGCCGCAACCTTTTCACAAATGTTCGAGAGCGATTATCTCTACAGCACCCGCGCCGTCGCCGTCTCGACCCTATTGTCCGCTGTCACCATGCCCTGCATACTGGCGCTGTATACGGTGCTGCGTGCGCTTGTACCATAACGAGGTATATCGGTGTGTCACGGCTGTGCCGGCACGCCCTGCACGCAGGAATGCCGGCCAGGCAAGTATTCCTCAAACCGTCTGACTTCGTGTGACACTGTTTTCACATCCCGTACCGCCATTCCGATTTGTCGAAAAGCCGGTACCTCCCATTTCCTCGTAACAATTCGATAAGGACTGCGCTGTAAAATCAGCTCCGGTAAAATACTGATTTCCAACCCACTTTTCACCATAGACATGATGGTATAGTCATCCCATGTCGTAAATCGTATCTTCGGATGAAGTGAGTGCCGTTTCTCGCCGCGGTATCGTATTAAGCCTCCGCGTCTCAAAGTATCTACCTGCGGCGGCGATTATACGCCGGAACAGCTATGTGAACACATCATGTTTCATGTGTGTACCCGTCAGTCCCTTTCCTCATTAAACTGTACAATTTTCTCAGACATGGTTTTCAATTTCTTTTCAGAATGGTGTGTCCCAACTGCATTCGATCAGAGATCTGCAAATCATGTCTCTTTTTATGCTTTTTGGAATTTGCGCAATTTATTGTACTTTAAAAAAAACGCAAAAAGAACCGTTAAGCAATCTTTAAAGACTGTTTAACGGTTCTTCTCTTGGAGCTGTTGACCGGGATTGAACCGGTGACCTCATCCTTACCAAGGATGTACTCTACCGACTGAGCTACAACAGCATGTGGCGACTCGGAAGGGACTTGAACCCTCGACCTCCGGCGTGACAGGCCGGCGCTCTAAC